>NZ_JABBWZ010000004.1:0-707440 GCF_014161435.1 Microbispora sp. H10949 | reverse complement strand
AGGCCGGAAGTGGAAGCGTAGTAATGCGTGGAGCTGACCGGTACTAATAGGCCGAGGACTTGACCATATTATGCTCGCGTTCACTATGTGATCTCAGAGACAGCAACCAGTTTCACACCCGTTGTGGGTGTGGGTGGTTGTGTGTTTCATGGGGTTACGGCGGTTATAGCGGTAGGGAAACACCCGGTTACATTCCGAACCCGGAAGTTAAGCCTACCAGCGCCGATGGTACTGCACCGGGGACGGTGTGGGAGAGTAGGACGCCGCCGGACAATCTTTTGAGGGGGGTCATCCCGTTTGGGATGACCCCCCTTTTTTTGGTTTCCCGAACTTGAGTCCTCGGCGGCGGAGGTCTCACCGGAGGAGGAAAGCTCCTGTCGGGGCTCATGCGGTGGTACCGGCGCGCTAGGCTGGCAGGTGCCGGGCCACCCACCACGCGGTGGCCTTCGTCGCGTAGAACGAGAACCGAAGGCTGCGGCGGACGCGGTCTCAGTGGAGTCGCGACAGACATGACGTCTTCCCTGGAACTCCTCGGGTACAGGACGAAGCCCCAGAAGTCAGTCAGGACACAAGGGAAGACAGGAGCCCTGCGGCCGGCGAACCGGACGCGGTGAGCAAGCAACAGAGGACAGAAGTGAACAGAGAAGACGGGCGCGACGGCGCGGGCCGTGGCGGAGACAACCGCGAAGAGAACAGAGACCGGGCGGAGCGCACCGGAGGTTTCCGCGGCGACAGGGGAAGCGGAGGCTTCGGTGGCCGCTCCGCGGAGCGGCGAGAAGGCTTCCGTAACGACCGCAACGACCGCAACGACCGTGAGGACCGCGGGGGTCGCACCGAGCGGACTGACCGCGGAGAGCGCGGTGACCGCGGCGAGCGCCCGTTCCGTTCAGACAGGCAGGGTTACCGCCCCCAGGGCAGGCCGTCCGGTGGGCGGTTCGAGTCGCGTGGCCGGGATGACCGGGCCGGTGGTTCCTACGGCGACCGCGACAGGAGCAGCGGTTATCGCGGCCGCGACGACAGGAACGATCGCGACCGTCGCCCCTTCGGTGCCGGCGACAGTGCGGGCGGCCGTGGCGGGGACCGCGGTGGCTACCGCGACCGCGATGGGGGCCGTGACTTCGGGCGCGGCCGCGCAGAGCAGGGCGGAGAGGGCACCCGCCGGACCGAGGGCGTCGAGGGGCGCCAGGGCGGCCGTACCTACCAGGACCGGGACTCCTTCCGCACGGACAGGCCGAGGCGCTCGTACGGCGATCGTGACGACGCCCGAGGCGGATATGGCGCCAGGGAGCGTGACGAACGGGGTGGCCGGCCGTTCCGCTCCGATGACCGTGGCAGCAGGCCGTACGGAGAACGCCGTCCTGACCGCCGTGAGGGCGGCGGATATCAGGACCGGCCGCAGCGTCAAGGCGGCGGATATCAGGACCGGCCGCAGCGTCAAGGCGGCGGTTACCAGGACCGGCCGCAGCGTCAGGGTGGCGCTTATCAGGACCGTCCGCAGCGTCAGGGCGGCGGCTTCGGGGGACGCTACGGCTTCCGCGACCGTGACTCGT
This sequence comes from Microbispora sp. H10949, assembly GCF_014161435.1. NCBI lineage: Bacteria > Bacillati > Actinomycetota > Actinomycetes > Streptosporangiales > Streptosporangiaceae > Microbispora > Microbispora sp. H10949. Next base: position 705,890 of record NZ_JABBWZ010000004.1, on the reverse strand, counting down.
CAGAGAACCGGGACAACCGTGGAGGCCGGCCGTTCGCACCTCGCAGTGATCGCGACGAGCGCGGCGGATACGATGCCCGGCCGCCGCGCCGTTCCGACGACCGCGACCACGGCCGACAGGAAGGTCGCCAGGAGAGCCGTCCGGGAGGCCGCGAGGACAGGGGCTCGGGCGGCTACCAGCGGCCGGACAGCCCCCGGCGTCCCTACGGAGATGATCGTCCGCGACGTCCGTACGGGGAGGACCGGCCTCGGCGCTCTTTCGGCGACCGGGACCGGGGCGACGCCGGCGGCCAGGACAGGCCCAGGCGTCCGTACGAGAGCCGGCAGGAGGGTGGCGACGGTCCCCGGTATCGCGACCGCGACTCCTTCGGTAGCCGGCCGCCGCGCCGTCCGGCGGAGGACCGGAACGCGGGATCCTTCAGGGACCGCGACGACAGGCGCTCCGGCCGTGACCGTGAGGAGGGCGGACGGACGTTCCGCGGACGCGGGCCGGGCTCCGGCTCTGGCTCCTTCTCCGGCTCCGGCGATCGGGCGCGGCCTCCGTTCCGAGGTGAGCGGAGTGGTCCCCGCCCCTTCAGCAGGGACCGCGACGAGTCGCGGCCGTCCGGCGGCGACCGGGGCGAGGCCCGGCCGTTCAGCAGGGACGGCCGGGACGACCGGGGCGGCAGCCGCACTCGGTACGGCCGGCCGGACGACGCGAGGGAGAACACGCCGCGTGAGCAGCTGCCCGCGCTGGACCCGGACATCACGCCTGACGAACTCGACCGGGAGGCGCGTGCGGAGCTCGGCTCACTGCCGAACGACCTCGCTGACCTCGTGGCCAGTCACCTCGTCGCGGCCGCCCGCGCGCTGAGCGCGGAGGACCCCGAGAAGGCGTACGAGCACGCCAAGGTGGCCCGGCGGTTCGCGGGCAGGATCGGGGTGGTCCGCGAGGCGACGGGGATCGCCGCCTACCACGCGGGGCAGTACGCCGAGGCACTCGGCGACCTGCGCGCCGCCCGCCGGATGACCGGCTCCGACGAATATCTGCCGATCATGGCTGACTGCGAACGAGGTCTCGGGCGGCCGGAACGGGCGCTCGACCTGGTCCGCTCCAGTGAGGCCGAACGGCTGGACCGCGCGGGCAGGATCGAACTCGCGATCGTGGAGTCGGGAGCGCGCCGCGACCTCGGCCAGCACGACGCGGCCGTGATCACCTTGCAGCGTGTTCCCGAGTTGCGCGACCCCCAGCCGAAGCCGTGGTCGGCGCGGCTGGCCTTCGCCTACGCCGACGCCCTCGCGGAGGCCGGGCACGAGCAGGCGGCCACCGACTGGTTCGCCCGCGCGATGGGCTTCGACGAGGACGGCGAGACCGACGCGGCCGAGCGGTACGCGGAGCTGACCGGAGGACTCATCGAGGACCTGGAGGAGGACTACGACGAGTCCGACGAGTCCGACGAGTCCGACTCCGAGTCCGGCTCCGGCGAGTACGGCGGTCTCCCCGAGGACGAGGAGATCCGGGAGGCGGTCAAGGACGAGGACGACGAGGCGAGTCTTCCGGAGAACCTCGCCGACGAGGACGTTCCGGCCGACGACCTCGTCGCGGACGACTCGGAGAAGAGCGGCTCGGAGAAGGGCGACCTCGCGGAGCAGGATCTCGCGGCGGACGACACCGTGAAGAGCGAGGGCGTGAAGAGCGAGATCGTGGAGAGCGACGTCCCGGGTGACGACCGGCCAGGCGCCGATCTCTCGGGCGACGGTTCTCCCTCCGCGCTGGGGACGACCGCTGTGCGGGGGACGACCACTGCGGCGGATGGGACGGCCACGGGGGCGGCCACAACCGTCGGCGAGGCGGCCGTACCACCGGCCGGGCAGGGGCAGGGCGGTGCCGAGCCGGGCGAGCGGTCCGTGAAGGAGAACAGGGGCGAGGTTTCTGCCTTCGGCCCCGCCTTCATCGAGCCCGACTTCGGGGACGTGCTCGACGACCGGGAGGACTCCGAGGAGCACGGCAAGCGCTGATCGTCCGTACGACGGGCGTCGTCGCCGGGGTATGGCCCGGGCGGTGGCGCCCGTCGTACGCGTGGACGCTCATCGCGCGGGGCGGTCCAGCCAGTGGATGATTCCCGCCACGTTCGAGGCCGCCTCGCTCAGCAGTTCGAACCGCTCCGCGGTGGCGTCGTCGGCGCGCAGCGCGGCGTACCGCTCGCGTGTCCGGTCACGCACCATCGCCACGGCGTGATCGAACTCCATGCCGTCGGCGTGGGCGCGCCTGGTTAGATCCACCCAGACACGCAGTTCCTCCGCGGACCTCTCCAGAATCGACGGAACGTCATTTACGGGGCCGTAGTGACTGAACAGCAGGCGCTGCGGCGTGAGAGCAGAGAACAACGCGATCGACTCGAGCGCGACATCCAGGTCGAAATCCGGCGGCGGCGTGGCGGGCCGCAGGTCTCCGGTCTCGGGCAGGTAGACGCCCGCCGCGTCGCCCACGTAGAGGTCGCCGGTGAACGAGTCCAGCAGGCCCACGTGGTGTTTGGCGTGGCCGGGAGAGTAGTGGCTGGCCAGGGTGCGGCCACCGCCGAGGTCGATCGTTCCGGTGTCGCCCAGCGCCCTGATGCGTGCCGCGTCGGTGGGCGTCAGGGCGCCGAACAACACGTCGAGCTTGTCGCCCCACACCATCTTCGCGCTCGCCATCAGCCGGGACGGATCGGCGAGGTGGCGGGCCCCCTTCTCGTGTACGACGATCTCGGCCGAGGGATAGTAGGCCGCGATGTCCCCCACCCCGCCGGCGTGGTCGAGGTGGATGTGCGTCACGACGACGGTCGCGAGGTCGTCCGGCCCGACGCCGAGGGAGGACAGCGCGTCCCGCACCACGGGAGCCGAGGTCGAGGTCCCCGTCTCGACCAGGCAGGGCCGGTCGCCGAGAATCAGGTAACCCGCCGTGATGCCCGAATAACCGGCCATCCGGGTGTCGATCTCGTACACCTCGCCGCCGAGCGGAGTGACGTTGTCCACAGCTACCCCCGGAACTAGAACCGATATTCACAGAACGACGTTCAGGTCCTCGTTGGCCCAGCCTAATCTCGCACAGTGATCCCTGACAGAGAGGAGATCACATGCACCGCAACGAGGTGGTGCTGGCCGGGCGGCTGTCCATGGAGCCGGCGCACCGCGAACTGCCGAGCGGGACCCTGCTGACCCAGTGGCGGCTCGCGGTTCGCAGGCCGGGTGGCGGGCCGGGCTACCAGCGCTCCGACGCGATCGAATGCGCGACGTTCGACGACGGGGTGCGGGACTCGGTGGTCGGCTGGCGACTCGATGATCTGGTCGAGGTGGAGGGCGCCCTGCGTCGCCGCTGGTGGCGTGGCGGCAGCCGCTACGAGATCGAGGTCCGTACGGCGCGCCGCCTCCAGCCGGCGCCACCGCGGAACAGGTCCCGTACGGGCGGGTCCCGCGCGGAGGCCGGGCCTCGGGATCCCGGCGCAGGTATCGAATCGGCTGCCGCCGGTGCCGGAGCCGGGCCCGATGGTCCAGGCGCGGGAGCCGAGCGTGACAGTCGCGGTGCGGCCTGACCCGGTCGCCGGGCCTCGGGATCCGACCGCTGGGACCGGAGCGTCCGGCCCCGAACCGGCGGACGGCGACGGGGTCAGTCGGCGGAGAAGGTCCGCATGACCAGCCCCGTCCGGGGCTTGGGACCGAACGAGGTCGACTTGCGTGGCACGCGTTCGCCCTGCGTCGCGACAGTGAGCACGTCGTCGGTGGCCAGCGGATTGAGCAGCACAGCCGTGCCGCCGAGGCGACGGGCCTTCTCCACGGCGGCGAGCGGGTCGTGGTGCACGACCATCACCGACTGCTCGCTGTCGTTGATCCCCCACACCTTCGGCAGGAGGAACATCGTGAGCACCGAGGTGTCGAGCGCCCGCCACCGCGCGGACCGCTCGGCCGGCATGGCGTGCTCGACCTGCAGCGGGTCCGGGTCCGTCAGCAGATGGGCGGGGCCCTCGCCGGCGAGCACGAAGGCGGGCCCGGTCGCCCTGGCGAGCCCCGCGAGGGCGTCCTCGACGGAGGCGAACTCGTGAACCTGCCACGCGCCCTTGGCCCGTGCGGCCGCCTCCTGCAGAGGCAGCCCGGGAACGACCCGGTGGATGGCCCGCAGATCGGGCGGATACACCGTGGAGTCGACCAGGTAGGCCAGGCCGTAGTCCCAGGGACCGGGCCCGAGGTGATCCTTCCGCAGGGCCTCGTACGTCGCGTAACGGTGGTGGCCGTCGGCGATCAGCGCCTGGCGCTCGCGCAGGTCCTCGGCGACGGCCTCGATCTCGTTCGGGTCGGTCACCGCCCACAGACGGTGGTGCACGCCCTCGCGGGTCCGGACGTCCATCGACGGGAAGCGCTGGGTCGCCACGTCGTCGACCAGCCGGGAGGCGGTGCCGCCGCCCTCGTACAGCAGGAAGATCGGCTCCAGGTTGGCCTGGGTCGCCCGCATCAGCGCGAGGCGGTCGGCGACCGGCTCGGGCAGCACGTTCTCGTGCGGGAGGATGGCGGGCGACCCGACGCCCACCGCGCCGATCAGGCCCCGCTGCAGGAAGCCGACGCCGCTCTGCTCGTACACGTACAAGCCGGGCGGGGTGTCCACCGTCAGCACTCCATCGGCCAGCCAGGCGGTCAGTGCCGCACTCGCCTCGCCGTAGTGGCTGACTCCGGGAAGGATCAGCCGCACCACGTTGTTCGGATGACGACCGAGCAGTTCCCGCAGTTCCTCAGGGGAGATGAGATCGTACGGAGGCGAGGTGACGGCGGCCAAGTCGTCCACCGCGTAACGGACGCCGTGGAACGGACGCAGCACCAGTCCCGCCCGTTCAGAACTCTCCATACCGGGCATGTTGCCATAAGGCCCGGACTCCTCGACGCTGCGGTGCCCGGTTCATACGAAACGGAGTGCAGGAAGGCTTACCCGATGATCGAAGGACGAAACGAGTCCTATGCTTCTTCCAATGATCCGGGCGGTGCGCCTTCAGGCGGCGTCTACGAGTGGTTCAGGCGTGGCATGAAACTGCTCGAGGAGGGGAGCCCGGCCGCCGCGGCGGCCATCCTGGAGCACGCCGCCCAGGCCGAGCCCGGCTCGCGCAGCATCCGCGAGGCGCTCGCCAGGGCCCAGTTCAACTCCCGCCGGTACGACGAGGCCGCCGGCAGCTTCCGCTGGATCGTCGACGCCAACCCGACGGAGGACTACGCCTACTTCGGTCTCGGCATGGCGCTGTGGCGCAGCGGCGACATCGAGGCGGCGCAGGAGCCGCTCGCGATGGCGGTCGCGATGCGGCCTCTGCGGCACTACGTCTCGGCGCTCAAGCAGGTCCGGGCGACGCTGCGGGCGAGGCGGGCGTGACGATGACCACCTCTTCCCCCACGTCCGGCGTGCTCGTGGACGACTACGACACGCTCCTGCTCGATCTCGACGGCGTCGTCTATCTCGGCAGGCACGCGGTCCCCGGTGCGCCGGAGGCGTTGCGCGAGGCCCGGGACCTCGGCGTACGGCTCGCGTACGTGACGAACAACGCGTCGCGTACGCCCGGCGCGATCGCCCAGCACCTGAGTCACCTGGGCGCTCCCGCCACCGCGGAGGACGTCGTGACGTCCGCGCAGGCGGCCGCCCGGCTGGTGGCGGAGCACGTGCCGGCGGGCGCGGCCGTCCTGGTGGTCGGCGGAATGGGACTGCGGATGGCGCTGCGTGAGCATGGGCTGCGCCCGGTGACGACGGCCCTCGACGAGCCCGCCGCCGTGGTGCAGGGCTTCGCCGACAACCTGTCCTACGGGTTGCTGGCGGAGGGAGCGCTCGCCGTCGGCCGTGGCGCCTGGTTCGTCGCGGCCAACAGGGACACCACCATGCCCACGGACCGGGGCAAGCTTCCCGGCAACGGCTCGCTGAGCCGCGTGATCGCCACCGCCACGGGCGTCGAACCCGCCGTGGCGGGCAAGCCGGAGCCGCCGCTGCACCGCGAGTCCATGATCCGGACCCGGGCACAGCGGCCGCTCGTCGTGGGCGACCGCCTCGACACCGACATCGAGGGCGCGAACCGGGCCGGCGTCGACAGCCTGCTCGTGCTCACCGGCGTCGCCGGTCCTCTCGACGTGCTCACCGCCGCGCCCCACCACCGTCCGACGCACATCGCCGCCGACCTGTCGGGGCTGCACCGGCCCGCGGCCGGCGTGCGGCGCGGGACGACCGGGTGGACCTGCGGCGGCTGGACGGCCGCGTGGGAGGACGGGAGGCTCGCGCTCACCGGGGAGGGCGACTCCGTCGACGGCCTGCGGGCGGCGTGCGCCGCCACGTGGGAGGCGGTGGGCGACGGCCAGGCGGACGAGGACGCGGTGAAGGGGGCGCTGACGGCACTCGGCCGGTGACCCCGGTAGCGCCCGTCCGAGACCGCTGAGCGGGCACGACCGCGTTCCGGACGGCGCCGCCGAGTTCGGCCTGGGCGGCGCCGGTCCGAGAAGACGGAGTCCGGGAAGACGGAGTCCGAGAAGAGCGGCCCGGGAAGAGCGGCCCGCGAAGAGAGGGCCTGGGAAGGGAGCGCCGGAGGCGTCAGAGGAGCTTGCGGAGACGGAGGAGGTCGCCGAGGCTGGCGTCGATCTTGACACGGCCGCCGAGCAGCGCACGGCCCATGTCGAGCTCGCCGTTCACCATGGAGATCAGGTCCTCGCTCTTCAGCGTGAGCTTGACCTCGGCGGGCCTGCCGTCCTCCGGCGGCACCTCCTTGAACGGGTCGAGGCCGTTCCGGTGGAGGCGGCCGAAGAAGGTCACGCCGAGGTCGGAGATGCGGCAGGCGAGCCTGCGTTCGACGACGTGTTTGGCCCGGTCCTCCGCGCTTATGCCGTCGAACTGCTCGACGAGCTTGTCCAGCGCCGCCCGGCACTCCTCGACGGTCGCCATGCGCCTGCCTTTCTCCTCGCGGACCGTGTTCTCCCGCGGGCCGCGTGCGGGCCACGGGTCGCTGATGCGATTCCTCCTACCACCGACAGTAGGCCCTTCACCGGCCACCCGCGCGGAATCGAGGCCGAGTCGCCGGTCGGCGGCACCGCGAAGTCTCCGAGGGACGGGCGGATGGGACGCGATCGTCGGCCGGGTCCGATAGCGTCGGGACGACCGGCAGCCGCAGGCGGCGGTGACGGGCAGCCGATCGGAGCAGGAAGGGACCATGACGGACAGCGATATCGCGCCGGGGGAGCCACCCGCCTCGGGCACCGACGGCGTGCGGGCCGCGTTGTCGCCGCTCGGGGAGCTGGCGCAGACGCCGGTGTCCGGGCACGTGGGCGTCTTCGAACGGGTTCTCACCGGTCTTGAGACGGTGCTCGCGTCCGTCGAGGACTCCGGCGGAGGGGAATCCGGCAGAGCGGACTCCCGCGTGGGGGGCCTGGGCGGGCAGCCGGCCGAGGCCGGGACGCCGCGGGAGAGCCACCGGTGAGGGCGATCCAGGTGCCGGCGTCCGGCGGTGGCCGGAAGCCCGCCGTGTGTTCGAGCGCCATGCGTCTGCCCGCCATGCGTCTGCCCGCCGCACGGCGGGGCGCCGTGCCGGGGCGGGCCGGGTGAAGCGCGTCCGGCTGGACAGCGAGCTCGTGCGCCGCGGGCTCGCCCGGTCCCGGGAGCAGGCGGCGCAGCTCATCGACGCGGGCCGGGTGAGTGTGAGCGGACGTGTCGCGGGCAAGGCGGCCACCCAGGTGGACACCGCCGCGCCCATCGTCGTGGCGGAGACGCCGGAGGGCCCGGACTACGTGTCCAGAGGGGCGCACAAGCTGCTCGGCGCGCTGCGCGCCTTCGCGGGCCTGAGCGCCGAGGGGCGCCGCTGCCTCGACGCCGGCGCCTCGACCGGTGGGTTCACCGACGTGCTGCTCAGGCATGGCGCCGCGCACGTCCTCGCGGTCGACGTGGGGTACGGCCAGCTCGCCTGGTCGTTGCGCACCGACCCGAGGGTGACGGTGATGGAGCGGGTGAACGTCCGTGATCTGACCCCGGAGATGGTCGGCGAGCCCCCGACGCTGGTCGTCGGAGACCTGTCCTTCATCTCCCTGCGCCTGGTCCTGCCCGCGCTGGCGGCCTGCGCGGCCGCGGTGGCGGACTTCGCGATGCTGGTCAAACCCCAGTTCGAGGTGGGCAAGGACCGCGTGGGCGCGGGCGGCGTCGTACGCGACCCGGCTCTGCGGGCCGAGGCGGTGCGGGACGTCGCGGTCGCCGCCCGGTCGCTGGGCCTCACCGTCAAGGGAGTGACGGCGAGCCCGCTGCCCGGGCCGTCGGGCAACGTGGAATACCTGCTGTGGCTGGGGAAGGGACCGGGACACGACCCGGTTCCCGACCTCGACGCGGCCATCGGCACGGCGGTCGCGGAGGGCCCCCAATGAGCGCGGGCGGCGAGAGCGGGCGCGGGCCGGAGAGCGGGCGCGGGCGGCGAGGCGTGGAGACGACGAGCACGGTGAGCGGCACGGTCAGCGGTACGGGGGGCACGGGAGGCGCGGGAGACGTGGTGGACGACCGGGCGGACGCCAAGAGGACCGTCCTGGTCACGGCGCACACGGGCCGGGAGGCGGCGGTGCGCAGCGCCCGGCTGGTCATGGAACGGCTGATCGCGGCGGGTGTCAACGTCCGGGTGCTGGACGACGAGGCCGAGGAGCTCGGCTGCGCCCTGGCCGAGGTGGTCCCCGAGAACGGGGCCGCCTCGCAGGAGGCCGAGCTGATCATCGTCCTGGGTGGTGACGGCACCCTGCTGCGGGCCGCGGAACTGGCGCGCCCGGCCGGGGTGCCGCTGCTGGGGGTGAACCTCGGCCATGTGGGCTTCCTCGCGGAGGCCGAGATGGAGGACCTCGCGTCCGTGGTGGACCGGGTGGCGGAGGGGCGCTACGAGGTCGAGGAGCGCATGACGATCGAGGTCGTCGTGCGCCTGAACGGCTCGGTGCTCGCGCGGACCTGGGCGCTCAACGAGGCGTCGGTGGAGAAGAAGGACCGCATGCTGGAGGTCGTGGCGGAGATCGACGGCCGGCCGCTGTCCCGATGGGGCTGCGACGGCGTGATCTGCGCGACGCCCACGGGGTCGACGGCGTACGCGTTCTCGGCGGGCGGGCCGGTCGTCTGGCCCGAGGTGGAGGCGCTGCTGCTGGTGCCCAACAGCGCCCACGCGCTGTTCGCCCGGCCGATGGTGGTGTCTCCGAGATCCACGCTGGCGGTGGAGATCCTGCCCGACACCAGCGCCGGGGTGCTGTGGTGCGACGGCCGCCGCCGCTTCGACGTGCCGCCCGGCGCCCGGGTGGAGGTCCGCAGGGCCGACGTGCCCGTACGGCTCGCCCGGCTGCTCGGCGTGGAGACCACCGGCGCGCCCTTCACCGACCGCCTGGTCGCGAAGTTCGACCTGCCCGTCCAGGGCTGGCGCGGCCGGGTCCGCTCCGGCTGACCAAGACCGGCTGAACCAAGACCGGCCGACCAAGACGGGCCGACCGCAGGCTGGCTGTGCCAAGACCGGCTGACCGCGGAACGGGTGACCATGGAACGGCCGGCCGCGGAACGGCTGACCACAGATCGGCGACGGAGTCGCGGCGGTTGATGGTGATTTGCCCGTTGACCAGCGGTTCCTTGTCCACAGATTCTCGTTCGGTTCGCGGTCCCGACTCGCCGTCCTCGAAAATCTTGACGAGTTACGCGTAGGATCTCTGGCGGGTTCGGTCGGCATTACGGGAGGGACCAGTGCGGCCACGGGTCGAGGAGGTCCGCATCCAGGGGCTCGGCGTGATCGACGAGGCCGTTCTGGAGCTGTCACCCGGATTCACCGTCGTCACGGGTGAGACGGGCGCGGGCAAGACGATGGTCGTGACCGGTCTCGGCCTGCTGTTCGGAGGGCGGGCCGACCCGGCCAGGGTGCGCCCGGGCGCCGACAAGGCGCTCATCGAGGGCACCCTCGTGATCGAGGCCGAGGGGCGGGTGGCCCAGCAGGTCGGCGACGTCGGCGGCGAGGTCGAGGACGGGCAGCTCATCATCTCCCGGTCGGTCTCCGCCGAGGGCCGCTCCCGCGCCTGGCTCGGCGGCCGTGCCGTACCGGTCGGGACCCTCACCTACATCGCCGACGACCTCGTGGCCGTGCACGGGCAGATGGACCAGCAGCGCCTGCTGCAACCGGGCAGGCAGCGCGCGGCGCTCGACCGTTACGCCGGAGACGAGCTGGTCAAGCCGCTGCGCGCCTACGAGCAGGCGTACAAGCGGCACAAGCAGGTGGGCGACCTGCTCCGCGAGCTGACCGAGAAGGCCAGGGAGCGGGCGCAGGAGGCCGACGTCCTGCGGTTCGGCCTGGAGGAGATCGAGAAGGCCGAGCCGAGGCAGGGGGAGGACGTCGAGCTCAAGGAGGAGGCCGAGCGGCTCTCCCACGCCGACGCGTTGCGCACCGCCGCGACGACCGCCCACGCCGCGCTGCTCGGCGACCCCATGACGACCGCGCAGGACGTGCAGGACGCCGTGTCGCTGCTCGGCCACGCGAGGACGGCCGTGGAGTCCGTGCGTGACTTCGACCCCGCGCTCGCCGGGCTGGGCGAACGGCTGGCCGAGGCCGGTTATCTGGTCTCCGACGTGGCGACCGAGCTGGCGGCGTACGCCGAGTCGGTCGAGGCCGACCCGGCACGGCTCGCCGCGGTGCAGGAGCGCAGAGCCACGCTGAACGGCCTCATGCGCAAGTACGGCGAGGACGTCTCCGCCGTGCTCGCCTGGGCGCAGCGGGCCGCTGAGCGGCTGGCGGAGCTCGACGGCGACGACGACCGCATCGAGGAGCTGACCCGGGAGCACGGGGAGCTCGGCGGGCGGCTCGCAGAGCTGGCCGGGGAGCTGACCGCCATCCGGACCGCCGCGGCCGAGCGTTTCGGCGAGGCGGTCACCAAGGAGCTGACGGCTCTCGCCATGCCGCACGCGCGGGTGAGCGTCGCCATCACCGCCGCCGGCGAGTTCGGGCCGCACGGCGTCGACGAGGTCGAGCTCCGCCTGGCCTCCCATCCCGGCGCGCCACCGCTGCCGCTGACCAAGGGGGCCTCGGGCGGCGAGCTGAGCCGGGTGATGCTGGCGATCGAGGTGGTGTTCGCGGGAGCCGACCCCGTCCCGACGTTCGTCTTCGACGAGGTCGACGCGGGCGTGGGCGGCAAGGCGGCCGTGGAGATCGGAAGGCGGCTGGCCAAGCTGGCCCGCACCGCCCAGGTGATCGTGGTCACCCACCTCCCGCAGGTCGCGGCGTTCGCCGACCAGCACCTCGTGGTCGAGAAGGCGAGCGACGGCCGGGTGGTCCGCAGCGGCGTGGTGGCGCTCGACCGGGAGGGCCGCGAGCGGGAGCTGTCGCGGATGCTGGCCGGTCTGGAGGACTCCGAGCTCGGGCGGGCGCACGCGGCGGAACTGCTGTCCATCGCCGCCGCCGACAAGGGCGCCTGGGAGAAGGAGGCGTCGAAGGCGGGCCGGGGCTCCGGCCGGCGGGCCGCCACCGGCTGACCTGGCATCCCGTATGCGCTGACCTGGCCGTTCCCGTACACTCGGCGGGGCGCGCCGGGGGGTGGCGTTTGGGTCAGGGCGCGCCGGGAAGCAGTCAAGCCCCGGGGCACGAGGGGGCGGAGGAACGGGGGACGGACGTCGTCACGAGACAGGTGCGCGGGCCAGGACGCCCCCGGTTCGGCACCTCGGCAACATCCCTGACTTGCGGTGACAATTCAGACGAGCCTTGGGGTGTGGAAGCGTGGCGGTCTCCGCCTCTGGCAGGATGGTCATGATGAAGGTCCCGAGCTTGAGCGTTCCGGGCCTCCGCCGCAGGAAGGTCGAGGGCCTTCCCGGGGTGTCGGCAGTGGCGAGAATCGACAGACGGACGAAGAGGCTGACCAAGCGCCTCCAGCCCGGTGAAATCGCGATTATCGATCACGTCGACATCGACCGGGTCAGCGGGGAGGCTCTCGTCGCGTGCGGCGTGGCCGCCGTGGTGAACGCGGCCGCCAGTATCAGCGGCCGCTATCCCAACCTCGGGCCGCAGATCCTGATCGACGCGGGCGTCCCCCTGATCGACAGCGCGTCGCCGGAGCTGTTCGAGCGGATCGCCGACGGCGACGTGATCCGCGTCCACGACGGCATGGTCTACCTCGGCGACGAACTGGTCGGCAAGGGGGAGCCGCAGACCGCCGAGAGCATTGAAGCGGCGATGACCGAGGCCCGGGCGGGCCTCGCCGTCCAGATCGAGGCGTTCGCCGCGAACACGATGGAGTACGTCCGGCGCGAGCGCGACCTGCTCATCGACGGGGTCGGCGTCCCGGACATCCGCACCTCCCTGGAGAACCGTCACGCCCTCATCGTGGTGCGCGGTTACCACTACAAGGAGGACATCGCGACGCTCCGGCCGTACATCCGGGAGTACCGGCCCGTGCTCATCGGCGTGGACGGCGGCGCGGACGCCCTGCTGGAGGCGGGCTACATCCCCGACATCATCGTCGGCGACTTCGACTCGGTCTCGGAGAAGGCGCTGCGCTGCGGTGCCGAGCTGGTCGTCCACGCCTACCGGGACGGGCGGGCGCCGGGGCTGGAGCGGGTGCACCGGCTGGGCCAGGAGGCGGTCGTGTTCCCCGCGACCGGGACAAGCGAGGACATCGCGATGCTCCTGGCCGACGACAAGGGCGCCACGCTGATCGTCGCGGTCGGCACGCACTGGACGCTCGACGAGTTCCTCGACAAGGGCAGGTCGGGCGCGGCGAGCACCTTCCTGACCCGGCTGCGGGTGGGCAGCAAGCTCGTGGACGCCAAGGGCGTGAGCCGGCTCTACCGCAGCCGGATCTCGACCCCCTCCCTGCTGCTTCTCGTGGCCACCACACTGGTCACGATCGGTGTGGTGATCTCGGTTTCGCCGATCGGCCAGGTGTGGCTGAACGGCCTGCGCGTGGCCTGGAACGGCTTCATCTTCTGGTTGGTCGGACTCTTCTCGTGATCGATTTCCGCTATCACCTCGTCTCCATCGTGGCGATCTTCCTCGCGCTCACGGTCGGGATCGTGCTGGGCAGCACCGTGCTGGAGCCCATGTTCTTCAAGTCGGCCGAGGAGATGACCGCGTCCCTGCGGAAGGCCAACGAGAGCAACCTGGCCCAGATCTCGCAGCTGCAGAGCCGCGAGGAGGGCTCGGACTCGCTGATCACCGCGCACCTGACCGACCTCGTACGCGGCCAGCTTCTCGGGGAGCACGTCCTGCTCGTCGAGGCGCCGGGCGCGCCGGCCGCGATGCGCGACGCGGTCGAGAAGCTCGTGACCGGCGCGGGCGGCGTCTACAGCGGCAGGATCAGCCTCACCGAGAAGTTCATCGAGGCGGACCAGGCGAGCCTCGTCGACGGGCTGGCGGCCACCCTCGCCCCGCCCGGCACGACGTTCCCCGACGGCGCCTCGCCGTACGACAAGGCCGCCGCGATACTCGCGAGCGCGGTCGTGACCAACGACCGCGGGCAGGCGGGCCGGACCAACGCGGCGGCCGCCGGAGTCCTGGAGGCGTTCCAGTCCGGCGACTTCCTCACGGTGAGCGGCAAACCCGAGGAGCGGGCGACGATGGCCATCGTGCTCGCGCCGGCCCAGCCGTACGACGGGGAGGACGCCGAGCGGGAGACGAACGCCGTCGTCTCGGTCGCGGCCGGTCTCGACAGCGGCGCTCTCGGCACCGTCCTCGCGGGCACCGCCAACGCCTCCGCCGCGGGCGGGGTCATCGAGGCCCTGCACGACACGGGAGGCGTGGCCTCCGCCGTCTCGACCGTCGACACTCTCGATTTCGCCGCGGGCCGGGTCGTGGTGGTCTACGCTCTGCGGGAGCAACTGACCGGCCGCTCGGGCGCGTACGGGATCGGCAGCGGGGCCACGGCGTTCGAACCTTCGGTGACGCCGCCCAGCCAGAGCCCGACCCCCACCCCGGCGGGCAGCCGGGGCTGAACCGCCGCCCACACGCCGTCCGTACGCCGGGCGGGCGAGGACGGAAGCCCGGCCGGCCGGCACGACTTGAGTACGAAGCACAAGCGGCACGACCAGCACGACCCAGTACGCAGAGAAGGGGAACAGCCGTGGCCATACGTCCCCAGGCCGGCACCCGCGCCGCGGCGGCGGCGGGCGCCGCCGTCGGTGCGGTGCTCGGCGCCGTCGCGGCCCGCGCGGCCTTCGCCGCCTTCCGGCGCAGGCCGCCCATCGGCGACGAGAAGACCGCCGACGAGTACTGGACGCGGGTCAACCACCGGGGAGAGCCGGTCACGCTGCTGGAGGGCCCGGCGTTCGCGGCCGGCGCCGTCGCCGCGGCCGCTCTCGCCCCCGGCCTGTCCATGCGGGCCCGCGCGGCGGCGGTGCTGGCCGGGGCGGGCAGCGGGGTCCTCGGCGCCTACGACGACCTGTTCGGCACGAACTCGTCCAAGGGCTTCAAGGGACACCTGACCGCCCTCGCGCGGGGCGAGGTGACCAGCGGCGCCGTCAAGATCCTCGGGATCGGCGCCACCGGCCTCGCGGCGGCGGCGCTCGCCCCGTCCCACGGAGGCGTCCCGGCACGCTCCAGGCGGGGAGCGCTGGGATGGTCCGCCGACACGCTCGCCGACGGGGCGCTGATCGCGGGCAGCGCCAACCTGGCGAACCTGTTCGACCTGCGGCCCGGCCGCGCCGTCAAGGTGGGTCTGCTCGCCGGGGTCCCGCTGCTGGCCGCGTCGATCGCCGCGCCGTACGGCCCGCGCTCCCGGCAGGCCGCCGCGCTGACCGCGGTGCCGCTCGGCGCGGCGGTGGCGCTGCTGCCGGAGGACCTGGGCGAGCGGGCGATGCTCGGTGACGCCGGGGCGAACGCGCTCGGCGCGCTGCTCGGGCTCGCCGCCACGGCCCGGCTGAACCGGCCCGCGCGCCTGGCCGCCCTCGCCGCCGTCGCCGGGCTCACCGCCGCGTCCGAGAAGATCAGCTTCACCAAGGTCATCGCGGGCAACCCGGTGCTCAACCGCCTGGACATGCTCGGCCGCCGCGCTCCGCAGCCCGCTCCCGGCACGCCGAGGCCGCTCGGGTGACCTGGAGCTCCACCCATCGGCCAGGCCGTCAGGCGCGACGTACGGCGACCGAGCCGTGAGCAGACGGCTCGGAGCGGGGATCGCGGGGGCCGCGATCCTCATCGGGGTCATCACGGTCCTGGCGCGGGTGACGGGGTTCGCCAAGCAACTGGCCTTCGCGCGCACGGTCGGCACGAACTGCCTGGCCAGCGCGTACTACACGGCCAACAACGTGCCCAACATCATCTTCGAGGTCGTCGTGGGCGGCGCGCTCGCGGGCATGGTGGTGCCCGTGCTCGCCGGAGCGGCGGCCCGAGCCGCCGGCGACGGCACCGTGGCCAGCCCTGTGGGCAGCCCGGCAGGCGGCCCGGCCACCACGGCCGGAGCCACGGCGATCGGCAACGTCACGGTGACCGGCAGGACGGGCGGCGGAGCGACTGTCACGACGACCGGTAAGGCGACCGGCAGGACGACCGGCACGGGCCGGGACCGGGCCCGCGACGAGGCCGGGTGGATCGCCTCGGCGCTGATGTCCTGGGTGCTGGTGCTGCTCGTGCCCCTGGGCGTGCTGACGGCGCTGGTCGCCGGGCCGGTGGCGGGGCTGCTCGCCCGGGTGCAGGGGTGCGACGCCGGTCAGGTCGCCGCCGTTGCCGCGCGCATGCTCGTCGTCTTCGCCCCGCAGATCCCGCTGTACGGCATGGCCGTCGTCCTGTACGGGGTGTTGCAGGCGCATCGCCGCTTCTCGGGCCCGGCGCTGGCGCCGCTGGTGTCGAGCGTGGTGGTGATCATCGCCTATCTGGCCTTCGGGCCGCTCAGCGGCGGCCACCGGGAGCCCGCCACCGTGCCCCGCCCGGCCGAGATCGCGCTGTCGGCGGGAACGACGCTCGGCGTGCTCGCCCTCGTCCTCACCGTGGTGTGGCCCACCTGGCGGCTCGGCCTGCGATGGCGGCCCACCCTCCGCTTCCCCGAGGGCGTCGCCGCGCAGGTGCGGCGGCTGGCCCTCGCCGGGTTGAGCGCGCTGGTCGCCCAGCAGGTCGCCGCGCTGATCGTGATCCCGCTGGCCAACCGGATCGGCGGGGGCGCCCTGCCGGCGTACAACTACGCCTGGGCCGTCTACCAGGTGCCGTACGCCGTGCTCGCGGTGCCCATCGCGACCAGCGCGTTCCCCGCGCTCGCCGCCCGGGCCCACGGCGGGGGCGAGGGCTTCGCGGCGCTGTCCGCGCGCACGACCCGGGCGGTCGTGCTGGTCTGCGGACTCGCGGCCGGCGCGCTTGCCGCGGTCGCCGAGCCGGTCGCGCACGTGTTCCTCGCCCGCGCCGACGCCGCCGTCGGCGCGGCGGAGTTCGCCCGGGGCATCGCGCTGTTCGCGCCCGGCCTGATCGGGTACGGGCTGACGGCCCATCTCAGCAGGGTCCTGTACGCCATGGGACAGGGCAGGGCGGCCGCCCGGGGGGCGGTCGCCGGATGGCTGCTCGTGGCCGTGGCCCAGGTGGCGCTGGTCTTCCTGCTGCCGCGGGGCTGGGGGCTGGGGGCGCTGGCGCTCGGCCAGGCGGCGGGCATCACGGTGGGCGCCGCGCTGCTGCTCGCCTCGGTCGTGCGGGCCCGCGGCCCGGAGGCCGTACGCGGAGTCGCCCGGGCCGGTCTCGCCGCCCTGCTGGGCGGGGGCGCGGGCTTCCTCGCCGGAGCGGCGGCCGCCCGGCTTCCCCTGGGCGACGGCGGGCCGTGGGGCGGCCTGCTGACGGCGGTTCCGGCGGGCCTCGCGGCGGTGGCCGCGGGGGTCGCCGTCGCCGCGCTCGTGGACCGCGCCGACGTGACCGCCGCCCTGTCGGCGGTGCGCCGGCGCGGGACGGACCGCAAGCAAGACGCTCACCCGGGCGCCCATCAGGGGGAGGACACGACGTGAGCCGCATCGTTCTCGTGCTGGGATCGAGCGCCGGCGGTGTGGCCCGGCACGTGCGGATGCTCGCCGGGGGCCTGGTCGCACGGGGCCACCGGGTGCTGGTGGCGGGGCCGCTCGACACCGAGAAGGCCTTCGGCTTCACCGGAGCCGGAGCGGACTTCGCCGAGGTCCGGATCTCCGACCGGCCGCACCCCGCCCGCGACCCGCGGACCGTCGTCCGCCTGCGCGGGCTGACGCGCGGCGCGGACGTCGTGCACGCCCACGGTCTGCGGGCCGGCGCGCTGTCCGCGCTCGCCCTGACCGGCTCGCGGGGCTGGCCCCGCCTGGTGGTCACCCTGCACAATGCCGTCACGGCGGGAGGTGCGATCGGAGGGGTGTACCGGGTCCTCGAACGGATCGTCGCCCGCCGGGCTCACCGCGTCCTGGTGGTGTCACCCGACATCGGCGAGCGCATGCGAGCCGGGGGAGCCGCGCGGGTGGACCCGGCGGTGGTGCCCGCGCCGCCGCTCGCCGAGCCCGGCCGGACCCCCGGGGAGGTACGGGCCGAGATCGCCGCCCGCCTCCCGGCCGACGTGGCCGACCCGGCGCTGCGGCCGATCCTGCTCACCGTCGCCCGGCTGGCCCAGCAGAAGGGCCTGGAGACGCTGCTCGACGCGGCGGCGGGGCCGTACAAGGGCGACCCGGTCTTCGTCATCGCGGGCGACGGGCCGCTGCGCGAGGAACTCCAGGCGCGGGTGGACGCCGAGGAACTGCCCGTCGTCCTCTACGGCTGGGCCGAGCCGGCCGACCTGCTTCAGGTCGCGACGGCGGTGATCGTGCCCAGCCGGTGGGAGGGCCAGCCGCTCAGCGTGCAGGAGGCGCTGCGGGCGGGACGGCCGGTCATCGCCACCCGCGTCGGCGGGGTGCCGGAGATGGTGGGCGACGCCGCTCTCCTGGTGCCCCCGCAGGACGCGGGCGCGCTGAGCCGGGAGATCGGCCGCCTGCTCGGCGATCCCGCGCTGGCCGCCCGCCTCGCGCAGGCGTCCGTACGGCGGGGCCGGGAACTGCCCGACGAGGACGCGGCGCTCCGGTCGGTCCTCACGGCCTACGGGCTGCCGCCGGCGGAGTAGCCGGCCCGTCCGGCCGGCCTCCGCGGCCTGCGGTGGCGCCGGGGTGAGACCTGTCTGGCCCGGCAGCCAGGGGAGACCGGCCCGGACGTGAGGAGGGCGTCTCCCCGGCGGCCACGGCGATGCGGACAAGGATTAGGCGCGGCCAAGGCTGATTCATATACTGGACCGGTTGGGGGGGAGTATCCCTTCGCGGCGGTTCCGTCATCACGGTGTATGCACCCGGGGCCGTCGGTCCGCTGAGCGCGTGCGGGCGGGAGAGACCTCCGGCAGTGTGTTCAGCGCGCGTGCCGGAGGTTGATGTGGTACATGCTCCTTGGTGGTTGTGGGCCCTGGTCATCGTGGGTCTGCTCGTCGTGATCGCCGTCGACCTGTGGATCGTCGACCGTGGTGAACCCCGCGAGTTCTCGATGCGCCAGGCCGGGATCTGGGTGGGCTTCTACGTATCCCTGGCGGTGCTGTTCGGCATCGGCCTGACGGTGTGGGCCGGCGCCGGCACCGGAGGTGAGTTCTTCGCGGGCTACCTGACGGAATACAGCCTCAGCGTGGACAACCTGTTCATCTTCTACGTGATCATGACCCGGTTCGGGGTGCCCCGGATCTACCAGCACAAGGTGCTGCTGGTCGGCATCGTCCTCGCGCTCGTGATGCGCGGGATCTTCATCGCCGTCGGCGCCGCCGCCCTCGACCGGTTCGGCTGGCTGCTCTACGCGTTCGGGGCCTTCCTCATCTACACCGCGTACACGCTGCTCAGGGATCACAACAAGAACGACGAGGAGTTCAACGAGAACATCCTGCTGCGCTGGGCGCGCCGGGTGTTCCCCACGACCTCCGACTACGTCGGCTCCCGGGTGACGGTGCGGGTGGACGGCAGGCGCATGGTGACGCCCATGCTGATCGTGATGATCGCCATCGGCACCACGGACCTGTTGTTCGCCCTCGACTCGATTCCGGCGATCTTCGGCCTCACGAAGGCGGCCTTCATCGTCTTCTCCGCGAACGCGTTCGCCCTGATGGGACTGCGTCAGCTCTACTTCCTGCTCGGCGGGCTGCTCCAGCGACTGGTCTACATCAGCTATGGTTTGGCGTTCATCCTCGGTTTCATCGGGGTTAAGCTGATTCTCGAAGCGCTCCATGAGAACGAGGTCTCCTGGGCTCCGCAGATCCCCATCTGGGTGTCTCTGGCGGTCATCTGCGTGACGATGGCCGTGACCACTCTCGCCAGTCTGGTCAAGGCCCGTCGCGATGAGAAAGCGGTACCTCCGGCGGCAGGCTCCCCGGCGGAGGCCTCCCAGGCGGAGGCCCCCCAGGGCTAGCGAAACGGGTACATAACCCTGTTTGCTTGTTCTCGTTGTGCCGCATATTGACCGCCGGATCGGTAATATCGATCGTTAGCTCGCACGCCGGTTCATAGTCGCCTGGAAGAGTACAAAGGTCACCTGTGTCCAACGAATCGTTGCCCCGCGGCCCTGTATCCGGGACCGCGGACAGTCCCCGCGGCCGGGTCCGGCTCGCCCGCGGGGTGTCCCCGTGGCTGGCTCCGACCGCCGCGGCGGCGGCCGTCACCGCCGTTCTCACCCGCAGGTCGCCCCGCTGGGCGCTGGCGGCGGCGCCGCTGGCCGCGCTCACCGGCGGAATGCTGTGGTTCTTCCGCGACCCCGAGCGCGCGCCGGGCGAGGGGCGGCTCATCTCGCCCGCCGACGGCGTCGTGCAGAGCATCGATCCCTGGCCCGACGGCCGTACCCGGGTCGCGATCTTCATGAGCCCGCTGAACGTCCACGTCAACCGGGCGCCCGCGGCCGGCACGATCACCTCGGTCGAGCACGTGCCCGGCGGGTTCGTGCCCGCGTTCAACAAGGACAGCGACAAGAACGAGCGCGTCGTCTGGCACTTCGACACCGCTCTGGGCGACATCGAGATGGTGCAGATCGCCGGCGCAGTCGCCCGCCGCATCGTGCCGTACCTGTTCGCGGGCGCGAAGGTCGTCCAGGGCGAGCGGGTGGGGCTGATCCGTTTCGGCTCCCGGGTGGACCTCTACCTGCCCGAGGGCATCGCGCCGGCGGTCACCGTCGGCACCCGAACCGTCGCGGGGGTGACTCGCATTGACAACGTCTGATCTCGGGTCCGGATTCGGCGCCGGAGCCGCGTGGCCGGTGGAGGAGGTGGACGACGAGCCGCGCGGGCCCGTCGGCAAGGCCTTCCGCCTGTCCGCCGCCGACTCCCTGTCGCTGGGCAACGCGCTCAGCGGCTTCCTTGCCGTCTGCGTGCTCGCCTGGTCGGCGATCAGCAGTCTGCAGGCCAACGTGAAGTTCGCCCCCGACCCCCGCTTCTTCGGCACGGCCGTCGTGCTGCTGCTCGTCGGCGCGACCTGCGACCTGTTCGACGGCCTGGTGGCCCGGAAGTTCCGCGCGTCCGCCATGGGCGCCGAACTGGACAACCTCGCCGACGTGATCAGCTTCGGCTTCGCGCCCGCCTTCATGGTCATGATCTGGGCTGGTTTCTCCGGGAAGCTCCCGCTGTGGCTGGTGCTGGTCGCGGCCGGGTCGATCCTGCTCGCCGGCGTCGTACGGCTGGCCCGCTTCGCCTGCGTGAAGACCAAGAGCGGCGACTTCATGGGCCTGCCCATCCCCATGGGCGCCATGACCGTGGTGTCGATCGTGCTGCTCTTCCAGCCCAACTACCTCACGATCGCGGGCATCATGGCGGTGGCCTGGCTCATGGTCAGCCGCATCGAGTATCCCAAGCCGAAGGGCAACCTGGCCGCCGTCGTGCTGGCCTGGATGCTGATCAACGTGGCCTGCCTGACGATCTGGGCCGCCCAGCTCGCCGGGGGCGACCAGCTCATCAGGGTCGGCGCGACCATGCAGATCGCGATCGTGTCCGCCATCCCGCTTCGCGTCCTCATGTTCAAACACAAGCGGCGCAGGGAACGACGCTCGGTGAACGCGGGCTGACGTCGTCGCACGAACAGGGGCCCCGGTCGGCTGGGGCCCTTTCATCCGGGCCCGGCCAATCACGTGGATACAACGCCTATTCCATTGGAGCCCGGTCGCCATGCCTCGTGAGCACACCCGCACGTACTTCCTCGGCAAGCTGGCCAGGGAGCTGGAACTACGCGGGCTGGAGGCGTCCCTGCGCCCCGATCCGCCGTCGTTGAAGGTCCGGGACCCCG
The DNA here is from genome assembly GCF_014161435.1 of Microbispora sp. H10949. Classification (NCBI taxonomy): domain Bacteria; kingdom Bacillati; phylum Actinomycetota; class Actinomycetes; order Streptosporangiales; family Streptosporangiaceae; genus Microbispora; species Microbispora sp. H10949. The sequence continues at coordinate 684,707 of NZ_JABBWZ010000004.1, read as the reverse complement.
ACGCGGCGCTGTTCTCCGAGACCGTGGACTGCGTCGCCATGCCGGACGGCTGGTTCTACCGCTGGTCGTGGGGCGACGTGGTGGAGAGCGCGGAGGAGCCCGCCCTCGCGGCCGACCGCATCGTGAAGGTGTTCACCACCGGCGAGCCGAGGCCGCACCCGGCCCTGGGCGACGCCTGAGAACCGCCGATCAGAACGGGATCCACTCCGTCGCGGTGGTGACCTCGTCGAGGACGTCCGGGATGGGCTCCACGCCCAGACCCGCGCCGGCCGGCACGTCGAGGTGCCCGCCGCTCAGCTCGAACGGCGGGGTGATGTCGGTGCCGAAGTAGCGGCGGGACGCGGAGGTGTCCCCGGGCAGGGTGAACCCCGGCAGCGCCGCCAGCGCCACGTTGGCCGCCCGGCCGATCCCGGTCTCCAGCATCCCCCCGCACCAGACCGCGACGCCGTGGGCGCGGCACAGGTCGTGGATGCGCCGCGCCTCCAGGTAGCCGCCCACCCGGCCCGGCTTGACGTTGACCACCGAGCACGCGCCGAGGGTGATCGCCGCCGCCGCGTGGGCCGCCGACTCGATGGACTCGTCCAGGCAGATCGGCGTACGGAGGGTGCGGGCCAGCCGGGCGTGCTGCACGAGGTCGTCGTCGGCGAGCGGCTGCTCGATCAGCAGCAGGTCGAAGGCGTCCAGCCGGGCCAGGTGCCGGGCGTCCGCGAGTGTGTAGGCCGCGTTGGCGTCGACCTGGAGCAGCAGGTCCTCTCCGAACCGCTCCCTGACCGCGCGGACCGGCGTCACGTCCCAGCCCGGCCCGATCTTCAGCTTGACCCGTACGTATCCCTCCTCGACGTACGCCGCCACGGTGTCGAGGAGTTCGGCGACCGACCCGGTGATCCCGACCGAGACTCCGCAGGGGACCCGGTCACGGGTGGCGCCGAGGTAGTGGCCGAAGGACTCGCCGGTGATCCGAAGCGAGGCGTCGAGCACGGCCGCCTCCAGCGCCGCCTTGGCCATGCGGTGCCCCCGGATCGGCGCGAGGGCCGGGCCGACGGCCTGCGGGTCCGCCGTGCGGGGCAGCGCCGGGATCAGGAAGCGCCGCATCACGTCGGCCGCGCCGTCCACGTACTCGGAGGAGTACAGCGGCTCGGACATCGCCACGCACTCGCCCCAGCCCTCGGCGTCCGGGGTCACGACCCGGACCAGCAGGACGTCGCGGGTGGTCTCGGTGCCGAACGAGGTGCGGAACGGCGCGACGAGCGGCATCGCGATCCGGCGCAGCTCGATTCCGGTGATCTGCATGTGGGCCCGGCTCCAGGGGATGGACGGTGTGCGCCGACCACTATACGGACGCGCCGGAGAGGGCTCAGACGACCAGGCCGAGCAGGAGCACGCAGCAGAACGCCACCACGGAGATGATCGTCTCCATGATCGACCAGGTGCGTATCGTCTGGCCGACGGACATGCCCAGGTACTCCTTGACCAGCCAGAAACCGGCGTCGTTGACGTGGGAGAAGAACAGCGACCCCGCGCCGATGGCGAGCACGAGCAGCGCGACGTGCGCGGGGGAGAGCCCGGCGGCGAGCGGGGCGGCGATCCCGGCCGCGGATATGGTCGCGACCGTGGCCGATCCGGTGGCCAGCCGGATGCCGACGGCGATCAGCCAGCCGAGCACCAGCACGGGCACGTTCGCGCCCTGCGCCGCCTCGCCGATGACCTTGCCCACCCCGGAGTCGACCAGGGTCTGCTTGAACCCGCCGCCGGCGCCGACGATGAGCAGGATCCCGGCGATCGGCGGGAGCGAGTCGGCGATCGTCGAGGAGACGCCGCCTCGGCCGAGGCCCGCCGGGCGGCCGAGCGTGAACATCGCCACGATCACCGCGATCAGCAGGGCGATCAGCGGGGTGCCGAGGACCTCCAGCGCGGTGCGCACGGCGTCGCCCTCCGGCATGACGATCTCCGCGACGGCCCGGCCGAGCATCAGCACGACCGGCAGCAGGATCGTGGCCACCGTGACGCCGAAGGACGGCCTGCCGCGCTCCCCGTCCCCGGGCCCAGGGGTCTGCTCGCGTTCGAGGCGCTCGGGCGGCGCGGGCTCCACCCATCGGGCGGCGAACCGGGCGAACAGCGGACCGGCCACGATCACGGTCGGGATCGCGACCAGCAGCCCCAGCCCGAGCGTGAGCCCGAGGTCGGCCTTGAGCGTGTCGATCGCGACCAGCGGCCCGGGATGCGGAGGCACCAGGCCGTGCAGCACGGACAGCCCGGCCAGCGCGGGAACCGCGATCAGCAGCAGCGGGCGCGAGCTTCGCCGGGCCACCAGCAGGATCACCGGGATCAGCAGGACCAGCCCGATCTCGAAGAACATGGGCAGCCCGATGAGCACCGCGATCAGCGTCATCGCCCAGGGCAGGGCGCGGTCGCCGGTGCGGCGGAGGATCCCGTCGACGATCTCGTCGGCTCCGCCCGAGTCGGCCAGCAGCTTGCCCAGCATGGCTCCGAGCGCGATCAGCACGCCGACCCCGGCCACGGTGGAGCCGAGACCCGCGGAGAAGCTGTCGATCAGCTTCTGCGGCGCCATGCCCGCCACCAGCCCCAGCGTCCCGGAACCGATCGCGAGGGCGAGGAACGGATGCGCGCGGAGCTTCGTGATCAGCAGCACGATGACCGCGATGCCGGCCAGGGCGGCGAGGATCAGGCGGGTGTCGTGGCCGGTCCACGCGGCCGCGCCCGGCAGGGTCGCCTCAAGAGGGGTGGACGCGAGGCTGGTTATCGGGGAAGTCATCGGGGGCTCCTCAGACGGTCCGTGCGGTCACCGCTGCCCCGCAGGAGCCCCCCGAATCATCACCAGCCGCGGGCCCGCCACTCGGGCAGGTGCGGCCGCTCGGCGCCGAGCGTGGTGTCGCGGCCGTGACCGGGGTAGACCCACGTCTCGTCCGGCAGGCGGTCGAAGACCCGTTCCACCACGTCGGTGAACAGCTGCTCGAACCGCGCCGGGTCCTTCTGGGTGTTGCCGACGCCGCCCGGGAAGAGGGAGTCGCCGGTGAACAGGTGGCGGTCCTGGTAGAGCAGCGCGATCGAGCCGGGCGTGTGGCCGCGCAGGTGGATGACGTCCAGCGTCACCACCCCGACGGTCACCCGGTCGCCGTGCCCGACCTCCAGGGTCGTCTCCACCGGCAGTTCGGGGGCGTCGAGCGGGTGGGCGACGGTCTGCGCGCCGGTGGCACGGGCGACCTCCTCCAGCGCACCCCAGTGGTCGGGGTGCCGGTGGGTGGTCACGATGGAGCTGATCGGCATGTCGCCGATCAGGCCGAGCAGCCGGTCCGGTTCGGCCGCCGCGTCGATCAGCAGCCCGTCGCCCGTGTCCGTGCAGCGCAGCAGGTACGCGTTGTTGCCGAAGTCGCCGACCTCGATCTTGGAGATGGTCAGTCCGGGGACCTCCCGCACGTCGGCGGCCCCGCCCTTGGTGACGTTTCCCGTGTAGCTCATCGTCGCTCCCTTCTATTGGGCCGGCGGCCAGGTCGCCGGCGGCTCGGCGGGCAGTCCCTCCGGGGCGGACTTCGGCCAGGGCGGTGCGGCCGGCGGTCCGTCCGGGACCTGCCCCGGCAGCGCGCCGTCCTCTCCGGGGAGAGTGCCGGCCGGGGCGAGCCGCAGCCGCTCGCCGGTGGTCCTTCCCGCGAGCCAGGCGAGCAGTTCGCGGGGCGATCCCTCCACCGAGGGGCCGTCGCCGAGGTCCGTCCACACACCCGCGATCACGCCGGTCTCCGGTTCCCGCGCGACGACCACGCCCGCCGGGCAGCTTCCGCCGAGCCAGCGCAGCGTGTCGTGGAGTTCCCGGCGCACGTACGTCTCGGGCCAGTCGGCCCATCCGTAGCCTGCCCCGAGGTCGGCGTGGTGCACCTCGATCTCCCTGAGCCGGCGGACGGGGACGTACCACGCGGGATGCTCTGGCGGCGTCATGGCGGAGACCGGCGCGGCCCAGGCGGCGGCGGGCATGCCCTTGACCGCCGCGGCGAACCGCTCGGCGCTGTCCCGCAGATCGGCGACCTGCTCCCCGGCCGGGCGCGCGGCGCCCGCCTCGATGCCGGCGTCGCGCGCCGCCGCGGAGGGGTACTGCGGTGTGCGGACCCCCGTACGCGCCCAGGTGAGCAGATTGACGCAGCTGTCGGCGTTGCGGGCGACGTGGGTGAGCACGTGCCCCCGGGTCCAGCCGGGCAGCAGCGACGGCGCGCGGAGATCCTCGTCGGTGAGGCGGGCGGCGGTCGCCAGCAGGCGCTCCGTCGCGTCGGCCAGCTCTCGCTCGATTTCGTCGATGACGGACATGGAGGAAATCATGCCCCCGGCGCCTCCTGCCGTTCCGCACGGCCCGCCCGGGAAGAGCGGGGCGTCTCCGGCGGTTGTATGAGCAGGGGTTTCGCGCGGAACGCGGGCGGGGGTTTGACGAAGCTCATACCCTGGTGACGGAGCGTGTCCCTGGACAGCACGCGGGACCGCCCCCTCCGGCCGCCGGACGACGTCCCCTGGAATTGTCGGTGGCTCTGGATAGCCTGCCCGTGCACCTCCATCAACTCATCGACTTATCGGGACCACCGTGGCTGACCGCCTGATCGTGCGTGGCGCACGCGAACACAACCTGAAGGACGTCTCGCTCGACCTCCCGCGAGACGCTCTGATCGTATTCACCGGGCTCTCGGGCTCCGGCAAGTCCAGCCTGGCCTTCGACACGATCTTCGCCGAGGGGCAGCGGCGGTACGTGGAATCCCTGTCCGCCTACGCGCGGCAGTTCCTGGGCCAGATGGACAAGCCCGACGTGGACTTCATCGAGGGCCTGTCGCCGGCCGTCTCCATCGACCAGAAGTCGACCAGCCGCAACCCCCGCTCCACCGTCGGCACGATCACCGAGGTCTACGACTACCTGCGGCTGCTGTGGGCCCGCATCGGCAAGCCGCACTGTCCCCAGTGCGCCCGCCCGATCGCCCGCCAGACCCCCCAGCAGATCGTCGACCGCGTGCTCGAACTGGAGGAGGGCACCCGGTTCCAGGTGCTCGCCCCGATCGTGCGCGGGCGCAAGGGGGAGTACGCCGAGCTGTTCCGCGAACTGCAGACCAAGGGATACGCGCGGGCCCGCGTCGACGGCACGATCGTGCGGCTGGAGGAGCCGCCGACGCTCAAGAAGTACGAGAAGCACGACATCGAGGTCATCGTCGACCGGCTCTCGGTCAAGGAGGGCGCGCGGCGCCGGCTGACCGACTCCGTCGAGACCGCGCTGCAGCTGTCCGGCGGCACGATCACCCTCGACTTCGTCGACCTCCCGGACGACGACCCCAACCGCGAGCGCTTCTACTCCGAGCACCTCTACTGCCCCTACGACGACCTGTCGTTCGAGGAGCTGGAGCCGCGGTCGTTCTCGTTCAACTCGCCGTTCGGCGCCTGCCCCGAATGCACCGGCCTCGGCACCCGCATGGAGGTCGACCCCGACCTCCTCGTGCCCGACCCCGAGCGCACGCTCGGCGACGGCGCGATCAGCCCGTGGGCGAACGGCCACACCAGCGACTACTTCGTCCGCCTGATCGAGGCGCTCGGCAACGCGCTGGGCTTCGACCTCGACACCCCGTGGGAGCGGCTGACGAAGAAGGCGCGCAAGGCGATCCTGCACGGTCACGACGAGCAGGTGCACATCCGCTACAGCAACCGGTACGGCAGGCAGCGCTCCTACTACACCGACTTCGAGGGCGTCATCCCCTGGGTGCAGCGCCGGCACGCCGAGTCGGAGAGCGACGCCAGCCGGGAGCGGTTCGAGGGCTTCATGCGCGAGGTGCCCTGCCCGGCCTGCCAGGGCCGCCGCCTCAAGCCGGTCTCGCTCGCCGTGACCGTCGGGGACACCTCCATCGCCGAGCTCTCGGCGATGTCGATCGCCGAGTGCGCGCGGTTCCTGACCGGCCTGCGCCTCTCCGAGCGTGACATGCACATCGCCGAGCGGGTGGTCAAGGAGATCAACGCGCGGCTGGGCTTCCTGCTCGACGTCGGCCTCGACTATCTGACGCTCGACCGCGCCGCCGGCACGCTGGCGGGCGGCGAGGCGCAGCGGATCCGGCTGGCCACCCAGATCGGGTCGGGCCTGGTCGGCGTGCTGTACGTGCTGGACGAGCCGTCCATCGGCCTGCACCAGCGCGACAACCAGCGACTGCTGGAGACGCTGATCCGGCTGCGCGACATGGGCAACACGCTGATCGTGGTCGAGCACGACGAGGACACCATCGCCGCCGCCGACTGGGTGGTCGACATCGGCCCCGGCGCGGGCGAGCACGGCGGCCAGGTCGTCGTGTCCGGCACGGTGCCGGAACTGCTCGCCAGCGAGGAGTCGCTGACCGGGGCGTACCTGTCGGGCCGCAAGGCGATCACCATGCCGGAGATCCGGCGCCCGCGCGACCGCAAGCGGCAGCTCGTCGTGAAGGGCGCCCGCGAGCACAACCTGAAGGGCGTCGACGTCGAGTTCCCGCTGGGCGTGTTCACCGCGGTCACCGGCGTCTCGGGCTCGGGTAAGTCGACGCTGGTCAACGACATCCTGTACGCCGCGCTGGCCAAGGAGCTGAACGGCGCGAAGACCGTGCCAGGACGGCACTCCCGGGTGGCCGGCACCGACCTGGTCGACAAGGTCGTCCACGTCGACCAGTCGCCGATCGGCCGGACGCCGAGATCCAACCCCGCGACGTACACCGGCGTCTTCGACCACGTGCGCAAGCTGTTCGCGGCCACGGCCGAGGCGAAGGTCCGCGGTTACCTGCAGGGCCGGTTCAGCTTCAACGTCAAGGGCGGGCGCTGCGAGGCCTGCTCCGGCGACGGCACCATCAAGATCGAGATGAACTTCCTGCCGGACGTCTACGTCCCCTGTGAGGTCTGTCACGGCGCCCGGTACAACCGGGAGACCCTGGAGGTCCACTACAAGGGCAAGACGATCTCCGAGGTCCTCGACATGCCGATCGAGGAGGCGCTGGAGTTCTTCGAGGCGATCCCCGCCATCCGCCGCCACCTGCAGACGCTGAACGACGTCGGGCTCGGGTACGTACGGCTGGGCCAGCCGGCCACGACGCTGTCCGGCGGTGAGGCGCAGCGGGTCAAGCTCGCCTCCGAACTGCAGCGGCGCTCGACCGGCCGCACCGTGTACGTGCTGGACGAGCCCACCACCGGTCTCCACTTCGAGGACATCCGGCGGCTGCTCGGGGTGCTCAACCGGCTCGTGGACGCGGGCAACACGGTCATCGTCATCGAGCACAACCTCGACGTCATCAAGACCGCCGACTGGATCGTCGACATGGGCCCCGAGGGCGGCTCCGGGGGCGGCACCGTCGTCGCCACCGGCACCCCCGAGGAGGTCGCGAAGGTCGAGGAGAGCCACACCGGCGCGTTCCTCAGGAAAATCCTGGGCGTATGAGAGTTCGTCTCATGATTCCTCCCTACTCTTTCCGCTCGGACAACGTCCCCCTGGAACGACCCGCTGAACCGGCCACGGGGTGAGGGCCGTACCTGGACACACAGGGGTGACGCGTCACGCAAGGGGAGAACCCGGGACGGACATCCGTCCCGGGCCGCGGTACGAGGGAAGGAAAAGCATGACGGATTCGACACGCCGGGCCGTGATCTTCAGTGCCGGAGGAGCCGGGCTGGCGGCGGTCCTGAGCGCGTGCTCGGGCGGCGACAGCACGGCCACGTCCGAGGCGGCTCCGGCGGACGGCCAGGCCGCGGCGGGCGGCGGGGAGATCGCGAAGACCTCCGACATCCCGGTCGGGGGCGGCAAGGTCTTCAAGGACCAGGACGTCGTCGTCACCCAGCCGGAGGCCGGCACGTTCAAGGCGTTCAGCGCGACCTGCACCCACAAGAGCTGCCCGGTCGGGAGCGTCGCGAACAACGAGATCGTCTGCCCGTGTCACGGCAGCAGGTTCAGCGCCAAGGACGGGTCCGTGACCAACCCGCCGGCGAACAAGCCCCTCGCCGAGAAGAAGATCACGGTGAGCGGAGACAGCATCACCCTCGCCTGAGCCGCGTGCGGGCCGGTGGCGGCCGTCGCGCGAGATCGCGACGGCCGCCGCGGCTCATGGCACCCCTGGGTGGACGTACCCCGCGAGGCTGTTGATCTACAGTGTAAAGGCGTCGTGCCGGAACGCCACAGGGATCGCCGGGGCGGCGGGAATGTCGGTCGGGGCCAGTAGTCTTTGGAATGTGGCGGACCCGGCAACCTACCGACCGGCGCCCGGATCGATCCCCGAATCGCCAGGCGTCTATCGCTTCCGTGACCCGGACGGCCGGGTCGTCTACGTGGGCAAGGCGAAGAGCCTTCGACAGCGGCTCAACTCCTACTTCGCGGACTTCGCCGGCCTGCACCCCCGGACGCAGACCATGCTCACGACCGCGGCCTCGGTGGACTGGACCGTGGTCGGCAACGAGGTCGAGGCGCTCCAGCTCGAATACTCCTGGATCAAGGAGTTCGACCCGCGGTTCAACGTCAAGTACCGCGACGACAAGTCGTACCCCTTCCTGGCCGTGACGATGGGGGAGGACTTCCCCCGGGTGCAGGTGCTGCGGGGGGCCAAGAGGAAGGGCACCCGCTACTTCGGCCCCTACTCGCACGCCTGGGCCATCCGGGAGACCGTCGACCTGCTGCTGCGGGTCTTCCCCGTACGCACCTGCTCGGCGGGCGTGTTCAAGCGGGCCGGGCAGATCGGGCGGCCGTGCCTGCTCGGATACATCGACAAGTGCTCCGCGCCGTGCGTCGGCCGGGTCACCCCCGAGGAGCACCGCGCGCTCGCCGAGGACTTCTGCGACTTCATGGCCGGCAACACCGGGCGGTTCATCAAGCGGCTTGAGCGTGAGATGCGCGACGCCGCCGCCGTGGAGGAGTACGAGCGGGCCGCCCGGCTGCGCGACGACGTCCAGGCGTTGCAGCGGGCACTGGAGAAGCAGACGGTGGTGCTGGGCGACGGCACCGACTGCGACGTGATCGCCCTCGCGGAGGACCCGCTCGAGGCGGCGGTCCAGGTCTTCTACGTGCGCGGCGGGCGCATCCGCGGCCAGCGCGGCTGGGTGGTCGACAAGGTCGAGGAGACCACCCCCGGCGAACTGGTCGAGCAGTTCCTGCTGCAGATGTACGGCGAGGCGACGATCCCCCGCGAGATCCTCGTGCCGGCCCGGCCGCCGGACGAGGCCGCGCTGGCCGAACTGCTGAGCGAGCAGCGGGGCTCCCGGGTGGACCTGCGCGTCCCCCAGCGGGGCGACAAGAAGAGCCTCATGGAGACCGTCGAGCGCAACGCGAAGGAGTCGCTGGCCCAGCACAAGCTGCGCCGGGCGAGCGACCTGACCACGCGCAGCCGGGCCCTCCAGGAGATCGCCGACGCCCTCGACCTCGACCAGGTGCCGCTGCGGATCGAGTGCTACGACGTGTCGCACATCCAGGGTGAGAACGTGGTCGCCTCGATGGTGGTCTTCGAGGACGGCCTCGTCCGCAAGAGCGAGTACCGCCGCTTCTCGATCAGGAGCGGCGAGGGCGACGTGGCCTCGATCTACGAGGTCATCTGCCGCAGGTTCAAGCGCTACCTGGAAGAGCGGGTGGCGACCGGGGAACTGGACACCGAGCCGACTCCGGGGCCGGCTCCGGGGCCGACCACAGGGCCGATCCCGGAGCCGGCCGGGGACGCGCCGACGGGCCCGGGCGCGAATGTGACCGCGGGACCGGGCGCGGAGGCGGCCGGGGTAGAGGCGGACGGGGTGGAGGCGGACGCCGACGCAGGCTTCGACGCGGGCTTCGGCGACGGCGCGCGCGAACCGGTCGTCGGGACGCCGATCGACCCGGAGACCGGCCGTCCCCGCAAGTTCGCCTATCCCCCCAACCTCGTCGTGGTGGACGGCGGCCCGGCGCAGGCCGCGGCCGCCCGGCGGGCGCTGGACGAACTCGGCGTCGACGACGTCGCGGTCTGCGGCCTGGCCAAGCGGCTGGAGGAGGTCTGGCTGCCCGGCGACGACCAGCCGGTGATCCTGCCGCGCAGCAGCGAGGGACTGTACCTGTTGCAGCGCGTCCGCGACGAGGCGCACCGGTTCGCCATCACCTACCATCGATCGAAGAGGTCGAAATCGCTCCGGGAGAGCGCGCTCGACCAGGTGCCGGGCCTGGGCCCGGCGCGACGGCAGGCACTGCTGCGCCACTTCGGCTCGGTGAAGCGGCTGCGAGAGGCCGGCGCGGAGGAGATCCAGGAGGTCCCCGGCATCGGCCCGGCGACCGCCGAGGCCATCGTCGCGGCGCTCCGCGGGCAGAGCCCCTCGCCCGCCGGACAGGGCCCCTCTCCCGCCGGACAGGGATCGTGAGCGGGCCGGGGACCGTCAGCGGACGGAGAATCGCGACGGAGACCCGGCCGTCGGGAGCGCGACCGATTACAGAGCCGATTACAGGGCCGATTACAGGGCCGATTACAGGGCCGATTACAGGGCCGGATACGGGGCCCGGCAGGGGGTCGACCACGGGGTCGGCGGTGCGGCACGGGCGGGCGGAGCCGGGGTGAGTCGCGGGTGCGTCGCGGGGCGCCGCGGTCCGGCCGGTTGATAGGTTGGGCTGGACATCGGGCGGCAGGGCGGTGAGCGGGCGATGAGCACGACTGAGCCGGCATTCGTGGTGATCACGGGAATGTCGGGGGCGGGGCGCAGCACCGCTGCGAAGGCCCTGGAAGACCTCGGCTGGTTCGTCATCGACAACCTGCCGCCGGGTCTGCTGTCCTCGCTCGCCGAGGAGGCGGGCCGGGTGAACATGGCCACCGACCGGGTCGCGGCCGTGGTCGACGTGCGCAGCCTCGCCTTCACCACCGACCTCAACGCCGCGATCAAGGAGCTCGACGGGCGCGGCGTCGGCGTCCGGGTGGTGTTCCTCGAAGCCAGCGACGAGGAGCTGGTCCGCAGGTTCGAGAACGTGCGGCGTCCCCACCCCCTGCAGGGCGACGGGCGGCTCGTCGACGGCATCGACCGCGAGCGCGGCATCCTCCGCGAGATCCGCGCCAACGCCGACCTGGTCATCGACACCTCCCTGCTGAACGTCCACGAGCTGCGCAAGAAGATCGTCTCGTTCTTCGGCGGTGAGGACCGCCCCGGGCTCAAGGTGAACGTGGTGTCCTTCGGCTACAAGTACGGCCTGCCGGTCGACGCCGACCTCGTGGTGGACTGCCGGTTCCTGCCCAACCCCCACTGGGTGCCGGAGCTCCGGCCGATGAACGGCCTCGACGCGCCCGTGCGCGACTACGTGCTCGGCCAGCCCGGCGCCAAGGAGTTCCTCGACGGCTACGAGGAGGTCTTCGGCGTGGTGGCCGCCGGATACACGCGCGAGGGCAAGAGCTACGCCACGCTCGCCGTCGGCTGCACCGGCGGCAAGCACCGCAGCGTGGCGATGTCCGAGCAGCTCGGCGCCCGGCTCCGGGAGCGCGGCATGGACGTCCAGGTCAGCCACCGGGACGTGGGCCGCGAGTGACCCCTCCCGGTCGCCGGCGTGCCGGGGACGTGCCCGAGACGGGCATCGCGAAGGCCGGGTGACAGCGGCCGGCCCGCTCCGGCGGCACCGGGAAGATCGGGCGGGCGGGCGGCGCCGCGGAGGGCGTACGGTGGCGGGATGCGGCCCGAGCCGGATTCGGTTCGGCGCAGAGCGTGACCGATCAGCACGAACGCCGCGGCTCCGCGAGGCGGTGCCCGCGACGAGGTGAGGAGGACGATGAAGGACCCCGTCCCGGAACCGGCCGATCCCTCCGACCCCGACCACCCCCGTGATCCCCCCGCGTACGGCAGCACTCCCCGGAGCGGCGCGGCACCCGCGAGCAACGGACCCAAGGTCGTCGCGCTCGGCGGCGGCCACGGTCTGTACGCCTCCCTGTCGGCTCTCAGGACCGTCACCGACGATCTGTCGGCCGTGGTGACCGTCGCCGACGACGGCGGCTCCAGCGGCCGTCTCAGGCGCGAGCTCGGCGTCCTGCCCCCCGGCGACCTGCGGATGGCGCTCGCGGCCCTGTGCGGCGACGACGAGTGGGGCAGGACCTGGAGCGAGGTAGTCCAGCACCGTTTCCGCAGCGAGGGAGACCTGCACGGGCACGCCGTCGGCAACCTGCTCATCGTCGCCCTGTGGGAGCTCCTGGAGGACCCCGTGGTGGGCCTGGAATGGGTGGGCCGGCTGCTCGGCGCCCACGGCCGGGTGCTGCCGATGGCGTCGGTGCCGCTCGACATCCAGGCGGAGGTGGAGCTGGACGGCGCCGTCACGACGGTGCGCGGGCAGGTCGCCTGCGCGCTGACGCCCGGCCGGGTGCGCTCCATCTCGCTGCTGCCGCCCGACCCGCCCGCCTGCCCCCAGGCGATCGAGGCCATCGAGGCCGCCGACTGGGTGGTCTTCGGGCCGGGTTCGTGGTTCACCAGCGTGCTGCCGCACCTCAAGGTGCCCGAGCTCGCCCGGGCGCTGCACGAGAGCAGCGCCCGGCGGCTGTTGATCCTCAACCTGGTGCCACAGGCCGGCGAGACCGACGGTTTCTCCCCGGAACGGCACCTGGAGGTGCTCAGGGAGCACGCCCCCGCCCTGCTCCTCGACGCGGTGGTCGCGGACGGTGCGGTGGTGAGCGACGCGAGGGCGCTGGAGAAGGCCGCGGGGGCGATGGGCGCCCGGGTGGTTCTGGCCGATGTGGCAGCGTCTGACGGATCTGCCCGGCACGACGGACCACGACTTGCCGCTGTCCTGGCCGAGATTTTCCGCGCGAAGCGGTGATTGCCTGCTCCCAAGGTGCGAGAGACTGACGGGCAGAGTCTGTTTGGGGGAGGACACGCGCAGATGGCCATGACGGGCGTGGTGAAAGACGAGCTGAGCCGCCTTCCGGTGCTCAAGCCCTGCTGCCGCAAGGCGGAGGTGTCGACGCTGCTGCGGTTCGCCAGCGGGCTGCACCTCGTGGGCGGGCGGATCGTGATCGAGGCCGAGCTCGACACCAACGCCACCGCCCGCCGGCTCATCAAGGACATCGGGGAGGTCTTCGGCCACAAGGCCGAGGTCCTCGTGCTGGCCCCCGCCGGGCTGCGCAAGGGCTCACGCTACGTCGTACGGGTCTACAAGGACGGCGAGGCGCTCGCCCGGCAGACCGGTCTCATCGACAACCACGGCCGGCCGGTGCGCGGCCTGCCCCGGCAGGTCGTGTCCGGCGCCACCTGCGACGCCGAGGCGGCCTGGCGGGGAGCCTTCCTCGCCCACGGCTCGCTGACCGAGCCGGGCCGGTCGATGTCGCTGGAGGTGACCTGCCCCGGGCCGGAGGCGGCGCTGGCCCTGGTCGGCTCCGCCCGGCGCCTGAAGATCCACGCCAAGGCCCGTGAGGTGCGCGGGGTCGACCGGGTGGTCGTGCGCGACGGCGACGCGATCAGCGCGCTGCTGACCCGGCTCGGCGCGCACGACAGCGTGCTGGCCTGGGAGGAGCGGCGGATGCGCCGGGAGGTGCGGGCCACCGCCAACCGCCTGGCCAACTTCGACGACGCCAACCTCCGCAGGTCCGCCCGGGCGGCCGTGGCGGCGGGGGCGAGGGTCCAGCGCGCGCTGGAGATCCTCGGCGAGGACGCCCCCGAGCATCTGGTGATCGCGGGCCGGCTCCGGGTGGAGCACAAGCAGGCGTCCCTGGAGGAGCTGGGCCAGATCGCCGACCCGCCGCTGACCAAGGACGCCATCGCCGGGCGCATCCGGCGGCTGCTCGCCATGGCCGACAAGCGCGCCCAGGATCTCGGCATCGCCAACACCGAGGCCAACCTCACCGCGGACATGCTCGCGCACTGACTTGTTCCCGGTCGCTTCACCGGGAGCGTTCCCCGGGCCGCCGCCTGCGGGAACGGAGCCGCTCACCGGCTGGCAAGGGGGGACACGCCGCCAAAACGCGGCCCCGTGGTCTACACCAATTTGGGTCCGATAAGGTCTGTCATTGAGGTTTAACACAGTCCTCGCGCCGGTACACCGGCGCACGACGTACGAGGAGATCGGATCCGTGAGCATCCGCGTAGGCGTCAACGGCTTCGGCCGTATCGGCCGCAACTTCTGGCGCGCTGTGGCGGCCAGCGGCAAGGACATCGAGGTCGTCGCCGTCAACGACCTCACCGACAACGCCACGCTGGCCCACCTGCTGAAGTACGACAGCATCCTGGGCCGCCTGCCGTACGAGGTCAAGTCCTCGGCTGACGAGATCACCGTCGACGGCAAGGCGATCAAGGCCTTCGCCGAGCGTGACCCCGCCAAGCTGCCCTGGGGCGACCTGGGCGTCGACGTCGTCGTCGAGTCGACCGGCCTGTTCACCGACGCCGCCAAGGCCAAGGTGCACGCCGACAACGGCGCGAAGAAGGTCATCATCTCCGCTCCGGCGAAGAACGAAGACGTGACGATCGTCATGGGCGTGAACCACGAGAAGTACGACGCGGCCGCGCACACGATCATCTCGAACGCCTCCTGCACCACCAACTGCCTGGCCCCGATGGCCAAGGTCATCAACGACACCTTCGGTATCGAGAAGGGTCTGATGACCACCGTCCACGCCTACACGCAGGACCAGAACCTGCAGGACGGCCCGCACAAGGACCTGCGCCGCGCCCGCGCCGCCGCGCTGAACATCGTCCCGACCTCCACCGGCGCCGCCAAGGCCATCGGCCTGGTCCTGCCCGAGCTCAAGGGCAAGCTCGACGGCTACGCGCTGCGTGTGCCGATCCCGACGGGCTCGGCCACCGACCTGACCGTCGAGGTCGGCCGCGAGACCTCCGTCGAAGAGGTCAACGCCGCGCTGAAGGCCGCCGCCGAGGGCCCGCTCAAGGGCTACCTCAGCTACACCGAGGACGAGATCGTCTCCAGCGACATCGTCACCGACCCGTCGTCCTGCATCTTCGACGCCGGCCTCACCAAGGTCATCGGCAACCAGGTCAAGGTCGTCGGCTGGTACGACAACGAGTGGGGTTACTCCAACCGCCTCGCCGACCTCATCGAGTACGTGGGCGCCTCCCTCTGATGATCGGAATCGACGAGCTCGACGTGAAGGGCCGGCGCGTGTTCGTGCGCGCCGACCTCAACGTCCCCCTCGACGGGGAGACGATCACCGACGACGGCCGCATCCGCGCGTCGGTGCCGACGATCAGGAAGCTCCTGGAGCGCGGCGCGAAGGTCGTCGTCGCGGCGCACCTCGGCCGGCCCAAGGGCTCCGTCACGCCGAAGTACTCGCTCGCCCCGGTCTCCCGGCGGCTGGCCGAACTGCTCGGCGAGGACGTGGCGTTCGCCGCCGACACGGTCGGCGAGTCGGCCCAGAGCGTGGTCGCCGGCCTCCAGGACGGGCAGGTCGCCCTGCTGGAGAACCTGCGCTTCGAGCCGGGCGAGGAGTCCAAGGACGACGCGGTCAGGGGTGAGTTCGCGGAGCGGCTGGCCGCCCTCGCCGACGTCTACGTCGGCGACGGCTTCGGTGCCGTGCACCGCAAGCACGCCAGCGTCTACGACCTGCCCAAGCGGCTGCCGCACGCGGCGGGCGACCTGGTCCTCGCCGAGGTCGACGTGCTGCGCAGGCTCACCGAGGACCCGGCCAGGCCGTACGTCGTCGTCCTGGGCGGCGCGAAGGTCTCCGACAAGCTCGGCGTGATCGCCAACCTGCTGGCCAAGGTGGACCGCCTGCTCATCGGCGGCGGCATGGCCTACACCTTCCTCAAGGCCCAGGGCCACGAGGTGGGCAAGTCGCTGCTGCAGGAAGACCAGATCGACCAGGTGAAGGGCTTCCTCGACGAGGCGGCCTCCCGCGGGGTCGAGCTGGTGCTGCCGGTCGACGTGCTGGCCGCGACCGAGTTCGGGGCCGACGCCCCGCACGACGTCGTGGAGGCCACGGCGATCCCGGCCGACCGCGAGGGCCTCGACATCGGCCCGCGCACCCGTGAGCTGTTCGCCGCCAAGCTGGCCGACGCGCGGACCGTGTTCTGGAACGGCCCGATGGGCGTGTTCGAGTTCGACGCGTTCTCCGGCGGCACCCGCGCGGTGGCCGAGGCGCTCGTGGCGTCGGAGGCCTTCACCGTGGTCGGCGGCGGCGACTCGGCCGCGGCCGTACGCAGGCTCGGGCTGCCCGAGGACGGCTTCTCGCACATTTCCACCGGTGGCGGCGCCAGCCTCGAGTACCTCGAGGGCAAGACGCTGCCCGGACTCGCGGCGCTGGAGGAGTAGATGGCGCGCAAGCCGCTTTTCGCCGGCAACTGGAAGATGAACCTCAACCACCTCGAGGCCATCAACCTGGTGCAGAAGCTGGCGTTCTCGCTGAACGACCGCGACCACGACAGGGCGGAGGTGGCGGTCATCCCGCCGTTCACCGACCTGCGCAGCGTGCAGACGCTGGTGGACGCCGACAAGCTGCGCATCGCCTACGGCGCGCAGGACCTGTCCGCGCAGGACTCCGGGGCGTACACCGGGGAGATCTCCGGGGCGATGCTGGGCAAGCTCGGCTGCGCCTACGTCCTCGTGGGCCACTCGGAGCGGCGGCAGTACCACGGCGAGGACGACGCGCTGTGCAACGCCAAGGTCAAGGCCGCCTACCGGCACTCGCTGACGCCCATCCTGTGCGTGGGCGAGGGGCTGCCGGTGCGCCAGGAGGGCCGCCAGGTCGAGCACACGCTGGCGCAGCTCGACGGCGCGCTCGACGGTGTGCCCGCCGACCAGGTGAAGTCGATCGTGGTCGCGTACGAGCCGGTCTGGGCGATCGGCACCGGCGAGGTCGCCACCCCGAAGGACGCCCAGGAGGTGTGCGGCGCCATCAGGACGCGACTCGCCGAGCTGTACGGTGACGATGTGGCCGCGGCTGTCCGTATCCTTTACGGTGGCTCGGTGAAGTCGGACAACGTCGCCGGGATCATGGCGGAAGCCGACATCGACGGCGCCCTCGTCGGAGGGGCCAGCCTCGATGCGGGGGAGTACGTCAAGATCTGCCGTTTCGGCGAAGTCTCCGGCTAGCTGTGCCGTTCGGGGGGTGCGACTTGACAACAAGTCGTACCCTCGAAGGACACAAATGAATCGTCACGCTGATGGCGTCGTGCATCCGCACGTTGATGACGCCGTGCACTCGCGTCGTGCACGCCCGGATATAGGAACAGGTCTACGGTGATAATCGGAATCTCCATCGCCCTCATCCTGGCGAGCTCCTTGATGGTGCTGCTCGTGCTGCTTCACAAGGGCAAGGGCGGCGGCCTGTCCGACCTGTTCGGCGGCGGCTTCTCGTCGTCCTTCGGCGGATCGTCGGTGGTCGAGCGCAACCTCGACCGCCTGACCATCATCACGGGCGCCGTCTGGTTCGTCTGCATCATCGCGCTGGGCCTGCTGCTCAAGCCGTAGCGACGGTCTCCGGCCACGCGTGACAGAGATTCACCTCCCCCCGTCCGCGGGGCGATCGAGCAAGGAGTTCATCGGTGGGTAGTGGCAACGCGATCCGTGGCAGCCGAGTCGGCGCCGGCCCCATGGGAGAGGCCGAACGCGGCGAGGCCGCCCCCCGTGTGCGGGTCCCGTTCTGGTGCGCCAACATGCACGAGACGCGCCCGAGCTTCGCCAGCGACGCGGCCGTCCCCGAGTTCTGGGACTGCCCGCGGTGCGGGCTGCCGGCCGGGCAGGACCAGTCGAACCCTCCGGCTCCGCCGCGCAACGAGCCCTACAAGACGCACCTCGCGTACGTGAAGGAGCGCCGCAGCGACAAGGACGGCGCGCAGATCCTCGCCGAGGCGCTGGAGCGGCTGCGCTCCTCCTCCCGCCCGATCTACTGACCGCCGAGTTCGCCCGGACGGCGTCGCCGGGGATCACCGATCCGCGGACGACGGAGAAGTAGCCGGGTGTCCGGGGCCGCGAGAGCGGTCCCGGCTACCTGAGCAGGCCCGGAGCCTTCCACGGCTCCGGGCTTTCGCGTTCCCGCCAGGATCTTTCCGTCGAGGAAGGAACCGCTTCCCGGGGGTCGACCCAAGAAGACCGTCGCACGCATATCCGATGTCCCCGGCTCCGCACAGAATGTGGGGGACACCCGAGACGGCGCGCAGCCGTGAAACATGCCACCGGCCTGCTCCGGAGGAGATCATGGACATTCGCGGGAAGACGGTCCTCGTCGCCGGCGGCACCTCCGGGCTCGGCGAGGGAGTCGCACGACATTTCTCCGCCCGGGGCGCGAACGTCGTCATCGTCGGCCGGCGCGGCGCGCTCGCAGTCCGGATCGCCGCCGATCTCGGCGTGAACGCCCTCGGGATCGGCGCCGACATCGGCGACGCCGAGGCGGTCGCCGCCGTCGTGGCCGCCACCCTGAACAGGTTCGGGACGATCGACGTCAACGTCAACACCGCCGGCATCCTCGCCCCCGTCGTCCTCGTCACCGAGGCCGGGCGGCCCAGCGACACGACCGTGCTGACGCGGCTCGTGAGCACCAATCTCATCGGCACCTTCAACGTCATGAGCCATGCGGCGGCCGTGATGCTGGGCAACGACCCCGATGAGGACGGCGAGCGGGGCGTCATCATCAACACCTCCTCCGTCGCCGCCCATGAGGCCACCACCGGACTGATCGGGTACGCCGCGACGAAGGCCGCCGTCGAGGGCATGACCCTGCCCGCCGCCCGCGAGTTCGCCGGGCGTGGAATACGCGTCAACACCATCGTCCCCGGGGGCTTCGACACCCCCATGGTCGACGACTATGTCGACGAGGACACGAAGGCGGAGGGGGTCAAACAGTTCCTCAACCCTCGCCGGCTCGGAACCCCGGACGAATTCGCGGCGTTCGCCGCCCACATCGTCGAGAACAGGTATTTCAACGCCGCCAGTCCCAGGCTCGACGCGGGTTATCGCATGCCACCGTGACCGTACTTCAGCCGTGCACCTGTTCGCCGTCGAGGAAGGTCATGACGACCTTGGCAGTCCAGATGTCCTTCCGGTCGAGGGCGAAGGGGTCGCGGTCGAGGACGACGAGGTCGGCCGGGCGGCCCGCCTCGATCACACCGGCGGGGGAGCGGTTGATCCAGGCCGATCCCTCGGTGTAGGCGGTCATGACCGTCCTCAGGTCGAGGCTCTGCTCCGGCAGGAACGGCGTCTGCGCGGTGGGGTACGTCGCGTGGACCGAGCCGCCGGGTTCGGTCCGGTTGACCGCCACGTGCATCGCCGCCAGCGGGTCGGCCGAGGAGACGGGCCAGTCGGAGCCCCCGGCGAGGCGGGTGCCGTGCCGTACGAGGTCGGCGAAGGGGTACTGCCAGGACGCCCGCTCCTCGCCCAGGTAGGGGATGCACAGCTCGTCCATCTGCAGGTGGTGGGTCGCCCACAGCGGCTGGAGGTTGGCCGTCACACCGAGTTCGGCGAAGCGCGGCACGTCCTGCGGCGTGATGATCTGCACGTGCGCGATGTGGTGGCGGTTGCCGGGGTCGGTCCCGGTCAGCGCGTCGAGCGCCTCGCGTACGGCACGCTCGCCGATGGCGTGGAAGTGCACCTGGAAGCCCTGGGCGTCCAGTTCCTTGACGTACCCGCCGAGCAGGGCGGGGTCGACGTACGAAAGGCCGGTTCCGCCGCAGCGGCAGTAGGGCTCGATGACGGCGGCGGTGAAGTTCTCCGGGATGCCGTCCTGCATGATTTTCACGGAGCTCGCCCGGAACCGGTCCAGGCCCTCGGCCATGGCCCGCCGCTCGACCAGGCCGGGAATCTGCTCGGCCCCGCGGGTGCGGTCCCACCACAGGGCGCCGACCACCCGCGCCCTGAGCCGCCCGGAGGAGGCCGCGGACAGGTAGGCGGGCAACTGGTCGTCCGACCCCGCGTACGAGCCGACGATGGCGTCCTGCCAGCCGGTGATGCCGAGGGAGAACAGGTGGGCCTGCGCGTCCATCAGGGCGGCGTCGACGTCGGCCGGGGTCGGGCGGGGGGTGAGCAGGCCGACGAGGTCCATCGCGCCCTCGTGCAGCACGCCGCTCGGCGTCCCGTCGGGGTCGCGCTCGATGCGGCCGTCGGCGGGGTCGGGGGTGTCGCCGGTGATCCCGGCGAGCTCCAGGGCCCGCGTGTTGACCCACGCCGCGTGGTGGTCGCGCTGGACGAAGTACGCCGGCCGGTCGAGGAAGTCGAGCTGGGACCGGTGGGGGAGACCACCGGGGAAGGCGGCCATGTCCCAGCCGCCGCCGTCGATCCACTCCTTCTCCGGATTTTTCGCGGCATAGGCGGCTATCTCGGCTTTGTAGGCGTCGAGGCCGTACACCTCGGACAGGTCGCACTTGGCCCGCTCCAGCCCGGCCTGCACCGGGTGGATGTGGGCGTCGGTGAACCCCGGCGTCAGCAGGCCGCCGCCGAGGTCGACCGGCTCGGCGTCCGGAGCCAGCCGTACGAGGTCGGCCTCGGCGCCGACGGCGGCGATGACTCCGTCGCGGACGAGGACCGCCTCGGCGAAGCCGTCCGGGGTGAAGGCGCGGCCGCCGCGGAAGAGGAGGGTGGAACTCACGGGTGTCGTGTCCTTCTTTCTGGTGAACAGACGTACGGGCGGAACGTCGTCAGTGGCCGGTGATCCTGTCGGCGATCCGGGCCAGCACGGACGTCCTGGTCATGCCCCCGCTCTCGCGGGCGTCGGCGAGCCGGTAGAGACGGTACATCGAGTGGACGCCGAGCCAGCGCAGCGGCTCGGGCTCCCAGGCGCGCACCCGCCGGTCCACCCACGGCATCCGGGTCAGGCCGGTGTCGCGGCGCAGCACGAGGTCGCGCAGCGTGCGCCCGGCGAGGTTGGTGGTGGTCACGCCGTGGCCCGTGTAGCCGCCGGCCCAGCCGAGGCCGGTCGCCGGGTCCAGGTGGACGGCCGAGCACCAGTCGCGCGGCACGCCGAGCACGCCCGACCAGGCGTGCGCCACCCGCGAGCGGGCGACGGCGGGGAAGAACGCGACCAGCAGGTCCCACAGGGCGTCCACGGTCCAGGCGTGGGTGTGCCCGCGCTCGTCGATCCGCGATCCGTAGAGGTACGGCCTGCCCCGCCCGCCGAAGGCGATCCGGTCGTCGGCCGTCCGCTGGGCGTACATGTAGTAGTGGGCCATGTCGCCGAGCAGTTCGCGGCCCCGCCAGCCGATCTCGTCCCAGACCTCCGCCGGCAGCGGCTCGGTGACGATCAGGGAGCTGTTCATCGGCAGCCAGTCGCGGTGGTGGCCGTCGATGCCGGCGGTGAACCCCTCGGTGCAGCGCAGCACGTGGTCCGCCCACACCGTGCCGTACGGGGTGACCGCCCGGCCCGGCGCGATGGCGGTCACCGGGGTTCCCTCGTAGACGTCCACGCCGAGGTTCCGTACGGCCGCGGCCAGCCCGCGGGCGAGCTTGGCGGGCTGGATCCGGGCGCAGTGGGGGGTCCAGGTCGCGGCGAGCGCGTCCGCGACCCTGAGCCGGTCGTTCATCTCGTCGCCGGACAGCAGCCGGACGTCGTCGGGGCCCCAGCCCCACTCGCGCTGACCGGCCAGTTCCTCGCGCAGCCGCAGCGCCTGCGCCGGGCCGCGCGCGACGGTGAGCAGGCCGCCCTTGACGATGTCGGCGTCGATGCCCTCCTCGCCGGCGACCCGGATCACCTCGTCGATCGCCTCGAACATCGCCCGTTGCAGCCGCCGGGCGCCGTCCGCGCCGTGGGTCTTCGCGTAACGCTCGGGAGAGCCGGCCAGCGCGCCGGTCAGCCAGCCCCCGTTGCGTCCCGAGGCCCCGAAACCGGCGAACTCCTTCTCCAGCACGACGATTCGCAGCGAGGGGTCGGCCTTCTTCAGGTAGTAGGCGGTCCACAGGCCGGTGTAGCCCGCGCCGACCACGGCCACG
Organism: Microbispora sp. H10949; assembly: GCF_014161435.1. Taxonomy (NCBI): domain Bacteria; kingdom Bacillati; phylum Actinomycetota; class Actinomycetes; order Streptosporangiales; family Streptosporangiaceae; genus Microbispora; species Microbispora sp. H10949. The sequence goes on along the minus strand of NZ_JABBWZ010000004.1, from coordinate 662,902 downwards.
TCGGCCCGCGTGTTGCCGTCCAGGCGCTCGCCGGGGGCCGGGACCCCGGACGACCGGTACCAGAAGGACACCTCACCGTTCACGAACTCAGGAGACAGGGGAGCGCTCATGCAGGACATCCTGCTATATCCGTTCCCTTGTCGCCATTCGGCAACGGATGTCGTGGCAGATCAGGAGGAGTCGTGCGGATAACCATGGTCGTAACGTGCCATCCCAAAAGGAAACGATCGGCTCACCGCCGTGTAGCAAGCGCGTAACAGCTCTCCGGCAGGCTGAGGGTCAGCGCAACGGAGGGAGCGGCACCGATGGGGTTCTTCCGGATCCGTACGACCGTGGACGAGCGGCCTGGACGGCTGGCGTCGCTGACGGCGGCCTTGGCCGACAGGGGCGGCAACATACTCGGCCTCTCGGTGCAGCCCGACACGGACGGCACGGTCGACGAGTTCGTCACGGAGATCCCGGCGTCCCCCGAGGCCGTACGCGAGGCGCTGGAGGCGGCCGGTGGGCGGCGCGTGCGGATCGTTCCCGCCACCGCGCACGAACTGACCGACGAGCCGACCCGTACGCTGCTGCTCGCCGCCCGGCTGCGGTCGGCGCCCTGGCGCCTGCCGGAGATCCTGGGCGAGCTGCTGCGCGCCGACGACGCCCGCTGGGTGTACGGCGCGGCCGCGGCGCGTCCCGGCGACCGGAACGAGGGGGAGACGCCGGAGCTTCCCGACCCCACGCTGCTGGTGGTGCCCGTGGCGCCGCGCCGGTCGATCCGGCTGCGCCGCGCCGGGCTCCCGTTCACCCTGACGGAGGCGGCCCGCGCCGCCGCGATGGTGAGGCTGGCGCAGCCGCCGGCCGAGCCGTCCGCGGCCGAGGGGCCGGTGCGGCTCGCCGACGGCGCGGAGGTGCAGGTCAAGCCGTTGACCCCGTTGTACCGCGAGGCACTGCGCGACCTGCACGAACGCTGCTCGCCCGAGACACGCAGGTTCCGCTACTTCACCTCCAACCCCAACCTGCCGCCGCGCATGCTCGACCGGCTGTGCGACCGTGCCCGCGGGCAGTCGCTCGTCGCCGGTCACGACGGTCAGGTGGTGGCCCTCGCCAGCCTGCTGTTCACCGCGGACCCGGGCATCGCGGAGATCGCACTGCTGGTGGAGGACCGCTGGCAGGGGAGAGGCCTCGGCGGCACGCTCGCCCGCATGCTCCTCACCCAGGCGCGGGACCTCGGTTTCGCCGAGGTGCGGGTCACCCTGCTCTTCGACAACATGCGCCTGCGCAGACTGCTGAGCTCCCTCGGCGCGTCGCTCACCCATACCGAGGACCCCGGTGTGATGGAGGGGCGGATCGCCGTGGGCGTGATGGCGGCGGCATCCCCGAGCTGACGTCCTCACGGGTGGTCCTCCTGGTCCGGTGTTGCTCAGGGCACCGGACCAGGACGGTCGCCGCCGTCGCCGGCCGTGTGGCGGATCAGCCGCTTCCGGGCACCTCGCCGGACCGCTCGGGCCGCGCCGGCGCACGTCCCGGCGCGCCCGGCGCGGGCTGAACGTTTCAGCGCCGTGGCCTGGGCGCCTTCCGGCCGCCGATCGGCTCGCCCGGTGCGAAGGCGGTCGCGTTCGCGCAGGCTGAGGGGGCCGCCGGTGCCGCGCGTGACCGGCCGCCGCGACAAAGACAACCACACCTCGTCTCACAGGGCGAACGCCGCACCGGGCGGCCGATCGCGACCGCCTGCTCAGTCGCTTAATTTCGGGACGGCACTCTGACACGCGGGCGGCAGCCGCCCGTCGCCGTTCCCGAAAGGACTTCCCTATGAGACGAAGTCTCGCCACCGTCGCGGCCACCGGGCTGGCCGCCGCGCTCGTCGCCGGTGGAGTCGCGACGGTGACGACGCCGGCCGCGGCCGCCGCCGGATGCAAGGTGACCTACAAGATCGTCAGCCAGTGGGGCGGGGGCTTCCAGGGCGACGTGGCCGTCACCAACCTCGGCGACCCGGTCAGCAACTGGAAGCTGGAGTTCGACTTCCCCGACTCCGGGCAGCGGATCACGTCCGGCTGGAACGCCACCTGGACGCAGTCCGGCGCGCGCGTGAGCGCCACCAGTCTGGCCTACAACGGCTCCATCCCCACCAACGGCACGGCGAGCGGAATGGGGTTCACCGCGAGCATCACCGGCGGCAACCCGATCCCCACCACCTTCTGGCTCAACGGCTTCATGTGCAGCGGGCCCGTGACCCTCAGCCCGACCCCCACGCCCACGGTCACGCCCACGGTCACGCCCTCGGCCACCCCCACGCCTTCTCCGACGCCGACGCCTTCGCCGACACCGACGCCTTCACCGAGCCCGACGCCGACGCCTTCGCCGACGCCGAGCGTCACCCCCACGACCACGCCGCGCCCCGGCGTCGGACCGTGCACGCCGGGCGCGACCTATCCCAACCCGCTGCCGTCGTCGTCGGTGACCGCCACCAAGATCCGGGACGGGTTCAACTTCCTGGAAGGCCCGGTCTGGGACTCCGCCACCCAGACCCTGCTGCTGTCGCTCATGCGTGACGGCACCGGGTCGGAGAACGTCCAGCCCGCGGACGTGCTGCGGTTCACCGAGCCGAACACCTTCACGACCTTCATCCCCAACTCCGGCAGCAACGGCCTCGCCCTCACCCGGGACGGCGGCACCCTGCTGGCCGCGACCCACGACCAGCGCAGCGTCTCCTCCTTCCACCTGCCCGACCGGAGTCGGGGGGTGGTCGCCAACTCCTACCAGGGCCGGGCCTTCAACTCGCCCAACGACCTCACCGTCGGCCCGGACGGCACCGTCTACTTCACCGACCCCGACTTCCAGCGCGCCAACCGGGCCGACCAGATGTCCGGCCGCACCGGTGTGTACCGGGTCAAGAACAACGTCGTCTCGCTGATCGACGACACCATCCGGGAGCCGAACGGCGTCGCGCTCTCCCCTGACGGCAAGACGCTCTACGTCGGCGGCAACGGCACGGGCAAGATCTACAAGTGGCCCGTCAACTCCGACGGCAGCGTCGGCGCCCGCTCCGACTTCGCGTCCCTGAACGGTTCGGACGGCGTGACCATCGACTGCGCCGGCAACCTGTACCAGGCCTCCTTCAACGACGGCAAGGTCCACGTGTACGCGCCGTCCGGCGTGCAGCTCGGCACCATCTCCGCCGGGCAGAACACCACCAACGTCGCCTTCGGCGGCCCCGACGGCCAGACGCTGTACATCACCTCGGGCACGCCCTCCCGCGGCGGGAACACCGGCAACTTCGGCCTCTACCGCGTCCGGCTGAACGTCCCCGGCTGGCCGTACTGACAGTCCCGCTGTGAGGCGTCCGGACCCGGCCGGGCGCCTCACACCGGAGGCGACACCTTTGAACGCCGGGGGGAACTGAGGTACACGTGGTCTGTGGACCTCGACGAGGCGGCGGACCGGCTCTACGGCATGGTGCCCGGGGAGTTCACCACGGCCCGGGACGCCCTGGCGAAGGAGACGAAGGCCGCCGGTGACGCCGCGCTGGCCAAGCAGATCAAGGCGCTGCGCAGGCCGGCCGTCGTCGCCTGGGCGGTCAACCAGGCAGCCCGGCGGGAGGGGCTGCTCGATCCGCTGCTCGACCTGGGGCGGCGGCTGCGCGAGGCGTGGCGCGCCCAGGACGCCGAGGCGCTCGCGGAGGCGGGCCGCGAACGCACCCTGCTCATCGCCCGCACCGTCCGGTCCGTACGGGAGAACGCCGAGGCGGCCGGGCATCCGCTGGGTTCGGGGGCGGACCTGGAGATCGAGCAGACCCTCGACGCCGCCGTGGTGGACGAGGACGCGGCCGAGCAGGTGCGCCGGGGCAGGCTGACCCGCCCCCTCAGCTACAGCGGCTTCACCCCGGCCCCCGTACGCCCGGCCGGGAGGGCCGGCCGCGCGGGCGAGAGCCGGGAGGTGGAGAGGAAGCCTCTGGAGGCGGAACGGCGGCGCGGGGAGGCGGAACGCGAGCGACGGGTCAAGGACCTCGAACGCGCGCTCGCCGAGGCCGAGCAGGCGGCGGCCGAGGCGGAGCGGAGCCGCGCCGACCGGGCGGCCGAGCACGCCGACGCCGCGCGCGAGCACGGACGGCGCGCGGAGAAGGTGGAGACGCTGACGGCGAAGCTCGCGAGGGCGAAGGACAAGCTGGAGGCCGCCTCCCACCGGCTCGACGCCGCCCGGCGCGAGGAGGCGGGCGCGGAACGCACCGCCCGCTCGGCCCGTCTCCGCGCCGACGAGGCACGCGAAGCCCTCGACGCCGCCCGGTCCGCCGAGGAGTGAGACGACCAGGCATGCGCGCGGGTGCGGGTCGCGGTCGGCCGCCGCGGCCCGGCATCAGCGCAGGTGGGCGAGAGCCTCCAGCGGACTGGTCATGAGGGAGGAGAACGCCAGCTCGGCGGCGCCGATCAGCGTCGCGTCGTCCCCGAGCGCCGAGACGCGCAGCCGCACCCGCTCCCGCGAGATGAGCAGCACGTTGGCCTCCACCCGGCGGCGGACGTGCTCCGCCGAGCCGGGGTAGACGTCCCGGAGCATGCCCCCGAAGATCACCAGGCCGGGGTTGAAGAGGTTGATGAGGTTGGCCACCCCGATGCCCAGCCAGTCGCCGATCCGTTCCAGCGCCTCCGCGGCCGCTTCGTCGCCGCGCCCGGCCGCCGCCACGACGGCCCGCACCCCCTCGCGGCCGGTGAGCTCGCCGGACCGGCCGGCGGCGTCGATCAGGGCGTGCTCGCCGACCTCCGCCTCCAGGCAGCCGCGCGAGCCGCACATGCAGGGCCGCCCGTCGTACGGGTTGACCACCATGTGCCCCAGCTCGCAGCCGTAGCCGCCGTCGCCGCCGAGCAGCCTGCCGCCGACGATGATCCCGCCGCCCACCCCGACGTCGCCGTGCAGGTAGACGAGGTTGTCGAAGCCCACGCCGGCCCCGCGCTCGTGCTCGGCCAGCGCGCCCAGGTGGGCCTCGTTGCCCACCGCGACCGGCAGCCCGAGCCCGGCCGCGAGCTCGTCGCCGAACGCCTGGTCGACCCAGCCCATGTAGGGCCCGTACCGGACGGTGCCGTCGGCGGGCCGGATCATGCCGCAGTAGGCCGCGCCGACACCGGCGCACACCGAGCCCGGATCGGCCTCGCGCCGCAGTTCCCGGCCGAACTCCGCCAGCACGCCGACGACGTCGTCGAGATCGGCGTCGGCCTGTCGCCGCCTGACCGCCTCCCTGCGGTCGAGGATGACGCCGCCGAGCCCCACCCTGGCGGCGACCAGCCGGTCCACCCGGACGTCGAAGGCCAGGACGTACACCCGGCCCGACTCGGGCCGGACCACGAGCGACGGCCGGCCCGCCCGGCGGGTGTCGGCGGGGAGTTCCTCGCGGACCAGGCCCGCGGCGGTGAGCTCGGCGGTCAGCGCCATGATCGTGCTGCGGTTCAGGCCCATCCGGCCGGCGAGCGCGGAGCGGGAGACCGGGCCGTTCAGGTGGACGTGCCGCAGCAGGGCGCCGAGGTTGCTGCGGCGGATCTCCTCCTGGGTCCGGCCGCCTCTCGGCACCGGCGGACCCTGTGGCCCTGTTGACCCCGGCGGGCTCCCGGCCCTCATCGGGCCGCGCCGCGGGGACGCAGGGCGGAGGCGCCCGTCGCCCCTGCCTCACCGAACCCTGCCACCCCGTGAGGTTACCAATCGGGGTCCCGCTCAGGAATATCCGCGAGAGCCGGCTCAGCGGTCGCCGGAGTGGTTGGTGAGCTGGGCCACCGCGCTCTGGAACTCGTTCACCCACTCGGAGGTCTCCTCCTGGGTGATCGAGGAGAGGTCGGAGAGGAACGCCCGCAGCAGCGCGAGGTAGTCGTGCACCGGGACCGGCTCCTGACCCACGGCGTCCCGGGCGTTGAGGTCGGCCCAGTCGAACTGGAAGTCCACCAGCCGCTGCTGGATCTTCTGCGCGGTCGTGATGTCGCGCATCCACCGCGACGACAGGCCGAGGATGCGGTCGAGGGCGACGCAGACGCCAGCGCCGGCCAGCAGGACGTATCCCCAGGCGAGGTTGCCGCCGCCGAGTTGCGCGCCCGCCGTCCCGCCCGCGGCGGCCGCGAGGGGCTGCAGGCCTCCGGCCGCCGCCAGCAGGATGGCCAGCCCGCGCAGGACCTGCGAGGCCAGCCGCATGCGTACCCGGTCGTCCAGGTACCAGTCGGCGGTCTCCATCGCCCGGGCCTCCGCGCTCTCGTACATCCGCCGCAGCGCGGCGCCGGGCTCACGCCACTCCTCCGGCGTCAGCAGCGGGAACGGGCGCGTGCCCAGGTCACGCTGCCTGCGCCGGGTGAGCGGGCCCGGTGGCCGCTCCGGCCGCAGGACTCCTGGCCGGTCCCGGTCCGGGCCGGTCGTCTCGTCGGGCACGGGTCATCCCTTCCCGTACGGCTTCGCGAGCGCGGTCAGCGGGGTGTCGTCGTCCACCCGTCGCAACTCCGGGACGAACTCGTCGAGTTCCCCCGGCGCGAACGTGCACAGGCCGACGGCCCACCAGAACGCGCCGCCGGGAGTGCCGCGATATTTGTACGTCAGGCCGTCCGGGCTGAACGCCGCCCACCCGTCCTGCAGCGGGAGCAGCGTCGCCACGGCCTCGCCCGCGACGGCGTCCCAGATCCGGATCGTGCCGTCACTCCCGGCGCTGGCCACCTGCCTGCCGTCGGGACTGTGGCTGACGGACAGCACGAACCCCTGGTGGCCGCGGAGCGTGTGCAGCAGGTCGCCGGACCTCGCGTCCCACACCCGCACGGTTCGATCGTCGCCCGCGCTGACCAGGCGGCTGCCATCGGGACTGAAGGCCACGTTGCGTACTTGGTCGGCATGTCCCCTCAGGATGAGGGAAGGTTCGCCGGTCTCGGCGTCCCAGATCTCGACGACGTGGTTGAGACCACTGCTGGCAAGGCGGGTGCCATCGGGGCTATAGGCGATGGTGCTCACCACGCTGTCGGCATGCCCGCCGAACGCACGGAGCAGGCGGCCGGTCGCGGTGTCCCAGACACATATCGGTTGTGTGCTTTCGGCCACGGCGAGGCGACTGCCGTCGGGACTGTACGCCAGTCCCTTCCAGGCGTGAGAGGCCCCTGGAAGGACACGGACGAGTCCGCCGGTCGTGGCGTTCCACACAAGGACCATGCTGTCGGTGGCGATGGTGAGATGGAGACCGTCGGGGCTGTAGGCGAGGGCGCTCACCCACCTTGCTCCCGCTTGGGTGATCTCCACGCTGCGACCCGCCGCCGTATCCCATACAACCGTGACGCCGTCCATCCCGCCTATGGCGACATGGGTACCGTCGGGGCTGTAGGCGAGCGCGGCGGCACCCGGGTGTCCTGGGAAGATCTGATTGACGCGACCCGTCCCGATGTCCCAGAGGCGCGGAACGCCGTCGTATCCGACGGTTGCCAGGCAAGTGCCGTCGGAACTGTGGGCGACGGCGCGCATCCCTGGAAGGCGAGGGTCCAGGGTGTCCGAGGAGACATTGGTCGCGGCATCCCAGACCCGAACGGTTTCGTCGGTGCCTCCGCTGGCGAACGCGGTGCCGTCCAGGCTGCGGGCAAGGGCCGTCACCGGGCCCTGGTGTCCGGGGAGCATCTGCATGGTCTCGCCGGTGTTCGCGTCCCAGACGCAGACGGCTCCCTCTTCGCCGCCGCCCATGAGCTGGGAGCCGTCGGGGCTGTACAGCAGGTCACGGACCCGGCCGCTGTGTCCTTTCGCTGTCCAGACGAGGAGGCCGGTTCGCGCATCCAGCACTTGGACGATGGAACCTCCGATGGCGATACGTTTTCCGTCCGGGCTGTAGGCCACCGCGAACAGTGGCTCGAGGTCGCCGAAATCCCACACGAGTAGCCCGGTGCCAACGTCTCGGACTTGGACGAACGGGTCGTCTCCGACCACGACGAGGCATGTGCCGTCGGGGCTGTAGGTGACTCCGTGTACGGGCCCGGGGGCGGTGAAGTCGCGCGTCATCGCACCGCTGGTCGTGTCCCACACGCGTACGGGACCGTCCCACCCTCCTGTCGCCAGGCTGGTGCCGTCAGGGCTGTAGGCGACGGCGCTCACCGGGAGGGTTTGATCGTCGAGCATGCGGATCGGTGCGCCGGTGGCGACGTTCCAGATGCGGATGTTGCCGTCGCCTCCTCCCGTGGCCACATGCGGGTGCACCGGATCGATCGCGACGGCATGGATGCGGCCCGTATGACCCGCGAAGCTCCGGATCGGTTGTCCGGCGCGGGTGTCCCAGACGGCGAGTGTCCCGTCGGCGGTACCGGCGACGAGGATGTCGCAGGACCGGCCACCCCAGGCCAGATCGGTTATCACGCTGCGTACGGGACCGTACTGGAGGGAAGGCGGTGGCTGCCCGGGAAGTGCGGCATCCGGGTGGGCCCGGGCCACCTCCTCGGGCGCGTCCAGGCGGGCGCCGATGAGCGCTGTACGCCACCATTCGACGCCCTCAGTGGCCGCGCCGGTGAGATCGGCGCCGAGGAGCCGGGCGCGCGACAGGTTCGCGTCGCCGAGCTGAGCCTCCATCAGTAGTACGCCTTTGCCGGAGACGCCGGTGAGGTCGGCTCCGATCAGGTTCGCTCCACTCAGGTCGGCGCCGTCGAGACGGGCGCCCTCCAGGTTCGCGCCGAACAGCGTGGCGCCACGTAGGTCCATGCCGCTGAGGTCGAGACCCCGCAGGTCGGCCCCCGGCAGGTACACCTTCGCTCTGCCGCCGTCGCTGACCGGGACGCGCAGCCTCCTCAGCAGGGTCAGGGCGTTCGCCTTGGCGATTCCGACGGGAAAATCGCTATCGGCGATAATCGCACGAGCCCACGCGACCGATCGCCGGTGACCGGCGAGGGTGGCGACGAAGTCGGCCATGAGATCGGAGATCGGCCGGGTGATCAGTTCGCCGGGATCGCCGCCGTCGCGGAGGACCTCGGCGGCGTGATCGGCGACCAGCCACTCCATGACCGACCGGTGGACGAACGTGAACCGTTCGCCCTCGGTGCGGACCAGGAGCGTGCCCGAGCCGATCATGTGCGAGGCCTGCTCGGGGGTGATCTGCAGGTCCGCCAGGTGTCCGAGGGCGCTGGCGGCACCGCCCAGCTCCGCCAGCCCCAGCGTGTCCTCGCCGGACTCCCACAGCCGGAGCGCGAGGGTGCGTACGGCGTTCCAGCGGTCGGCGACCGACAACGCCCGCATCCCGCCGCGCGGCTGGGCCCGTTCGAACTCGAACTCCAGCCACTGCTGGAGCAGCTCACGGTAGAGCCGGGCCGCGCTGATCTCCCCTTCGTGGTCGCGGATCTCGCGCAGCCGGCGTTCGTCGAGGCGTGCGATGAAGCTCAGCATGCGGGGGTTGCGTGACAGCCCCAGCAGGTCGCGGACGTCGTCCAGCAGCGTGAGCCGGGCGCGGGCCCGGTCCTCGTCCCCTGCCATCTGCCGGGTGAGGAACTTCAGGATCTGCACGTCGTCGAACTCGAGCAGCTTGACCAGGCGGTGGCCGGGCAGCCCGGAGAGCTGGGCGGACAACGCGGTCTCCACCTGGCGCTCGGACAGGAAGTGCTGGGTCCGGCTGGTCAGCACGACCTTCGCGCGTCCCCGGGCCGCCTGGACCAGCGACTTCAGGTGCTCGGCCGCCTGGTCGTAGGTGATCCGCAGGGCCAGTTCGTCGAAGCCGTCGAAGAGCAGCAGCACGCGGCCCTCCTCGATGAGGTAGCGCAGCCGCTGGAGGTCGATCACCTCCTCGCCTCCCGCCGTCAGGTGGGCGGCCAGCAGTTCGTCCAGGCTGTGGGCCTTCTCCAGCTCCCGGAGCTGGATCAGGATCGGGATGACCGGAGGCCGGCCCTCCTCCTGCACCAGCCGGGTGAGCTCGCGTAACAGGAACGTCTTGCCGTAGCCGAAGTCGCCCAGGACGACGACGAACCTGCCCTCGTGGTCCGCGACCCACTCGCGCAGCCGCTCCAGCAGGTCGACCTCCGGCTCGGCCGGGGCCGGTGTCGCGCCGCCCCCGCCGCGTACGACCACGAAGCGTTGGGGGACGAACAGCCCGGGCGGGTAGACGCCGCTGCCCGCCAGCCGCCTCGCCTGACGGTCGGCGTACGGGCGCAGCGCGTCCATGCCCTGGAATCTCGCCAGGCTCTGAAGCTGGAGCCCGCGCAGTTCCGCCCACCGGCGGAGCTCGTCCGGCACGGGCTCACCGTCGTAGACGAGGAACGACGTCAGGTACGGGTCACCCGCTCGATAGAGGGCGTCGACCTCGGCAAGGAAGGTCTCGGCCTCCTCCCGGCCGGGACGTCCCGCGTGCACGCCGACCGGGAACATCGACACGTGGCGACCGTCGGACCGGGCGACCCGCAGGTATGTCCGGGTCGTACCGTTGCGGACCTCGTCCACCCCGGCATCGGGGTGGCGCAACTCGCACACGCGGCGCACCCGTGAGAGCAGGTCGTCACGCCGCAGGCCCTGCTCGATGAACCGAGCGGCGAACGATGCGCCGTCGTCCGGTCCGGGTCCGTCCCGCTCGGGGTCGGGGAAGGCGGCGTGCGCCTCCCGCAGCGGCCGGTCGATCGCCAGCACGGACTGGTCGGGGTCGCGTCCGATCGCGGTGTCGGCCTCCCAGCGCAGCCGATCCGGGTTGTAGCGCCGGCCGTGGACCCGCAGCCCGGTCCGGGTGATCTCGACGAGCTGGTACTGGTTGGGCACGTCGTCCGGCCGGGCGCTCTGCCGCACGCCGGCGCTGCCGGAGCAGAGCACGGGCAGGAAGTCGGGCCCGAAACCCTCCGCCCGGCCCTGGTGGGTGTGGCCGTGCAGCAGCATGTGCAGGCGAGGCGCGAGGATCTCGCGGAAGGCCGCCCGGTCCCGGAGGAAGGCGTCGTCCCTCTCGTTGTCGATGACCGGGTTGTGGTGCATCACGCCGATCCGCAGCCAGCCCTCCCGCTCGAAGGCGGACAGCAGCTCGGCGAACGCCCGCAGTTGCGCCTCGCCGCAGTAGCCGTAGTGGTCCTCGTCGCGGTGGCTCTCGGCCATGGTCGAGTTGAGCCCGGCGATCACGGTCTTCAGTTCCGGCACCTCGAACAGCGTCCACGGCTGGTCACGGGCGAACGAGACCCCCGGGACGCCGTCGTAGAACCGGGTGAACATCTGGGCGTACGGCTCCCATTTCGGCCAGAACGGCGGGACCGGCTCGGTGTCGTCGCCCTGACAGTTCAGGAAATACGCCTCGCACTTCTTCCAGTTGACGTCGTGGTTTCCGGGCACCATGGCCACGCGCGACCGGCTCAGTCCGAGCCCGGAGGCGAGTTCGGTCAGAAAGTTATAAAACTGGTCGAATTCGGCGGGGCGTGCCCATTCCGCGAGGTCGCCCGAGGCGACGACGAGATCGGGGGAGACGCCGCGCTCCTCGCGCAACCGCTTGACGTCGGCGAGAAGCCGTGCCGCCAGCGAGGAGTACGTCCGGTCCTGCTCGGTGACGCCCTCGGCGCCGTGCCGGTGGTGGGCACCGAACTGGGTGTCCGACACGTGCAGCACCGTTATCGCGCGCCGCTCCGCCACCACACCTCCCGCTACGCGAATCGCTACCGGGCGGAAATTCTAACCACAATTGTCCTGCTGGCGGTGAGACTCCATAAATGAGGATTCGCGCCATCAGTTGCGCAAAAAGAAACGACCGGGCGGGGTAGGATACCCGCCCGGCCGCTCTTTCGCGGATCAGGATTCAGGGTGAGGCGATCCGGCCCAGACCTGGGGGGATCTTGGCGGCGGCGGCGCGGTCGAGCAGGAACAGCGTGCGCTGCCGCCCGCGCGCCCCGGCGGCGGGCACCTGGAAGGGCCCCGCGCCGGACAGGGCGAGATGGACGGCCTGCGCCTTGTCCTCGCCGGCCACCACGACCCAGGTCTCTCTGGCGGCCCTGAGCGCGGGGAACGTCAGCGACAGCCGGGTCGGCGGCGGCTTGGGGGAGCCGTGCACGGCCACCACCGAGCGCTCCTCCTCGTACACCGCGGGCTTGTCGGGGAACAGCGAGGCGACGTGGCCGTCCGGGCCCATGCCCAGCAGCAGCACGTCGAACGACGGCACCGGCCCGTGGTCCTCCGGCCTGGCCGCCTTGGCGAGCTCCACCGCGTACGCCTCGGCGGCCTCCTCGGCGGTCATCCCCGAGTCTGGGCCGGGCATGACGTGCACCCGCTCCGGGTCCACGTCCACGTGGTCGAGCAGCGCCTGCCGTGCCCCCGTCTCGTTGCGCTCCGGGTGGCCGGTCGGCAGGAACCGCTCGTCGCCCCACCAGATGTCGAGCGCCCGCCAGTCGATCGCGTCGTGCGCGGCCGTGGCCGCCAGCGCCGCGAGCGTCGCGATCCCCACGGTGCCGCCGGTCAGCACCAGGTGCGCCGAGCCGCGGGCGGCCTGCGTGTCCACCAGCCTCGTGATGAGGCGGGCGGACACGGCCTGGGCCAGCACCGTGGCGTCGCGGTGGACGATGACCCCGGGTACGGCGGTCACGACCGCCCGCCCTTCTTCGCCCGACGATCCGCCTGCTCGTTCGTCTGGGCCAGGCGGCGGATCGTGGCGGCGTAGATGTCGTCCGGGTCGAGCCGGCGCAACTCCTCGGCGAGCAGTTCCGAGGTGGGGCGGCGGGCGAGGGCGACCCGGCGGTCCGGGTGCCCCGGCCGCGACAGCGTGGCCAGCCGGGCGTCGCCCCGGCTCACCGTCATCTCGCCGCCGCCCTCGATCAGCAGCCGTACCCCGGTCAGCCCAGGGCCGCCGGAGTCGGCGACCTCGATCGGCGCCTCCAGGCGGTCGCAGAGCCAGGCGGCCAGCAGCGGCGCGCTGGGGTTGCCCGGCGAGGCCTCCACGACGCCTCTCTCGATCTTCCCGACGGGCTGGTCGAAGGCGGCGGCCAGGAGGCTCCGCCACGGCGTCAGCCGGGTCCAGGCGAGGTCCGTGTCGCCCGGGACGTAGCTGGCGTCCCGGGAGGCGACGGCGGCCACGGCGTCCTGGGCCGACCGGGCGTCGGTGATCCGGCGGTTGGCCAGGTGCCCGATGGGGTTCTTCGCGGGAACCTCGGGGCAGCCGCCCGGCCACCACGCCACCACCGGCGTGTCGGTGAGCAGCAGCGGCATGATCACCGAGTCGCCGTGCTCGGTCAGCTCGCCGTACAGGCGCAGCAGCACGACCTCACCCGGCGCCGACTCGCCGACGCGGATCTCGGCGTCCAGCCGGTTGGGCTCGGCGGGATCGCGGTTGATCACGATCAGGATGCGTGAGGGGTGCTCGCGCGCGGCGTCGGTGGCGGCGCGCAGGGCGTCGTACTGCCCGGCCTCGTCGACCACCACGACGAGCGTCAGCACCATGCCGACGGCGGGCGCGCCCATCTGGTGCCGCAGCCGGGTCAGCGTCGAAGAGATCTTCGACGCGGTCGTCTCGGTCAGGTTGAACGTCGTCACAGCCGCCTCCAGGCGCGTCCGTCCCTGGCCAGCATCGCATCGGCCGAGGCGGGGCCCCAGGAGCCCGACTCGTACCCCTCCGGCCTGCCCTGGGAGGCCCAGAACTCCTCGATCGGGTCGAGGATGCTCCAGGACAGCTCCACCTCCCGCTGGTGCGGGAACAGCGGCGGGTCGCCGATGAGCACGTCGAGCAGCAGCCGCTCGTACGCCTCGGGGGAGGACTCCATGAACGACTCGCCGTAGGCGAAGTCCATGTTGACGTCCCTGACCTCCATCGCGGTGCCGGGCACCTTCGAGCCGAAGCGCACCGTGATGCCCTCGTCCGGCTGCACCCGGATGACCAGCGCGTTGTGACCGAGGATCTCGGTGTCGTCCTGGCTGAACGGCAGGTGCGGAGCCCGCTGGAAGACCACCGCCACCTCGGTCATCCGGCGGCTGAGCCGCTTGCCGGTACGCAGGTAGAACGGCACCCCCGCCCACCGGCGGTTGGCCACCTCCAGCTTCACCGCGGCGTACGTCTCGGTGGTGGACTCGGGCGAGATGCCCTGCTCCTCCAGGTAGCCGACGACGGGTTCGCCGCCCTGCCACCCGCCGTCGTACTGCCCGCGGGCCGTGCCGGTGGACAGGTCGGCGGGCAGCCTGACGGCCCGCAGCACCTTCTCCTTCTCCCGGCGCAGCGCGTCGGCGTCGAAGGACGTGGGGTCCTCCATCGCGACGAGCGCCAGGAGCTGCAGCAGGTGGTTCTGGATCACGTCGCGGGCCGCGCCGATGCCGTCGTAGTAGCCGGCCCGGCCGCCGATGCCGATGTCCTCGGCCATCGTGATCTGCACGTGGTCGACGTAGCCGCGGTTCCAGATCGGCTCGTACAGGGTGTTGGCGAACCGGAGCGCCAGGATGTTCTGGACGGTCTCCTTGCCGAGGTAGTGGTCGATCCGGAAGACCGAGCTCTCCGGGAACACCGCGCTGGTGATCTCGTTGAGCTCGCGGGCGCTCTTCAGGTCGTGCCCGAACGGCTTCTCGATGACCACCCGGCGCCAGGACCCGTCGGGGGCCTTGGCGAGGTCGGTCCGCTTGAGCTGCTCGACGACGACCGGGAAGAACTTCGGCGGCACCGACAGGTAGAAGGCGTAGTTGCCGCCCGTGCCCCGGGTCTCGTCGATCTCCTTGAGCATCATGGAGAGCACGTCGAACGCGCCGTCGTCGCCGAACTCGCCGGGGCAGAAGTGGATGCCCTCGCTGAGCTGCTTCCAAACCTCCTCGCGGAACGGCGTCCGCGCGTGCTCCTTGACCGCCTCGTACGTGACCTGCGCGAAGTCCTCGTGCGCCCAGTCACGGCGGGCGAAGCCGACCAGGGAGAAGCCCGGGGGCAGCAGCCCCCGGTTCCCCAGGTCGTAGATCGCCGGCAGCAGCTTGCGCTTGGCGAGGTCTCCGGTGACGCCGAACAGCACCAGCACGCAGGGCCCGGCGACCCGCGGCAGCCGCCGGTCGCGCGGGTCGCGCAGCGGGTTGACCTCCATGGTCAGGTCGGTCGTGGCGGTGGTGGTGGCGGCCTGCGCGGCGGTCACCGCCGCGTGCTCCGCCACCGGCAGCGCCACGTCGCGGACCTGCTCGACGGCCCGGTCCTCCTGACCCGGCGCCGCGCCGCGGCCGTCGTCGCCGGCCCGGGGCTCCTGTTGCTCCGTCATGTCTCCTCCCGGGGGACGGGCCCGTCGCCGGTAACGCATCGCATGGTCAGAGCTCCTCGGCCACGGAGAGCAGGTGCCTGACTCCGGCGACGCGGTCGGTCAGATGCAGGCGTACGGCCGGCCTGCCCCGGGAGGTCAGGGCCCCCAGGTCGCCCAGCGCCTGCGCGAGCTGGAGCCTGCCCAGCGTGTACGGCTTGCCCGGAACCTCGATGTCGTCGGTCACGGCACCGGTGACCTGGAGGAACACCCCGGCCGACGGCCCGCCCTTGTGGTACTGGCCGGTCGAGTGCAGGAAGCGCGGTCCCCAGCCGAACGTGACGGCGTGGTCGGTCCGGTAGTCGAGCAGCGCCCGGAGGGTGGCGACGTCGGCGCCGGCCCACGTCTCCGTCATCTCCTCGAAGGACGCCTCGCCGACGACCGCCGCGTCGAACGCCGCCTCGCGGTCGAGGTAAGCCATGATCGCCAGGTAGCCGCGCTCGGGGATCGACCGCAGCAGCCAGGTCAGGACGTCGGCCAGATTCTTCAGGTCGCCGGGCACGTCGCCGTACACCTCGACCGGGCCGTCGGTGAGCATCGGAGTGCCGGTCGGCAGGGGGCCGTCTCCGGCCTCCTCCAGGATCCGGGTCGTGTTCTCCTTCGACTCGGCGACGTTCGGCTGGTCGAACGGGTTGATCCCGAGCACCCGGCCCGCGACCGCCGTGGCGTACTCCCAGACCAGGAACTGCGCGCCGAGCGGCCCGTCGACGGTCGTGCCGCTGTCGGGCCCGATCGAGACGAGGAACTGGTCGTCGGCCTCGGCCGCCTCCGCGCCGACGACGGGCAGGACGCCCTTGCCCTCCTTGCCGGTCGACTCGGCGATGAGCTGCTCGATCCAGTCGGGCAGGCCGGTGATGTCGGACATCGCGTCCCGCAGGATCAGCTTGTCGCGCCCGCGCAGGGCCTGCGCGCCGAGCAGCGCGCCGAGGTCGAGGCCGGGGTTGCCCTCGTCCTGGGCGAGCAGCGGCGCCACGGCGGCGGCGTCGTCGAGCAGCTTCGCCACGTCCGCGCCCGCCAGGGCGCTCGGCACCAGGCCGAACGCGGTGAGCGCGCTGTAACGGCCGCCGACGTTCGGGTCGGCGAGGACCACCGGGTAGCCGGCCTCGTTGGCCGCCCGCTCCAGCGGCGAGCCCGGGTCGGTGACGACCACGATCCGCTCGGCCGGGTCGATGCCCGCGTCGCGGAACGCCTGCTCGTAGACGCGCCGGTGGCTGTCGGTCTCGACCGTGCCGCCGCTCTTGCTCGCCACCACGACGACCGTGCGGTCGAGCCGGTCGGCGAGCGCCCGCCGCACCTGGTGCGGGTCGGTGGTGTCGAGGACGGTCAGCGGGACGTCCTCGGTGGCGCAGATCACCTCGGGGGCGAGGGAGGAGCCGCCCATCCCGGCCAGCACGACGTGGTCCAGGCCCGCGGCGCGGGCCCGCTCCACCAGCTTCGCGATCTCCGGCAGCAGCTCCCGGCTCGTGTTCGGCAGGCCGAGCCAGCCCAGCCGGATGGCGGCCTCGGGCTGCGCCTGCGGCCCCCAGAGGGCGGGGTCGCCCGCGGCGAGAGCCGCGGGCACCCCCTCGGTCACGAGCTTGTCCCTCACAGCGGCGACGGCGTCCGCCTCGTCGCCGAGGGTCACCTCGATAGTCATATGAAGATCAGGCCTTCCGCAGCTCGCCGTCGACGGTCTCCAGCAGCTCGCCCCAGGACGTCTCGAACTTCTCGAGGCCCTCCTCCTCCAGCGCGCGGACCACGTCGTCGTAGTCGATGCCGGCCTGCTTGAGCGAGGCCATGACGTCCCACGCCTGCTGGTAGAAGGGGCGGATGGTGTCGCCGGAGATCCGGCCGTGGTCGGCCGACGCGTCCAGCGTCTTCTCGGGCATCGTGTTCACCACTCCCGCGGTGACCAGTTGCTCGACGTACAGGGTGTCGGGGAAGTCGGGGTTCTTCACGCCCGTGGACGCCCACAGCGGACGCTGCGGGTGCGCGCCCGCCGCGCGCAGCGCCTGCCAGCGCGGGGAGTTCATGACCTCCTCGTACGCGGCGTACGCCAGGCGGGCGTTGGCCACCGCGGCCCGGCCCTTCAGCTCCGCCGCCTCCGGCGTGCCGATCTTGTCGAGGCGGGAGTCGATCTCGGTGTCCACGCGGCTGACGAAGAACGACGCGACCGACTCGATCGTGGCCAGGTCGAGGCCGTTGGCCTTCGCCTTCTCCAGCCCGCTCAGCCAGGCGTCGATCACCTGGCGGTACCGCTCCAGCGAGAAGATCAGCGTGACGTTGACGCTGATGCCCTCGGAGATCGCCTGCGTGATCGCGGGCAGGCCCTCGACCGTCGCCGGGATCTTGATGTGCACGTTCGGCCGGTCGACCAGCCACCACAGCGCGCGGGCCTCGGCGATGGTCGCCTCGGTCCGGCGGGCCATGCGCGGGTCCACCTCGATCGACACCCGCCCGTCGACGCCGCGGGTGGCGTCGAAGACCGGCCGCAGCACGTCGGCCGCCCAGCGGATGTCGAACGTGGTGATCGCCCGTACGGCCTCCTCGACCGTCACCCCGCGCGTGGCGAGGTCGCGCATCTGCGCGTCGTAGGCGTCGCCCTTGCTGAGCGCGGAGGCGAAGATCGTGGGGTTGGAGGTGACCCCGGTCACGTTCTTGTCGCGGATCAGGGCGGAGAGGTTGCCGGAGCGCAGCCGCTCCCGGCTGATGTCGTCGAGCCAGATGGAGACTCCGGCGTCGGACAGCCGCTTCAGGTTCTCATTCATCCTTCGTCCCTCAGTTTCCGGTCGTCTCGCCCTTGTCGGCGCCCGTCTTGGCCAGGCTGGCCTTGGCGGCGGCGACGACGCGGTCGGCGGTGAGGCCGAACTGCTCGTAGATCGTCTTGTACGGCGCGGAGGCGCCGAAGTGGTCGAGACCGAGGACCTCGCCCGCGTCACCCACGAACTCGCGCCAGCCGAGCGGGATTCCCGCCTCGACGGCGACCCTGGCACGCACGGCGGGGGGCAGCACGGTCTGCTTGTAGGCCGGGTCCTGCGCCTGGAACCACTCCACGCACGGCATCGAGACGACACGGGTCGGGATGCCCTGCGACTCCAGGATCGTGCGGGCCTCGACGGCGAGCTGGACCTCGCTGCCGGTGCCGATGATCACCACGGCCGGCTGGCCGTTGGAGGCGTCCTGCAGGACGTAGCCGCCCTTCGCGACGGCGTCGGGGTCGCCCGCGCCTTCCAGGGTCGGGACGTTCTGCCGGGTCAGGGCGAGGCCCGCCGGCCGGTCGTCGTGCTCCAGGATCGCCTTCCATGCGGCCGCGGTCTCGTTGGCGTCCGCCGGGCGGACGACGTCGAGGCCGGGGATCGCGCGCAGCGCCCACAGGTGCTCGATCGGCTGGTGGGTCGGGCCGTCCTCGCCGAGGCCGATCGAGTCGTGCGTCCAGACGTAGGTCACCGGCAGCTTCATCAGCGCGGCGAGCCGCACCGACGGGCGCATGTAGTCGCTGAACACGAGGAACGTGCCGCCGTACGGGCGGGTGCCGTTGTGCAGCGCGATGCCGTTGAGGATCGCGCCCATGCCGTGCTCGCGGATGCCGAAGTGGAGCGTCCGGCCGTACCTGCCGCCGGGGAACTCCTTGGTCTGGTACTCGTCCGGGATGAAGGACGGCTCGCCCTTCATCGTGGTGTTGTTGGACTCCGCCAGGTCGGCCGAGCCGCCCCACAGCTCCGGCAGCACCGGCGCGAGCGCGCTCAGCACCTCGCCGGACGCCTTGCGGGTGGCCACCTGCGAGCCGATCTCGAACGTCGGCAGCGCCTTGTCCCAGCCCTCGGGCAGCTTCCGGCCGGAGATACGGTCGAACAGCTCCGCCCGCTCGGGGTTGGCCGCACGCCAGCTCTGGTACGCCTCGTCCCACTCGGCGCGCAGCGCCCGGCCGCGCTGGACGACCTCGCGGGCGTGCTCCAGCACCTCGCCCGGGACGTCGAAGCTCTTCTCCGGGTCCATGCCGAGGACGCGCTTGGTCGCGGCGACCTCGTCGGCGCCCAGGGCCGAGCCGTGGATCTTGCCGGTGTTCTGCTTGTTCGGCGCCGGCCAGCCGATGACCGTGCGGAGCTTGATGAACGTGGGCCGCTCGGTCTCCGCGCGGGCCGCCTCCATCGCCGCGTACAGCGCCTGGACGTCCTCCTCGTACTCCCCGGTGGCGGTCCAGTCGACCTCCAGGACGTGCCAGCCGTACGCCTCGTAGCGCTTGGCGATGTCCTCGGAGAGGGCGATCTGGGTGTCGTCCTCGATAGAGATGTGGTTGGAGTCGAAGACCACGGCGAGGTTGCCGAGCTTCTGGTGTCCGGCGAGCGCGCTGACCTCGTGGCTGATGCCCTCCTCCAGGTCGCCCTCGGAGGCGAAGCACCAGATCATGTGGTCGAACGGCGACGCGCCCTCGGCCGCGTCGGGGTCGAACAGGCCGCGCTCGCGGCGGGCGGCCATGGCCATGCCGACCGCGTTGCCGATGCCCTGGCCGAGCGGACCCGTCGTGGTCTCCACGCCGAGGGTGTGGCCGTACTCCGGGTGACCCGGGGTGAGGCTGCCCCACTGACGCAGCGACTTCAGGTCGTCGAGGGTCAGGCCATAGCCGGACAGGTAGAGCTGGATGTAAAGCGTCAGGCTCGAATGCCCGCAGGAGAGGACGAATCTGTCACGTCCCGCCCACTTGGGATCCGAGGGGTCGTGCCGCAGGACCCGCTGGAAGAGAAGGTAGGCGGCGGGGGCGAGGCTCATCGCGGTGCCGGGGTGACCCGATCCGGCCTTCTCCACGGCGTCCATCGCCAGGGCACGTACGACGTCGACCGTCTGCCGGTCAAGGTCACTCCACTCAAGGCTTGCGCTGCTCAACTGCTCGATCCCCTCTTGGTTTTCGCGCCGGTTCTGGCATTTCCCGCCCACACCGGACCCTAACGGGTCGGCAGTAATACCGTTTGGTAGGCACCTCCGGTACACGCCCGCGACTTCGCCCCCGGTTCGGGGACCACCCGCTCCGGCGACTACAGTGATTGCTCAAGTGCCGGCCGCTGCCCGGAGATCCGCCCTAATCAGAAGGTTACGCGTTGACCTCGCACGTGTTGGAAGCGCCTTGACGGTCCTGACGAACAAGCAGGCGGTGGCCCCCCTCGGGCCGACCGCGACGGCCACGGCTCCCCGCTCCGCCGGGGCGCTCGTGAAGGCCTACGTGGCGCTCACCAAGCCGCGGATCATCGAGCTGCTGCTGATCACGACCCTGCCGGTCATGTTCCTGGCGGCGCGCGGGCTGCCCGATCTGTGGACGGCCACCGCCACGATGATCTTCGGCACGCTCTCGGCGGGCAGCGCGAACGTGCTGAACTGCTACATCGACCGGGACATCGACCGCACGATGCGGCGGACCCGCAGGCGGCCGCTCGCCAAGCACGACGTCTCCCCGGCCGGCGCGCTGGTCTTCGGTGTGATTCTCGGCACGTTGTCCACCCTCGGCCTCGCCCTCACGGTGAACGGGCTCGCCGCCGCGCTGTCGCTCGGCGCGATCCTGTTCTACGTCTTCGTCTACTCGCTGGTGCTGAAGAGGCGTACGTCACAGAACATCGTGTGGGGCGGCATCGCCGGGTGCATGCCGGTGCTGATCGGCTGGGCCGGCATCACCGGCGGGCTCTCGTGGGCCCCGGTCGTGCTGTTCGGCGTGGTGTTCTTCTGGACGCCGCCGCACACCTGGACCCTCGCCATGCGGTACCGCGAGGACTACGCGGCGGCCGAGGTGCCGATGCTCCCGGTGGTGGCCACCGAGCGCCGGGTCGTGCAGCAGGTCGTCGCCTACACCTGGGCCACCGTGCTGTGCTCGCTGCTGCTGTGGCCGGTCGCCGGCACCTCCCTGCTCTACCCCGCCGTCGCGCTCGTGCTCGGCGTGGTCTGCCTGGTGGAGGTCCACCGCCTGCTGGGCCGGGTGAAGGCCGGCCGCACCGGCGTCGACCTGCGGCCGATGCGGTTCTTCCACTGGTCGAACATCTACCTGGCGCTGCTGTTCCTCGCCGTCGCGATCGACTCGCTGCTCGTCTGAGCGGCGGCTCAGCGGCGGCTCAGCGCCGGTAGGTCCGCCGCACGTTGTCGTCCGGCGCGGGCATGCGCCCGGCCGCCGGGCCCTCGGCGAAGCCCTTCAGCAGGTTGGTCGTCGCGGTCGTGACGAAGGCCCGCGTGCGCGCGCCGATGCCGTGCGCCCGGGGCAGGTCCCGGGTGCCCGCCATGAGCGTCTCCGCCCACCGCATGGTCCCCGAGGCGAACACCCCGGCCCCGCCCGGGGCGGTGTAGTAGGCCGCGTCGGCGAAGCTGGGCCGTCCCACGCAGGTGACGGGCGAGTGCGCGAGGATCTGCAGCGGCCTCGGCGTCGGCACGTCGGTGTTCACCCGGTCGTACTCCACCCCCACCAGGTGGGGGAAGGCGTCGCCGCGGCGCGCGCCGGTGCCGGCGAAGATCCAGTGATCGGGCTCGTGCACCACGAAGGGCGCGTCGACCGGATAGCCGTCGTAGTAGACCCCGACGAGCGACGACTCCGGGTCGGCCTTCGGCGCCGCCCGGAAGTCGGTGGTCGCGAGCGACGGGCGCCTGCGGACCAGCGGGTCGAGGTCCACCGCGGTCTTGTAGCAGACCACCGTCCGGCCGTCGTCCTCCAGCCGCACCCGGCGGTAGCAGGTGTTGGCGCCCAGAAAGGCGAGGTTGACGCCCGCGTCGCGGGCCCCGGCCACGGTCTGGCGGACCCCGGGCGTCCAGTACTCGTCGTGGCCCAGGAAGATCACGGCGGAGGCGCCGGACAGCACGTCGTGGCCGTTCTCCAGGTCGCCGTGCGTCGTGTAGGCGAGGGGCAGGCCGAGCCGTTCCGCCAGCGCCACCACCGGCCGCTCGTGGACCAGGAACTTCTCCATCCCGGTCGCGTCGTACGGCCGGTCGAAGCTGACCGCGAGCGACCGGCTCTCGTACCTGCCGTCCTCCCCGTAGTACAGGCTGTAGCCGCCCCACCGGTTGTACGCCTGCCAGGTCGGGGTCGCGTGGACGAGGACCGTACGGCCGGCTCCGGAGGCCGAGCGCACGACCAGCGGCACGTACCGCTGGTGGCCCCGCTCGGAGTCCAGGCGCAGCAGATAGACCCCCTCCGGCCAGCCCTCGGTCGGCACCGTCATGCTCCGCCGCCAGCCGGCGCGAACGGTGCGGGTGTCCCCGGCGACCCCGCCGCGGCCCTGGTCGCGTCCCCGCGCCCACGCCGAGCGCCACACCCGGCGGGCCAGGGCGCCGCCGTACCAGCCCATGCGGTAGGCGGTGACCCGGAAGCGGTCCCCGGTCGTGGACACGTGCAGCCCGATGGTCTCGCCGGGCAGCACGCTCGCGCGGTCGCAGTAGCCCTCTATCGCCTCGTCGGGGCCGGTCCGGCGAATCCGCCAGTCCGGGTCGCCGGCCATGAGCCGTTCCGGTGCGGGCGTGCGGGACGATCCAGGCGGCGGGGCGGCTGTTCCCGGGGACGTGGCCTGCCCTGATCCCCTGAGCTGTACGGCGGGCTCGCAGGCGGCGACCGAGCCGACGGCCGCCGCGGCCGCGACGCGCAGGAAGCCGCGCCGCCCGAGCCCGCCGCGTGGTGCGACGTTCATGATCGTCTATTGTGCCCCCGGTTCCGCTCCGCTCGGCCGATCCTCCCACTCGACATGCGGGATAATTCCCGGCACGGGATCTTTGGGATCTCCTGGGACCGGAGGGGGACCGCAGCGGCCGTGTTCGGTTACAGTCGCAAAGTGGCAGGCCTCGACCCTCGCGCCGTCCTGAAGGAACGCCCGTCCGTCGGTCTGATCGCGGGCCTGGTCATCGCCGGGTTCTGCGCCCTGGTGTCGTTCTCCTTCGACATCATCAACGGCGACCCGGTCCAGTTCTTCATCGCGCTCGGGCTCGCGGTGGCGCCGGTGCCGCTGCTGCTCGCGGGCGTGCTCGCACTGGACCGCATGGAACCCGAGCCGCGCAGCAACCTGGCCTTCGCGTTCGCCTGGGGCGCCGGCATCGCCGTGCTGCTCGCCGGGCTGCTGAACTCGCTCAACCTCGTCTACGTCGCCCACCAGCTCGGCGACGT
Organism: Microbispora sp. H10949; assembly: GCF_014161435.1. NCBI lineage: Bacteria > Bacillati > Actinomycetota > Actinomycetes > Streptosporangiales > Streptosporangiaceae > Microbispora > Microbispora sp. H10949. The sequence goes on along the minus strand of NZ_JABBWZ010000004.1, from coordinate 639,655 downwards.
CGGCAACGCGCGGAACCTCGTCGCCACCTTCGGCGCGCCGCCGGTCGAGGAGACGGCGAAGGGCCTGGTGCTGCTCGGGCTGCTGTGGTTCCGCCGGCACGAGCTCGACGGCCCGACCGACGGGATCATCTACGCGAGCATGGTCGGGCTGGGCTTCGCCATGTCGGAGAACGTCAGCTACTACATCGCGGCGCTGCAGGAGAACGGCGCCCAGGGGCTCGCCGCCACGCTCGTGCTGCGGGCCGTGCTCTCGCCGTTCGCCCATCCGCTGTTCACCTCGCTGATCGGCATCGCGGTCGCGTACGCCGCCCAGCGCCGGGGCGCGGTGGGGGTCATCGTGATCGTCATCGGCTGGATCGGGGCGATGCTGCTGCACGGCCTCTGGAACGGCCTCGCCACCTTCGGCGGGCTCGGCGGGCTGGCCATCGCCTACCTGCTGCTGATGCTGCTGCTCGTGGTCGAACTCGTCGTGATCTTCCGGGACAGGCGGCGGATCGTCGGGCTGATCCAGCACTACCTGCCGCCGTACGAGCGCAACGGGCTGATCAACCAGGCGGACATCTTCATGCTGTCGTCGCTGCGCCGCCGGAGGCACGCCCGGGCCTGGGCCAAGGCCCTCGGCGGCCGGGCGGGGGCGCGGGCGATGATCGACTACCAGCTCGCCTCGACCGAGCTCGGGCTGCTGCACGCCCGCGCGGCCAGGGGCGGGGTCGACGAGGAGACCTTCCGCGCCCAGCAGCGGTCGCTGGCGGACCTGATGGCCTACGCCCGGATGTCCTTCCCGCTGCCGGAGCGTCATCAGGCGGACGCGGCGCGCGGGGTGCCGCCGCCGGGGTACGCCCCCGGCGCGCCGCCCCCGGGCCGATGGCCGGGCGGCCCCGCCGTGCCGCCCTGGTACGGCCCGCCCGGCGGCCTTCCCCCCGGCGGTCATGCCCCCGGCGGTCTTCCCCCCGGCGGTTACGGGCAGCAGCCGCCGCCCGGCGGTCCCGGAGGGTACGGCCCGCCGCAGGGCGGACCCCGGCCGAACTGATCCGCCGGCCGCGGTTGGCCCGGGCGCCTCGCGCGTGTTTCAATCATGGTGCGCGGTGGCCACTGATGGGTGGGCTCAGGAGGGCGTGCGGCGATGCCGCACGCGTTCTTCTCGTACGACAGCTCAAACGGCGCGACCTTCCTCCCCGAAGGCGTGCCCGCCCATCAGAGGAGAACCCCTGTGAGATTCCTGCCCCTGCGAACTCCGCGGTTGAGATCCGGGCGCAACCTCGCCGTCCTCGCCGCGGTGGCGGCCCTGCTCGCCGGCGTCGTCGCGATTGTGACCCAGACCGCCGCCGAGGCCCACGGCGCGCTGCAGGCCCCCGCCAGCCGCACCTACGCCTGCTACACCGACGGCCTGACCGGTGGCCAGATCATCCCCAAGAACGCCGCCTGCAAGGACGCGGTGGCGGCCGGCGGCACCCAGCCCCTCTACGACTGGTACGGCGTGCTCCGCTCCGACGGCGGCGGCCGCACCCGGGGCTTCATCCCCGACGGCCAGCTGTGCAGCGGCGGTTTCAGCAAGTACGCCGCCTACGACGCGGCCAGGACCGACTGGCCGACCACCACGGTCAGGGCCGGCGCGACGTACGACTTCGTCTACGGCGCCTGGGTGCCCCACCCCGGCGGCTTCAAGCTCTACGTCACCAAGGACGGCTATGACCCCACCAAGCCGCTGACCTGGGCGGACATGGAGGAGCAGCCCTTCCTGACGGCCGACCCCGAGCCCGCGGTCACCAACGGCGCGTACCGCTTCTCCGGGAAGCTGCCCAACAAGAGCGGCCGGCACATCATCTACGCCGTCTGGTACCGCTCCGACAGCCAGGAGACGTTCTACGGCTGCTCGGACGTGGACTTCGTCGGCGGCAACCCGTCGCCGAGCGCGTCCCCCAGTGTGTCGCCCAGTGCGTCGCCCAGCGTGAGTCCCAGTGTGAGCCCCAGCGCCAGCCCGAGTGCCACGCCCAGCCGGAGCCCCTCGGCGTCCCCGACGACCGGGAACCCGTCCTGCACCGCCACGGTGAAGCTGACCAACACCTGGCCGGGCGGCTTCCAGGGTGAGGCCACGATCAAGAACACCGGCACGAGCCCGCTGAACGGCTGGTACATCCAGTGGCAGCTGTCCAACGGCGCGACGGTCACCCAGGCGTGGAACGGGACCTCGATGCAGAGCGGGCCGTTCGCGATGATCCACGCGCCGACGTACAACAACTCGCTGGCTCCGGGGGCCTCGGCCACTGCCGGGTTCCTCGGCTCCGGGTCGGCCGCGCCGACGATCAGCGACATCAGCTGCGGCTGAGCGGCGCGCGACGGTGAACTGAGTCCGGATTCGCGGGAGACGCCCGGGGAGGCCGCCGTGACGGCCTCCCCGGGCGTCGCGCGATGGGTGGGCGGAGGAGGGTCCGCCTCGTACCCGCGGTGCGATAGCCACTCGTGGTGTGGCCTCACCTCCCGTACGGATAGGTGGGAGCGCTCCCACGTGCCCCGGACCCTAACGCCCTCCTCCGCCACCGGCCAGCGGCCCGGGCCCGCCCGCCTCAATCGGCCCAGGTCGCCGGGGGCGACCGGATGAAAGTTTCGCGGCACGAGGTCAGGTCACAGTGCGCGGCGTCGCCCGCCGCCGCGCGGAGGGGGCCGCGCCGTACCTCTCAGGAGAGGAGCCGCTCCGTCAGCGGGCCAGTGCGCGGTCGAGGGCGACCTCGCGCCGGCCGAGGAACCGCGGCGAGGAGCGCAGGACCAGGCCGTCGAGCAGGCCCTTGGCGGCGGCGGGGAACTCCCGCATCGCGTAGACCACAGTCTCCGTCGGCCAGTCGCGGCTGGAGTCGTCCCCGACGCCGAACGCGTCGAGCCCGGCGGTCCGGCACAGCGCGACGGCCCGGGGGAGATGGAACACCTGAGTGACCACCACGAGACGCGACGCCCCGAAGATCTCCTTGGCCCGGACGCAGGAGTCCCAAGTGTCGAACCCGGCGTAGTCGAGCACGATGCGCTCGCCGGGGACGCCCCTGGAGACCAGGTAGTCGCGCATGACCGTCGGCTCGTCGTAGCTCTTGCGGCTGTTGTCGCCGGACAGCAGCAGGGCCCGCACCCGGCCCGCCCGGTAGAGATCGGCCGCGATGTCGAGCCGCGTGCGAAGCATCGCGGAGGGGCGGTCGCCCACGACGCCCGCGCCGAGCACGAGCGCGGCCGGCATGGCGGGCACCGAGGCGGTCCACCGCGTGCCCGGCTCCGCCGTCACCCGGTGCGCCGCGCTCGTCAGCCAGGCCCAGGTGATCGGCGCCAGCGGCAGCACGCTCAGGGCGACGAGGGCCTGGAAGCCCCGGCGCCGGGCCGTACGCGACCAGGTCCAGGGCGCCAGGCGGGACGAGGGGCGGGGTGGTAAGCCTCCCACCTCGGTCACACCGCCGCGTGGTGGAGCTCCGGCCGTTCGGCCGCGGAGACGGGAACAGGCCCCCGGGTGCGCATGAGGAACACGACGCGGAGCGCGCAGATCCACACGAGCGTCGCCCCGAGCACGTGCAGGAGCACCAGGGCCGCGGGCACGGCCAGGAAGTACTGGACGTACCCGACCACGCCCTGCGACAGCTCCACGCCGAGCAGCACGAGCGCGGCACGCCGGGCGCGGCCGGGGGAGTCGGTCACGTGCAGGGCGAACAGCAGGGCGAACGTCAGCCCGACGACGAGGTAGGCGACGTCGGTGTGCAGCCGCACCACGCTCTGGATGTCGAAGCCGAACCGGGAGGCCGCCTCGTCCCCCGAATGCGGGCCGGTTCCGGTCACCACGACCCCCGCCAGCAGCAGCGTGAAGGCGGCGGCGACCAGCACGTACCCGAGCGTGCGGATGTCCTTGTGGACCAGCCGCTGCCCCGGGGCGTCTCCCTCGGAGGCCCGCGCGTACAGCACGACGGCGGCGGCGGTCATGCCGATCGAGAAGAGGAAGTGGACGGCCACGGTCACCGGGTTGAGCATGCTGTGCACCACCAGGCCGCCCCACAGCGCCTGCACGACGACTCCGGCCGGCTGCAGCAGCGCGAGCCGCAGCAGGACCGGCCTGCCGCATTCGCCGCGTCCCAGCCTCCAGGCGGCGACCACGCACGCGGCCGCGACCGCGAGCACCAGGAACGACAGCAGCCGGTTGCCGAACTCGATCGCCATGTTGACCGGGGCGTGGGTGTCGATCCGCGCCGGCACGAAGCTGCCGGGCGTGCAGCGCGGCCAGGTCGGGCAGCCGAGGCCCGAGCCGGTGACGCGGACGGCGGCGCCGGTGATCGTGATGCCGACGTTGACCACGATCGCCGCGAGCGCCCACCGCCGCATCGACTCGGCCGTCGGGAACACGATCGAGCGGTACAGGGCGAGCAGGGCGGAGCGAATCCGGTCAGTCGTGGGCTTCACGACACTCATGGTAGGCGGCCCGGGGGGTGGTCCCCTCCCCGCCCCGGGGGCCCGTGCCTGCGTGAAGGGCCGCTCCCGGAGCCCGTACGCGTAGATCATCGCGGGCGGGGAAACGGTACGATCGGCCGTGGAGCGTGAGGAGGGCGGTGGCCGGACGATGTCCGGGGCGGGGGGAAGGCAGATGCGCGGAGAACCGGTACGCGGGGAGCCGGGCCGCGGAGAGCCCTGCGACGCCGGCCCGGCGGTCCCGGCCACCCGGCAGAACCTGCGCGAGCAGGTGGCGCAGGCGCTGCGCGACGCGCTGGTGGCCGGTGAGATGCGGCCGGGCGTCGTCTACTCGGCGCCCGCCCTGGCGGCGAGGTTCGGCGTCTCCGCCACACCGGTGCGCGAGGCGATGCTCGACCTCGCGAAGGAGGGCCTGTTCGAGGCCCTGCGCAACAAGGGCTTCCGGGTGGCCGAGGTGTCCGAGCGGGACCTCGACGAGATCATCGAGATCCGGCGGCTGATCGAGGCGCCCACGGTGGCCCGGCTGGCCCGGGAGGGCCGCGCCGCCGAGGCCGAGGAGCTGCGCCCGCTCGCCCGGGAGATCGTGGCGGCGGCGGCCCGCGGCGACCTGCTCGCCTACGTCGCGGCGGACCAGCGGTTCCACCTGGCACTGCTGGGCCTGTCGGGCAACGCCCGGCTGGTGGAGACGGTCAGGGACCTGCGGGCCCGGGCCCGGCTCTACGGGCTGCGCGGGCTGCCCGACACCCGGATGCTGGTGGCCTCGGCCCGCGAGCACCTCGACCTTCTCGACGCCGTCGTACGCGGCGACGTCCCGGCGGCCGAGCGCCTGACCCACCACCACATCCAGCAGGTACGCGCGATCTGGTCGGCCGACCCGCCGCAGTAGGGCCCGGCGGCGGACGGTTCAGCCGCCGGCGCGGGTGGCGCCGATGGAGGCGACGACCACGCAGCCGATCGCCGCCCACTCGCGGCCCTGGAGCACCTCGTGCAGGACGAACAGGCCGACGAGCGCGGCGACGGCGGGTTCCAGGCTCATCAGGATCCCGAAGACCCGCTTGGGCATCCGGCGCAGGGCCTCCAGCTCCAGCGAGTACGGGATGACCGAGGAGAGCAGGCCGACGCCGGCCCCGAGGAGCAGGACCTCGGGCCGCAGCAGGGCGTCGCCGCCCGCCACGACCCCGACGGGGGTGACGAACACCGTGGCCACGATCATGGCGAAGGTCAGCCCGCTCGCGCCGGGGAACCGGGCGCCGGTGGCCGCCGAGAACACGATGTAGGCGGCCCAGAACGTCCCGGCCAGTGCGGCGAACCCGATGCCGGCCCAGGTCGCGGAGCCCGCCTCGCCCCAGGGCGCGAGCAGGATCACGCCGGCGGCGGCCAGCGCCACCCACAGCAGGTCCAGTCGGCGGCGGGAGGACACCACGGCCAGGGTGAGCGGCCCGATGAACTCGATGGACACCGCGATCCCGATCGGCAGCCGGGCCAGGGCCTCGTAGAACGACAGGTTCATCAGGCCGAGGCTGAGCCCGAAGGCGACGCCGACGCCGAGGTCGCGCCGCGACAGCCCGCGCACCTTCGGCCGCACCACTGCCAGGAGCATGACGGCGCCGGTGGCGATGCGCAGGAACACCATCGCCGCGGGAGGAACCTGCCCGAACAGGTTCTTGGCCAGCCCGGCCCCCACCTGGACCGACAGAATGGCCAGCAGCACCAGCCCCGGCGGCGGCACCGCGTCCGACGCCGCCCGCAGCGCCCTGCCGGCCCGTGGCCCCGCGCGATACGGCTCGGCTGCCCCGGACAGCGATTCAGCCGTCATGCCCAACCCTCACCCGTCACCCCGATCAGCGCAAACTCCGCAATCATACGGTGCCTGCATACGGTGCTTACATACGATGCGGAACGGGCGACGGACCCGCCGGACTACTCCCAGCGGAAGGTGCGGGCGGCCAGGGCGAGGGCGGCGACGGCCCAGCAGAGCAGCACGAGCAGCGGGCCGCCGGGGAAGCCGCCGCCGTCGCTGAGGACGCCGCGCAGGCCGGAGGTGAGCGCGCTGATCGGCAGCAGTTCCAGCACCTGCCGCACCCCGCCCGGGAACCGGTCCAGCGGGAACAGCACGCCGCCGAGCCCGAGCAGCACCAGGTAGACGAGGTTGGCCCCGGCGAGCGTCGCCTCCGCCCGCAGCGTGCCCGCCATGAGCAGGCCGAGGCCGCTGAAGGCCGCCGTGCCGAGCAGCAGGAGCGGCACGGCCCACAGCGGGCCGCCGTGCGGCGACCAGCCGAGGGCCAGGGCCACCACGGTGATCACCACGATCTGCAGCGCCTCCACCGCGACGACGGCGACGGTCTTGGCCAGCAGGAGCCCGGTCCGCGACAGCGGGGTGGCGCCCAGGCGCCGGAGCACGCCGTACCGCCGCTCGAAGCCGGTGGCGATGGCCTGGCCGGTGAACGCGGTCGACATGACCGCGAGCGCGAGGATGCCGGGGGCGACGAAGTCGACCCGCCGGCCGCCGCCCACGTCCACGAGCGGGGCCGCGGAGAAGCCCGCCAGCAGCAGGATCGGGATGATCAGGGTGAGCAGGAGCTGCTCGCCGTTGCGCAGCGTGGCCCGGATCTCCGCGCCCGCCTGCGCGAGCACCATCCGGTGCAGCGGCGCGGCTCCGGGCCGCGGGGTGAGGTCCAGCGTGGTGATCGCGCTCACCGTAGCTCCCTGCCGGTCAGTTCGAGGAAGACGTCCTCCAGCGTGCGCCGCTCGATGCGCAGGTCCTCGGTGGTCACGCCCTCGGTGGCGCACCACGCGGTGACGGTCGCCAGCAGCTGGGGGCCGACCTGTCCCTCGATGATGTAGTGCCCCGACGGCGACTCCTTGGCGGCGCTGCCCGGCGGCAGCGCCGCGAGCAGTTCCTCCACGTCGAGGCCGGGGCGGGCGCGGAACCTGAGCTGGCGCTCGGCGCCGGTCAGCTCCGACGGGGTGCCCTCGGCGACCACCCGTCCGTGGTCGATGACCACCACGTGGTCGGAGAGCCTCTCGGCCTCGTCCATCTGGTGGGTCGTCAGCACGACCGACACCCCGGCGTCGCGCAGCGCGGTGACCAGGTCCCAGCAGGCGTGCCTGGCCTGCGGGTCGAGCCCGGCCGTCGGCTCGTCCAGGAAGACCAGCTCGGGCCGCCCGACGACGGCCGCCGCGAGCGACAGGCGCTGCTGCTGACCGCCCGACAGCCGCCGGTACGGCGTGCGCGCGTGCGCGGTCAGGCCCAGCAGGGTGAGCAGGGCGTCCGGATCGAGGGGGTGGGCGTAGAACCGGGAGACCACGCGCAGCCATTCGCCCGCGCGGGCGGCCGGCGGCACCCCGCCCGCCTGCGGCATGATGCCCAGGCGCGGCTTCAGCGCGGGATCGGCCGGGTCGAGCCCGAGCACCCGCACGGTCCCGCCGTCCGGCCTGCGGAACCCCTCGCAGATCTCGATCGTGGAGGTCTTGCCCGCGCCGTTCGGGCCGAGGATGGCGGTGACCGCGCCCCGGGCGCAGGTGAAGGCCAGCCCGTCGACGGCCGTGGTGCGGCCGTACCGCTTGACCAGTCCGTCGATCTGCACCGCCGGCGCGCCGTCGCCCACCGCGCTGTCACCCACCACTGTCACCCACGCCGCCGGGCGTGCTGCCTACCCCGGTCACGCGACCGGCCTCCCCTCACAGACGCGACCGCGCGGCGGGACGGAATTCCGGGCCCCGCTCCACGCCGTCGACTGCATCGAGTTTAGGGAGCGGAGGGCGCGCTCTCGTCGGCGGACGCCGCTCGCGAACGTCCGCGGAGTAAAGAGCACGGAAAACCTTCGCGGCGCCGTCGTCGCAGGTTAGGTAAGCCTTGCCTGCGTGAGAAATTGCATGCCCGTCGACCCCGTCTTGGGTTTGTCGACCGGGAAGGAATTACGGCACACTGATGTTGTGAAAAACGTGCAGGGGCGACAGAGCGTGGAGAAGGCCGTGGCGACGCGGCCGTTCTCGGCGTCCGCGTCCCCCGCGCGTGAGGCCGCCGCCATCGGCGCCGGCAGGGGCGACATCAGCGCCGAGCGGGGCACCCGGGCCAGGGTGGCCCGGCTCATCCTGGAACACGGGCCGGTGACCGCCGCGGCGCTCGGCGAGCGGCTCGGGCTCACACCGGCCGCGGTGCGCCGTCACCTCGACGCGCTGCTGGCCGACGGCATGATCGAGCCGCGTACGGCCCGCCCCCGCGGTCAGCGGGGACGCGGCAGGCCGGCCAAGATGTTCGCGATCACCGACGCGGGCCGCAGCGCCTTCGTCCACGCCTACGACGACCTGGCCGGCAGCGCGCTGCGCTTCCTGGCCGAGCGCCTGGGCGGCGAGGCGGTGTCGGAGTTCGCGCGGGCGCAGGTGTCCGGGCTGGTCGGCAGGCTGGAGACGCTGATGCGCGAGGTCCCGGCCGAGCAGCGGGTCCGCGTGCTGGCGGAGGCGCTGTCGACGGAGGGATACGCGGCGTCCGCGACCGAGACCGGCAAGGGCGGCGAGCAGCTCTGCCAGCATCACTGCCCGGTGGCGCACGTCGCGGCGGCGTTCCCGCAGCTGTGCGAGGCGGAGACCGAGGCGTTCGCCCGGCTGCTCGGCACTCCGGTGCAGCGGCTGGCCACGATCGCCAACGGCGACGGTGTCTGCACCACCCACGTCAGTTCACCCGCGCTTGCCGCGCGGCACGGCCGTACCGATCCGCCGGTCGCACCCGCACCGGCCGCACACATATCGAGCACAACGACGAGCAAGGAGTCCGGCAGGTGACTGTCACCGACCGCCCGGAGCTGGAAGGCCTCGGGAATTACAAGTTCGGCTGGGCCGACGCGGACGTGGCGGGGGCCACGGCCCGGCGTGGGTTGTCCGAAGAGGTCGTCCGCAACATCTCCGCGCTCAAGAACGAGCCGGAGTGGATGCTCGACCTGCGCCTCAAGGGCCTCCGGCTGTTCCACAAGAAGCCGCTGCCGACCTGGGGCTCCGACCTCACGGGCATCGACTTCGACAACATCAAGTACTTCGTGCGCTCCACCGAGAAGCAGGCCGCCTCCTGGGACGAGCTGCCGCCCGACATCAAGAACACCTACGACAAGCTCGGCATCCCGGAGGCCGAGAAGCAGCGCCTCATCGCCGGCGTCGCCGCCCAGTACGAGTCCGAGGTCGTCTACCACAAGATCCGTGAGGACCTCGAGGAGAAGGGCGTCATCTTCGTCGACACCGACACCGGCCTGCGCGAGCACGAGGAGCTCTTCAAGGAGTACTTCGGCACGGTGATCCCGGTGGGCGACAACAAGTTCGCCGCGCTCAACACGTCCGTGTGGTCCGGTGGCTCGTTCATCTACGTGCCGCCGAACGTGAACGTCGAGATCCCGCTGCAGGCCTACTTCCGGATCAACACCGAGAACATGGGCCAGTTCGAGCGGACGCTGATCATCGTGGACGAGAACTCCTACGTCCACTACGTCGAGGGCTGCACCGCGCCGATCTACTCGTCCGACTCGCTGCACTCGGCGGTCGTCGAGATCGTCGTGAAGAAGGGCGCCCGCTGCCGCTACACGACGATCCAGAACTGGTCGAACAACGTCTACAACCTGGTCACCAAGCGCGCCGTGGCGTACGAGGGCGCGACCATGGAGTGGATCGACGGGAACATCGGCTCCAAGGTCACGATGAAGTACCCGGCCGTCTACCTCATGGGCGAGCACGCCAAGGGCGAGACGCTGTCGGTCGCCTTCGCCGGCGAGGGCCAGCACCAGGACGCGGGCGCCAAGATGGTGCACCTCGCGCCGAAGACCTCCTCGACGATCATCTCCAAGTCCGTCGCGCGCGGCGGCGGCCGCACGTCCTACCGCGGCCTGGTGCAGATCGACGAGGGCGCGGCAGGCTCGGCCTCGACCGTCAAGTGCGACGCGCTGCTGGTCGACCAGATCAGCCGGTCCGACACCTACCCGTACGTCGACGTCCGCGAGGACGACGTCTCGATGGGCCACGAGGCCACGGTCTCCAAGGTGTCGGAGGACCAGCTGTTCTACCTGATGAGCCGGGGCCTCGGCGAGGACGAGGCGATGGCCATGATCGTCCGTGGGTTCGTGGAGCCGATCGCCCGCGAGCTGCCCATGGAGTACGCCCTGGAGCTCAACCGCCTGATCGAGCTGCAGATGGAAGGAGCGGTCGGCTGATGGGCCTGGAGACCAAACCGCTGTCGACGCTGCACGAGAAGGCGTCGTACGACGTGGCGGACTTCCCGGTGCCGACGGGTCGCGAGGAGGAGTGGCGCTTCACGCCGCTCGCGCGGTTGAAGGGGCTGCACGACGGCACGGCCGCCGTCACCGGCGGCGTCGTGGTGGACGTCGAGGCCGCGCCCGAGGTGCGGGTCGAGACCGTCGCCCGCGACGACGCCCGGCTCGGCCGGGCCTACACCCCGGCCGACCGGGTCAGCGCGCAGGCGTACTCGTCGTTCGAGAAGGCCACCGTCGTCACGGTGCCGAGGATGACGGCCGCCTCCCGGCCCACCGTGATCACGCTGCGCGGGTCCGGGGCCGGCGCCGCCGCCTACGGGCACATCCTCGTGTCGGTGGAGCCGATGGCCGAGGCCGTGCTGGTCCTGGACCACCGCGGCAGCGCGGTCTACGCCGACAACGTCGAGTTCGACGTGGCCGAGGGCGCGACGCTGAAGGTCGTCAGCCTGCAGGACTGGGACGACGACGCCGTGCACGTCTCCCACCACCACGCGAGGCTCGGCAAGGACGCGACGTTCCGGTCGTTCGTGGTCACCCTCGGCGGCGACCTCGTACGGCTGTCGCCCTCGGTGTCGTACACCGCCCCGGGCGGCGACGCCGACCTCACCGGGCTCTACTTCGTGGACGCCGGGCAGCACCTGGAGCACCGCCTGCTGGTGGACCACAGCGTGCCGAACTGCCGCAGCAACGTGACCTACAAGGGCGCGCTGCAGGGCGACGCCGCCCACGCGGTCTGGATCGGCGACGTGATCATCCGGGCCGAGGCCGAGGGCACCGACACCTACGAGCTCAACCGCAACCTCATCCTCACCGACGGCGCCCGCGCCGACTCGGTGCCGAACCTGGAGATCCTCACCGGCGAGGTCGCGGGAGCGGGCCACGCGTCCGCCTCCGGCCGCCTCGACGACGAGCACATCTTCTACCTGCAGGCCCGCGGCATCCCGTTCGACGAGGCCCGCCGCCTGGTCATCCACGGGTTCTTCGCCCAGCTGCTGGAGAAGATCCAGCTTCCGGAGCTGCGCGAGCGCGTGCTGTCCGCGGTCGAGGCGGAGCTGGCCCGATGAGCGGCGAGCCCCGCTGGGAGAAGGTCTGCCAGGTCGCCGACATCCCCGACGGGGGCGTCGTCGGCGTGGAGGTCGAGGACACGCCGGTCGCGCTGGTGCGGACCGGCGGCGAGGTCTTCGCCCTGCGCGACGTGTGCTCGCACGCCGAGGTCCGCCTCAGCGAGGGCGAGGTCTACGACAACACGCTGGAGTGCTGGCTGCACGGCTCCTGCTTCGACCTGCGCAGCGGCAAGCCCACCGGGCCGCCCGCGACCAGGCCCGTCAACGTCTACCGAGTCAAGATCGAAGGCGACGACGTGTACGTCTCGCTCTCGAAGGAGTAAATACCAGTGTCCACCCTTGAGATCCGTGACCTGCACGTCGCCGTGGGCGACAAGGAGATCCTGCGCGGCGTCGACCTGACGGTCCGCAGCGGCGAGACGCACGCCATCATGGGCCCGAACGGCTCGGGCAAGTCCACGCTGGCGTACGCCGTCGCGGGGCACCCCAAGTACACCGTCACCTCCGGCACCGTCCTGCTCGACGGCGAGGACCTGCTGGACATGGCGGTGGACGAGCGCGCCCGCGCCGGCCTGTTCCTGGCCATGCAGTACCCGGTCGAGGTCCCCGGCGTCAGCGTGTCGAACTTCCTGCGCTCGGCGATCACCGCGGTCCGCGGCGAGGCGCCGAAGCTGCGCGAGTTCGCCAAGGAGCTGAAGTCGGGCATGGACGCGCTGTCCATCGACCCGGCGTTCGCCCAGCGCAACACCAACGAGGGCTTCTCCGGCGGTGAGAAGAAGCGGCACGAGATCCTCCAGCTGGAGCTGCTCAAGCCGAAGATCGCGGTGCTGGACGAGACCGACTCGGGCCTCGACGTCGACGCCCTGCGCGTGGTCTCCGAGGGCGTCAACCGGTTCCGCGCCTCCGGCGACACCGGCGTGCTGCTGATCACCCACTACACCCGCATCCTGCGCTACGTGAAGCCGGACTTCGTCCACGTCTTCGCCGGCGGGCGCGTGGTGGAGGAGGGCGGCCCCGAGCTGGCCGACAAGCTGGAGGCCGAGGGCTACGAGGCGTACACCACGAAGGCGGCGTCCGCCTGATGAGTGCCGTGTCCGGCTTCGACGTGGAGAGGATCAGGAAGGACTTCCCGGTCCTCACCCGCGAGCTTCCCGGAGGCAGGCCGCTGGTCTACCTCGACTCCGGCAACTCCTCCCAGAAGCCGGCCCAGGTGGTCGAGACCATGCGCGACCACCTGACCTGGCACTACGGCAACGTCGGCCGGGCCCTGCACGTGCTCGGCAGCGAGTCGACGGTCGCGTACGAAGAGGCCCGCGACAAGATCGCCGCGTTCGTCGGTGCGCCGTCGCGGGACGAGATCGTCTTCACCAAGAACGCCTCCGAGGCCCTCAACCTCGTGGCGTACGCCTTCGGCAACCCCGTCGGCGAGGACGAGCGGTTCCGGATGGGCCCCGGCGACGAGATCGTCATCTCGGAGATGGAGCACCACTCCAACATCGTGCCGTGGCAGCTGCTCGCGCAGCGCACCGGCGCGACGCTGCGCTGGTTCCCGGTGACCGACGAGGGCCGCCTCGACGTCGAGGGCCTGGAGGAGCTGGTCAACGAGCGGACGAAGATCGTCTCGATCACGCACCAGTCGAACGTGCTGGGCACGGTCAACTCGGTCTCGCCGATCCTGGCGCGGGCGCGCGAGGTCGGCGCGCTGATGATGCTCGACGCGTCGCAGTCCGTGCCGCACCAGGCCGTGGACGTGGCCGAGCTGGGCGTCGACTTCGTCGCGTTCACCGGTCACAAGATGGTGGGTCCCTCCGGCATCGGCGTGCTGTGGGGCCGGCGTGAGCTGCTCGAGGCGATGCCGCCGTTCCTCGGCGGCGGCGAGATGATCGAGGCGGTCTGGATGGACCACTCGACGTACGCGCCGGTGCCGCACAAGTTCGAGGCGGGGACGCCGCCCATCGTCGAGGCGATCGGGCTCGGCGCGGCGGTCGACTACCTGAACGCCGTCGGCATGGACCAGATCAAGGCGCACGAGAAGGAACTGGTGGCGTACGCGCTGGAGGCGCTGCCGGAGATCCCCGGCCTCAGGATCATCGGGCCCCGCACGCCCATCGCCCGCGGCGGCACGATCTCGTTCACGCTGGAGGGCATCCACCCCCACGACGTGGGGCAGATCCTCGACGACGTGTACGGGATCGCGGTCCGGGTAGGTCATCACTGCGCCCGGCCGCTGCATCTCAGGTTCGGCATCCCGGCCACCACACGGGCGTCTTTCTACCTGTACAACACGACGGCCGAGATCGACGCACTGGTCCGCGGCCTCCACCACGTGCAGAAGGTGTTCGGCTGAACATGATCGCTGAATCCATGTACCAGGAGCTGATCCTGGAGCACTACAAGCATCCCCAGGGGCGCGGCCTGCGTGAGCCCTTCGACGCCGAGGTCCACCACGTCAACCCCACCTGCGGCGACGAGCTGACGCTGCGGGTGAAGGTGGCCGACGGCGGCAAGGTGCTCGACGTGTCCTACGACGGCCAGGGCTGCTCGATCAGCCAGGCCGCCGCCTCGGTGCTGCACGAGCTCGCCACCGGCTCCACGGTGGACGAGTCGCTGTCGGTGGTGGAGGAGTTCACCCGGCTGATGCAGGGCAGGGGCCAGGTGGAGCCCGACGAGGACGTGCTGGGCGACGCCGTCGCGTTCGCCGGCGTGGCGAAGTTCCCGGCCAGGGTCAAGTGCGCGCTGCTGGCCTGGATGGCCTACAAGGACGCGCTGATGCGGAGCCAGGGATGACCGGACGCCCCACCGGTGTTGACACCCTGGCTGGGCGCACAGACCGGCCCGGGAGAAGAGCTGAGGAGACGACGTGAGCAAGCCCACCGAGACCCCGACGGGAACCGTGACCGAGGCCGCCGAGCCCGGCGCCTTCGACGGGTCTCCCAGTCTGGACGACCTGATGGAGGCGCTGAAGGACGTCGTCGACCCCGAGCTCGGGATCAACGTGGTCGACCTGGGCCTCGTCTACGGCGTCAACCTCGACCCGGCCGGCGAGGGCGAGCGGCCGATCGCGACGATCGACATGACGCTCACCAGCGCCGCCTGCCCCCTCACCGACGTCATCGAGGACCAGGCCAACTCGGCGCTCGCCGACCTGGTCTCCAACGTGGTCATCAACTGGGTCTGGCTGCCGCCGTGGGGTCCGGACAAGATCACTGACGAGGGCCGCGACCAGCTCAGGATGCTCGGCTTCAACGTCTGATCCGTCCCGCTGCCCGTCCATGGCGGCCTTCCGCCGGGAGGCCGCCTGCCGGTGCTCATCCCGCCGCGCGGTTCCGCGTCGCCCCGCGCAGCGCGGGAATGCCGTAGAGTGATTCTTTGCTCCATCTTGTGCGACGCGAGTCGAGTGTCCGCGGGAAGCCGCCGCCAGGCGGCTCACCGCACCGGACGCCGGCTTGTGGTTCTCTGGGTGCACGGTTTCAGGGCGCACGGTTCTCCGGGCCCAGGGCCGCCGGTCAGTCATCGGCGTGCCGCGCCCCGATCGGTACGGCTCGCCGTACGTCATGGGTCGTCCTTTCGCAGAAGTGACGCCCCGCGTGCTCCGGCACGTTCTCAACCCGCCCACGTGGCGGGATCTCCTACGAAAGGCACGATTACGTGACCATGCTTGACCTCGGTGACGGCGCGACCGCCGGTATCACCGAGAACCCCGTTGAGTTCGCGGATCTGGGACTGCCCAGGCCGCTCGTGACGGGGCTCGCCCGGCAGGGCATCACCGCGCCGTTCCCGATCCAGCGGGCGGCCATTCCCGACATCCTCGCCGGACTCGACGTCCTCGGGCGGGGCCGGACCGGTTCCGGCAAGACCCTCGCGTTCGGCCTGCCCACGCTGACCAGGATCGCGGGGGAGCGGGCCCGCCCCCGGCGGCCCCGCGCCCTCGTCCTCGTGCCCACCCGCGAGCTCGCGCTCCAGGTGGCGAACGCCATCGAGCCGCTCGGCCGGGGGCTGTCGCTGCGCACCAGGACCGTCGTCGGCGGCATGCCGATGGGCCGTCAGATCGAGGATCTGCGCCGCGGGGTCGACGTCGTCGTCGCCACGCCCGGCCGCCTCACCGACCTGATCGAGCAGGGCGAGTGCGACCTCGGCGAGGTCGAGATCACCGTCCTGGACGAGGCCGACCACATGTGCGACCTCGGGTTCCTCCCGGTGGTGACCGCGCTGCTGGCGCGTACGCCGGCGGACGGCCAGCGGCTGCTGTTCTCCGCGACGCTCGACGGCGACGTGGACAAGCTGGTCCAGCGGTTCCTGACGGACCCGGTCGTCCACTCGCTGGACCCGGCCACCTCCCCCGTCGACACGATGGAGCACCACCTGCTCCAGGTGCACCGGGAGGAGAAGACGGACGTCACGGCGGAGATCGCCAACCGCGACGGCCGGACCATCCTGTTCGTGCGGACCCAGCACGGCGTGGACCGGGTCGTCAAGCAGCTGGCCCGGGCGGGGGTCCGCGCCGGCGGCCTGCACGGCGGCAAGCGGCAGAACCAGCGCACCCGCATCCTCGACGGGTTCCGCCGGGGCGACATCGGCGTGCTCGTCTGCACGGACGTCGCGGCCCGCGGCATCCACGTGGACGACGTGAGTCTCGTGCTGCACGTGGACCCGCCGGCCGACCACAAGAGCTACCTGCACCGCGGCGGCCGCACGGCCCGCGCCGGAGAGCACGGAGTGGTGCTGACGCTGGTGCTGCCGAGCGAGCGCCGCGCCACCGAGTCGCTGACCCGCAAGGCGGGGGTCACCGCGTCCCGGCACCGGGTGGCTCCGGGCGACCCGATCCTGGCCGACATCGCCGGGGCCAGGCGGCCGAGCGGCGACACGGTGCCCGTGTGGGAACCGGAGGTGCGCACGCCGCTGCGGTCCCGGCCGGACGACCAGTCCCGGGCCGGCCGCCCCCGGCGCTTCGGCGACCGTTCCCGCGGCGGCGGTGGCGGCGGCGGTGGCACCGGGCGTGCCGGCGGCGAGCGTTCCTTCAACGGCGAGCGTTCCTACGGCGGCGACCGGCCGCACAGTTCTGACCGGCCCCACAGTGCTGACCGGCCGCACAGCGGTGACCGGCCGCACAGCGGTGACCGCTCCTACGGCGGCGGCGGACGTCCCCGCGGTGGCAGCGGCGGCGGCGGTGGCTACAGCGGTGGCGGGCGCGGCGGCGGCCGCCGGTACACCGGCCGCTGACGCGCCCTCTGACCCGGGTTCTCTGACCTGAGGCCTTTACCTGAGCCCTCCCGAGGGGAGGGATCGCGATCCGGATGCTGATCGCGATCCCTCCCCTCGGTGCTTTCCCGGTGCGTCCCCGGCGGCGTCGCTCAGCCCTTGAGGCCGCTCAGCACGATCCCCCGGGTGAAGTAGCGCTGGAAGACCAGGAAGAAGACGATCGACGGCAGAGAGGCGAGCAGGCCGCCCGCCATGATCGCTCCCTGGTTCTGCGCGCCGGTGAAGTACGAGTTGAGGCGCGCGAGCGCGACCGGGATGTTCGCCATCTCGTCGCTCTGCACGAGGATCAGCGGCCAGAGGAAGTTGTTCCACTCGGCGAGCACGATGAAGATCGACATCGCGGCGAGGGCGGGGCGCAGCAGCGGCAGCACGATCCGCCACCAGATGCGCCACTCCCCGGCCCCGTCGACCCGGGCCGCCTGGACGAGCTCGTCCGGGATCGAGTGGAGGAACTGGACCAGGAAGAACAGCACGAACGCCTTGGCCAGCGCCGGGACGACGTAGCCCTGGTAGGTGTCCAGCCAGCCCAGGTTCCGCATGATGACGTAGTTGGGCACCAGCGTGGTCTGCCAGGGCACCATCATCGAGGCGACGATCATCAGGAAGATCAGCCGTCTGCCCGGCACCCGGTGCTTCGTGATCACGTACGCCGCCAGCGAGGCGATCAGCAACGAGCCGGCCGTGATCGCGACCGTGATCACCAGG
This sequence comes from Microbispora sp. H10949, assembly GCF_014161435.1. Taxonomy (NCBI): domain Bacteria; kingdom Bacillati; phylum Actinomycetota; class Actinomycetes; order Streptosporangiales; family Streptosporangiaceae; genus Microbispora; species Microbispora sp. H10949. The sequence goes on along the minus strand of NZ_JABBWZ010000004.1, from coordinate 621,948 downwards.
CTGTTGAACATGAACCGGCCGAAGCCGAAGTCGACCTGGAACCGCTGGAAGATGCCCTGGAGGTGGCCGGGGTTGACCTGGGTGGGGGAGTAGCCGGGGTCGTAGAAGTTGTCCAGGGTGGGGTGTTCGGGCACGAACGACGGCGGCTGCCTGTCGATCTCCGTCACCGGTTTGAACACCGTGATCACCATCCAGTAGAACGGCGCGATCATGGTGAGTGACAGCAGGTAGAACGGCAGGCGCAGCAGGGGAGCGGCGGTCATCAGAGCTCCTTCAGGGCGCGGCCGATGCGGAGGTTGACCATGCTGAGGGCGAAGATGATCACGAAGAGCACCCACGCGATCGCCGAGGCGTAGCCGAGCTTGAAGTGCGTGAAGCCCTGGTCGTAGAGGTAGGGCACGATCATCAGGCCCGAGTCGAGCACGCCGCCGATGTTGTTGGTGCCCCGGAACACGATGTAGACGGCTTCAAAGACCTGGAACGCCCCGATCAGACCGGTCACGACCACGTACGTGGTGACCGGGCGCAGCAGCGGCAGCGTCACCCGGCGGAACTGCTGCCAGGGCGTGGCGCCGTCGATGCGGGCGGCCTCGTAGTACTCCTGGGGGATGGTGTTGAGCCCGGCGACGTACAGGACCATGCCGTAGCCCATCCCGCCCCACACCGACATGAGCACGAGGATCGGGATCGTGAGCCCGGGTGTGGCCAGCCACTCGACGGCCCGGCCGCCGAACCATCCGGCGACGGTGTTGGCCAGGCCGAAGTCACCCGGATTGAAGATCCATTTCCAGAGCAGCATCAACGCGATGGACGAGGTCACCGAGGGCAGGAAGAAGACGGTCCGCATGACGCGGTGCGGCCAGCCCGACCCGCTGAAGGCCAGCGCGAGACCGAGCGACAGCAGCGTGCCGACGCCGACGGACGCCACCACGTAGAGGAACGTGTTGCCGAGGGCGTGCCGGAACCGGTCGTCGTCGAACAGCAGGCGCCGGAAGTTCTCCAGCCCGGTGAACTCGGGGGCGGTCACCCCGTCGAACCTCGTGAAGCTGAGATAGAGCGAGTTGGCCAGCGGCCAGACCAGGAAGCCGGCGAACAGGGCGAGGAACGGCAGCAGCATCAGATAGGACGTGCCGTGGCGGCGCCATCGGTGCCGGGAGACGGCGGCAGGGGTTGCCATCAGATTCTCCAGTCGGAAGGGGGCCGCCCCGCGGTCCGTACGGACGCGAGGCGGCCGGTGAGGGGTGCCGCGGCCGGTGAGAGGTCAGGTGTCACCGGCCGGTCCGCGGCCGTGGGCGGGCGGTCAGCCGGCGTTGCGCTCCATGACCTTGGCGGCCTCGCCCAGGGCCGTCTTCATGTCGGCCTTGCCGAGGATCGCCGACTGGAGGTGTTTGGCCACGTCGCCCGCGCTCTCGTCCCAGCCGGGGCATCCGGGGGCCGCGGCGCCGGTGCTGATGATCTTCGCGAACACCTCGGACTGCTGCGGCTGGAACGGCGAGTCGGCCACCTTGTCCGGACGCGGCGGGAGGTAGGAGACGTTGCGGGCCTTCGACTCGGCGTTCACCGCGTCGACCGCCTCGTCGGTGTAGAGGTACTTCACGAAGTCGGCCGCCTGCTGGATGTGCTTGCTGTAGGACGTCACCCCGACCGCCCGGCCGCCGATGAAGGTCGTCGGGCCCGCCGGGCCGGCCGGCAGCGGGGCCACCGCCCACCTGCCCTTCAGCTTGGGCTTGGAGGTGTCGATGACGAGGGCGTTCCAGTTGCCGCCGTAGACCATCGCGGTGCCCGCGTCCAGCGCGTCCGAGGTGGTGACCGTGTCGGTGGGCGCGCCGTACTTGTGGTGCAGGTCGATCCAGAACGACAGCGCCCGCTCGGCCTCGGGGGTGCCGAGCGAGGGTTTGCAGTCCGGCGTGTAGAAGCTGCCGCCGGCCTGGTAGAGGAAGTTGAAGTAGCCGATCCAGTCGAGGTTGCCCCAGTCGATGCCGAACGGCGTCCTGACCCCGGCGTCCTTGAGCTTCCGGATGTCGGCGGTCAGTTCGTCCCAGGTCGCGGGCGGCTTCTTGATCCCGGCCTTCTCGAACAGGTCGGTGCGGTAGTAGAGGGCCTCGGTGGACATGTCGAGCGGGATGCCGTAGACGGTGCCGTCGGGGGAGACGGCCGACTTCCACTGGGCGGGCTGCGCCTGCGCCTTGAGCTGCTCGACGCCGTACTTGCGCAGGTCGACCATCCCGCCGCGCAGGCCGAACTGGATGGTCCAGGTCATGCCGCCGGAGACGACGTCCGGCCCGCTGCGGCTGGTGGAGGCCGCGAGCAGCTTGGCGTACGCGTCGTCCCAGCTCAGCGTCTGCACCTTGATCGTCACATTGGGGTGCGACTTCGTGTACAGGTCGGCCGCCTTCTGGAAGGCCGCGCTCTCGTCGTCGCCTCCGGTGGACCACCACGTGAGCGCGGCGGGGGCATTCGCGTCGGCCTGCCGGGTCTCCGGGGTGCCGCTCGTCGCGCAGCCCGCGCCGAGGGTGATCAGGCCGGTGATGAGGGCGGCGCGGGCGGCCGCTGTCGTTCGTCGCATGGGGTCTCCGATCTCACGGACGGTGATCGATTGACATGTCGTGCCCCCGAGAGGCGGCCGCCGCGACACCGTGCCGTGCGGACGCACCTCACACGCGTGGAATTCGTGCAGAGTCCAGCACTAAACCGGATTAGTTGCAAGAGGGTCTTTCAGTCCGTCAATCCGGGCTTTACAGGTCATCAGGCGTGATTACGCAGGTGATCGCCGTATCCGATCAGGAGATTCGTTCCGGTTGGCGACCCTTAACCGGGTCAGAACCCTGAAACGAGGCACTTGTGTAGCCTTGACCGGCGTATGCCCCACCAGTCCACGGGAGCCCCCATGTTCGTTGACATGCCCCTCGACCACCTGCGTGCGTACCTGCCCGAGCGCCGGGAGCCGGCGGACTTCGACGACTTCTGGGACCGCACGCTCGCCGAGGCGCGCGAGCACGACCTGAACGCCGTCTTCGAGCCGTACGAGGCCGACCTCGCGCTGGTGGACGTGGCCGATGTGACGTTCGCCGGGTTCGGCGGGCATCCGATCAAGGGGTGGTTCATCGCGCCGGCGGGCGCGTCCGGCCCGCTGCCGTGTGTGATGGAGTTCATCGGGTACGGCGGCGGCCGCGGCCGGCCCCACGACTGGCTGCTGTGGCCCGCCGCCGGCTACGCGACCTTCGTGATGGACACCCGCGGGCAGGGCGGCACCTGGCGCTCGGGCGACACGCCCGACCCGGTCGGCGGCAACGGCGCGCAGATCCCCGGCAAGCTCACCCAGGGCGTGTTCGACCCGCACGACTACTACTACCGGCGGCTCTACACCGACGTCGTGCGGGCGGTGGAGGCGGCCAGGTCGCATCCCCTCGTGGACGCCGGGCGCGTCGTCGTGACCGGCGGCAGCCAGGGCGGCGGCATGGCGCTGGCCGCCGCGGCGCTCGTGCCGGACCTCGCGTACGCGTTCGTCAACGTGCCGTTCATGTGCGACATCCGGCACGCGGTGGAGATCACCGACGAGGACCCGTACGGCGAGCTGGGGCGGTTCTGCGGCATCCACCGCACCCGGGTCGAGGAGATCTTCGCCACGCTCGGCTACTTCGACGGGCTGCACTTCGCGGCGCGGGCCCGCACGCCCGCCCGGTTCTCCGTCGCCCTGCGCGACGGCGTCACCCCGCCCTCCACCGTGTTCGGGGCGTACAACCACTACGCCGGCCCCAAGGACATCACCGTGTGGCCGTTCAACGGCCACGAGGGCGGGGAGTCGCAGCAGGCCCTGGAGCAGCTCCGGCTGGCCCGCAAGATCCTCGGCTGAGTCCGGCCGGACGCGGGCGTGATCTCGGCCTGTGATCTCGCAGGGTGGACGCGGGGCGCGGACTCCCCGCGTCCGCAACTACCCTGGGGCCGATACCCTGAACGGGCAGGCCCACGATTCCGAGAGAGACCATGAAGACCTTCGAAGAGCTGTTCGCCGAGCTGACAGACAAGGCCCGGACCCGGCCCGCGGGGTCCGGCACCGTGGCCGCGCTGGACGCCGGCGTCCATGCCATCGGCAAGAAGGTCGTCGAGGAGGCCGCGGAGAGCTGGATGGCGGCCGAGCACGAGTCGGCGGAGCGGGCGGCGGAGGAGATCTCCCAGCTCCTCTACCACGTCCAGGTGCTCATGCTGGCCCGCGGGATCGGGCTGGACGAGGTCTACAAGCATCTGTAGCCGCCGCGGCGGCCCCGGATGTCCTGAATCTCATCGACCTCGTCCTGCCTGGAAGGATCTTTCACTCATGCTGCGCATCGCCGTACCGAACAAGGGCGCGCTCTCCGAGGGCGCCCAGACCATGCTGAAGGAGGCGGGCTACCGCCAGCGCAGGGACAGCAAGGAACTCGTGGTCGTCGACTCCGAGAACTCCTGCGAGCTGTTCTTCCTGCGCCCCCGCGACATCGCCGTCTACGTCGGCGAGGGCACCCTGGACGCCGGCATCACCGGGCGCGACATGCTCTTCGACTCCGGGGCGCCGGCCGAGGAGGTCATGCCGCTCGGGTTCGGGCGGTCCACGTTCCGCTTCGCCGCCCCGGCCGGCGCCCACTCCGGCGTGGCCGGCCTGTCCGGCCTGCGCATCGCCACCTCGTACGCCGGGCTGCTCGGCAAGTACCTGGCCGACCAGGGCGTGGACGCCCGGGTGATCAAGCTCGACGGCGCGGTCGAGACCGCGATAAGGCTCGGCGTCGCCGACGCGGTGGCCGACGTGGTGGAGACCGGCACGACGCTGCGCAACGTCGGGCTCGAGGTCTTCGGGGAGCCGATCGCGCACTCCGAGGCCATCCTGATCAAGCGGGCCGGGGCGCCGGAGGCCAACGGCTTCCAGCAGCTCATCCGCCGCCTGCAGGGCGTGCTGGTGGCCCGCGACTTCGTCATGATCGACTACGACATCCGGGCCGAGCGCATCGACGAGGCCATCTCGATCACCCCGGGCATGGAGGGACCGACCGTCTCCCCGCTGCACCGCGAGGGGTGGGTGGCGGTGCGGGCGATGGTCCCGCGCAAGGGCCACCAGCAGGTCATGGACCAGCTCTGGGAGATCGGCGCCAAGGCGATCCTCGTCACCGCCATCTTCGCCTGCCGCCTGTGACCCGCGGGGCCGGCCGCACGCGATGACATTTGTCATCGCGGAGGCCGGAGGCATCCCACTGCCGCGTTTCCCGGCCCGCTTCTAGTTTTGTCCGCATGAACGCCATCTCCTTCACGGACGTCACCAAGAGGTACGGCGACGTGCTCGCGGTCGACGGCCTCGACCTGGAGGTCCCGGCCGGCAGCACGGTCGCGCTCCTCGGGCCGAACGGGGCCGGGAAGTCCACCTCCATCAACATGCTGCTGGGCCTGCTTAGGCCCTCGGCGGGCGAGATCCGGGTCTTCGGCGAGCCGCCGGAGACCGCCGTCGCCCACGGCGAGATCGGCGCGATGCTCCAGGAGGGCGAGCTGATCCCCGAGCTGACCGTGGCCGAGACCGTGGACTTCGTCCGCCGGCTCTACCCGAACCCCCTGCCGCGCGAGGAGATCCTCCGGCTCGCCGACCTCACCGACCTGGCCGGGCGGCGGGCGAACCGGCTCTCCGGCGGGCAGACCCAGCGGGTCCGCTTCGCCCTGGCGGTCGCGGGCGGGCCGAGGCTGCTGCTGCTCGACGAGCCGACCGCGGCCATGGACGTCGAGTCCCGCCGTACGTTCTGGGAGAACATGCGCCGGTACGCGGCGCAGGGGCGCACGATCCTGTTCGCGACGCACTACCTGGAGGAGGCCGACGAGAACTCCGACCGGGTCGTCGTGATCGCGCGGGGGCGGGTCGTGGCCGACGGCACCGCCGTCGAGATCAAGGCCGGGGTGGCCGGGCAGACGGTGAGCTTCCGGCTGGGCGACCAGCCGGCCGCCGGGCTGGAGACCCTGCCGGGCACGACCGGCGTGGAACTCCAGGCGGGCCGCGTCACGCTGCGCACCACCGACCTCGACTCGACGGTCGAGGCGTTGTACCGGAAGACCACCCTCGACGTGCGCGATCTCCAGGTCCACGGGGCCGATCTGGAGGACGCCTTCCTCGCTCTCACCAAGGAGTCGTGACGATGCCGCACTACCTGAAGGTCGAAGTGCTGCGCATGCTGCGCAACAAGCGGTACGTCATCTTCGTCGTCGCGTTCCCGCTCGGCTTCTACCTGCTGTACTCGAACCTGTGGGGCGCGCAGACGGACGAGACCACCGGGATCAAGGGCAGCGTGCTGCTGATGGTCAACATGGCGGCGTACGGCGCGCTCGCCTCGTCGGTGATGTCCACGGCCGTGCCCTGGGCGCAGGAACGGCACAGCGGCTGGCTGCGGCAGCTCCAGATCACCCCGCTGCCCGCCTGGGCCATCCTCGCGACCAAGCTCGTCGCGTCCCTGCTGCTGGTGCTGCCCGCGCTGGTGCTGGTGGGGCTGGCCGCGGTGCTCACCCAGCACGTGTCGCTGCCGGCGGGGCAGTGGGCCGGGCTGCTCGCGTTCATGTGGATCGGGACCATCCCCTTCGTGGCGCTCGGCCTCGCCATCGGCTCGATGCTGCGGCCCGACACGGCCCAGCCCGTGGCCATGATCTCCATGTTCGGCCTGGCCCTGCTGGGCGGCCTGTGGTTCCCCACGTCGCTCATGCCGGAGGCCATGCGGAACGTCGCCAGGGTGCTGCCGTCGTACGACTACGCGGGCATCGGATGGCGCATCGTCGCCGGGCAGGCGCCGTACGGGCCCGACGTGGCGGGCATCGTCGCCTGGGCCGTCGCGCTGGGAGCCGTCGCGGTGTTCGTCTACCGACGCGCCGTGGTCCGCGCCTGATCCGGCGAAAAAGCGGAGAGGGGCGGCGCGATGAGCCGGCTGGCCAGGATCTTCAGCTTCGGCGGACCGGACGACGGTCCGTACCGCCTGCGGCGGCTGATCGGCATGTCGCTCGGCCTGATCTACCTGTTCTACCCGGTGGCCGAGGTGATCGACGGCAGGCTGGGGACGGCGCAGGCGGTCTGGCGGATGGTCGCGCTCGCGGCCTTCGTGGGCGTCTACCTGACGGTCGTGCTGGGCCCGCGGGGCCTCGGCCACCGTCCCCGGTGGATATTCCCCCTGCTCGGTCTCGCGACCCTGATGGGGGCCGCCTTCCCGCTGGTGTTCCACAGCGAGAGCTGGCTGACCCTGCCGGTCTACCTGGCCGTCGTCTACGCGATGGCCCTGCCGCCCCGGCGCGCCGTGCTCGGCATCGGCGCCATGGCGGCGCTCCTGATCGCCGACGGCCTGGTGATCGGCGCCGAGGACGGGCTGCTGTGGATGCTCGTGCTGCAGACCGCCACCCTCGGCGTGCTGTTCATGAGCGTCCGCAACACCCGCGTCCTCATCGGCAAGCTCAGGGAGGCCCAGAGCGAGGTGGCCAGGCTGGCCGCCGCGGAGGAGCGGCTGCGGATCGCCCGCGACCTGCACGACCTGCTGGGACACGGCCTCTCGCTGATCGTGCTGAAGAGCGAGCTCGCCCGTCGGCTGGCCGAGCAGGGGTCGCCGAAGGCGGCCGGGGAGGTGGCCGACATCGAGGCGGTGGCGAGGCAGGCGCTGCTCCAGGTGCGCGAGGCCGTCACCGGCTACCGCCGCAGCTCGCTGCCGGAGGAGATCGACGGCGCCCGCGCCGCGCTGGCCGCCGCCGGGATCGCCCTCACCGCCCGCACGTCCGGCGCCCCGCTGCCCGAGGACCTCGACGGCCTGTTCGGCTGGGCCGTGCGCGAGGCCACCACCAACGTCGTACGGCACGCCCGGGCCACTCGCTGCGAGATCACCGTGTCGTACGGCGAGCGGGGCGCCGTGCTGGAGGTCGCCGACAACGGCCGCGGCGGGCCGTACCGGCCGGGCAACGGCCTGACCGGGCTCGGCGAGCGGGCGCGCGCCGCGGGCGGCGACCTGGAGGTCGAGAGCGGCGGGCGGGGGTTCCGGGTGCGGATCAGGGTCGCGCCGCCCCCGGACCTCACCCGCACTCCCACTCCGGAGATCGCCGCGGATAGGTTGGCCGAGTGATCAGGGTCGTGCTGGCGGAGGACCAGAGCATGGTCAGGGGCGCGCTGGCCTCGCTGCTCGGTCTGGAGCCCGACATCGAGGTGGTCGGGGAGGCGGCGAACGGCGACGAGGCGGTCGAGGTCGCCGAGGCGACCCGGCCGGACATCGCGCTGCTGGACATCGAGATGCCCGGCAGGGACGGCATCGCCGCAGCCGAGGAGCTGCGCCGGCGGGTCCCCGGGTGCCGGGTGGTGATCCTCACGACCTTCGGCAGGCCCGGCTACCTGCGCCGGGCGATGGAGGCCGGGGCGGTGGCGTTCCTGGTCAAGGACAGCCCCGCGCGCGACCTGGCCGCCGCCATCCGGCGGGTGCTCCGGGGAGAGCGGGTGATCGACCCCGGGCTGGCCGCCGCGGCGCTCAGCGCCGGGCCGAACCCCCTGTCGCCGCGCGAGCGGGACGTGCTGTCGGCCGCCGCGGACGGCTCGACCATCAACGACATCGCGCTGCGGCTGCACCTGTCGGAGGGCACGGTGCGCAACTACCTGTCGGCGGCCATCCAGAAGACCGCGGCGCGCAACCGCATCGAGGCCGTCCAGAAGGCCCAGGCGCAGGGCTGGCTCTGACCCGGCCGGGTCAGCGGGCGGCCTGGATCTCGGCGACGTGGCGCAGCAGGTCGCTGACCCGGACCACGCCCATGCACCGGCCCACCTCGTCGACCACCACCAGGTCGTCGTACGCGCGGGTGTTGTCGCGCCCGGCCACCTGCATGGCCGCGATCGCCGGGGTGGTCTTCGCCACGATCTTCGGAGGGTCGGCCAGGCGGCTGGCCGGCTTCTTCGCGTGCAGCGCGTGGCCGTACGCCCCGGCCATGAACAGCAGGAACCGGCTGCGGTCGACGCTGCCCTGCGGGCGCTGGTACTCGTCCACCAGCACCACGCTGGTGATCGAGGGCTCCGCGCTGAGCACGCCCACGACCTCCTCGGCCGTCGAACCGGCCGGCAGCGTCACCGCCGGGAGCAGGAACTCCTGCACGCGTGGTCCCAATCCATAGCCGCCCGGCCCGGTGAGGCCCGGCGCGGCCGGGACGGCCTCGGCCTCCGGCACCGGCAGCGGCACGTGGACGCGGTTGTGGCCGTGGGAGGGCCGCCAGTCGAGCGGCGCGAGCAGGGGGCCCTGAGCGAGCCTGATGCCCCAGCCGCGCACCGCCGCGAGCTGCGTCTCCTCGCGTACGCCGGGGGCGAGCACGTGCGCCCCGGCGCCGCGGGCCAGGCGGACGAGCGACTCCACGAGCGCGCCGCGCCGGGGGTCGCGCGCTCCCCGCGCCACCAGATCGCTGGAGAGCGCGATCACGTACGGCGCGGCGTCGGCGAGCAGGTCGAGCGGCATCGGGGCCGTGCCGAGCTCACCGAAGGCGACGAGGTAACCCACCGCGCGCAGGCCGTCGATCCCGGACAGCAGGGCGGTCCGCCCCACGGCCGCGAGGTCGCCCTCGATCATCAGGATGACCTCGCGTGGACGGCGGTTGCACATCCGCAGCGCCTCGTGCAGCGGCGCCGTGCCGGCCGAACCGGCCGCGACGACGGTGGCGGAGATCGGCAGCACCAGCGGCAGCGCGGTCTCCTCGCGGGCCGCGGCCAGCACGCCGTTCACCGTGTCCGCCACACCCCCCACGCCCCCCACGCCGCCCGCGACGCCGCCGGGGTCCTCGGGAACCACCTGCACGGCGATCGCGCCACCGGTGTCGAGGTCGACCACCGGCAGGAACAGCGGGACGGCCGGGCGGAGCGGAGCGCCGTGGTGAGTTCCCTGGTGAGTTCCGTGGGGAGTCCCCGGGGCGAAGGGCGAGGGCAGGGGCCCGGTTGCGGAGGCGGCGGGGGTGTACCGCCGCACGAGGCCCGCCGGGTGGTGTCCCTGCGGGTCGTCCGGGTGGTACGCCGACGGGGCGCCCGGGACGGACGCGGCGACCGGCGACGCCGGGGAGGAGGGGAGCGTCACGGGGTGAATTGTGGGACGACTCCCGGGGGTCGTTGACGCTTACAGTGGGAAATTCACCTACATTTCCCCATCAGTTGGAGGGAATCCGGCAAACGACCACACCGGTAGTCTGATCAGCCATGACGGGACGGCCCGCCGCTGGAGGCGGCAGATGGGTCTCGGTGACCCCCGAGCGGCTCGCGGGCTGGATCGCGCGCTTCGCCGCACGGCACGGCCCGATCGAGGCGGTCACCCTGCCGGACGTCGTGCGTCTCGACGCGGCCGACGGCGCGGTCGCCGAGTGCCATGTGCCGTTCCCGCCGCTGCGCCCGCCGTCCGCCACGCTGTCCGCCCAATCGTCCGCCGCGCCGTCCGTCGCGCCGCCGGGCCTGGCGCCTCCCGGGCTCCCGGCCCCGGCGGCGGCGCTGGTGGCCCACGCCTGCCGCGAGCGGACCGTCGGCGTGCTGCTGGCCCGCCTGGGCGGGCACGCCGCCGGCGTCTTCACCGGCACCCGCCTGGTCGCGGCCAAGGCCGGGTCGCGTCAGGTCCACGGGCGCAGCGCGGCGGGGGGATGGTCCCAGCAGCGCTTCGCCCGGCGCAGGGACAAGCAGTCGGCCGAGGCGCTGCGGGCCGCCGCCGACGTGGCCTTCCGGCTGCTGACGCCGCGGCTGGCCGACCTGGAGGCGCTGGTGCTCGGCGGGGACCGGCGGGCGATCGACGAGATCCGGGAGGACCGGCGTCTCGCGCCGCTGTTCGCCCTGGAGGCCGGGCCGTTCCTCACCGTTCCCGATCCCCGGCCGGCGGTCCTGGAGGGCGCCCCGGACCTGTTCCGCGCCGTGCGGATCCGGCTGCTCGACCCCTGACCGGGCGCTCGCCGCAGCCGCCGGCGGCGACGGCGGCACTACACTTGAGCCCATGAGCGCTCCCGACTGATCGCTCCCGGCACCGGTCCTGTCCGCATCATCCACGGGAGTGTCCCCTCTATCATGATCATCGCCACCGACGTCGAACTTCGCGCGGGTTCCCGCCTGCTCATCGAGGGCGCCTCGTTCCGGGTGAACCCGGGCGACAAGATCGGGCTGGTCGGGCGCAACGGCGCCGGCAAGACCACCCTCACCAAGGTCCTCGCGGGCGAGGGCCTGCCAGCCACGGGCTCGGTCACGATCTCCGGCAGCGTCGGCTACCTGCCGCAGGACCCCCGTACGGGAGACCTGAGCGTGCTGGCGCGCGACCGGATCCTGTCGGCCCGCGGGCTCGACGAGGTGCTGCGCGAACTGCGCGAGGCCGAGGCCGGGATGGCCGCCGACGACCCGCGCGTGCGCGACCGGGCGGTGCGCGCGTACGGCCGGCTGGAGGACCGCCTGCACGTCCTCGGCGGTTACGCCGCGGAGTCGGAGGCCGCCTCGATCGCCTCCAGCCTCGGGCTGCCCGACCGGGTTCTCGGCCAGCCGCTGCAGACCCTCTCCGGAGGGCAGCGCAGGCGGGTCGAACTGGCTCGAATCCTGTTCAGCGGAGCGGAGACTCTCCTGCTCGACGAGCCCACAAACCACCTCGACGCGGACTCGATCGGCTGGCTTCGCGATTTTTTGCGTTCCCACCAGGGCGGCTTGGTGATCATCAGCCACGATGTCAACCTTCTTGAAGCGACGGTAAACCGGGTGCTCCACCTGGACGCGAACCGCTGCGTCATCGACACCTACAACGTCGGCTGGAAGGCCTACCTGACCCAGCGGGAGACCGACGAGAAGCGGCGCAAGCGGGAGCGCGCCAACGCCGAGCGGCAGGCGTCCGCCCTGCTGTCCCAGGCCGACCGGATGCGGGCGAAGGCCACCAAGGCCAAGGCGGCCCAGGACATGGAGCGCCGCGCCCGGCGGCTGCTCTCGGGCGTGGAGGGCGAGCGCCGGTCGGACCGCGTCGCCAAGCTGCGCTTCCCCCAGCCGGCGCCCTGCGGCAAGACGCCGCTGACGGCCCGCGGCCTGTCCAAGTCGTACGGCTCGCTGGAGGTGTTCACCGACGTCGACGCCGCCGTCGACCGGGGCTCCCGGATCGTCATCCTGGGCCTGAACGGCGCGGGCAAGACGACCCTGCTGCGCCTGCTCGGCGGCATCGAGAAGCCCGACACCGGCGAGGTCCTGCCCGGCCACGGGCTCAAGCTCGGCTACTACGCGCAGGAGCACGAGACCCTCGACGCCGGGCGCACGGTGCTGGAGAACATGCGCTCCGCGGGCCCCGACCTCGCCGACGTCGACCTGCGCAAGGTGCTCGGCTCGTTCCTGTTCACCGGAGACGACGTGGACAAGCCGGCGGGGGTCCTGTCCGGCGGTGAGAAGACCCGTCTGGCGCTCGCCACGCTGGTGCTGTCGAGCGCCAACGTGCTGCTGCTGGACGAGCCCACCAACAACCTCGATCCGGCCTCCCGCGATCAGGTGCTCACCGCCCTCGGCTCCTACACGGGCGCGATTGTGCTGGTCACCCATGACGAGGGCGCCGTGGAGGCGCTGAAGCCGGATAGGGTGATTCTGTTGCCAGACGGAGTAGAAGACGCATGGAGCGACGAATTTTCCGATCTTGTGGCGCTTGCCTGATCTTAATTTGAGCGGGTAGGGATCTTTTCCCGCGGAGTAGGTAGCCGATCCCGTCGAAATGACTGATCATGGGCTGAAGTAACGCTGCGGAAGTCTGGCACTACAGGAGGTACTCGTGGCCGAGACTCTGAAGAAGGGCACCCGGGTGACCGGGGCCGACCGGGAAAAGCTGGCCAGCGATCTCAAGAAGCGCTATTCCGCGGGTGAGAGCATCCGCGCTCTGGCCGCTTCCACTGGCCGGTCGTACGGGTTCATCCACCGCATCCTGAGCGAGTCCGGAGTGACTCTGCGCGGGCGCGGCGGCGCGACCCGGGGCAAGTCCAAGCGCTAGATCCACCTCAAGACGCGCGACCGCAGCCGCTCGTTCCTGTGAGAGTGAGTGGTCGGGTCCAGCTAACCAGAACGTCGTTCGGTAGGCTCGGGCACGACCGCGGGTCGAACAGGAGCGCGGACGCCCGGCACGGGCGGTGCGCCGCACCGGACCGGCCGTGCGAGGCGACGTGGCTCCTCACCGAAGGCAGGAGCAGGCATGGCGGAAGCGGCAGTGGGGGGGGATCCGGAGCACGCCCGCGAGACGGGCGGCGGCTCCGATGTGTCGACGGTCTCGGCGGCCGCGCCGGCCGAGATCGGACTGCGCTGCGAGGTGGACGGCGAGATCGCGACCGTCACCCTGGACCGGCCGGACAAGCGCAACGCACAGACGTTCGCGACCTGGTCGGCTCTGGCCCGGATTGGGGACACCCTTCCGGAGCGGGTGAGAGTGGTCGTGGTCAGAGGCGAGGGGCCGTCCTTCTCAGCCGGAATCGACCTGCGCATGTTCACGCCCGAGGGGGTACCCGGGCAGGAATCTTTCGCGAGCGTCGCGGCGCTCGGCGAAACCGAGCTGGAACGGCTGATCGCGGAGGCACAGAGGGGTTTCCTGTGGCTGCGCAGGCCGGAGATCGTGTCGATCGCGGCCGTGCAGGGTCACGCCATCGGGGCGGGTTTTCAGCTCGCGCTCGCGTGTGACCTGCGGGTCGTCGCGGACGACGTGAAGTTCTGCATGAAGGAACCCGCGCTGGGGCTGGTTCCCGACCTGACCGGGACCAAGCCCCTGGCCGACATCGTCGGGGTTCCCCGCGCCATCGAGATGTGCCTGACCGCCCGCGTCGTCGGGGCCGAGGAGGCCGTACGGCTCGGCCTGGCCGAGATCGCGGTGCCGGCGGGCGAGCTCGGCCAGACCACCCGTGACCTGGCCGCCGCGCTGCTGGCCACCGACCACGCCGCCGCGACCGCCACCAAGCGCCTGCTGAGGGCCGCGCCGGGGCGCACCCTGGAGGAGCAGGCCGCCGCCGAGCGGGCCGAACAGGTGGCGCGCATCCGCGCACTGTTCGCTTCGAACTGACGGACACTGTTCGCTTCGGACTGACGGGCAGTGTTCGCTTCGAACTGACAGGCGCTGTTCGCTTCGAGCTGACGGGGGAATCGGGGGGAGTCCTCCCATCGCTGCACGGCCTGGGAGGATGTACGGCATATGTCGATGATGAACGGGGGCTACGGCTTCCAGGTGATGCGGTCCCTGCGGCGTGACAGCTCCGTGACGAAGGAGCGCATCGCGCCGGGGACCGTCCGGCGCATCGCCGGGTACGCGCGGCCCTTCCGGGCGCAGATCGCCGGATTCCTCGCGCTGGTGGTGGTCGACGCGGTCATCGTGGTCGCCAACCCGCTCCTGATGAAGGCGATCATCGACGACGGCATCATCCCGAAGCGGGTCGAGGTGGTGCTTTGGCTCGCCGTCACGATCGCCGCGCTGGCCGTCGTGGACGCCGGGCTCGGCCTGGCGCAGCGCTGGTTCTCCGCGCGCATCGGCGAGGGCCTGATCTACAACCTGCGCACGGAGGTCTACGACCACGTCCAGCGCATGCCCGTGGCGTTCTTCATGCGGGCCCAGACCGGCGCGCTGGTCTCCCGGCTGAACACCGACGTCATCGGGGCGCAGCGGGCGCTGACCAGCACGTTGTCGTCGGTGGTCTCCAACGTGATCAGCCTGGTGCTGGTGCTCGGCACCATGATCGTGCTGTCGTGGCAGGTCACGCTGGTCGCGCTGGTCCTGTTACCGATCTTCATCTTCCCCGCCAAGTGGGTCGGCCGCCGGATGTCGGCGCTGACCCGCGAGCAGATGCAGCTCGACGCCGAGATGAGCTCGGTGATGACCGAGCGCTTCAACGTGGCCGGGGCGATGGTCGCCAAGCTGTACGGCAGGCCGGACGACGAGGCGGCGTACTTCGCCGAGCGGGCGGGCCGGGTCCGGGACGTCGGCGTGATCGTCGCGATGTACGGCGCGGTGTTCCGCATCGCGCTGGGGCTGGTCGCCGCGCTGGCCACCGCGCTCGTCTACGGCCTCGGCGGCAGCCTCGCGATCTCCGGGGCGTTCGCGCTCGGCACCCTGGTCGCCCAGTCGTCCCTGCTCATGCGCCTGTACGGCCCGCTGACCAGCCTGTCGAACGTGCACGTCGACGTGATGACCGCGCTGGTGAGCTTCGACCGGGTCTTCGAGGTCCTGGACCTCAAGCCGATGGTCGCCGAGAAGCCCGGCGCGCGGCCGATCCCCGGGGGACCGGTGACGATCGAGTTCGACGACGTGCGCTTCCGCTACCCGGCCGCCTCCGACGTCTCGCTGGCGTCGCTGGAGTCGGTGGCCCGCCCGGACACCGGTCCCTCCCAGGAGGTGCTGAAGGGCGTGTCGTTCACCGCCCGCGAGGGCGAGCTGGTGGCGCTCGTCGGCCACTCGGGCGCGGGCAAGACCACCATCACCTCGCTGGTCTCCCGGCTGTACGACGTGGACGAGGGGGCCGTGCGGATCAACGGGCTCGACGTCCGCGACGCCACCCTCGACGGCATCAGGGACACGGTCGGGGTGGTCATGCAGGACGCCCACCTGTTCCACGACACGATCGGCAGCAACCTCCGCTACGCCCGTCCCGACGCCACCGACGAGGAGGTCTGGGAGGCGCTGCGCGCGGCCCAGATCGCCGACCTGGTCAAGAACCTGCCCGAGGAGCTGGAGACGGTCGTCGGCGACCGCGGATACCGGCTGTCGGGCGGGGAGAAGCAGCGCATCGCCCTGGCCCGCCTGCTGCTCAAGGCGCCCCGGGTCGTCGTGCTCGACGAGGCCACCGCGCACCTCGACTCCGAGTCCGAGGCGGCGGTGCAGCAGGCGCTGAAGACGGCCCTGCGGGGACGGACCTCGCTGGTGATCGCCCACCGGCTGTCGACCATCCGCGAGGCCGACGCGATCCTGGTCATCGAGGACGGCCGGGTGGTGGAGCACGGCCGGCACGAGGAACTGCTGAAGCGGGGCGGCGCGTACGCCGAGCTGTACCGCACCCAGTTCACCGGCTCGGGGTCCAACGGCTCGGGGTTCAACGGCTCGGGGTCCTCAGGCGGCTCGGGACGCTAGCGGTATCCGAGACGGGCCAGTTCCTCCCTGGCCACCTTCTCCACCAGCTCGGCGTCCTCGCCGGACAGGCGGCTGCGCCAGCCGCCCGGCCGGGGGATCGTCGCGCCGTACAGCGCGATCATCGAGACCTTGGTCTCCAGGAAGGACGACACCGCGTCGATCGCCTCGCCGGGCGCGGCCACCAGGTCCTCGTACCTGAGCGTGAGCAGGTGCTCGGCGGGCAGTTCGCGGCGCAGGGCCGCGCTCAGCCGTACGGCGCCGCGCCAGCGCAGGGCGCACTTGCCCGCGGCCGGCATCTCGGCCCAGCGCTGCCGGTGCTCGGCCGAGCGCACGCCGAGGAACGGGTTGGGAAACTCGGCGTCCTCGCTCAGCATGTGCGGCTTGACCCAGGCCATGCAGGCGGGATCGGCCAGCATGTCGGCGACGACGTCGCGGCCGTCGCGGATGACCTGGATGAACCGGGCGTCCGGAAACGCCCGCAGCAGCACCGGCGTGCTGTAGATCAGGTCGGGACTGGCGTCGCCGAACCGCGACAGCGCGTCCGGCCCGACGCAGGGCCCGGCGCCGATGATTCCGCCGGCCTCCCGGCAGGCGGTCGTGCACTCCGCACAGGAGGCCGGGACGACCTGCCAGGCCTCAGCCAGCACGTCGCGCAGCACCCGGGGCGCCCCGCCGCTTCGGGCGATCGAGGGCCTCCGGGCGAAGGCGTAGACGACCCGGGTCACCGGGCCCCTGCCCATGGTCACGTGGAAGCCGGGGGAGCGCTTGAGCGCACGGCCCAGCAGGTCCGCGCCGGAGTGCGGGGCCGCGATCACGAACACCGGGCGACGGACCTTGACGCCGTTGACCACGAGGATGTGCGTCGGAGGTCGCATAGATACCGCTTAGTCTGACACCCTTTGAAGGGTGAGCGAGCGCATCCGCGGCGGGGCGGGGGGTGTCGCCTCGGTAACGGTACCGGAGGCGCCCCGGCGGCTGCGGCCGGGGGACACCGTCGCGCTGGTCGCGCCCGCCGGGCCGGTGGATCCCGTACGGCTGGAGCGCGGCGGGGCGGTCCTGGAGGAGCTCGGCCTGCGGGTCGTGCACGGAGCGTCGGTGCGGGCCCGGGAGGGCTACCTGGCGGGGCCCGACGCCGCGCGCGCGGCCGATCTCCAGGAGGCCTGGTGCGACCCCGGGGTGGCGGCCGTCATCTGCGCGCGGGGCGGCTACGGCACGACCCGGCTGCTCGGGCTGCTCGACTGGGACGCCATGGCGGCGGCCGGGCCGAAGATCCTGCTGGGGTCGAGCGACATCACCGCGCTGCACCGGGCCTTCGCCGACAGGCTCGGCCTGGCGACGCTCTTCGGGCCGATGCCGGCCTGCGCGACGATCAGCGACCCCGGGGGGCCCGAACCGGTCACGTTCGCCCACCTGCGGCAGGCACTGTTCGAGGGCGGCACGCCCGCCCCGATCACGGGCGACCGCGTCGTCGTGCCGGGACGGGCCGAGGGACGGCTCACCGGGGGCAACCTCGCCCTGCTCGCCGCCCTGTGCGGCACGCCGTACGCGATGCGGGGGGAGGGCCGGATCGTCCTGCTGGAGGACGTGACCGAGGAGCCGTACCGGATCGACCGGATGGTGACGCAGTTGCTCCAGGCGGGCTGCCTGGACGGCGCGGCGGGGATCGTGCTCGGATCATGGGTGGACTGCGGCGACCCGCTGCCGGTGCTGGCCGAACGCCTGGCGCCGCTGGGTGTGCCGGTCCTCGCCGGGCTGCCCGTCGGACACGGATCACCACAGCTGAGTATGTGGTTGGAGACGAATGTGGCTATTGTGACCGAATCGTGTTCCGTCGCGGGCGCAATCCGCGACTCCGACGCGGCAACCTGATACGCGCCCGGAGGCGCCCGGGCCGTGGTGAAGGGATGGTGCGTTGGGACTCTTGCGGCGACTGCTCAGCCGGACGCGACCGGACCATCCCGCCCCGAGAGCCGTCGAGGACGTCGATCTCGACTCGCTGCTGGGGCTGGTCGCCGAGACCATGGGCTACACCTGCGGGTTCGCCGCAGACGGCACGTCGCTGACGCTGTCCTCCCCCGAGCGTGAACGGGTGGTGAACCTCGTCGGCCTGCGCCGTGAGGCCGCCCGGCGCACCCGCGAGGACTGGCCCATGTTGGTCTCCGAGCACCTGGCCCACGCCGTGTCGGGGGAGCCCTTCGACGCGTGCAACCTCAAGCCGATCAAGCCGCTGCTGCGCACGCGGGTCCACGCCGCCGACGACCCGGCCTTCCCCGACCCCTCCCGGATCATCGGCCGCCACCTCAGCGCCGACCTGATCGAGGTGCTGACGATCGGCGCCCGCCCGGTCCGCCCGGAGGAGGCGTTCTGCTGGCCCATCCCCCCGGGTGAGGCGCTCGACGTCGCGGTGGGCAACGCACTGGCCGACGAGCGGCCCACGGTGTCCCGGCTGGACCTGGGCGGCACCGAGGTCACGTTGCTGACCGCGCCCAGCGCGGCCGCCCACCTGCGCCGCCTGCCCGCCCACACCCACGTGCCCGAGGACGGCATGCTCGCCGTGCTGCCGCACCGGGGGTTGATCGCCGTGCATCCGGTGGCCGGCATCGGCGTGGTGCGGGCGATCGAGCGGCTGCGCCTGTTCGCCCACCGGGAGCACGCCGGCCACGCCGACGGGCTCAGCCCGCACGTGTACTGGTGGCGCCGCGGCAAGCTGACCCGCATCCAGGCCGACCTGATCAGCCACGACGGGCAGACCCGGCTCGTCGTCGCGCCGCCGCCGGAGTTCGCCCGGCTCCTCGCCCGCATCGCCGGCCGGTCCTGAGCTCGGCTGAGAACGTTGGCGCCGGGAATGTCCCGCGGCCGGGCATGGTTCAACGCGTCAGAAGTTGAACTTTCAACCAGGAGAGGTGGCCATGCCCGCCGTCACCGCAGACACCCTGACCCTGCCCCGCGTCGCCGCGCCCGATCCGGCCGTCGCCGGACCCCGCCCCGTACGGTCCGTGACGACCGCGCCCAGCGGCTTCGAGGGGGAGGGCTTCCCCGTACGGCGCGCGTTCGCCGGGGTGCCGCAGTCGCTGCTGGACCCGTTCATCCACATGGACCAGATGGGCGAGGTCGAGTACGCCCCCGGTGAGCCGAAGGGCACGCCGTGGCACCCGCACCGCGGCTTCGAGACGGTCACCTACATCATCGACGGCGTCTTCGAGCACCAGGACTCCAACGGAGGCGGCGGCACCATCACCAACGGCGACACCCAGTGGATGACCGCCGGGTCCGGCCTGCTGCACATCGAGAAGCCCCCGGAGCACCTGGTGGTCTCGGGCGGGCTCTTCCACGGCATCCAGCTGTGGGTCAACCTCCCCCGCGCGCACAAGTTCCACCTGCCCCGCTACCAGGACATCCGGGGGCGGGAGGCGGCCCTGCTCGCCTCCGCCGACGGCGGCGCGCTGCTCCGGGTCATCGCCGGAGACCTGGACGGGCACGCCGGCCCCGGCGTCACGTTCACCCCGATCACGATGGTGCACGCGACCGTCAGCCCGGGCGCCCGGCTCGACCTGCCGTGGAACCCGGACTTCAACGCCCTCGCCTACGTGCTGGCCGGTCAGGGCTCCGTGGGCGCCGAGCGGCGGCCGGTCCGCAAGGGGCAGCTCGCCCTCTTCGGCCCGGGCGGGTCGCTGACCCTCGCCGCGGACACCGCCCAGCCGCAGGCCGAGCCCGCTCTGGAGGTGCTGCTCCTCGGCGGACGGCCGATCCGCGAGCCGGTCGCGCACTACGGCCCGTTCGTGATGAACACCCGCGCCGAGATCATCCAGGCGATGGAGGACTACCAGGCGGGACGACTGGGCGTCATCCCCGCCGAGCGGGTGCCGCACGCCGACGGTCCGCTGTCCGGGACACCCTGACGGCTAGCCCCGCAGAGCCAGCGCCGTACGGATCAGGTGGATGTGGCTGAAGGCTTGGGGGAAGTTGCCGAGTTGGCGGTGGGTGCGGGGGTCGTATTCCTCGGCGAGGAGGCCGACGTCGTTGGTGAGGTTGACGAGGTGCTGGAAGAGTTGGTCGGCCTCGTGGTGGCGGCCGGTGAGGGCGCGGGCTTCGGCGAGCCAGAAGCTGCAGGCGAGGAAGGCGCCTTCGCCGCCGGGGAGGCCGTCGACGGGGTTGTGTTCGGCGGTGGGATAGCGCAGGACGAAGCCGTCGGTCATGAGTTCGCGTTCGACGGCGTCGATGGTGCCGGTGACGCGGGGGTCGTCGGGGGGCAGGAAGCCGACGATGGGGATCTGCAGGAGGGCGGCGTCGAGTTCCTGTGAGCCGTAGGACTGGGTGAAGGTGTTGCGGACCGGGTCGTAACCCTTCTCACAGACCTCCATGTGGATGCGGTCACGCAGCGCCCGCCACCTCTCCACGTCGCCCTTCCGGCCCAGCTCCTCGATCACCCGGACCATGCGGTCGGCCGCGACCCAGGCCATGACCTTCGAGTGGACGAAGTGGCGGCGCGGCCCGCGCACCTCCCACAGCCCCTCGTCGGGCTGGTCCCAGTTGTGCTCGAAGAACCTCATCACCGCGGTGATCATCGCCCAGGCGTGGTCGTCGGGCGGCATGCCCTGCTTGCGCGCCTCGTACAGGGCGCTCACGACCTCCCCGTAGATGTCGAGCTGGAGTTGCGTGGCCGCGCCGTTGCCGATCCGCACCGGCCGGGACCCCTCGTACCCGGACAGCCAGTCGAGCGTCGTCTCCGGCAGCCGGCGCTCGCCTGCCACGCCGTACAGGACCTGGATGTCCTCCGGGCGGCCGGCGATGGCGCGCAGCAGCCAGGAGCGCCAGGCGTCGGCCTCCTCGACGTACCCCGATCCGGTCAGCGCGTCGAGCGTCATCGCCGCATCGCGCAGCCAGCAGTAGCGGTAGTCCCAGTTGCGCACCCCGCCGAGGTGCTCCGGCAGCGAGGTGGTCGGCGCGGCGACGATGCCGCCGGTCGGGCTGTACGTCAGGGCCTTGAGCGTGATCAGCGAGCGGACCACGGCGTCACGCCACGGGCCGCGATAGCCGCACCGGGACGACCAGGCCTCCCACATGGCCACGGTCTCGCCGAGCTGCTCCAGGGGATCGATCCGTTCGGGCTCCGGGTGGTGGGAGGGGTGCCAGGTGAACACGAACGGCACCCGCTCCCCCGCGGACACGCTGAAGGTCGCCTCGTGCCGGTAGTCACCGCCCTGGAGATGGACGGGAGAGTGGATCCAGACCGAGTCGGGGCCGCCGACGGCGTGCAGGTGGCCACCCGTACGGCGGACCCAGGGCACGATGCGGCCGTAGTCGAAGCGGATGCGGATCTCGGTGCTCATCTCGACCGTGCCCGACAGGCCCTCCACGATCCGTACGAGATCGGGGTTGGCCGAGCGGGGCGGCATGAAGTCGATCACCTTGACCGCGCCGGTGGACGTCTCCCAGACCGTCTCCAGGACGAGCGTGTCCCCGGCGTACGCCCGGCGGGTCGCCTCCTCGTGGCCCGTCGGGGCCAGGCGCCAGAAGCCGTTGGACTCGTCGCCGAGCAGCCGGGCGAAGCACGAGGGGGAGTCGAAACGCGGCAGGCACAGCCAGTCGACCGAGCCGTTCCGGCCGACGAGGGCGGCCGACTGCATGTCGCCCACGAGGGCGTAGTCCTCGATCCGCATGCCCGCCACGCTACCCGGGAGGCGGTACCTACGCCGCCGGAGCGAGGCTCGCGGCCTCCGGCCGGTCGACGAAGAGCGCGCCGGATCCGCCGAGCAGGGCCGATCCGGCGAAGTTGGCGTTGACCGCGCTGCGCTCCGCCGCGCTGGGGTTGGCGTTGGTGCAGCTCACCGGGGCGCTGGAACCGGACATCAGGTCGGAGCACAGGCCGGTGCGCCGGTCGGGCAGGCCGAGGATGTGGCCGATCTCATGGGTGGCGATGCGCAGCGGGTAGTAGCCCTCGCTCGTCGCCTCCCTGCCCATCCAGATCGTGCCCCGGCCGAGGCTGGTGCGGCTCGTGCGCGGCCAGCCGTTGTCGGCGAGCACGGTGAAGTCGGCCGGTGTGCCGGCCACGAGCCGGACGTTGGTGACGCTCGCGTTCCACACCTGGGCCGCCTGGTCGACCACTGTGCGGAACTCGGCGGCCCGGCTCGCGTCGTAGCGGAGCACGCGCACCGCGCTCACTGTGCTCAGCCCGCTCACCCCGCTCACCCCGCTCGCCCCGGCGTGGGCGGACGGCAGGGGCGACAGCAGGACGAGGCCCAGGACCAGGGCCGGGAGGGCGCGGAGGAACCGTGACAGGCGCATCGAGATCTCCTCGATCGGGGGTTGCCACCGCGAGGCACGCCTCGGGTGGGGCTGCCGTCAACGTACGCGCGGCGGAGCCCGGCGGGGACAGGCCACTTTCCCCCTATCACTCCGGTATAGGGCGAATTCGATATGATCTGTGCACCACTGAGAGCCTCCCGGCCGGACATTCCGGCGGGAGGCTCTCGGCGTTTCCGGCGCCTTTTCTGGCACCTGTTTCCCCTCCTATCGTGAAGGACCCGTCATGCCCGATCTGACCGTTCGTCTCGCCGATGCCGCCGACCATCCGGTGCTGGAGCGTCTGTGGCTGATGTTCCGGCACGACCTGTCGGAATTCGGCGGAGTGCTGCCCAAGCCCGATGGGACGTTCCGCGCGGAGCGACTCCAGGCGGCGTTCCATGACCCGGACTGGGCGGCGTACCTGCTGACAACCGGCGAACGCCCCGCCGGTCTCGCTCTCGTCCGCGGCCTCACCGCACGGACACGCGTCCTCAGCGCCTTCTTCGTCGTACGCGCGGCACGCAGGTCCGGGATCGGGCTTCACGCGGTGCGGCAGGTGACGGCCAGGCATCCCGGCTCCTGGGAGGTGGCCTTCCAGGACGCCAACACGGCCGCCGTGCGCTTCTGGCGCCGCGTCGCCGAGGAGATCGCGCCAGACGCGTGGACCGAGGAGCACAGACCTGTGCCCGGGCGGCCCGACCTGCCGCCGGACGCATGGATCTCGTTCTCCGCCTGAGAGTTCTCCGTACGGTCACGGGCGCGCGGCCGCGCCGCTCAGCGCCTGGGCGGTGTGGATCAGGTGGATGTGGCTGAAGGCTTGGGGGAAGTTGCCGAGTTGGCGGTGGGTGCGGGGGTCGTATTCCTCGGCGAGGAGGCCGACGTCGTTGGTGAGGTTGACGAGGTGCTGGAAGAGTTGGTCGGCCTCGTGGTGGCGGCCGGTGAGGGCGCGGGCTTCGGCGAGCCAGAAGCTGCAGGCGAGGAAGGCGCCTTCGCCGCCGGGGAGGCCGTCGACGGGGTTGTGTTCGGCTGGGTTGTGTTCGGCGGTGGGGTAGCGCAGGACGAGGCCGTCGGTCATGAGTTCGCGTTCGACGGCGTCGATGGTGCCGGTGACGCGGGGGTCGTCGGGGGGCAGGAAGCCGACGATGGGGATCTGCAGGAGGGCGGCGTCGAGTTCCTGTGAGCCGTAGGACTGGGTGAAGGTGTTGCGGACCGGGTCGTAACCCTTCTCACAGACCTCCGCGTGGATGCGGTCACGCAGGGCGCCCCACCGCTCGAACGGCCCCGTCCGCCCCAGTTCGGCCGCCCCTCGGGTCATGCGGCTCATGGCGAGCCAGGCCATGACCTTCGAGTGGACGAAGTGGCGGCGCGGCCCGCGCACCTCCCACAGCCCCTCGTCCGGCCGGTCCCAGTTGCCTTCGAGGAACTCGGCCCCCTTCACCAGCAGCGCCCAGGTGTAGTCGTCGGGCGCCATGCCCTGCTTGCGGGCCCGGTAGAGCGCGTTGACCACCTGGCCGTAGACGTCGAGCTGGAACTGGCCGGCGGCGCCGTTGCCGATGCGGACGGGCCGCGACCCCTCGTAGCCGGGCAGCCAGTCGAGCGTCGTCTCGGGCAGGCGGCGTTCACCGGCCACGCCGTACATGATCTGGTGGTCCTCGGGGCGGCCGGCGATGGCCCGCAGCAGCCACACCCGCCAGGCGTCGGCCTCCTCGACGTATCCGGCCCGCAGGAGCGCGTCGAGTGTCATGGCGGCGTCGCGCAGCCAGCAGTAGCGGTAGTCCCAGTTGCGTACCCCGCCGAGGTGCTCGGGCAGGGAGGTGGTCGGCGCGGCGACGATGCCGCCGGTCGGGCTGTAGGTGAGGGCCTTGAGCGTGATCAGCGAGCGGACCACGGCGTCACGCCACGGGCCGCGATAGCCGCAGCGCGCGGCCCAGTCCTGCCACAGCCGGATGGTCAGGCCGAGTTCGGCGAGAGGGTCGATGGCCTTCGGCCGCGGCTGGTGGGAGGGGTGCCAGGTGAACACGAAGGGCACCCGCTCCCCGGCGGAGACGGCGAAGGCGGCCTGGTGCCGGTAGTAGCCGCCCTGGAGGTGGACGGGGGAATGGATCCAGACCGAGTCGGGGCCGCCGACGGCGTGCAGGTGGCCGCCTGTACGGCGGACCCAGGGCACGATGCGGCCGTAGTCGAAGCGGATGCGGATCTCGGTCGTCATGTCGACCGTGCCCGACAGGCCCTCCACGATCCGTACCAGGTCCGGGTTGCCCGACCGGACCGGCATGAAGTCGAGGACCCTGGCCGTCCCGGTGGAGGTCTCCCAGTCGGTCGCGAGCACCAGGGAGTCCCCGACGTACGCGCGCCTGGCGGCCGTGTCCCGTCCCGCGGCGGCCAGGCGCCAGAAGCCGTTGGACTCGTCGCCGAGCAGGCGCGCGAAGCACGAGGGGGAGTCGAAACGCGGCAGGCACAGCCAGTCGACCGAGCCGTTCCGGCCGACGAGGGCGGCCGACTGGGTGTCCCCGACGAGGGCGTAGTCCTCGATCCGCATTCGCTCACCTCCCCGCCCGGCGCGTCATGACGGCTGCGTACCCGGTGACCGGGTGGTGACCCCGGCCGGGGCCCACAGCTTCATGAAGACCTGCGTCAGCGGGCCGATCGTCAGGGCGAACACGATGGTGCCGATCCCGGCGGTGCCGCCGAGCAGCCATCCGGCGGCGAGCACGGTGAGCTCGACGATCGTGCGGGCGAGCCGGATCGACAGGCCCATCCGGTGCAGGCCGGTCATCAGGCCGTCGCGCGGCCCCGGGCCGAAGCCCGCGTGGATGTAGAGCCCGGAGGCGGCGGCGATGGCCACGATCCCACTCAGCAGGAAGATCCACTGGACCGGCCACACGGCGGGCGTGGGCACCAGCCACATCACGGCGTCGGCGCTCGTGCCCACCACCAGGACGTTGCTGATCGTGCCGAGGCCGGGCCGCTGCCGCAGCGGGATCCACAGCAGCAGCACCAGCGCGCCCACCAGGTTGATGCACATGCCGATCGACCAGCCGGTACGCACCGAGAGGCCCTGGTGGAAGACCTCCCAGGGGTCGAGGCCCAGGCCGGACTCGACAAGCAGGGCGATCCCGCCGCCGTAGAGCGCCAGGCCGACGTAGAGACGGACGAGCCGGAACGGGAGCGAGCTGGGGCGCGAAAGGGAGAGTTCGGTCATAGTGGGCTCAATGGTGCAGGCCAGTGGCTTGTCATAAAAGGGCCAATCAGCGAAATTGGTCCGCATGGACCGGTATGTCAGCGCTCCCCAGCTCGCCCGGCTCGTCCGGGTCCCGCCGAGCTCCCGCCCGTACTACCGGGCGCTCGCGGACGCCGTACGCGGTCTGATCCTCGACGGGAGACTCGCCGTGGGGGTGCGCGTGCCGCCGGAACGGCACCTGGCCGAATCGCTCGGCGTCAGCCGCACCACCGTGACCACGGCGTACGACCGGCTGCGCGAGCAGGGCTACCTGGAGAGCAGGCAGGGGTCGGGGAGCCGCACCGCCCTGCCGGACCCCGGCGCACTGGGCGTGGACAACCCGTGGCTCGCCTCCGACGAGGACGGGCTGCTGCCGCTGCACGCCGCCGCCCCGCCCGCGATCTCCCTCCTCGGCGAGGCCGTGGAGGAGGCGGGCCGGGCCTACCACCGGTACGCGCTGGGCTCGGGCTACCACCCGCTCGGGCTCGCGCCGCTGCGGGAGGCGATCGCCCGCCGGTACGGCGAGCGGGGGCTGCCCACCCGGCCCGAGCAGATCCTCGTGACGGGCGGGGCGCAGCAGGCCGTCCATCTGATCATGTCCCTGCTCGCGGGGCCGGGGGACCCGGTGCTGGTCGAGTCGCCGACGTACCCGCACGCGATCGACGCGGCCCGGCTGCGGTCGGCCCGCCTGGTGCCGGTGGGCGTCCAGGAGGACGGCTGGCACCTCGACCTGGTGAGCGGCGCGATGCGCCAGTCGGCGGCCCGCCTCGCCTACGTCATCCCCGACTTCCAGAACCCCACGGGTCATCTCATGGACGACGCCGGCCGCGCCGCGCTGGTCGGGGCCGCACGGCGTCACGGCACGACGCTCATCGCCGACGAGGTCTGGGCCGAGATGGCCCTGGACGCCTCCGTACGCGCGACGCCGCTGGCCGCGTTCGACACCGACGGGCGGGTGATCAGCGTGGGATCGGCGTCGAAACTGTGGTGGGGCGGCCTGCGGGTCGGCTGGATTCGGACGACCGCGGCGATGGTGCGGCGCCTGGCCCTGCTGCGCGCCGCCGTGGACATCGCGAGCGCCGTCTTCGACCAGCTTGTCGTGGCTTGCCTGTTCGAGCGCATCGAGGAGGCGCGGGCCGAGCGCCGCCGCGCGCTCGGCGCCTCGCTCGCCGCGCTCACCGGGGTCCTGCGCGAGCGACTGCCGGGCTGGGCCTTCACCCCGCCGCCCGGCGGCGGGTCGCTGTGGGTGCGGCTCGACACGCCGTCGGCGAGCGCGGTCGCGGAGGCCGCCGCCGCACGGGGCGTACGGCTGTCCCCGGGGCCGTGGTTCGGCGTGGACGGCACGCTGGAGCGATACGTGCGGCTGACGTTCACCCAGCCCCCGGCCGTGCTTGAGGATGCGGTACGCCGCCTCGCCTCCTCATCGGTTACTTCCCCGGGCACCTCGCACGTCGTCTCCGGCATGGCCTTCCTCGGGGGCTCTCCGGCCGGCCGCCCATCCCGGGAGCCGCTCACGCCGACCCTGTGACCACCGTCTGGCTGGCTATTTCGCCGCCAATTGGAAAGAAGCCCGGCATGGGTCACATATTCGGCAATTGGGAATTGGCCTGTGGCTCCAGCAATTCCCGGTGCGGGGGTGTTCATGACTGGCTGATGTGGAAGAATTCATACAGGATTTCGAATCTGCGGGGAGGTGTGATGGATCTGTTCGACGCCGATCCTGAGCGCCTCTCTCGTTCGAACGATACGGGTTATGGCGACTGGTGGGAGCAGCTCACCGCCCGCTCGCCTCTGTGGTCCACCGAGGATTCACTCGCCCGCGAATATGTGCCGATTGTCGACCCTGCGGCGCGGAAGCATGCGAGCCGGTTCGACGACTCGGCGGAATCGCCCGGGCCCGCTCGTCCATTCACGACTCGTGGTGATACCGCGTCTGGTGCCGAATCCACCCACGATGAGAATGCGCGTGGTGTCTCCCCAGACGGTCCTTCTCCTGACGGCACCGGGTCTGCCGGCAGCGGTGATCCCGCTGGTGCGTCTGACTGTACCCCTGGCGCTGGCCAGGGTGATGCAGGTGCTGCTTCTGGTGGTGCTTGTGGTGTGGGGTCGTCGTCGTGGGTGGCGGTGGCGGCGGTTGGTGAGGCGGCCCGGGCGGTGGCGCTGGTGCCGGTGCCTGAATCGGCGGAGGTGTGCCTGGCCGAGGCTGAGGAGTTGCTGGCGGCCCGGGACCGGATCACTTCGGCGTTGGCCGCCCGGGTGGGCCGGGTGCATCGGTCCGGGGAGGCGAGGAACCATGGGCATGCCTCCACCAGGTTGTGGTTGCGCGGCGTCGGGGGGATGACGATTCCGGGTGCGGGTCGGTTGGTGACGATGGGCGTGGAGTTGGGTCGTCTGTCGCGGGTGCGTGAGCGGTTCGCCGAGGGCAGCCTGGCCGAAGGCATTGTGGAGGCGATCTGCACCGCCACCGCGGGGTTGACCGATGAGCAGGCGACCACCGCTGAGGGGATTTTGCTGGAGTTGGCGGGTTCGGCGGGTGCGGCGGAGGTGGCCAAGGCGGGGCGGTATCTGCGGGCGGTGCTGGACCCCGACGGCCACGAAAGCGATGAGCAGGCCGACTTCGACCGCCGGTTCTTCCGGGTCCGGCGGCGCAGGAACGGCGGACTGGAGGGAGAGTTCTACCTCCCGGTCGAGGCCGCCGGGCGGTTGCAGCACCTGCTGGATGTCTACGCAAAGCCGAAGGCCGAGGGCGATGACCGCACCCCGAGTGTGCGGAACGCGGATGCGGTCATCGCGTTCCTGGAGAACAAGATCGCGACCGAGCTTCTGGTGCTGGTCACCGCCGAATCCCTCCCCGACGACCCCCCAGCCGACAACCCCGGAGCCACCGAACCTTCACGCGAGCCCGCAGGCACCACCCCCTCAGCCGACCCCACGGCCGACCCCTCAGCCGACCCCACGGCCGACCCCTCAGACGACCCCTCTGCCAGCCACCCCACCAGCGACCCCTCAGACGCCGACCCGAGCGACGGCCCTGGTCCCGACTCCTCCGGCACCGGCCCAAGCCCTGATCCCGACCCTTCGGGCACCGACCCCGGCCCTGGTCCTGACCCTGATTCCGGCCCATCAGGCACGGACACGTCGGGTGCCCATCCCTCAGAGACCGGCCCCTCAGACGTCGGCTCCTTGAACACGGGCTTCTCGAACATGGGCTTCTTGGACACAGACCCGGGTGACGATCCTGGCCCTGACGTCTATGCCGCTGCGGACTGCGGCTCCGGGGCCTGTGCGACCCGCTCCAATGCGACATGCCCCGACGCGACCAGCGCCACCGGCGAGCCCACCATTCAGGCGCCCGCCGAGCCGGGCGCGGGAGCCGACGCTCCGCCGGAAGCGGGACCCGATGCCTGGCTGGGAGCAGAACACAGCACCCCGCCGCGTGGGGAGTGCGATGGGCCGCCGGAAGCGGAGCCTGCCGCTCCGCCGTGGACGGAGGGCAGCGCCTGGTTGGAAGGCAGCGCCCGGCGGGGAGGTGGTGCCTGGGCGGGGGTGGGAGGCAGTCCGCCGCCGGGGGTGTGGTTGCGGGGGTTGCCGGGGTTGATCCTGGCGACCGGGCATCTGCTGCCCGTCTCCAGCGTGCATCGGTTGGCCCGTACCAGCACTTTGGTGCGGATCGTGATGGACGCCGATGGGCAGGTGCTGGACATGGGCCGCAAGGTCCGCCTGGCCACCCCGGCCCAGCGGCGGGCGGTCTTCGCCCGGTATGCGACCTGCTGGGTGGACGGCTGCCCGCTGCCGGCCACGATGTGCCAGATCGACCACGCCGAGGACTGGTGCAACGGCGGACTGACCGACCTTAAATTGCTGGGACCGGCGTGCCAGTTCCACAACCGCGACCGCTACCGCCACCCCGCCCGCTACACCCGCCGCAAGATCGGAGACGACCGCTGGGCCTTCACCTACCGCAACCCCCGCACCACCCGACTGCGGGTGTAGGCGCGCGCTGGATCCAGGTGGCTCGCGCTCATCGTGATGTGAGGGGCCGGGGCGGCGGCGGTCAGGACGAGGCGGGCACGGGTGGCAGGTGGTGTTCGGCCATGAGGAGGCGGAGCCTGCGGACGAACAGCAGCATGAGGAGGCCCGCGGCGACCGCGGCGAGCGCGAGGACCAGGTAGTACACGGGCATGGGCACGACCGTGGTCAGCCGGTAGGTCTGGCCGCCGACGGAGTCGCCGAGCGCCATCGCCAGGTACCACACGCCCATGAGCTGGTTCTCGAAGGCCCGGGGGGCGAGCTTGTTGGTGGCCGACAGCCCGGCCGGGCTGAGGAACAGCTCGGCGATGGTCTGGATGAGGTAGACCGACAACAGCCACATGATCGAGACCTTCACCCCGTCCGAGGCGACGCCCGCCGCGACGGACATCACGACGAAGCTCAGCCCGACGATCACCAGGCCGATCGCGAACTTGAGCGGCGTGCTGATCCGGGTGCCGGCCTTGAGGAACATCTCGGCGAACAGCGGGGCGAGCACGATGATCGCGAGAGAGTTGATGTTCCCCACCCAGCCCGGAGGGATCGTGAAGCCGAACACGTCGAGGTTCGTGTCCTTCTTGGCGAACAGCAGCAGCGAGCTTCCGGCCTGGTCGTAGACGAGCCAGAAGATCGCGGCGGCGAGGAACAGCCATACGTAGGCGAACAGCCCCCTGCGTTCCTCCGCGGTGACCTCGTGGGACGAGAACAGGAAGGCGAA
Organism: Microbispora sp. H10949; assembly: GCF_014161435.1. Taxonomy (NCBI): domain Bacteria; kingdom Bacillati; phylum Actinomycetota; class Actinomycetes; order Streptosporangiales; family Streptosporangiaceae; genus Microbispora; species Microbispora sp. H10949. The sequence continues at coordinate 591,626 of NZ_JABBWZ010000004.1, read as the reverse complement.
GTACGCGATCGGCACGGCGGCCGTCACGACCGTGAGCACGAGGGCGAAGCGGTCGACGGTGAGCGTCCCGCTGACCGCCCACAGGGCCAGCCCGCCCGCGGTGACGGCGAGGCAGAGCCCGGCGACGACCTTGAAGCGGTGTTCCTCGGCGGGCGTGAGCCGGTGGTCGGGCTCCTCGCCGGCGCCGCAGAGGGTCGCCCTGCCCCGCACGTACTGCACGAGGCCGAAGAGCATGCCGATCGCCGCCGCGCCGAAGGCGAGGTGCCAGCGGCCGCCGGTCTGCAGCCAGGGCACGATCATGATGCCGAGGAACGCGCCCAGGTTCACGCCCATGTAGAAGATCGTGTAGCCGGAGTCGCGCCGGGCGTCGTCCTCGTGCCGGTACAACTCACCCACCAGCGCCGCCATGTTCGGCTTGAGCAGGCCGCTGCCCAGCGCGATGAGCACGAGGCCGAGCCAGACGAATCCGCCACCCATGGGCATCGCCATGCTCAGGTGGCCACCCATGATCACCGACGCGCCGACCAGGACGGTCCTGCGCGCCCCGAGCAGCCGGTCGGCCAGCCAGCCGCCCACGACGGCCAGCAGGTACACCGAGGCGACGTACACGCCGTAGACGCCCACGGCGGTCGTCTCCGGCAGGCCCATGCCGCCGCGGGTGACGGGCGCCGTCAGGAACAGCACGAGCACGGCACGCATGCCGTAGTAGCTGAAGCGCTCCCACATCTCCGTGCCGAACAGCGTGGCCAGTCCCCGCGGGTGGCCGAAGAACGGTCGCTCCCCGGCAGGCGGCCCAGGTCGTCCGGATGCCATGCGTACCCCCCGATCACGCATCATCTCAGTACTTTATATGCACTTATGTCCTGTTTGTCCGTTTGAGATGACGCATTCTTGTGCTCCCCGCACACGGAGTCTTGTCCTCGGTGATCCCCTGTGGTGCGATGCAGGCCACGCGTGCGACATACCCGTTGGGAGGCACGATGGCCGGCGTTCTCGAGGAGCGGGCCGCGATCGAACACGAGATCGCGGGCAGGACCCTCTGCGAACAGTTCAGATGGGCCGCGGAGGAGAACCCGGACGCGCCCGCCTACTCCGATCCGGACGGCGCCGGAGGCTGGCGCACGCTGACGTACGCCGAGGCGCGGCGGCGCGTGCTGGAGATCGCCGCCGGTTACGCCGCGCTCGGCCTGCGGCCGGGGGAGGCGGTCGCGCTGATGCTGGTCAACCGCAGCGAGCACGTGCTGGCCGACCTCGGCGCCGTCCACGCGGGCACCGTCTCCTGCTCCATCTACGCGACCTTCGCCCCCGAGCAGGTCGCGTACGTCGCCCGTGACGTCGGGGCCCGGGTAGCGGTGCTCGGCGGCCCCGGCGACCTGGCCCGCTGGGAGCCCGTGCTCGGGGAGCTGCCCGAACTGACCAGGATCATCATGCTGGAGGGCGCCTCCGAGGGCGACGAGCGTTTCCTGAGCTGGGAGGACTTCCTGGTGCTCGGCGCGCGGGCGTACGCCGCCGACCCGGAGGCGGCCGAGCGGCGCTGGCGGGAGGTGACCCCGGACGACGTCCTCAGCGTGCTGTACACCTCAGGCACGACCGGCATGCCCAAGGGCGTTCCGCTCACGCACGCGAACGTGCTCTTCGAGATCGCGGCGACGCAGCGGATGATCGACCTGCCCGAGCGGGGGACGCAGATCTCCTACCTCACCTACGCCCACATCGCCGAGCGGGCGCTCAGCCTGTACCTGCCGCTGTTCAAGCTCAACCACGTGTACTTCTGCACGGACCTGGCCGCCCTCGCCCAGGCGCTGGGCCAGGTGCGCCCGGTGCTGTTCTTCGGCGTGCCCCGCGTCTGGGAGAAGATGGCCGCCCGGCTGCAGGCGCTCCTGGCCGCACAGCCCGCCGACCAGCAGGAGAACGTGCGCGCCGCGATGGCCGCCGGGCTCGCCTACATCGAGGGGCAGCAGTACGGCCACACGGTCTCGCCGGAGGTGCGGGAGGCGTACGAGCGGGCGGACGCCGCACTGTTGTCGGTGATCCGCGGCCTGATCGGGCTCGACCGGGCCCTCTGGTGCGCCACCGCCGCCGCGCCGATGCCGCCCGAGGTGCAGCGCTTCTTCGCCGGCCTGGGCCTGAAGGTCATCGACGTCTACGGCATGACCGAGACGACCGGCGCCTTCACGGTCAACAGCCCGGAGGTCTTCCGGCTCGGTACGGTCGGACGGGCCGAGCCCGGCGTCGAGGTGCGGGTGGCGGCGGACGGCGAGATCCTCACCCGCAGCCCGCTCAACACCCGGGGCTACCTGGGACTGCCCGAGGCGACCGCCGAACTGCTGGACGCCGACGGCTGGCTGCACACGGGCGACGTCGGGTCGATCGACGAGGACGGGTTCGTCCGCATCGTCGACCGCAAGAAGGAACTGTTCATCACCTCCGGAGGGGAGAACGTGTCCCCGGCCGTCATCGAGGGCCACCTGAAGGAGCACCCGCTCATCGGGCAGGCCCTCGCGTACGGCGACGGGCGGCCGTACCCCGTGGCGATCCTCACGCTCGACGCGGAGGTCGCGCCCGAGTGGGCGCGGGCCCGCGGCATCGCCTTCGAGTCGCTGGCCGCCCTGGCCGGGCATCCGGACCTGCTCAAGGAGATCGAGGCTGCGGTGGAGGCCGCCAACCGCAAGCTCGCCCGGGTGCAGCAGGTCAAGCGGTGGCGGCTGCTGCCGGTCGAGTGGACGGCCGAGACCGAGGAGCTCACCCCGAGCCTCAAGCTCAAGCGCCGCGTCGTGCACGCCAGGTACGCCGACGTGATCGAGGAACTGTACGCGGCCGGCTGAGCCTGGGGAAGTTTTACCGGCCCGGGAGAGTGTCGGGGGCGGGACGGGTGCCGGGCGTGCGTACGGTCTCGGGGCATGACGACGCCTCTTCTCGTGCCCGCACTCGTCGCGTCCTCCCTCGCCGCGTTCTCCCTCGCCGCGTCATCTCTCGTCGCGTCATCTCCGGCCACGGTGCCCGCTCCCGTGCCCGCCGCCGGTGGGACGGCGATCCGCTCGGTCGTGGTGCGGCCGTCCGACCCCGTCGTCGGGCCGGCCGGATCGGTGCGGCTGGTCGTCGACGTGGTGGCGCGCGGCGCGAACCGCGTCTCGGTCGTCCTCGAACCCGGCCGCGCCCCCTCCGCCGGTGGGGAGGAACCGGGCGGGGACGAACCAGGCGGGGAGGGGCCGGGTAAAGGGGAGCCCGATAAAGGAGAGCCCGGCGGGGAGGACGATCCGGGCGACGGCCCCCCGCCGCCGTTCGGGGACGCCGTGCCGATGCCGGGGCTGAGCGGCCTGGCCACCGCGGTGCCCGGCATCGTCGGCGCGGCCAGACACGGACGGCCCGCCGGGCCGGCCCCGGCCGGAGGAGACAGCGCAACCGGAGGAGACAGCACAGCCGGGGGAGACAGCGCAACCGGCGGATGGGAGACGTGGCGCTTCCTGCCCGACCGGCCCCTGTCGCGGTGGTATCCGAGCGGGCCCTGGACGGTCACCGCGACCGCCGTGGACGCCCGGGGCGGGACGGCCGTCGCGCGGACGGTGTTCCATCTGCGGCGCGCGACCGAGATCGAGGGGCTCAAGGTCGCCCGTGGCCGGGGCGGGGACGACACCCGGGTCACGGGGACGCTGCTGCGCGTCGACCCAGGCGGGCGGGTCGACTACCGGCCCTTCCCCGGGCAGCGGGTGAGGATCTCCTTCAGGCCCGCCGGGTCGTCGGAGTGGCGGCCCGCGGGCGAGGCGGTCACCCGGAGGGACGGCTGGTTCAGCGCCCGGACGCGGGAGGACGGCCAGGGCACCTGGCGCGCCGAGTACGCGGGCTCGCCCCGCTACGCCGCCGATGTCAGCTCCGAGCGCTAGGCACGAATCACCCTTTAATGCCATAGAAAGCACAGAAGTGGCATATAAGGGACAGTTACAGACTCGTTACAGTTTACTCTGAGAAACCTGGCAACTTTCCTTTTCCTTTTAGCGTCTATGACGTTGGCGCGCCCCAACCCGGGGGCGCGTTTGAACACGGGGAGAGGACACACCCTCATGGTGAAACGAGCTGCTACCGCCCTGGCAGTGATCGCCATGGGCGCCACGGCGCTCGCGACCGCGCCCGCTCACGCGGACCCGGTCACATCCACGCCGACGCCCACACCGTCGGCCACACCGACGCCGACCCCCACACCCACCCCGACCGCGGAGAGCCGGCGTCCGTACGTGCCCGAAGCGCGAATCCTGTGGTTCGGCGTCAACCCGGACGTGGTCGTCGTGGGCGGGCGTGGCTCCGCCACGGTCTCCGCCTCGGTCAGGACCAAGGACGTCAGGAAGGTCACCTTCACCCTGTCCGGGTCCCGCGGGCACGGCGGCGGCCACGGTGGCCACGACGGCCCGTGGTGGGGCAAGCGTAAGAGCGGCGGCCCGCACGACGGCCCGTCCTTCGACACCTTCTCCCAGTCGTGGAGCTTCGACAGGCACGACCGGGAGGGCGTCTACAGGGTGCGGATCGAGGCCGAGGGCCTCGACGGCCGGACGCTCACCGCGGAGCGCTCCTTCAGGGTCAAGCGCAAGGAGTGGCACGCGCCGCGTCCGTCGGGCCCCAAGGCGACCCGCATCGTCGGCTTCGACGCCACACCCGAGCCGGTCCGCAAGGGCCGTGCGCTGACCCTCAAGGGTGAGCTGCAGGTCGCGCAGTGCTACTCCGACTGGTACTTCGGCTGGAACGGCTACACCGGCCGTCGCGGCGGGCACGACGACTGCTACGACAGCCGTGACTACTGGCACGACTGGCACTGGCTGGGCTCCCAGGAGGTCGGCGTCTACTTCCTGCCCGCGGGTTCCCGCAAGTGGCGGTACGTGGACACCATCAGGACCGACGGCGACGGCGACTTCGCCACCCGGGTGCGGGCCTACCAGTCGGGCACCTGGGGCGTGCGCTTCGACGGCACCCGCCGTCTCAAGGGTTCCGAGGCCACCGACTACGTCAAGGTGATCCGGCACCACTAAGTAACACCCCAGAAAACGAACATATCAGCAGTTCACGGACGCCTGGCTCCCCTAGGAAGCCAGGCGTCCGGCTTTTTCCTGACTCATCCGCAGATTAAAGATGACAGTTCGGGTAGAGAGGTCCCTGTGCTCACGTTCGGCGGTCATAGTGGTGAGATCGCGGTCACACAGGGCGAGCACCCGCTCGCGTCGCGTGGTAGGGAGTCTGGGTTGATCCGACTGATGCTCGCCGAGGACATGCACCTCATCCGCAAGGCGCTGGTCGCACTGCTGTCGAGCGAGGACGACCTGGAGGTCGTGGCGGAGGCGGACAAGGGCGAGGACATCGTGCGGCTGGGCTGTCTGCGGCGCCCCGACGTCGCCGTGCTCGACATCGGCATGCCCGGCGTCGACGGCCTCACCGCGGCGGCCGAGCTGCACCGCCGATTACCCTCCTGCAAGACCGTCGTGCTCACCGGGCTCGGCACGCCCACGGCCCTGCGCAAGGCGCTCGACGCCAACGTGCGCGGCTACGTCGTGAAGGACGCCTCTCCGGCCCACCTCGTCGACTGCATCCGCCGGGTGGCCGCGGGCGAGCGGGTCATCGACCCCGAGCTGGCCGTCGCGGCGCTCGACGCCGACAGCAACCCGCTGACCGCCCGCGAGCTGGACGTCCTGGAGACCGCCGCCGCGGGGGCCACCGTCTGCGAGATCGCCGACCGCCTGTGCCTGTCACAGGGCACCGTGCGCAACTACCTGTCCCGCATCCTCGGCAAGGTGGGGGCCCGCTCACGCGTCGAGGCGATTCAGATCGCCTCCGAGTGCGGCTGGCTCTGGCCGTCTGCCGGACGCGACATCGGCATCCTCCGCTACCGCCCCCGCCGGTAGGCCGGTCCAGTGCCCCACGAGGTCGGCGTACAGCGGTGACGCGGCCACCATCTCCTCGTGGGAGCCGAGCCTGACCCGGGTGCCGTCCATGACGAGCACCCGCTTGGCGCGCAGGGCCGACGAGATGCGGTGGGCCACCACGACCAGCGTCCCGCCGCGCGCCGCGAACGCGGCCTCCGCCCGCGCCTCCGCCGCCGGGTCGAGGTGACAGGTCGACTCGTCGAGCACGACCAGCCGGGCGGGGGACAGATAAGTCCTGGCCAGCGCGATGAGCTGCCGTTCGCCCGCCGACAGCTCGGCCGGGTCGAGCGGGCCGCCTGCGCAGCGCTGCGCGAGGTCCGCGAGCCCGAACGCCGCGACGACCTCGTCCACCCGCTCCGGCGTCGCGCCGGGCGCGAGATAGGTCAGGTTCTCGGCCAGGGTGCCGGGGAAGACGTACGCCTCCTGGGGGATCAGCGCGCGGGCGGCCGGGAGCACCCGCGCGGCCGGGACGCCGCCGACGAGGACCTCGCCCTCGTCCGGCGTGAGCAGGCCGGCGACCAGCGCGGCCAGCGTGGACTTGCCGATCCCGCTCGGGCCGACGACGGCCAGGTGGTCGCCCTCCGGCACGTCGAGGTCCAAGCCGTCGATGACCGGCTCGGGGGCCTTCTGATCGGCGGTGCCGTACGCGAACCGGACGCCCCGGAGCACCAGGCGGGCACTGTCCGGCAGGGTGTCCGGCTCTGTGTCACCGTGCGCCACCGGCGGGCCGGGCACGTGCAGGATGCGCTCCAGCGTGACGGCGAGGCGTACGCCGCTGACGCCCAGGCCCTGCACCAGGCCGCCCAGTGCGGGGGCGAGCGACTGCATGACGTAGGTCAGCGTGCCGAGGATCACCCCGCCGGTGATCCCCTGGCGGACGAGCCAGGGCGCGCCCGCGAGCAGCAGCACGACCGGCAGCCACGCTCCCACGGCCAGTGACAGCGTCCGCGTCGCGGTCACCCGGGCGAGCGCCCGCGCGGACGCGGCCTGCCGGGTCACCGCCTGCCCGACCTCGGCCGCGACCCGCTCCTCCCCGCCGCAGGCGGTCACGTCCCGCAGTCCGCTCGCCATCGCGGCCACGGCGGCCGCCGTACGCTCGTCGGCGACGATGAACTCCCGCTGCCGCCGCGCGAGCGAGGGCAGGGAGACGAGGAACAGGCCCAGCCCGAGGGCCACCGGGGGCAGCACGAGCGGGACCACGGCGGGCGCCAGGGTCGACAGTCCCACCGCCACGCTGACCAGCGTGAACACGAACGACCTGACCACCGTGATGATGGCGCCGAAAGCGTCCCTGGCCAGCTCGACCTGATGGTTCATCCGGGCGACGGCCGCGCTGTCGCCGCCCCGCCCGGCCCGCAGCGCCCCGGTCACCACCCGCCTCAGCAGGTCGTCGCGGAACGGCTCGACGATCCCGGCGATCAGCAGCAGCACCTGCCGGGCGGACACCGCGGCCACCGCCCACGCGGCGGCCATGACCCCGAGCCAGGCGAACCCGACGCCGGGCCGGCCGGCCGCGAACCCGTCGTCCACCGCGCGCGCGACCGCGTATCCCCCGGTGAGCGAGGGCAGGGCCTCGGCCACCGACCAGCAGGCCAGCCACAGCAGCCGGGACGGCTCGCGCCACAGCGCGTCCAGGAGGACCCGCCGCCTCACGACGCCTCCTGCGCCTGGAAGACGGCCCGGTAGCCGGGATCGGCCCACAGCCGTTCGTGTGTGCCGATCGCGCGGACCCGCCCGTCCTCCAGCCACACGACCTGGTCGGCCTGCGCCGCCGTCGTCACCCGATGGGCCACCACCAGGCGGGTGCGGTCGGCCAGGCTGCCCGTGAGCGCGCGCCCGACCTGCCGCTCGGTGACCGTGTCGAGGCTCGACATGGCGTCGTCGAGGATCAGCACCCGCCCGGCCTGGGCGAACGCGCGGGCGAGGCCGATCCGCTGGATCTCGCCCCCGGACATCGGCGCCTCCTCGACCGGGGTGGCGTACCCGAGGGGCAGCCTGCGGACGAAGGGGTCGGCGCAGGCCGCGACGGCCGCGGCCCGCACCGTGTTCTCGTCATGAGCCGGGAGCCCGAAGCCGACGGCCTCGCCCAGGGTGCGGCCGAACAGGGCCGGGCGCTCGAACGCGTACCCGACCGCACGCCGCAGCGGCTCCCTGCCGATCTCCCGGAGCGGCACGCCGTCCAGCAGCACGACGCCCCGCTCGGGGTCGGCGAGCCGTCCGGCGACGGCGGCCAGCGACGACTTGCCCGAGCCGGAGCGGCCGACCACCGCCGTGCAGGTGCCTCCCGGCACCACGAAGCTGATCCCGCTCAGCAGCCGGACCCCGTCGGCCCGTACGGTCACGTCACGTAGTTCCAGGGTGCCCGGGCCCGGCGGCAGCGGGCGGGAGCCGTACGCCGGGGGCGGCACGGCGAAAAGCTGCTCCAGGCGCTGCGCGGCCGACCGGGCGCGGGCGATGCGCGCGGCGTAGCCCAGCGCCGATCCGAGGCCCGCGCCGAGCACGACGTAGCGCGCGGCGGCGAGCAGTTCGCCCACGGTGAGGCCGCCCGCCGACAGGCGGAGCCCGCCGACGGCGAGCACCGCGATCTCCAGGAGCGGGACGACGACGGCGGCCTGCACACCGGCCCGCGCCTGCAGTCGCCACAGCGCGAGGCCCTGGGCGCGTAGCCGGGGGAGCGGGGCCAGCACCCGTGCGGCCTCGCGGTCCTCGGTGCCGGCCGCGCTGATGGTGCGGGCACCGGCGAGCGCTCCGACGAGCATGCCCGCGATCTGGCCCTGCGCCTCCTGGTAGCCGCCGGAGGCCGCGGTGGTCTTCCGCATGAACGCGCGCAGCACGGCCACGATCAGCAGCAGGCCGGCGACCAGCGTGACCGCGAGCCACGGGTCGATCAGCACGAGGGCGACGACGCTGCCGGCCGACGGAATGACCAGGGTGGCGGCCGTCACGACGGCCTCCGGGGTCCGGCCCGCCTCCTCGACGTTCACGCCGGCGCGGGTGACGATCTCCCCGGGGGCGAGATGCCGGGTCATCCCGGTCCCGGCCGACAGGGTGTGGGTCACGACCCGGGTGCGCAGCCACTGGGCGGCCCGCGCGCCGCTCACCCCCGCGGCGAGGACGCCCAGCGCGTCGCACACGACGACGAGCCCGGCCAGCAGTGCGGCGACGGCGACCGTCTCCGGGAGGTCGGGGGAGGTCCGCACGACGGCGTCGAGCGCTCGGCCGAGCGCCGCCGGGACGAGCAGGTCGGCGGCGGCGCCCGTCAGCGCCGTCGCCGTCAGCACCGCGAGCCAGGGCCCGCCGCGCCGTACGGCCCGCGCGATCAGCAGGTCCGCCGAACGAGAACTCACCAGGGGTCCTCCAGTCCCGAAACGCGGAAGCCTGGGCGGCCGCGACGACCGCCCAGACCTTCGCTTCATGCGCCAGCAGCCGCGGCTATCAGCCGCAGATGATGCTCAGGCTGCTGTTCTCGTGCGGGGTGCAGCCCAGCAGGCTCAGGTTGCTGCCCTGGGTGCCACCGCCGCCGCCACCGGTGGGGGCCTCGAGGGTCTGCAGGTCGAGAAGCGCCATGTGGATCATCTCCCTTGTCTGGATGGTTCACCCGGCACGGTGCCGGAAGTGGGGTCGAGCGAGGAGCTGTCAGCCGCAGATGAGGCTGAGGCTGCTGTTCTCGTGCGGGGTGCAGGCGAGCAGGCTCAGGTTGCTGCCGCCGCCGCCACCGTGACCACCGGGGGTCTCGAGGGTCTGAAGGTCGAGGAGCGCCATTGCGATTCACCTCCTTCCGGTGCTGGTCGGGACATCCGACCCGGCGGCGGTGCGCAGGGGGGCCCGCGCCTGTGACCGTCCGGGGGGCTCGAGGAACGGGAGGCGGACCGGCTCGTCGTGCAGCGCGGTGCCGAGCGCGAACAGCACGCCGGCGCTCCCTGTGGCGAAGTCCATGGACAGGCGGAGCAACTGCGCGCCGGGGAAGGCCAGCCCGCCCTGGTACGGAAGCTCCTGCCAGGCCAGCCGGGCGATCTGCGCCTCGGCGGCCCCGGGGTCGGGGCGCGAGCCGGACGACAGGCAGGTGATCATGCCCGCCCGGCCGGCGAACAGCCCCGACTGGACGTAGTACGGAAGGGCCAGCACCGACCGGATGGCGGCCAGCGACCCGGCGAAGTCGTCGTCAGGGTGGGCGTCGCCGCGGTGCGTGAGGTAGCGGTCGAGCACCAGGCCGATGCCGGCCGACCCCTCGTCCAGGTAGGGGTTGGTCCGCCAGCCCTGCTGCACCTGGAGCTGCCCGTCCTCGCGGCCGACGCACCGGCGCAGGTCCTGGCGCAGTGCGGTGGCCGCGAGGTCGAGCAGACCGGGGTCGCCGGTGCGCTCGTACGCGTGCAGGAACATCAGGGCGGGCCCCGACGAGCCGTACATCAGCCCCGCGTGCGGATACCTGCCTCCGCTGATCTCGGGGACGTCGTCCGGGCCGCCGAGCCGGTCGGCCACCGCGGTGACGACGCGCGTGGCCCGCTCGCGGAACTCGGGCTCGCCGGTCGCGTCGTGCAGGTGCATCAGGGCGAGGGCGACGCCGGACAGGCCGCGGTAGAGGCTGAGGTCGAGCCCCTCCCAGGGCTCCCGCAGGCACCGCTCGGCCACGCCGAGCGCGTCCGCGCGCCGCCCGAGCTCCTCCAGCGCGTACGCCACGCCGTGCAGCCCGTTGTAGAAGCCGATTCCGATGCCCGGCTCCGCCGCCCGCCTGACCAGCCACTCCTCGTGCTCGGGGAAGCGCCCGGCCCCCGTCGCGGCCAGCGTGTAGAGCACGCCGGCCGCGCCGTTCGCGAGGCTCACGCCGCCGCCGGGCTCGAACTGGACGATGTCGCCGGGGAACAGCCGGTCGTCGCGCCCCGGTGTCGCCGAGGCGAGGATCGCCGTCGCCAGGGCGTCCCGGAGTGCGGGCCAGCCCTCGGAGAGCCGGCTCGGCTCCGGCTCGGCCGGTCGTACGCCGGTCTCGAGGCCGAGGAGCGTCGCCACCGCGCCGTCGATCAGCTCGGGCGGCACCGGGAACGTCTCCTTCACCAGCCTGCCGAGCTGGGCGGCCTTGGGCCGGTGGAGCTGCAGCAGCATGGTGGTCATCGGGGCGAATATCCCGAGGTGCAGGCAGGCCAGGGCGTACTCGTCGGCTTCGACGCCGGCCAGGCCGCTCGGCGGAACGAAGCCGGGGTTGGCCAGCGTGGGCCGCCTGCGCTCCTCGACCGGCGAGGAGACCTCGAAGTCGATCAGCACCACCCGGTCGTCCTCGACGAGGATGTTGAAGGGGTGCAGGTCGCCGAACACCACGCCGCGCTCGTGCAGGGCCGAGACCGCCGCGCGCACCTTGGCGAGCATCGTGACGGCCCACTCCGCGTAGTCCGTGTTCATCTCCGGCGTGCGGTCGGCCCGCGTGAGGGGGTGCTTCTGCGCGATGAGCTGGCTGAGCGAGGTGCCGTCGACGTACTCCTGCGCGAGGAAGTGGTGCTCGCCCACGGTGAAGTGGCTGTGCAGGCGGGGGACGCAGTCCAGCCCGGCGAGGCGCTCCATGATCTCGGCCTCGTGCCGCAGGCGGGTGACCGCGTCGCGTCCCTCCACGTCGAGCCCGGCGTGCGGACGCGCCTCCTTCAGCACCACCTTCTCGCCGGTGCGCGTGTCGTGCGCGAGGTAGACGCCGCCGCCGTTGGAGAAGTGCAGCACGCTGTCGACCTGGTACGGCACGCCTTCCATGGTCACGGCGTTGCGGGCGGCGAGGTGGGGTTCGAGGAACGCGGGCAGGGGCACCCAGGAGGGCAGGGAGAACCCCGGGACGCGCACGTCGGGGACGAGCTCGCCGTCGGCGTTCTCGATCGCGAGGACCTGCTCGCCGCTCTCGTCGAGGCAGTGACGCTCGGCGAACCCGCCGTACCGGACGTAGAGCGGTCCGTCGCCGTAGCGCAGGTCGCTGAGGATGTACGGGCCCTCGACGCCGTCGAGGACCTCGGCCAGCTCCTTGAGCGTCAGCTCGAGCTCGGCCTCGTCGACCGGGTAGATGGTGACCAGCTTGCCGCTCGACCCGCGGAAGGCGTACTTGGAGTTCTGCATGGTCATCACGCGCCGGCCGCGCAGGAACTTGAAGGCCAGCCCGCGGGGCACGCAGTAGTCCCACGCCGCCGCGATCACCCGCTCCGCCTCCCGTACGGAGGAGGAGATGTGGATCTTCCATCCCTGGGTGGGCAACGTGGCGCCGGCCGGCGCGTAGTGCAGCCACGTTCCGGTCGCGAGATGCGCCCATCCCTCGGGGGTGGGCCGCGCGGCCACGGAGAAATCCGGGTGCTCCGCGCGCTTGCTGTCGAGCGTGTCGTAGAACAAGGGATCTGCGAGGCAGTAAATCTCGTACTTACTAATCACCAGATGTCCCCTTAGGCCGGTCGCAAGTAAGAATTCCGGAATTGCGGGGATGGGCCAAGTTACGCCCGTCAACTGCGTCATGTGAAATCTGCACATAACAAACCATGACGCGGTCACGGGTCATGGGGTGACGCTCTTCACGGTCGCCCGGAGGCCTTGGTGAGGCCGGCGGTGAGGTTCTCCGTCAACCGGCAGGTCAAGTGCGCGGACATGATTTCGGACCCGCGTGGAGTCCTTTGGAGCGGTCCGTCCGGCCGGCGACCGGTCAGCGGCGGTCTTTGCCCCTGCTGGGGATCTCGGCGACCAGGCGGAACCAGCCGTCCGGGTCGAGGACCGTTCCCACGACGCCGTCGAGCGCGGCCGCGCGGGTGCGGAGGTTGTCCAGGCCGCTGCCGGTGCCGGACGGAGCGGAGGGATCGACGCCGTCGTTGGCCACGGTCAGCGTCACCGTGCCGGCGCGCAGGGCGATCTCGATGACGCACAGGGTCGCCCTGCTGTGCCGCACGACGTTGGTCACGGCCTCCCGCACCATGATGGCGAGGGTGGCGCTGATCTGGTCCGAGAGCTCCGCGTCGGTGGTCTCGATCTTGCAGTCGGTCCCGTACGCGCGGAGCACGGCACGCGCGTTGGCCAGCTCCGACGGCAGTGAGACGTCCTGGAACGAGCGGGTCACGTTGCGGATGTCCGCGGCGGCGTGGCGGATCGCCTGCACCACGTCGGCGAGGGCGGGGCGCAGCGGGTTGTCGTCCTCGGCGAGGCGGTAGGCGAGTTCGCTGCGCAGGGTGGCCAGCCACAGCCGGCTGCTCACGAGGTCGTGCACGTCCCGGCCGAACTGCTCCCGGGCCTCGGCCGCGGCCTGGCGGACGGCCTCGGCCTGCATGGTGCGCAGCCGGCGCAGCCGGAGGGCCAGGACCGCCAGCGCGGTGAGGGGGAGCGCGCCGAGCAGCGTGAGCAGGGCGAGTATCGCGAAGTCAGGCAAGTGACGACCCTCCAGTCATCCTCGCCGTAACATCGGCCTCGCCTTTCGGTACATGCGCTGTATCCTTGCATACCTGTCACAAAAGATGGCCACTTCGTTCATCTCGAAGTAAGTTCTAACGTCGGGGGATATAACGCTGTGCGGCGGCGCCTAAAAACGGGCGTTCGCGAACTGTGAATTCCGGTCATGGATAAATTAGACCATGTCCGGATTCAGCCCCTGGGCCGCTTTCACGGGCCGCTCAGGCGAGCGATCGGACCGCCGCGCGGAACAGCACGGGCAGCCGCCGGGCGGCCGGCACGATCATCCGCGCCGCCGGGGGGTGCCTCCGGGCCTCCAGCAGCGTGGCGGTGAGCAGCCGCGACCGCCGTGACAGGCGTCGCCAGGCGGCCTCGTACTCCTCGGGGCGGCCCGCGCGCAGGCAGCCGACCAGCGCGCGGGCCGACAGCAGCGCGAGCGAGAGGCCCTCGCCGGTGAGCGCGTCCACGTAGCCCGCCGCGTCGCCCACGAGCAGGACCCGCCCGGCCACGCGCCGGCGGACCCGCTGGCGCAGCGGCCCGGCTCCGCGCACCGGGGTGGCGGGCGGCCCGTCCAGCCGGGCGAGCAGGTCCGGGAACGCCGCCAGGTGCTCGTGGTATCCCCGCCGCTCGCCGCTCAGCACGGCCACGCCGACGAGGTCGTCGCCCACCGGCGTGACGTACGCCTCGCCGCCCGGCGCCCAGTGCACCTCCACGAAGTCGGTCCACGGCGCCACCCGGTAGTGGCGGCGCAGGCCGTATCGGCGGGGGCCGCCCGCGGGCAGGTCGAGCCCGAGGGACGCCCTGATCGGCGAGTGCAGGCCGTCCGCCGCGACCAGCCAGCGCGCCCGCAGACCGGGCCCGTCCGGGACGCCGCCGGAGGGCAGCACCCGCGCGTGCACGTCGGCGTCGCCGGCGCGCACGCCGGCGACCCGCCCGGAGACCGTCCGGACTCCGGCCTCCCGCGCGCGCCGGGCCAGGGCCGCGTGCAGCGCGGTGCGCCGCACGCCGAGCCCGGCGCCGTCCCGGAACTCCGCCTGCACCCGGTGCCGTCCGTCGACGTAGCGGATGCCCAGGAACGGCCTGCTCTCCGGCAGCGCGATCCCCAGGTCGATGCCCAGGCCGGCGAGGGCGGCGACGCCGGTGGGCATCAGGCCCTCCCCGCACGCCTTGTCGACCGGGACGGCCCTCGGCTCGACCACGACCGTCTCCAGGCCGGCCAGCGCCGCGTGGATGGCCGTGGCCAGCCCCGCGGGCCCGCCCCCGGCCACCAGCACGTCGATCACCGGGCGGGCCGCAGGGAACCGGGCGCGGCGGGGGCGGCGGTCGCGAGGGCGGCGTTCTCGCACCGCAGGCGGACGACCATGAGCGGCACGTTGAGCAGGGTGAAGGCCAGTGCGGTCAGCCACGCGGAGTGCACGAGCGGCAGGGCCGCGCCCTCCACCGCCACGGCGACGTAGTTGGGGTGACGCAGCCACCCGAACCGGTACGGCCCCCGCGTCACGAGGGGCAGGCCCGGCACGACGATGACCTGGGTGTTCCACTGGGGGCCGAGGCTCGTGACACACCACCAGCGCAGCGCCTGCGCGGCCACGACGAGCGCCAGCATCGGCCAGCCCAGGGCCGGGACGAACGGCCGGTCCGCCAGAGCCGCCTCCAGCAGGCACCCGGCGAGCAGGCCGGTGTGCAGGGCGACCATCCAGGGGTAGTGCCCGGCGCCGTACAGCACCCCGCCGCGGCCCATGCTCCAGCGGGCGTTGCGGCGCGCGACGAACAGCTCCGCGAGGCGTTCCACGCCGACGAGCGCGACGAGCACCGCGTACCAGGGCGACATCGGTCCCCTCCATCCCTCCCGGCCGGCTCCCGCCGGCTCCCCTTCACCAGCGCAGCAGGACGAGCTCGGAGCAGAATCCCGGGCCCATCGCGAGGAGCACCCCCGGGGTGCCCGGCGGCGGTGGCCGCAGGGCCAGGGTGTCCCGCAGCACGTGCAGCACGGACGCGGACGACAGGTTGCCGATGGCGGCCAGCGAGCGCCAGGTGAGGTCGAGCGCGCCCTCCGGCAGCGCGAGCGTCTCCGCGACCGCCTCCAGCACCTTCGGGCCGCCGGGATGACAGACCCACGCGGTGATGTCGCCGATGTCCAGGCCGTGGTCGCCGAGGAACCCGCCCACGTCCCCGGCGAGGTGGGTGCGCACCACGTCGGGCACCCCGGCGTCCAGGACGACCCGGAACCCGCTGTCGCGCACGTCCCACCCCATCACCCGTTCCGAGCCGGGGTAGAGGCGGCTGCGGGTCGCGACGACGGCCGGGCCCGGCCGCCCCCCGGGGATCTCACGGCCGGGGATCTCACGGTCGTCGCCGTACGCGACCACGGCGGCGGCGCCGTCCCCGAACAGCGCGCCCGCCACGAGGTTGGCCGTGGAGGAGTCGTCGCGCTGCAGGGTGAGGGAGCACAGCTCGACCGAGAGCAGCACCGCGACATGGCCCGGCCACCCGCGCAGGTAGTCGTGCAGCCGGGCGATGCCCGCCGCCCCTGCCACGCAGCCGAGTCCGAACACCGGCACCCGCTTCACGTCGGGACGCAGCCCGATCCGGTTGGCCAGCCGGGCGTCCAGGGACGGCGCGGCGACGCCGGTGACCGACGTACACATGATCATGTCCACGTCCGCCGGAGTGAGGCCGGCGGCGTCGAGCGCGCCGGTCACGGCCTCCGCGCCCAGGTCGAGGGCGGCCTCGATGAACAGGTCGTTGGCCATGCCGAAGCCGTCGAGCTTGCCGTACCGGTCGAGCGGCTGCACGAGGTTGCGGTGCTCCACCCGCGCGCTCGCGTGCAGCCTGTCGAGGAGCCGGCGGTCGGCGCCCGGGGGGAGGCAGACCCTCGCCAGCGTGTCCGTGATCTCCTTCTGCGAGTGGCGATGGGGAGGAAGGACACCATGGACGGCCGCGATCCGGGTCATCTCACATCCCACTGGCTGGCGGAGGAAGCTACCTGCACTCTTGCCCGTCCAGGCGGCTCACATACCTACCAACCCGGATCATCCGGTTACGCTCGTGACGATGACCTGCTCCAGAGCACTCCCCGGCGACATGCCGCGGCAGCTGGCCGGGCTGGCCCGCGCGTGCCATCCGGGCCCGGCCGTCGCGGTGACGGTCCTGGTCACGGCGCTCGTGGTGCTCGCCGGGCGCGGGCTCCCCGGGGCGGTGCCGGTGGCGCTCGCCGTGCTGACCGGCCAGCTCTCGGTGGGCTGGTGCAACGACGCCGTGGACGCCGCCAGGGACGCCGCGGCCGGGCGGATCGGCAAGCCCGTCGTCGCGGGCCTGGTGACCGCGGGCACGGTGCGCGCCGCGGCCTTCACGGCGCTGGCGGCGTGCGTGCCGCTCTCGCTGGCCTGCGGGCCGCTGCCGGCCGCGGCGCACCTGCTCGCCGTCGCCGCGGCCTGGGCCTACAACCTGTGGCTGAAGGGCACTGCCGCGTCGTGGGCGCCGTACGCGATCGGGTTCGGCGCCGTGCCGGTGTTCGTCGCGGCGGGCCTGCCGGCCCAGCATGAAGGCCCGCCGCTGCCCGCGTGGTGGGCCGTGGCGGCGGCGGCGCTGCTCGGCTGCGGCGCGCACCTCGGCAACGTGCTGCCCGACATCGAGACGGACCTGGCGACCGGCGTGCGGGGCTGGCCCCAGCGGCTCGGCGCCGCCCGGGTCAGGGCCCTGATGCCGGTGCCGCCGCTGGCGGCGTCCCTGCTGCTCGCCGTGGCGCCGCCGGGCCCGCCCGGCCCGGCGGAGTGGCTCGCCCTCGCGGGAGTGGCCTTGTGCGCGGTGGCCGGTCTGTCGCTCGGCCGCCGCCTGCCCAAGGCGCCCTTCGCCGCCGCGGTCGCCGCCGCCGGGATCGACATCCTGCTCCTCGCGGCCACGGGCGCCGGCGTCGTGGTGAGCACCACGTAGCCGGCCTGCTCGAACACCACGCGGTAGCCGTGCCCGCGCAGCCGCGCCACGCGTTCGACCTGCTGCCGGAGGCCGGCGAAGGGGAACGTCCGGACGCCCACGTCGGCGACGACCCACGGCGCCCATCGGGGCGTCCTGTCCCACAGCAGCGTGCGCGTACGCGGGGACAGCGCGGGGGCCAGGGAGTCGGCCGCCTCGACCAGCGCGCCGTCGGGGACGGCGGCGACGGCGCGCTGCGCCGCGCGGGTCCGCGCGGTCTCCGCGTAGAAGGCGGGCGTGAGCGACGCGCCGAACGAGAAGAAGGGCACGAGGGCGACCGCGGTCGCGAGCACCAGCACCGCCCATCCGCGGACGAGCCGTGCCGCCCGCCGGGGACAGGCCTTCCCGGTCATGAGGGCGGCGGCGCGCAGCGCGCCGTCGACCCCGGCGGCGAAGACCGGCGCGACGACGAATGCGGTGTAGTGGTACCTCGGCGTCCACCAGTTCGGGTAGGTGCTGGCGAGCAGGCGTTCCAGCAGCGGCGGGACCAGGGCGAGCGCCGCCGGGGAGAGCAGCGCGGTGAACAGCACGGGCGCCAGCGTCAGCGCCGCCGTACGCAGCTTCAGCGGCGGGTCGGCGAGCAGCGCGAGGACGTCGCCGGGCCGGGTGACGGCGTGGAGCGCGGCCCGCGGGAGGTCGGGGCCCAGCGTCCAGTAGGCCCAGTAGTAGCCGGTCCTGCCGCCGAAGCGGGGGACGAGGACCGACGTCGCCACCAGGGTCGCCGCGACGCCGCCGGCGACGAGCAGCGCGCCGGGCCACCGGTCACGCCGCCGGGTGAGCAGGAACAGCCCGAATCCGGCCAGCAGCAGGCCCATGTCCTCCTTGACCAGGAGCAGAGCGAGCGCGGTGAGGAGCGCGGCCCGGCCGCGCCCGGCCTGGTACCGCTCCAGCGCCACCGCCGTGAGCAGCGGCGCGAACGCCGCCTCGTGGAAGTCGAAGGCGACGGTCTCGGCGATCGGCCACGACAGCGCGTAGGCGGCCGCGACGGGATGGGCGACGCGGCCGCCTCCGGCCCCGGACCGGGAGGCGGCACGGAAGGCGTACGCCCACACGAACGGAATGGACAGGGCGAGCAGGACGGCCTGCGCGACGAGCAGCGTCGCGGGCCCGTCGTGGATCCAGTAGAGCGGCGCCAGCAGCGCCAGCGCCGGAGACCAGTGGTCGCCGAGCACGCAGAACCCCGGCCCGAACCCGTTGTGGACGCCCTTCACCATCGAGACGGGCGCCTCGAAGCGGGAGTACGCGCGGACCGCCTGGTCGAATATCACCAGGTCGTACGCGCCCGCCCGGAAACGCGTCAGCCGTACGCAGGAGTGGATCGCGTAGGCGACCGCCGCCGCGGCGGTGAGGGCCGCGACGGCGGCGAGGTCCCGGCGCCGCGCCGCGGGCGACGGCCATGCGCTCCCCGACATTCCTCCGGGAGGCTATCGAGGCGCGCCCCAGGGGCGGGCGGAGCCGGTCCGCGTTTCCCGCAACGCGTGGCCAAAGCTGTGGTCAACGCTGTGGCCAAAGCTGTGGTCAACGGTCCGGCCTGCCGCCGGACTCAGCCGAGGACGCCGAACCAGCGTCCCGCCTCGGTCCACACCTCCGCGCGGCGGAAGCCCGTACGCCGGGCGAGCGGGCCGATGCCGTCCGCCCCGACGCGGGCCCACGCGAACCAGCCGGTGACCGTGTCGTCCCGCCGCAGCCTGACCCGCTCCGACCGGGTGGCGGTGCCGGGAGGGCCGAGTTCGGCGACCACCTCGCCGCCGGGCCGCAGCAGTTCGCGGGCCCGCCGCAACAGGGCCTCGGGGTCCCCGCCGATGCCGATGTTGCCGTCGGCCAGCAGCACCGTCGCCCAGCGGCCGCCGCCCGGCACGTGGCCGAACACGTCCCGGCACAGGGCCCGGCCCCCGGCCAGGCGGGTGAGGCGGACGGCCCGCGGCGTGACGTCGATGCCGAGGGCCCGCACCCCGCGCCTGGTCAGCGCCACCGTGAGCCGCCCGGGTCCCGAGCCGACGTCGAGCGTGGGGTCGCCGCAGCGGGCCAGCATCGCCTCGTCCCCTTCGGCGCCGTCGAGCCAGCGCCACGACTCCAGCGGCCACGTCCTGCCGTCGGCCGCCTCGACGTCGACCCGCGCGCCGTCCAGCGACTCGGCGTAGAGGGGGCCGATCACGCCGGGACGTCCGCTCCGAGGGCCGCCAGCGCCGCCGCGAACCGCGAGGAGGGGGCCCGCGCGGCCACCGCGCGGGCGTCGGCGGCGGTGTCCACGTCGGTCAGTTCGGGCAGCAGAGCGGCCCGCAGGCCCGCCTCGCGGATCCGGCACAGCAGCAGCGCCCCGGTGTCGGAGCGCGACATCGGCACCCCGGCGAGCAGCCCGGAGAGCGGGGCGGGATCGGGCCCGCGGTGCCCGAGCAGCCAGAACCCGCCGTCGGCGGCCGGGCCGACCACGACGTCGTGCTCGCCCAGCAGCCGTCCCGCCTCGGCCAGCAGGCCCGGGGTGACCTGCGGCGTGTCCATGCCGATCAGCACCGCCGGCGCCGGGCAGGCCGCCAGGGCGTCGTCGAAGGCGTGTGCCAGCCGCTCCGCGAGGCCGTTCCCCCGCTGCGGGACCACGTCGTAACCGGCGGGCAGCCAGGGGCCGGGCTCGCCGAGCAGGGCCAGCACCCGGCGCGCGGCCGGGGCGGCGGCGACGGCCGCCAGCGTGTCGCGCAGCGCCGCCTCCGCGAGCGCGGCGGCCTGGCAGGGCGTGTACGGCGGGGTGAGCCGCGTCTTGACCCTCCCCGGCCTGGGCTCCTTGGCGATGACGATGAACTGCGGTGGGCTCTGCGGGAGGACGGGCGTCACGCCGCCGCCCGCCACATGTCGCGGACCGTCCGCACGGTGCCGAGAACGGTGCCGGTGACCTTGGACCGGCCCACGCGCGGCAGGTAGTCGACCTCGACCTCCCCGATGCGCCAGCCCGCCTCGCTCGCCCGGAGCACCATCTCCAGCGGGTAGCCGAACCGGCGGTCCCGCAGGCCCAGGCCGAGCAGCGCCGTACGGCGGGCCGCGCGCATCGGGCCGAGGTCGTGCAGCGCGGCGCCGGTGCGGTGGCGCAGCCGCCAGGCCAGCAGCCGGTTGCCCAGCCGGGCGTGCGCGGGCCAGGCCCCCCGGGCGGCGGGCCGGCGGCGGCCCAGCACCAGGTCGGCGGTGCCGTCCAGCACGCCCTCCGCGACGTGCGGCAACTGGCGCGGGTCGAGCGAGGCGTCCGCGTCCATGAAGCAGACGACGGGCGCGGTCGCGGCCGTGAGACCCGCGTGGCAGGCGGCGCCGAACCCCGGAACGGACTCGGTCACGACCAGCGCGCCGTGCCGGGCGGCGACCTCGGCCGACCCGTCGGTGGACCCGTTGTCGACCACGATGGCCCGGCAGCCGTCCGGCATCCGGCCGAGCACCCAGGGCAGGGCCTCCGCCTCGTCGAGGCAGGGAAGCACCACATCGATCTTCATGCCGCCGACGGTAGGGCCGCCCGGGCCGCTCAGTTCTTACGAAGTGACTACGTGACAAGGGCCGACGGCTCCGGTGTGCCTAGCCTGTGCGTCGTGATCACACGACGGGGCCTGCCGGCGGCGTGGGCCGGCCTGGTGGCGGGAGCGTTCGCGGTGGGCGGGGTGCTGCACGCGCGGGGGGCGCTGCCCATCGACCATCTGCCGCCGCTGCACGCGCTCGCCCGGCTGCCCACGGTGGCGGGCACGGCCGCGCTCGTGCCCGCGGCCGTGCTCGCCGCCGCCGCGGTGCCCGTGCTGCCCCGGCTGACCGCGAACCTGCCCCTGCGGGCGGCGCTCGCGGCGGCCTTCGGCGTGTCGCTCGCGTGGGCCGTCCTGCTGGCGGTGTCGGGGGAGGGGCTGGCGTGGCCGTTCACCCATCCCCAGGAGTACCTGGCCGTGCTGGGGGCGGTGGGCGACGACCCGCTCGGCTGGCTGGCCGGGTTCACCCGCGATCTGCCCGCCTACCCCACGCACGTGCGGGGACACCCGCCGCTGCCGGTGCTGGTGCTGTGGGCACTGGCCGCCGCCGGGCTGCCGGGACCGTTCTGGGCCGCCGTCCTCGCCGTCGTCGTCGGATGCTCGGCCACGGTCGCGATCGGACTGGCGGTGCGGCGCGTCTCGGGTGAGGAGGCGGCCCGGCGCGCGCTGCCGTACCTCGCCCTGTCGCCCGCGGCGGTGTGGATCGCGACGACGATGGAGGCGTTCTTCGCGGGAGTGGGGGCGTGGGGGACGGCCCTGCTGCTGCTCGCGCTGCCGGGCGGCGACGGACCCGGGGCACGCGGGCGGGCGGGCCGGGTCGCGGCCGGCCTGTGGCGCGGAGGTGCCGCGGGGGTGGCGCTGGGCGCGTTGCCGTACCTGAGCTACGGCCTGGTGCCGTACCTGCTCATCCCTCTCGTCGGTGCGGTCGTCGCGCTGCGGGACGCGGGGGCCGGTGCGGCGAGGGCGGCGAGGGCGGCCGTGCTCGCCTGCCTGGCCGGGATGGCGGCGGTGAGCGCGCTGTTCGCCGCCGGAGGCTTCTGGTGGCCCGACGGGGTCGCCGCCACGCACGCCGAGTGGGCGGCCGATCCCGGCGCGGCCCGGCCGTACCTGTACTTCCTGTTCGCCAACCTGGCCGTGCTCGCCCTGGTCACGGGACCCGCCGCCACCGCCGGGCTCGCCGCACCCCGGTTGCCGGCGGGACTGCCGGCGGGGCCGGCGGCGGGGCGGATCCTGCCCGTGGCCGCGCTCGTCGCGGTGCTGGCCCTCGACCTCAGCGGCGTCACCCGGGGCGAGGTGGAGCGCATCTGGCTGCCGTACGCCCTGTGGATCATCGCCGCGGCCGGGCGCGCGCCGGACCGCCGCCTGCTCGCCGCGCAGGCGCTGACGGGCCTGCTGCTGCAGGGGCTCGTCCGGTCGCCCTGGTGAGGTAAGACCCGTACCGGCGGCCACCGTCGCCGTGCCGGCGGGGAAGGCGGCTCCGCAGCAGGGCCGCCACCTGGTCGCAGTCGGGTAAGGACGTCACCGCCGTGAACCTGCCCTGGAACCGGAAGCAGACGGGGGCCAACCCCGATCCGGCCGCGTTCACGCTGAACAACGGCACCTGCGTGAAGAGCTGACCAACCACCTGCCCGCCGTACGGCCCCGCCGCAGGGTCGTACGGCGGGACCGTTTCTCCGGGACGGGTACGGGCAGTCAGGACATATGCCGCTGTTTGACACCACGCTTCTTCTGCTGCTAGAGGGCTACGCCTGGCTGCCGTCCCGATGGCGGGAGGCCCAGGGGGAGATGATCCGCACGCGGCTGCTCGGCCAGCGCGCGGTCGTGCTGCGCGGGCCCGACGCCGCCCGCTTCTTCTACGACGACAACAACGTCCAGCGCGCCCCAGCGCTGCCCGAGCCGATCAAGAGCACGCTGTTCGGCCATGGGGCCGTGCACGGTCTCGACCAGGGCGCGCACCGGGCGCGCAAGGCCATGTTCATGGGGCTCATGACCCCCGAGAGCGTCGCCTCCCTCGTACGGGAGACCACCGCGGCCTGGGACGAGACGGTGGCGACCTGGCCCGGCAGGGGAGAGGTCGTGCTCTTCGACGAGGCCGCCCGCGTCCTGACCACGGGGGTGTGCCGCTGGGCGGGCATCCCCCTCGACGAGGAGGAGGCCGGCCCGCTCGCCGCGGACCTGGTCGCGATGGTCGACGGCTTCGGCTCGCCCGGCGCCCGGCACTGGCGGGCCCGCGGCGCCCGGGTCCGGCGGGAGGCGTGGCTCGCGGAGATGGTCGAGGACGTGCGGCGCGGCGGTTCGCGGGTGCCGCCCACGTCGGCGCTGGGCGTGGTCGCCGCGCACCGGGAGCCCGACGGGCAGCCGCTCGCGGCCCGGCTCGCGGCGGTCGAACTGCTCAACCTGGTGCGTCCCACCGTCGCCGTGGCCTGGTTCCTCACGTTCGCCGCGCACGCCATGCACAACTGGCCGGTCACCCGGGTCCGCCTGAACGACGACGTGGACGGCGCCTACGCCGAGGCGTTCGCGCACGAGGTGCGGCGCTTCTATCCCTTCGCCCCGTTCGTCGCGGGCAAGGCGGCCAAGGACCTCACCTGGAAGGGCGAGCCGATCCTGGCCGACTGGCTCGTGCTGCTCGACGTCTGGGGGCAGAACCACGACCCCGCCCTCTGGCCGAACCCGTGCTCGTTCGACCCGCAGCGGTTCATCGGGCGGGAGATCGGGCCGTACGACCTGATCCCGCAGGGCGGGGGCGATCCGGCGACCGGGCACCGATGCCCGGGGGAGCCGGTCGCCGTGGGCCTGCTGGGGGCGCTCGCGCCCCGGCTGGCCCGGCTGGACTACACCCTGCCTCCGCAGGACCTCACCGTCTCGCCGTACCGGATCCCGGCCAGGGTGGCCGACGGCTTCGTGCTGCGGCTCGTGGGCGCGGCCGTCCACCACGAGCCGGTGGTGTCACGGCCACGTCCACAGGTTCACCCCTTGTAGTTGAACACCTGGCGCAGCGTGTGCCGGACCTCCACGAGGTCCTTCTGGTCCGCCATTACCTGGTCGATGGGCTTGTACGCCTCGGGGTGCTCGTCGACCAGGGCGGCGGCCCGGTCGGCGTTCCAGGTCCGGCCGCGCATCGCCTCCCGCAGCGACGCCGCCGACAGTTCGCGCTTGGCCCGGGACCGCGACATCCGGCGCCCCGCGCCGTGGGAGCAGGAGTTGTACGACAGCGGGTTGCCGCGCCCGCGGACGATGTACGAGCGGGTGCCCATCGAGCCCGGGATCACGCCCTCGTCCCCGGTGTCGGCCTTGATCGCCCCCTTGCGGGTGATCCACAGGTCCTTGCCGTCGTGGGTCTCCATCTGGGTGAAGTTGTGGTGGCAGTTGATGGTCCGGACCCGGGAGCCCGAGCCGACGACGCGGAACAGCGCCTCGCCCAGCACCCGGTCCATCCGCGCCCGCGACGCCATCGCGTACCGCTGCGCCCACAGCATGTCCTCGACGTACGCCGTGAACTCCGGGGTGCCCTGCGTGAAGTAGGCGAGGTCGGGGTCCTCCAGGCCGATCGCCATGCTCCGCATGAGCTGCTTCGCGCCCTTGATGTGCGCGGTCGCGAGCTGGTTCCCGATGCCGCGCGAGCCCGAGTGGAGCACCGTCCACACCCGGTCGCGCTCGTCGAGGCAGACCTCCACGAAGTGGTTGCCCGACCCGAGGGTCCCGAACTGGCAGGCCACGGTGGTCTCCTGCTTGGGCGTGAGACCGGTGTGCGGCCGGCCCAGCTCGCCGAGCGCGCGGTCCACCGCGCGGTCGGCGTGCCCCTTGCCCACTCCGGCCGGGATGCGCCGCTCCACCAGTCGCATCAGCGCGTCGAGCGAGTCGGGCAGGTCGGCGGCGGTCAGCGTGGTCTCGGTCGCGACCATGCCGCAGCCGATGTCCACCCCGACGGCGGAAGGGATGATCGCGCCCTCGGTGGGGATGACGGAGCCGACCGTCGCGCCGATGCCCACGTGCGCGTCCGGCATGAGCGCGACGTGCCCGGGCACGAACGGCAGGCGCGCCGCGCGGGCGGCCTGCACGGCCGTCCCGTCGTCGATCTCGCTCGCCCAGGACAGCACCTTGGGGGCGATGTGCTTCGGCATCGTGGTTCCCCTTCTTGATCGAGATCCCCTGTCGAGATCCCCGTCGAGATCAACTGTGCCGGGCGTCACGCGGGTATCCCAACCGATTTATCGGCGCCGAAAGTCGCTTGCCGCCCTACCCCTCCGGGCCGGATCATGCAGCGGGGGGACGACTTCCGGCCCCGCGGCCGGGCGAGGGGAAGGCGCACGATGAACCACACGTCGGCGGCCGTGGCGGCGGCCGCGGCCTTCGTCTGGCTGGGGATGGTGCTGGCGATCTCGTTCCTGGAGGCGCCGCTGAAGTTCCGCGCGCCGGGCGTGACGGTCCCGATCGGCCTCGGCATCGGCCGCCTCGTCTTCCGCGCGCTCAACGCCGCCGAGGCGGTGCTGGCGGTCGTCGTGATCGCGGCGGTCGCGACCGGATCACCCGCCGTCGCCGTGGTGGTGCTCACCGCCGTCGCGGCGGCCGTCCTGGTGGTGCAGCTCGTGCTCGTACGCCCCCCGTTGAACCGCAGGTCCGACCGGGTCCTCGCGGGCGAGGACCCCGCGCGGACGCGGTCGAGGGCCCACCTCTACTACGTGGCGCTGGAGGCCGTGAAGGTCCTGGCGCTGCTCGCCCTGGGCTGCGTCCTCCAGGCCGTTTGACGCCCGATCGCGTGGGGTGCGGTCAGGGGCGTCTGACGACGGTGAGGAGGACCGCGCTGTCCTCGACGGCGTCGAGCGCGTGCCGTGTGCCGGGGATGGCCAGCAGATCACCGGCCCGCCCTTCCCAGGAGGCGTCGCCGCTGCTCAGCCGTACATGACCGCGCAGCACCAGCAGGGTCGCCTCACCCGGGCTCTCGTGCTCGGCGAGGCCGGTCCCGGCGGTGAGGGCGAGCAGCGTCTGGCGCAGCGCCTGCTCGCGGCCGCCGTGTACGGTGTCGGCCGCGCGCCCGCTGGACGTGGCGGCGGCGCGGTCGAGCAGTTCCCCGGCCCGCACGTCGAGAGAGATCGGCTCCATGCCCGCCAGTCTGCCTCGTGCGGCGCCCCGGAAAGGTGATCGCCGCGAGGGGGGACGGCCGTTAAACTGGCCGCGCACACGAAAACGCGGTCCCGGTCGGTAGCCCGGGCACCCGTCGGCCCCAGTGTTGAACCAGTGTCGAACCGGTGTCGAACCGGTGCCGGCGGTCTCGTATCCGCCTCTCGTGTCCCCTCGGGGGAACCTCGGAGGATGTCCGGTGTGCCGGAAAGCGGCTTCGCCAAGCCGCCTGTCGGCATACCTGGAGGCATCGTGGTTTCCCTGTCCGTCTACTTCGAGAGCCCGTTCTGGGTGGGCGTCCTGGAGATCGTCGAGGACGGCGAGCTCCGCGCGACCCGGTTCGTCCTCGGCGCGGAGCCCACTGACCCCGAGTTGTACGAGTTCCTCATGCGGCACGGGGTCGCCCTGCTCGAACGCGCGGAGGCGGCCCCCTCCGTACCCGTGGAGGAGCGCGGGGAGCGCGGGGAGCGGCCGGTCAACCCCAAGCGCGCGGCCAAGCTGGCCGCCCGCGCGGCGGCCCGGGTCACGCGGCGCGGCACGGCCGCTCAGGAGGCGCTGCGGCTCGAACTGGAGAGCACCAAGAGCCAGGCGCGCGTGGACCGGCGCGAGCGCGAGCGCGCGCTGGCGGAGCGGCGCCGCGAGGTCGCCCACCGCAAGCGGATCGAGCGCCGCCGCGACCGGTGACCGCGCAGGCGGACGCGTCACCCACGCGGAGCGGCCGGCGGACGCGTACCTGCGGGAATCCCGGCGGCGGGACGGAGGTTGTGGTCGTCTTGACGGCAGGGCTTAGGCTGGTGGCTCTGATGATGGAGGTCCTTTGTGCTGGTTGACTCCTTCGGCCGGGTCGCGACCGACCTGCGCGTGTCGCTGACCGACCGGTGCAACCTGCGGTGCGCGTACTGCATGCCGCCCGAGGGCCTCGACTGGCTGCCCAAGCCCGATCTGCTCACCGGCGAGGAGGTCGTCCGCCTGGTGCGGATCGGGGTGGAGCGGCTGGGCATCCGGGAGGTCCGCTTCACCGGCGGCGAACCGCTGCTCAGACGCGAACTCGTGGAGATCGTCGCCGCCGCCGCCGCGCTGCGCCCGCGTCCGCAACTGTCGCTGACCTCGAACGGCATCGGCCTGGCCCGGCTCGCCGAGCCACTCGCGAAGGCGGGACTCGACCGCGTCAACATCTCCCTCGACACGCTCGACCGGGAGGTGTTCGTCCGGCTCGCCCACCGCGACCGTCTGCACGACGTGCTGGACGGTCTCGCGGCGGCGGCCGCCGCCGGGCTCACGCCGGTCAAGGTCAACGCGGTGCTGATGCGGGGGATCAACGAGCACGACGCCGTGCCGCTGCTGCGCCACTGCCTCGACCAGGGATACGAACTGCGCTTCATCGAGCAGATGCCGCTCGACGCCCAGCACGGCTGGCGCCGCGACGACATGGTGACGGCCGACGAGATCCTCGGGCTGCTCAAGGGCTCCTTCGACCTCACCGAGGACGACCCCCGCGAGCGCGGCAGCGCCCCCGCCGAGCTGTTCCTGGTGGACGGAGGGCCCGGGAGGGTCGGCGTGATCGGCTCGGTCACCCGCCCGTTCTGCGGCGCCTGCGACCGCGTGCGGATCACCGCGGACGGCCAGGTGCGCAACTGCCTGTTCGCCACCGAGGAGTCCGACCTGCGTACGGCACTGCGCTCGGGCGCCTCGGACGACGACCTGGCGGCGCGCTGGGTGGCGGCGGTGCGGGGCAAGAAGGCCGGGCACGGCATCGACGACTCCGCCTTCCTCCAGCCGGCCCGGCCGATGTCCGCCATCGGCGGCTGACCGGGGTTGACCGGGGCTTCCATGTGCGCTCTTCACGGCACCGGCGAGGCGGGCGGCGACCCGCCGTACGACGCGGTGATCCTGGCGGGCGGCCGGGCCGAGCGGCTCGGCGGCGCGGACAAACCGGGCGCGCTGGTCGGCGGGGTGCCGCTCGTCGAGCGGGTGGCGGCGGCGGTCCGCGCGGCCCGTGCCGTGATCGTGGTGGGCCCGCCCAGGGACCTGCCCGGGGTGGTCTTCACCAGGGAGGACCCGCCGGGCGGCGGCCCGGTCCCCGCGCTGCGGGCCGGGCTCGCCGAGGTGACGTCTCCGTCGGTCGTCCTGCTCGCCGCCGACCTGCCCTTCCTCCGGGCCGCCCACGTCGCCGCGCTGCTGGCCGCGCTGCCCGAGAACGACACTGAAGGCGACACGGCGGGCGGCACTGCGGGGGCGGTGCTCGTCGACGACACGGGCCGGGAGCAGTGGCTCGCCGGGGTGTGGCGCACGGCCGCGTTGCGGGCCGCGCTCGGCGCGTACGAGGGCCGGTCGCTGCGGGGACTGCTCGGCCCGCTCGCGCCGGTGCCGGTGCGCCTGGCGGCGGGGGCGACGCCGCCGTGGTTCGACTGCGACAGCATCGAGGATCTCCACGCGGCCCGCGCCCGGGCCGGTGAACGAAGGGAGCGCGCGTGAACGTGCTGGAGGAGTGGACGGCGCGGGTCTGCCGCGAACTCGGCATCGACCCCGCCCAGGTGGACCGGACCCTGGTGCTCGACCTGACCAGGGATGTCGCGCACGGAGTGGCGCGGCCGGCCGCGCCGCTGACCGCCTACCTGCTCGGGCTCGCGCAGGGAGCCGGCACCGCCGGGCCGGACGCCGCCGGTCGGCTCTCACGCATGGCGAAGGACTGGGCGGCGGAGACCGCCGAGACCGTGAGCACCGAGACCCCGAACACCGAGACCCCGGGCGACACCTGATCCCCCGGACCATCAGGAAACGGGCGTTTTCCGGCGAGCGGCGGAAATGATGCACATACCAAACGTTTGGCCGCGCAAGTTCGAAGGCGAAAGATCCCGTAAAAAGGGCGACGCCGGGTGGTTACGGGGGCAAACCACCCGGCGTCGCTTCATCGGCGTTCCGACGGGGGCCCGGAACGCCGGCACTAGCGCTCCGACGGGGGACCAGAGCGCTTGGCTAAACTGTACACCTCCAACCCATGGGTTGCGTCAAGACTTTGTCACGACCCGATCTCGCGTCGATGCCGTGGTATCTCGGTTTGGTTAGGCGAGGTCAAGTCCATGCGCGGAGGAGGCGTGTGACCTCTCTGATTGGCCCCGAGAACGGCAACGTACGGCAAAAGAACCGCCCCGGCGACGAAGAGGGCCTTGACAGGCCAGGGGGAGGGCACCGCGACGGCCAGGATGAGGCAGACGATCCGGATGCCCATCTTGATGAGATAACTGATCTCACGCTTGCGGATGTCGTTG
The DNA here is from genome assembly GCF_014161435.1 of Microbispora sp. H10949. Lineage (NCBI taxonomy): Bacteria > Bacillati > Actinomycetota > Actinomycetes > Streptosporangiales > Streptosporangiaceae > Microbispora > Microbispora sp. H10949. Next base: position 562,484 of record NZ_JABBWZ010000004.1, on the reverse strand, counting down.
GACAGGGACGGCTGGGCGTCTGTCACCTGGTGAACGACCGGGCGGTCTTTTCTGAACCTGCGCCATGGATTCACGTTTTCCACGGTAGACCCCGGAGGGAGCGGGGGGACGTCCGCGGGGGGGTTACGATCACGCGGACAGGCACAGGCAGGAGGACGTGATGTCGGATCGCACCTATCGGGTGACCGAGATAGTGGGCACCTCGGAGGAGAGCGTCGACCAGGCCATCCGCAACGGTGTCCGGCGGGCCGCCCGGACCCTGCGGCACCTGGACTGGTTCGAGGTGACCGAGGTGCGCGGCCACATCGTGGACGGCGAGGTGGCCCACTTCCAGGTCGGCATGAAAGTGGGCTTCCGCCTCGAGGACGCCGAATAGGACGGCCGGACAGGAGGGCCGGGCGGGCTCAGCTCGCCTGGCTGACCGTCGACATGTTGAAGTCGGGCACGCGGACCGGCGGCATGACGGCGCGGTTGAACCAGTCGCCCCACTCGCGGGGCAGGGTGGGCACGCTCGCGCCGACCTCGGTCAGGCGGCCCAGCAGGTCCACCGGCGACTCGTTGAACCGGAAGTTGTTGACCTCGCCGACGACCTCGCCGTTCTCGACCAGGTACACCCCGTCTCTGGTGAGCCCGGTCAGCAGCAGTGACTGCGGGTCGACCTCCCGGATGTACCACAGGCAGGTCAGCAGCAGTCCCCGCTCGGTCGAGGCGACCATCTCCTCCAGCGAGCGCCCGCCCGCCGGGCCCTCCATCACCAGGTTGTCGATCTGCGGGGTCGCGGCAAGGCCGGTCAGCTCCGCCGAGTGCCGGGTCTGCACCAGGTTGGCCAGAGTGCCGTCGCTGATCCACTCGGTGCGGCCGAGGGGCAGGCCGTTGTCGAAGACCGACTGCTCGCGGCCGGAGGCGTGCGCGACGACGAACGGCGCGCACGCGATCCCGGGGTGGGCGGGGTCGCTGTACAGCGAGATCGGATGCGGCGAGAGCCGCTCGCCGACCCGCGTGCCGCCGCCCGGCCGGGAGAATACCGTGCGCCCGTCGGCGGCGTCGCGCGCGCCGGACGACCAGTACAGGTAGATCATCAGGTCGGAGACCGCCGTCGGCGGAAGGATCGTCTCGTAACGACCCGGCTCCAGGTCGATCCGCCGCTTGGCCCAGTCGAGCCGCCGGCTGAGTGTGGCGTCGAGCGCGGCCACGTCCACGTCGGCGAAGTCGCGGGTGGCGACGCCCGTCCAGGCCGAACGCGACAGGTCGGCCGACTTGGCGTTCAGCTCCAGCCGGCCGGTCGGCTGGTCGTGGCGCAGCCGCAGGCCGGTGGACGAGCCGACGAAGGTGGAGGTCACGATGTGCTCGGCGAAGCCGTACAGCCTGCGTCCCGAGGCGTCGGCGGCGGCGAACGCCTCGCCGAGCGCGGGGGCGAACCCGCCGAAGACGTCGATGGACGTCGGCTCCACCGGCCGGTCCCAGCCCGCCGCCGCCGTGTTCGCCGCTGCCGTGTCCACCCCGTCCGTGCCCACCAGAGGCCGCGCGTCCTCCGACGGGCGGGCCTCGCGGGCGGCGCGGTCGGCCGCGGCCACCACGTCGGCGAGCTGCCCGTCCCGTACGGCGGAGCGCGACACGACCCCGACCCCCGCGCCCACCACGGAGATCACGGTGAGCCGCGAGGAGCGGGCGACGCCGTTGGTCGTCAGCGTGTTGCCGGCGAAGCGCAGGTTGGCGGTCGAGCCCTCGTCCACGATGACGACACAGCCGTCGGCCTCGCTCAGCGCGAGCGCCCGCTCCACCGTCTCCTGCGGTGCGACCAGCCCGCCGCTCACCCCACTGCTCACCCCGCCGCTCAAATGGTCGCTCACTTGCCACCCTCCTGGACGGTGTTGAGGATCCGTACGCCGCGGAACAGCGCCGCCGGGGCGCCGTGACTGACCGGCGCGACCTGGCCCGGCTGGCCCTTGCCGCAGTTGAACGCCCCGCCGAGCACGTACGTCCCGGGGCCGCCGACGGCCTCCATGGAACGCCAGAAGTCCGTGGTGGTCGCCTGGTAGGCCACGTCGCGGAGCTGCCCGGCAAGCCGGCCGTTCTCGATGCGGTAGAACCGCTGCCCGGTGAACTGGAAGTTGTATCTCTGCATGTCGATCGACCAGCTCTTGTCGCCCAGGATGTAGACGCCGCGCTCCACCCGGGAGATCAGCTCCTCGCTGGACGGGCCGTCCGGCGCCGGCTGGAGCGAGACGTTCGCCATCCGCTGGATCGGCACGTGCCCGGGGGAGTCGGCGAAGGCGCAGCCGTTCGACCTGCCGAGGCCCTTCAGCAGCGTCATCCGGCGGTCGAGCTGGTAGCCCACCAGCGTGCCCTCCCGGACGATGTCGAACGACTGGCCCGCGACGCCCTCGTCGTCCCAGCCGACGGTGGCGAGGCCGTGCTCGACCGTGCGGTCGCCCGTCACGTTCATCACGGGCGAGCCGTAGTGCAGGCTGCCGAGCTGGTCGAACGTGGCGAACGAGGTGCCGGCGTAGGCCGCCTCGTATCCGAGCGCCCGGTCGAGCTCGGTCGCGTGCCCGATCGACTCGTGGATGGTCAGCCACAGGTTGGAGGGGTCGACGACCAGGTCGTACCGCCCGGCCTCCACCGAGGGCGCCTTCAGCTTCTCGTCCAGCAGGTCGGGCAGCTCGGCCAGCTCGGCGGGGAAGTCCCAGCCGGCGCCGGTGAGGTACTCGTACCCCCGGCCGACCGGCGGCGCGAGCGTACGCATGTCGTCGAACCGGTCGCCGTCGGTCCTCATCGCCGTCAGCACGGGATGCAGCCGGACCCGCTGCTGGGTGGTCACCGTGCCCGCCGAGTCGGCGTAGAACTTCTGCTCCTTGACCTGCATGAGCGAGGCGGAGACGTGGTCGGTCCGGCCGAGCAGGCCGGACGACCACTCCGCAAGCAGTGCCGTCTTGTCCGCCAGCGGCACGTCGAACGGGTCGACGTCGTAGGCCGACACCCAGGTCACGTCGTCGTACACCGGCTCGGGGGCGAGCCCGACCGGCTCGCGGTTGATCGGCGCGCTGACGGCCGCCACCCGCACGGCCTCCTCGGCGGCGCGCGCCGCCGCCTCCGCGGTCAGCTCGATGCCGGACGCGAACCCCCACGTGCCGTCCTTGATCACCCGTACGGCGAACCCGAGGTCGTCGGCGTCGGATGACCCTTCCAGGCGGGCGTCGAACAGGCGCAGGGTCTCGGCGCGCACCCGCTCGAGGCGGAAGGAGGCGTGCTCGGCGCCCAGGTCACGGGCGCGCTGCAGGGCCGCGTCCGCCAGCCGCCGCAGTGGCAGGGCGAGGAAGTCCGGGTCGATCTGGCGCATGTCCACGATCCTAGCCCTGTGATCTTGTGTCCTGCGGACAAGCGGTTACCGTCGGGTAGCCGATACGGTCGGTTGCATGGTTCGCTCTGTTCTCGTCACCGGTGGAAACCGCGGTATCGGCCTCGCGATCGCCCGTGAGCTCGCCGCCGCGGGAGACGCCGTCGCCGTCACCTACCGTTCCGGAGAGCCCCCGGAGGGCCTGTTCGGGGTCCGCTGCGACGTGACGAGAGCCGCCGACGTCGACGCCGCCTTCGAGAAGGCCGAGGCCGAGCACGGCCCGGTCGAGGTGGTCGTCGCCAACGCCGGGATCACCAAGGACACCCTGCTGCCGATGATGAAGGAAGAGACCTTCACCGACGTCATCGACACGAACCTGACCGGCGCCTACCGCGTCGCCAAACGGGCCGTGCGGCCCATGCTGCGGATGCGGCGCGGGCGCGTCATCCTGATCTCCTCCGTCGTCGGCCTGTCCGGCTCGGCCGGCCAGACGAACTACGCCGCCTCCAAGGCCGGGCTGGTCGGCTTCGGCCGCTCGCTCGCCCGCGAGCTCGGCTCGCGCGGCATCACGGTCAACGTCGTCGCGCCCGGGTTCGTGGAGACCGACATGACCGCGGTGCTCGACGAGGCGACGCAGGAGCAGATCCGCAAGAGCATCCCGCTCGGACGGCAGGCGCACGCGGAGGAGATCGCGCGGGTCGTCAGGTTCCTGGCGAGCGACGACGCCTCCTACATCACCGGGGCGGTCATCCCCGTCGACGGCGGCCTCGGCATGGGCCACTGAGCCACTGAATCACCGGGCCACTGAGCACTGACTGAGCGGAGCTGGACATGGGTTTGCTGGACGGTAAGCGACTGCTGGTCACGGGAGTCCTCACCGACTCGTCGATCGCCTTCAACGTCGCCAAGCTGGCCCAGGAGGAGGGCGCGCGGGTCGTGCTGACCGGCTACGGCCGTCTCAGCCTGGTCGAGCGCATCGCCAAGCGGCTGCCCGAGCCGCCGCCGGTGATCGAACTGGACGTGCAGGACACCGACCACCTCGACACGCTCGCCGACCGCGTCGGCGAGCACCTCGACGGGCTGGACGGGGTCGTCCACTCCATCGGCTTCGCCCCGCAGTCCTGCCTGGGCGGCAACTTCCTCAACACCTCGTGGGAGGACGTCGCCACGGCGGTGCACGTCTCGACGTTCTCGTTCAAGTCGCTCGCCGTCGCCTGCCTGCCCCTGATGAAGGAGGGCGGCGCGGTCGTCGGCCTCGACTTCGACGCGACCAAGGCGTGGCCGGTCTACGACTGGATGGGCGTCGCCAAGGCCGGGCTGGAGTCGTGCTCCCGCTACCTGGCGCGCGACCTGGGCAGGCACGGCATCCGGGTCAACCTCGTCGCCGCCGGTCCGCTCCGCACGATGGCGGCCAAGAACATCCCCGGTTTCCAGGAGTTCGAGGACTCCTGGCCGGAGCGCGCGCCGCTCGGCTGGGACCTGACCGACACCGCCCCCGCCGCCCGGGCGTGCCTCGCGCTGCTGTCCGACTGGTTCCCCGCCACCACCGGCGAGATCGTCCACGTCGACGGCGGCGTGCACGCGATGGGCGCCTGACGACGGCGGTCCCGCCGCGGGCCCCCCGCGGCCCTGGCGATCTTGCCGCCTGCCGTCGCCGCGCCTACCATCGGGACGTGCGTGGGGTCCGCCCGCCCGAGCGGGCGTGACCCGGTGAGCCCGCGAGGTCCTGGCCGCCCGGTGGCCGTGGATGGGGACGATGGGACGACCAGAGCGCGACCTGAGCCCCGAGGAGGGTCCCGTCCAGGCGTTCGCCGTGGCGTTGCGGCGGCTGCGTGAGGAGGCCGGGACACCCACCTACCGTGCCCTCGCCGAGCGGGCCCACTACTCCGCCACGGTGCTGTCGCGGGCGGCGGGCGGGCGGGTCCTGCCCAGTCTGGAGGTCACCCTCGCCTTCGTCAGGGCCTGCGGCGGCGACGAGGACGAATGGACGCGGCGCTGGCACCGCGTCAGCGCGGAGATCGCCGATGCCCCAGAGACGTCCGGTGGGGAACCGCCGTCTCCGGCGCCGGACGCGGAAGAGGACGTCCCGTCCGCCGCGCGCGGCGGTGCGTCCGGCGGCCTCGCGGGCCGGGCACGCGAACGCGGGCGCCTGCTCGTGCCGCTGGCCGCACTCGTGACCGCCGGCGCGGTGGCGTTCGGCGCCGCCGGAAGCGGCCCGCTGCTCGCGCCCGGCTGGACGTCGCGCAACCAGCACCTCACCGACCGGACGACCGACGCGAGCCTGGCCGAGGACATGGACGGCGACGACCCCCGCGCCCGGGGATGCGGACCCGACCCGGACACGCTCGAAACGCTCGACGCCGTCCCGCTCCTCCTGCCGGGCGGCGCCCGCTTCGGGACGCTGCGGCTGCGGCGCAGCCCGGTCTGCGACACGGCATGGGCGTCCGCGCACTACGACAATCCCCGTCTGTACACGGTGTGGCTCGCCGCGCACCGCCCGGCGGACAACGCCCAGGTCCGCTCGCAGTGGTCCAACAACACGCCGCCGGGCAGCTACGGCGACATGCTCTCCCTGGCACGGGGGTGCGTGTGGGTGGAGGGCTGGGTGGTCACCGAGAGGGGGGAGGGCCCGCACGCCGCGACCCGCTGTGCCCGCTGACGCGCCCGCCCTCCACGTCGTCGCCGGGCGGGGCTCAGCCCCTCGCCCACGCGCCGGCCGAGCCGGGTCCGGCGCCGCAGCACCAGGCGTACGCCGTCGCGGGCACGTCCCTGGCGTAGAGCTGGTCGGAGTAGGCCGAGCCGCCGCGCGTGCGGTACGCCTCGGTGCAGTCGCCGTAGCCGTCGCCCCGGCAGACCATGACCGTCACCGGGCCCGTCCGGCCCCCGTCGAACGTGACCCTGGACCAGTTCGTCCCGCACCGGGGCGAGTACCGCAACTCGGCCGTCGCGCCCGCCGGCCCGCGGCCGTCGCGGTACCAGAGCCTGGAGCTGCGCACGGTGTACGAGCCGGACGCGCACGCCGAGTCCACCGGGTCGGTGCCGTCGCACAACCGGCGGCCCGGGCTCAGGGCGCAGAACGTCCCCGAGCGGTGCGGGGAGTGCGCCGCACCCGACGGCTCCGGCCCCACGGCCCGCCCCTGCCCCGGTCCCGGCCCCGATCCGCCTCCCGATCCGGCCGACGCCGCCGGGGCCGCCGCGAGCACGGCCGCGGCGACCGCCGGCACGGCGAGCGTCCTCAGGACGGTGCTCCATCTCGTCATGGGCTCCTCCTCTCCTGCCGGCACCCGGCCCTTCGCGGGTGCCACGACAGGCATCGAAGCCCACGTGGGGGACGGCGGCGACGGCCGCACGGGGAGTGGAGACAACGCGCATCAACCCGTCCGTCCGGCGGCGCCGCGCATCAATCCGTGACCTCGCACGACCTCACGGAAGACGGCGCGCTCAGGCGAGCCGGTGGCGGCCCGACCGGTCGGGCAGCCGCAGGCCGCCCTCGAACGGGATCGACTCCTGCGGTTCCTGCTGCCCGGCGCGGGCCCGCCGCGCCGAGACCACCCGGGTGGCGAGCACCGCCGACAGCAGCAGCGCCGCCGTGAGGGCCGTCCCCACGGCGTCGTACGGCCGCTGGTCCCGCAGGGGCACGCCGGTGACCCTGCCGCGCAGACCCGGAAACTCGGGCATCTTCTGACCCGGCCACAGGAGCGGGATCAGGCCGTCCGCGTCCGGGTCCACGACGGGGTGAGAGGGTGCGGCGGGTGCCCCGCCGCTCTGCGCGGCCGGCCCCGGCCGGTACGGCTCCACCGGGAGGGCGCCCTCGGGCGCGTGCGAGGGCTTCGGACGCGCCGGACGGCCGGCGGTCGCGGACGGGCGGTGCTTCCGGCCGCTCCCACCGGCGCCGGTGCCCGTCTCGTCGCCGGACGCGCAGCGCTCGCCGGCCACCAGGGGCAGGCAGGTGTCCTGGATCGTCCGGCTCAGCCCGTCGGTGAGATCCTGCACGGGAGTGGGAGCACTCCCGGCGGAGGAGCCTCCCGAGCCGCCTCCGGTGACGCCGCCGCCCGCCGAGCCCACCGCGTCCGACGCCGTCCCGGCCGCGCCGGTGGCCGTCTTCACGGTGTCGTCCACCGTCTTCCCAATGTCGTCGACAGCGGTGCCGGCGGTGCCGGTCACCGTCTGCACGGTGTCGTCCACGGCCTTGGTGACCGGCTCCGTCACCCCTCCGGTCGCCTTGTCCGCGACGTCGGTGACGCCGTCCGCCACGCGGCCCACGCCGTCCACCAGGTTGCAGACGCCACCGGTGATTCCCGAGACGAGCCCGCCGCCGGTGGTGCAGTCGGCCCATGCCGGGGACGCGGTGAGGGGGAGCCCACCGCCCAGGGCGATCGCGAGAGCCCCGGCGGAGATGGCGGAGGCCTTGCGTGCGGTGCCCATGTGTTCCCTTCCGCGGTCGTCTGGTCAATCCCCCGACATACCCGCCACTCTTCGCCAGAGCGCGGGGTTATGCAGTAGAAAGTTGCAATTCGGTATCGATGTGTGATACGTGAAGACGATTCTCGTTCGCCCCTCGGCGGGTCAGGGGTCGGAGACGTCCGACACGTCGTCCAGGGCCTCCCGGATCTCCCACGGCAGGGTCAGCTCCTCGGCCTGTAACACCCCGAGGAGCTGCGCGTGGGTGCGGGCGCCGACGATCGCCGACGACACGCCCGGGCGGTCGCGCACCCAGGCGAGCGCCACGGCGAGCGGCGACACGCCGAGCCCCTCGGCCGCCGTGGTCACCGACTCCACGATCCGGCGGCACCGCTCGTCCAGATAGGGCCGTACGAACTCGGCGAAGTGCGGGGTGGCGGCGCGCGAGTCGGCGGGGATCCCGGTGCGGTACTTCCCGGTCAGCACGCCGCGTCCCAGCGGCGACCAGGCGAGCAGCCCGGCGCCCACGTGCGCGGCGGCCGGGATCAGCTCCTCCTCCGGCTCCCTGGCCAGCAGGGAGTACTCCGCCTGCGCCGCGACGAGGGGGGCGCGCGCGTCGCCGCACCGCTGCCAGGTCGCGGCGGCGGCCAGCTGCCAGCCCGTGTAGTCGCACACCCCGGCGTAGGCCGTACGGCCGGTCGAGACGGCGAAGTCGACGGCCGCGAGCGTCTCGTCGAGCGGCACCCGGTCGTCGAACGCGTGGAGCTGCCAGAGGTCGACCTCCTCCAGCCCGAGACGGGCCAGGGACGCGTCGAGTGCGCGGATGAGATGACGGCGGGAGGCGTCCCGCTCGCCGCCGGGCATGAGGACCGCCTTGGTCGCGATCACCAGCTCCGAGCGCGGCACCACGTCGCGGATGAGCCGGCCGATCAGCCGCTCCGCGTCGCCCCCGCCGTACACGTCGGCCGTGTCGATCAGCGTGCCGCCGGCCTCGGCGAACGCGGTGAGCTGAGCGGTCGCCTCCTCGGCGGAGGTGTCGCGGGCCCAGGTCATCGTGCCGAGCCCGATCCGGGACACCGAGAGACCGCTGCGCCCGACAAGTCGCTGGTCCATTGTGCGGACAGACTAGCCGATAGGCTGTCCGCACCATGGACGTACTACAGGCCATCGTGCTGGGAGTCGTGCAGGGTCTCACCGAGTTCCTGCCCATCTCCAGCTCCGCCCACCTGCTGATCGTGCCCAAGCTGGCCGGCTGGGGCGACCCCGGCGCCGCCTTCACCGCGGTGATCCAGCTCGGCACCATGCTGGCCGTGCTGCTCTACTTCTGGCGCGACATCGTCCGGATCCTCTGGACCTGGCTGCGCAGCCTGTGGACGCCGGAGCTGCGGGGCGACCTCGACGCCCGCATGGGGTGGTACATCGGGCTCGGCACGATCCCGATCGGCGTGGCCGGCCTGCTGTTCAAGGACGCGATCGAGGGCCCGGCCCGCAATCTCTGGCTCAACGCCACCATGCTGATCGCGTTCGGCCTGCTGCTGCTCGCGGCCGAGCAGTTCGGCAGGAAGAAGAAGGAGGTCGCCGACCTCACCATGCGCGACGGCCTGATCGTGGGGCTGTGGCAGATGGCGCCGCTGATCCCCGGCGCGTCCCGCTCGGGCTCCACCATGACCGGCGCGATGTTCCTCGGCTACACGCGCGAGGCGGCGGCCCGCTACTCCTTCCTGCTGTCCATCCCGGCCGTGGTGCTGTCGGGCCTGTTCGAGCTGCGCGACGTCGGCGACGGCGGCGGCCCGCCGCTCGTGCCGACCCTGATCGCGACCGTCGTCTCGTTCGTGGTCGGGTACGCCTCGATCGCCTGGCTGCTGCGTTACGTGGCGCGGCACTCCACGATCGTCTTCGTCGTCTACCGCGTCTTCGCCGGAACGTTCCTCCTCACCCTCCTCTACCTGGGGGTGCTCGAGTCATGACGACCGTCCTTCTCGTACGGCACGGCCTGACCGATTTGACCGGCCCGGTGCTGGCGGGCTGGACGCCCGGCGTCCACCTGGACGAGCGCGGCCGGGAGCAGGCGCGCGCGGTGGCCGAGCGGCTCGCGCCGCTGGAGCTGGACGCGATCGTGTCGAGCCCGCTGGACCGGTGTCAGGAGACCGCTACCGCCATCGCCCAGGGCCGCCCGGTCACCGTGCAGACCGACGACAGGTTCGGCGAGTGCGGCTACGGCGACTGGACCGGCAGGCCGCTGAAGGAGCTCGCCGAGGAGCCGCTGTGGCGGGTCGTGCAGGCCCATCCCAGCGCGGCGGTCTTCCCCGGCGGCGAGGCCATGGCGGAGGTGCAGAGCCGGGCCGTGCGGGCCGTGCGGGACTGGAACGAGCGGCTCGGCGAGAAGGCCACCTATCTCGTCTGCAGTCACGGGGACGTCATCAAGGCGATCGTGGCCGACGCGCTGGGGCTGCACCTGGACCAGTTCCAGCGCATCACGGCCGACCCCGCCTCCGTCACCGTGATCCGTTACACACCGCTGCGCCCCTTCCTGCTGAGGGCCAACGACGTGGGCGGGGGAGTGGCCAACCTGGTGCCCCCGCCCGAGGTTCCGTCGCGGGAAGACGGGGGAGAAACCACCACCGGAAGCGACGCCGCCGTCGGCGGCGGAGCAGGGACCACATAAGGTCGGGCTATGCCGGTCTTCGATTACGATCCGCCTGACAGGTTCGTGGCCGGTGCCGTTGGGCAACCGGGCGCACGAGCCTTCTTCCTGCAGGCGCGCGGCCACGGCAGGATCACCACCGTGGCGCTCGAGAAGTTCCAGGTCGCCGTGCTGGCCGACCGCCTCGACGAGCTGCTCGACGAGGTGCTGCGGCGCAGCGGCGGACGCGCGCCGGTCCCGGCCGTCGCCCCGGCCGAGCTGACCGACGAGGGGCCGCTGGAGCTGCCGCTCGACGAGGACTTCCGGGTGGGGACGATGGCGCTCGCCTGGGACCCGGAGACCTCCCAGGTGGTCATCGAGGCGCAGGAGGCGGGCGAGGGCGACGAGGAGGACGAGCCGCCGGCCGACGACCGGCCCGAGCCCGCCGTTCTCAGGGTGCGGATCAGCGCCGCCGCCGCCCGCGCGTTCAGCCGCAGGGCCCTGGAGGTGGTGGCCGCGGGCCGGCCTCCGTGCCCGCTGTGCGGGCGGCCCCTCGACCCGGAGGGCCACATCTGCGTGCGGCTCAACGGCCACCATCCCGGAGGGCTGTCCGCGTGAGGGGCAGGGCGGTACGCGCGGCGTGGCGAGGATCCGGATGACGGCTGAGGACGAGGCGAGCATCGGCGGCGTGGACAGAGCGGGACCCGACGGGGCGGGACTGGACGACGCGGCGGCGATGCGCCTGCTGCGGGAGGGCACCTTAGAAGTGGCCGGGCGACTCGTCGAGGCCACGAACATGACGCTCTACTGCTCCGTCGCCACCGGCGAGCACGCGGCGGCGTGCGTGTACAAGCCGGTGCGGGGTGAGCGGCCTCTGTGGGACTTCCCCGACGGCACGCTCGCGGCCCGGGAGGTGGCCGCCTACGAGGTGGCGGCGGTCACCGGCTGGCGCATCGTGCCGCCGACGGTCCTCCGGGACGGCCCCTTCGGCCCCGGCATGGTGCAGCTGTGGATCGACGCCGATCCCGACGCCGACCTGATGACCGTGATGCGCAGCCGCAACCCCGCCCTGCGCCGCATGGCCGTCTTCGACGCGGTGGTGAACAACGCCGACCGCAAGGGCGGCCACCTGCTCCCGCTGCCGGACGGCCATGTGTACGGCGTCGACCACGGAGTGTGCTTCTCCGTGGACGACAAGCTGCGTACGGTGCTGTGGCAGTGGCGCGGCAGGACGCTGCCGCGCGAGGCGGTCAACGTGCTGGAGCGGCTGGAACGCGAGATCGAGCGGGGCCGTCTCGGGCGGCGGCTGCGCGAGCTGCTCACCCAGGCCGAGGTGGAGGCGACCTGGGAGCGGGTCAAGAGGCTGCTGGCCACCGGCGTCCACCCGCATCCCTCCGACGACTGGCCCGCCATCCCATGGCCGCCGATCTGATGGTCCGCCCGAAGCTTGCGCAGAACGTACGTATTGTGCACTCTGCAGGGGTCTCTACCGTTTCTGGAGGGAACACGCAGTGTGTACGGTCATCGTGAGTGTCGACCCGGAGGCCGGCACACCGGTGCTCCTGGTGGGCGTGCGTGACGAGTTCGTCACGCGGCCGTGGATGTCACCCGACCGTCACTGGCCCGACCACCCCGGACTGATCGGGGGCCGCGACCTGGAGGCGGGCGGCACCTGGCTGGCCGCCGACCCGGCGGAGCGGCGCGTGGCCGCGCTGCTCAACGGCGAGGGCACCGCGGCTCCGGCGGCCGGGCGGCGGTCCCGCGGCGAGCTGCCGCTGCTGGCCGCCGAGGCGGGGGAGCTGCCGCCGGTCGACCTGTTCCGCTACGACCCCTTCCATCTCGTCCTCGGCGGTCTCGACGGCGTACGGCTGTGGAGCTGGGACGGCGGGCGGCTCGCCGAGGAGAAGCTGCCCGGGGGCGTCCACATGATCGTCAACACGGGCTGGGACCGGTCCGGCCGAGACCCGCGGACGGCCTGGTTCCGGCCCCGGTTCACCCGCGCCGCCCGGCCGGAGTGGACCGACGGCGGCTCCACGGAGCGTTTCTGGGGCGAGTGGCTGGACCCGGCCTCCGGCGCCGGGATGGGCGGCACGGCGGAGGGCACGGCGGAGGGCACGGTGGGGGGCGCGGTGGCCTGGGACGACCCCCGGGCACTGATCGTGCGGCGGCGTCTCCCGGACGGGCGGATCTTCGCGAGCCTGTCGGTGACGCTGGTCGCCCTGGCCCCGGAGGGGCTGCGCTACGACTTCTGTCCCCAGCCGGACGACCCCTCCACCTGGCACGAGATCGACACGTCCCGGGGCGGACCGCCCGGCCGGAGCCGTCGGGCGCGCGGATAGGCTGCACACCATGCGATCGTGGTCTGCTCCGAATGTCCCCAGGCTGCCTGGTCCGGGCCTTCCGCTCCGTTTGTACGACACCGCCGCCCGAGAGGTGCGGGAGACGGCCCCCACGGGAGAGGCCCGGATGTACGTCTGCGGCATCACGCCGTACGACGCCACGCATCTCGGGCACGCCAACACCTACCTCGCCTTCGACCTCGTGAACCGGGCCTGGCGGGACGCGGGCCACGACGTGCACTACACGCAGAACGCCACCGACGTGGACGACCCGCTGCTGGAGCGGGCGGCGGCGACCGGCACCGACTGGCGGTCCCTCGGCGAGCGGGAGATCGAGCTGTTCCGCTCCGACATGGAGGCGCTGCGGATCCTGCCGCCCCGCGAGTACGTGGGGGTCACCGAGACGATCGAGGAGATCACCGGGGTGATCGGCCGGCTGTCGGAGCGCGGCGCGGCCTACGACGTCGACGGCGACGTCTACTTCTCCGTCACCGCGGCGCCGAAGTTCGGCGCGGTCTCGGGCTACTCCGAGGAGACGATGCTGGCGCTGTTCGCCGAGCGCGGCGGCGACCCCGGCAGGTCGGGCAAGCGTCACCCGCTCGACTGGCTGCTGTGGCGGGCCGAGCGGCCGGGCGAGCCCTCCTGGGACTCGCCGTTCGGCCGGGGCCGGCCGGGATGGCACGTCGAGTGCACGGCCATCGCCCTGCGCAACCTCGGCACCGGGTTCGACGTCGCCGGCGGCGGCTCCGACCTGATCTTCCCCCACCACGAGATGGGTGCCTGCGAGGGCCACGTCGCCACCGGCGAGTGGCCGTTCGCCCGTGCGTACGTGCACGCCGGCATGGTCGGCCTGGACGGCGAGAAGATGTCGAAGTCCAAGGGCAACCTCGTGTTCGTCTCCCGGCTGCGGCGCACGACCGACCCCATGGCCGTACGGCTCGCCCTGCTGGCGCACCACTACCGCACGGACTGGGAGTGGACGGGGGACCAGCTCGCGGAGGCCGAGGCCCGGCTGGCGCGGTGGCGGGCGGCGGTGGCGCGTCCGGCGGGGCCCGCGGGCGAGCCCGTGCTCGCCGCGGTCCGCGAGCGGGTCGCCGACGACCTCGACGCGCCCGGCGCGCTCGCCGCGATCGACGCCTGGGCGGCCGGGGCGGGCGACGACACGTCCTCGCCCGCGCTGGTCCGCGACGTCGCCGACGCGCTGCTCGGCGTCGCCCTCTGACCGGGCGCGGCCGCCGGGCGGTGCCGTGAGCCCGGCGGCCGGCTCAACCGATCGGCAGGCGCGGCGCCAGCCAGGGGAACACGACGTACCACAGCGCGGCCACCGCGCCTCCGGTCAGCAGCACGGCGATCGTCAGCCGGAGCGCGGCGCCGCCGGGCAGCAGCCGCCAGAGGAACCTGTACACGCCGGATCTCCCTCGGTCAGTCCCGGCGTTCCTCACGGCGGACGAGCACGCTCTGGACGACCAGGCGCTGCGCCGCGGAGAACTTGGGGTGGCAGGTGGTCATGGTCATGAACGCGGTGGTGGGCCGCTGCCCCGGGTGGCCGGGGACGGGATCGACGACGTCGACCTCGCCGGGATCCACGACCTCCTTGCGCGTCACCTGGTAGGTGTAGCGGGCGTCCCACGCGTCCACCATGATGTCGTCGCCGCGCTGTAGCCGGTCGATCCGGTTGAACGGCGCCGCGTAGGTGGTGCGGTGTCCCGAGAGCACGAAATTGCCGACCTGACCGGGCAGGGCGGTGCCGGGGTAGTGACCGGGGCCTCTGCGCAGTTCGTCCGGGCCCACGCCCTCGACGACGGCGAACCGGTACCCGGCTCCCAGGCGCGGGATGCGCAGCAGCGCCAGGGCGTCGCCGGGCCGCACCGCGGCCGGGCCCGCGCGCCCCTCATGCCGCAGGAAGACCTCTCCCAGCCGCCGCTGCAGGACGCGCTGCTCCCGTTCGGTCTCCGCGCCGGTGCCCCAGAGCAGGTACGCGTAGAACAGCAGCAGGACCAGACCGGCGGGCAGGCACAGCTCGCCGATCACCCGTACGGTCGCCGTCACGGCTCCGCCGTCGTCTCCGCGCACGGACCGAGTATCGCCTTCCGGTGACGATCCGCGGCCGTCGCGCGAGGGCGTTGGTGAATTCTTTGGCACCCGGGTCGCGGCCGCGCGCGAAGCGGCGAGCGGGTCGCGGTCAACGGACCGAGAACCCTGGCCGATCGTTCGGTAAGCGCCGTGCGCCGTATTCGAGCCGATCTTCACCGGCCGCTTACAACGGTCGCAGATGCTCGTTTACGTGAATGCCGTTATCGGGAGTCCAAAGTGGCGCGAAAAAACACCCTACCCATTCTTCTGGCGGTGACGGTCGCGGGCGGCCTGACGCTCGGGATCCCCGTGGCCGCGGCCGCGGGGACCGTCATGTCACCGGTCGCCCCGGCGGGGGACGGTACGGCCCTCTCGCCGGAGCCCGTCACGGCGGAGAACGCCGAGGAGCCGGGCGAGAACGTGGACGCGAGCCCGGTCGTGCAGGAGAGCGGGCCGGGGACGGCCGCGCAGCAGCCCGTCTGCACGGGCAACGCGTGCAACAACAACGGCGGGGTCTGGAACCGGAACGCCGGCGGCTGGAGCTATCCGCTGGCCTACACCTACAGCGACACCAAGACGATCAACGCGCAGCCCATCGCCGCGCCCGCGGGCGCGGGCACCGGTCGCGGCGCCGGCCCGAGCGTCACCGGCGTCGGTCCGGCCATCGGCCCGGGCACCGGTGCGGGTGCGGGCGGCGCTGACATGGCACCGCTGCAGAACGCGACGCAGAGCGCGGAGCAGTGGCCGGCGGAGGGGCCGGCGGAGGCGCCGGTGGGAGCCGGCAAGGCCTCGGCCGTCGAGGGGGAGCCGGAGGAGCTGCCCGGGGAGACCACCGATGAGGAGGGACTCCCCGGGGAGGAGACGGACGAGGAGTCCCCCGAGAAGGACACCACCGACGAGGCCGACGAAGACGAGGCGGACGAGGCGGACGAGGCGCCGGCCGGCGTGGCCCCCGAGGAGATGGCCGGCCCCGCGCCGGTCGCCGCGGTCGGCCCGGCGGCGGGCCCGGCGGGCGGCGCTCGGCTCCCGTTCACCGGCGCGCCGGTGAGCGTGGCCGCCGCCGGCGCGGGCCTGCTGGCCGTCGCGCTCGGCTGCACCCTCGCCACCGCCCGGCGGCGGCGCTCCACCGGCGCCGGGTAGCAGACGCCGGGTAGCACCGGTGCCCGCGGGGCCGTGGCAGGGGGCGCGGCGGCGGGGGACGCGCGGCAGGTGTGGCGGGGAGGCCGGTCAACGAAGCGAGAACCCTGCGCGATCGTTCGGTAAGCGCCGTGCGCCGGGGCGGAGCGGCCGTTAACCGGACGCATATAACAGTCGAGCAGCGACATGTCGCTGGCAATCCGGGCAAATGCTCAATCGGCATAATGGCCGTTATCGGGAGTCCAAGTGGCGCGTAAAACTAAAAGACCAATTTTTCTGGCGACAATGGTCGCCGGCGGCCTGACCCTCGGGATCCCCGGGGTCGCGGCCGCGGAGTCCGTCGGGTTCACGGTGCTGCCGTCGGGCGACGGCGTCTACCCGCCCAGGCCCATCAGCGTGGAGACCGTGGTGGACCCGCGGGTCGTGACGCCGGCCGTGCAGGAGAACGAGCCGGCCGCGGTGCAGCCCGTCCACACCACCAACAACAACAACGGTTTCTGGTGGCCCAACAACAACTGGCAGGGCTGGAGCTGGCCGCAGGTCTCCACGACCAACGACACCAACAACGGGAACGCGCAGCCCATCGTCGCGCCCGCCGGCGCGGGCGGGATCGCACCGGTGCAGAACGCCGGGCAGCAGGCGCAGGGGGGGCCCGCGCAGGCCGTCGCGCCTGAGGAGACGGAGGCCGAGGACGAGTCCGAGGAGGTGCCGGGGGAGGAGGCCGAGGAGGAGCGCGCCGACGAGAACGAGGACATGCCCGGCGAGGAGGAGTCCGAGGGCTCCTTCGAGAGCGGGCCGGCCGCCGGAGAGGCGCCGACCGGCGGTGTTCCCGCGCAGGCCTCGGGAGGCGGCCGCCTGCCGTTCACGGGCGCGCCCGCGGGCGTGGCCGTCGCGGGGGCGGGCCTGCTGGCCGTCGCACTCGGCTGCACCCTGTTGTCCGCGCGGCGTCGGCGGTCCGGCGATGCCGAATAGAAGCAGGTGGTCTGCGGTCCGGGGCGCAGCGGCCCGGTGACACCTGGAAGAACTCGCAGGCTGGTCGTCGCCGGCCTGCCGTCGCTGGCCCTCGGCCTCGTGCTGGCCGGGGGCTGGGCGGCCCACCTCGGGCTGAGCGTGCGTGACCATCTGGAGGCGACGCGGGCCGCCCTGCTCCGGCTGCGGCCGGGCGCCGTGGGGCCGGCCCGCTCCGTCGCCGTGACGCTCGCCGAGGCCCGCGGTCACGCGGCGGAGGCGCGGCGGCTGACCGGCGGCCCCGACTGGGCGCTGCTCACCCACCTTCCGGTGGTGGGCGACGGCGCGGCCACGACCCGGGGACTGGCCGCGTCCGTCGCGGACATCACCGACGTACTGACCCGCGTGGAGCGCGCGGCCGCGCCGTTGCTGTCCGCGGGCGCGCGGGCGCCGGGGGACCTGCGGCGCGCACTGGCCGCCCTCGACGCGATGGCGCCGGTGCTGCGCGACGGCGCCGCCCGCGTGGCCGCGGCGAGATCGCGGGTGGCGGGCACCCCGGCGTCGACGGGCCTGGCCGCCCTGGACGGGGCGCGCGACACGGCGCTCCGCGAGGCGGGCCGGCTGCACGGCATGCTGAGCCAGGGGGCGGAGGCCGCCGCCCTCCTGCCGCCCATCCTGGGCCGCGACGGTCCCCGCCGCTACTTCCTGGCGTTCGAGACGAACGCCGAGGCCCGCGGGACCGGCGGCCTCGTCGGCGCCTTCGGCGTGCTGAAGGCCGACGGCGGCAGGGTGTCCGTCACCCGGCTGTCCGCCAACACCGGCATGGCGGCCAGCGCCGAGCCCGTCGCCGACCTCGGCTCCGCCTTCGCCTCCCGCTACGGGCGGGGCGCGACCACGACGCTGTCGGTGTCGAACCTGTCCCCGCACTTCCCCTACGCCGCGGCCACCTGGACCGGACTCTGGCGCCGCCAGACCGGCCAGGAGCTGGACGGGGCCATCGCGACCGACCCCGTCGGCCTCTCCTACATCCTGGGCGCCATCGGGCCGGTGAGGCTTCCCGGCGGCGGTGGGACGGTGACGGCGGGCAACGTCGTCGACCTGACGGAGCGGGAGGCCTACGCCCGCTATCCGGACCCCGCCGAGCGCAAGAAGTACCTGGTCAGGATCGCCGGAGCGGTCAGCGAGGCGCTGACCGGCCGGCTGGGGGAGCCCACGCGGCTGCTGCCCGCCTTCGCGCGCATGGTGGGCGAGAGCCGGCTCACGGTCTGGAGCCGGGCCGGGGACGAGCAGCGCCGTCTCGCGTCGACTCCGGTCGGCGGGGTGCTGCCCGAGCGGCGCGAGCCGTACGCCGGGCTCGTCGTGAACAACTCGGCCGGCACCAAGCTCGACTACTACCTGGACCGCTCGCTCACCTACGAGCTCGGCCCGTGCCGTCCGGACGGGCTGCGCACCTCGCGGGTGCGGGTCCGGCTCACCAACGACGTGCCGCGCGGGCCGCTGCCCGCCTACGTCACCGGCCGGCTCGACGACCCGCGGCGTCCTCACGCCGCCGGCTCCAACGTGCTGTGGGTGTCGCTGTACGCGGGAATCGGGGCGAGGGCGACGGGGGTCCGGCTCGACGGCCGGCCGATCTCGTTCTACTCCGAGACCGAGCGGTCCCATCCCGTCTACTCCAAGGTGCTGGAGTTCGCGCCCGGCCAGTCGAGGACGCTGGAGTTCGACCTGCTCGAACCGTACTCGGCGGCGGCCCCCGTGGTCCCGGTGCAGCCGCTCGTCCGCCCGCAGCACACACTGGTGACGGCCGACGTCAGGGGCTGCGGCCCCTCCTGAGGTGACCGGCAGGAACCGTTAAAGCCCGGCGCGCCGCGAGGGGCGGCGCGCCGGGCCCGGCCTAGCGTCCCGCCCATGGAGCGTACGCATCCGCCGGAGGGCGCGGAGACCTTCCGCATCCTGTTCGTGTGCACGGGCAACATCTGCCGCTCGGCCATGGCCGAGCGGCTCACCCTGGCCGCGCTCGGGCCGGGCTCGCCGATCCTCGTGGGCAGCGCGGGCACCCACGCCAGGCCGGGACTTCCGATGGCCGAGCGGGCGTGCGGGGCGCTGCTGCGGCTCGGCGGCGATCCCGGAGGGTTCGCCTCACGCCCGCTCACCGCCGCGGCGGTGGCCGGCGCCGATCTCGTGCTGGCGGCCTCGTCCGAGCATCGCGCCGCGGCGGTGGCCCTGCATCCCGTCGCGGCCGCGCGCGCGTTCACCATCGTCGAGTTCGGCGTGCTGGCCCGCGCGGTCCCCGCCGGGCGGGTGCCGGGCCACGAGGGTCCCGTACGCCGGGCGCGGGCCCTGCTGGAGGAGACCGGGGCACTGCGCGGGCTGGTGCGGGTGGAGCGGCCCGACATCGCCGACCCCTACGGAGGCCCCCGCAGGGCCTACCGGGACGCGGCCCGCCGCATCGCGGACGCGCTCGCCGCCCCGATCCGCCTGCTGACGCACGCGACTGCCTGACCCGGCGGTCCTCCGCTCGCCGCAAGCGAACGCGTGGGGCCGCGTCACCCGACGCGGCCCCACGCAGCTGCTCTCGCCGTACCGCTACACCGGTATGGGCGCCTGCGGCTGCGGCGCCTCCGGCGGGGCCTCCTGGACGGCCGCGTCGTACCCGTATCCGTACCCGTAGCCGTAGTAGGAGCCGTGCTTGGCCGGCACGAAGTTCAGCACGGTGCCGACGAGGCGGGCGTTGATCGACGACAGCAGCTCACCGGCCCGGAGCACCTGCTCGCGCCGGGTCTTGCCGTGCCGCACGACGAGCAGCGCGCCGTCGCAGATCGCGCCGAGGGCGGCGGCGTCGGTGACGGGCAGCAGCGGCGGCGCGTCGATGATCACCATGTCGTACTCCTCGGTGAGCTGGGCCAGCACCGAGCGCATGCCCCGCGACCCGAGCAGCTCGCTGGGGTTCGGCGGGATCCGGCCGCTGGGCAGCACGGAGAGGCCCTGCTGCCCCCACGTCTGGATGACGTCGTGCAGCCGCGCCCGCTCGATGAGCACGTCGGTGAGCCCGGTTCCGCCCTCGATGCCGAGGTAGCGGGGGACGCTGGGGCGCCGCAGGTCGGCGTCGACCAGGACCACCCGCCAGCCCGCCTGGGCCATGGTGATCGCGAGGTTGGCCGACGTGGACGACTTGCCCTCGCCCGGCAGGCAACTGGTCACGACGAGCGACTTGGGCTGCCTGTCCACCCCGATGAACTGGAGGTTCGTCCGCAGCGACCGGAACGCCTCCGAGCGCGACGACCGGCCCTGGTCGCGCAGGATCAGCGGATGCCGCTTGGCGTCCCGTTCGTAGCCGATGACTCCGAGGATCGAACTCCCGGCGACCTTCTGCAGCGTCTCGGCGGTCTTGACGGTGGTGTCGAGGCGGTCGCGCAGGACGAGGCCCGTGACGGCCGCGAGCAGCGCGATCAGCGCGCCGAGCGCGATGTCGACCGGAGGCCGGGGGGACTCCGGCGTCTGCGGGACCTCCGCCGGGTCGACCACGGTGACGCGGACCGTGGGCGGGCTCTTCGGTGTGGGCCGCTCGATCTCGTCGATCAGACGGGTGAACGCCGCGCCCAGGGCGTCCGCCCGGTGGGCGGCGCGCACGGGGTCGCTGTCGGCGACGGTGACCCGGAGCAGGGTGGTGTTGGGAATCGCGCCGGCGGTGATGGCGTCCTGCAGGTCGCGGACGTCCTCGGTGCCGGCGACCCGGCCGACCACCCGGCGGCTGGTCAGCAGGGCGGCGTACGACTGCACCCGCTGCTGGGACAGCGCGCCCGCCTGGAGAGCGGTCGAGAGGCTGCCCTCCCGGTCGTCCGCCGAGACCAGCATGGTGATCCCGGCGACGTACCGTGGCGTGGCGTGGGTGGTCACGGCGAAGGCCACTCCCGCTCCCGCCAGCAGCGAGAGCAGCAGGAGCGGCCAGTGTCTGCGCATCAGCCGCGCGTAATAGAGCAGTTCCATGGTTGTCAGCCCCTTACACGGATAGAGGTCCGGGGACGGGTCGGCGCATAGGGCGCATAGACCGGAACGCGCTGCGGCAGCACGACGGCGACGCACGCGGCGGCGACGCCGCCGATCGCCGCGGCGGCCGGCGCGATCCAGCCCAGCGTCATCGCCAGGTCGGCCAGGCCGGCGGCGGCCGCGAGTGCGGCGAGCGCGAGGGCCGTGAGCCGCTTGCCGAGACCGAGCCGGTGCAGCCGGTGTGAGAGGTGGTCGGAGCCGCCCTGCAGCAGCGGCCGGCCCGCCCTGCGCCTCGACAGCAGCACGATCCCGGTGTCGACGGTCGCGACGAAGGTCGGCAGGAGCAGGCCCGCGACCGCCGTGCCGGTCCCGGTGCCGGTGATCACCAGTGCCGCCGAGGACGCCAGCACGAATCCGATGAACAGCGAACCGGCGTCCCCCATGAAGATGCGCGCCGGCGCCCAGTTGTGCAGCAGGAACCCCAGGGCGGCGGGGGACAGGGCGGCCAGGAGCAGGCCGATCTCCGGACGCCCGGACACGAAGGCGGCGGCGGCGAGGAGCGCGGTGCTGACCACGGTGACGGCGCCCAGCGCGCCGTCCATGTTGTCGAGCAGGTTGTAGGAGTTGGTCACCACGACGATCCACAACAGGGTGATCGGCGCGTCCGGCCAGGCCCCGGTCACCGGCGCCACGACCCCGCTCGTCACGGCCACCCCGGCCGCCAGCGCCTGTACGGCCAGCCGGGTCGGCGGAGGGAGCGGCGCGATGTCGTCGATCAGCCCGAGCAGGGCCATGGCCACGGCGCCGACGAGGATGCCGGCGATCCGCTGGCCGGCCGCGCCGGCCAGCGCCACCGGGGGGACGACGGTGCACAGCATGATGGCGATCCCGCCCAGATAGGGTGTCGGCCGCCGGTGCGACTTGTGCCCGCCGGGCCTGTCGGTGAGTCCCCAGCGCAGCGCCAGGCGCCGCATCACGGGGGTCGCCGCCGCGCAGCCGGCGAAGGCGCTGATCGCGATGACCAGGGCGGTGGCGCCGTTCACCGGCCCGTGGCCGCGAGCTCGGCGCGGGCGTCGGAGATGGTCTCCAGCAGGATGTCGTCCAGCGTCAGGGCCGGCGTCCACCCGGTCAGCGCGCGCAGCCTGCCGGTGTCGGGAACCCGGCGTGTCATGTCCTCGAAGCCCTTGCCGTACGCCTCGGCGTACGGGACGAGATCGACGCCGGACGTGCTCCCGGCGAGCTCGACGATCAGCTTGGCCAGCTCCAGGATGCTCACCTCGTCGCTGGAGCCGACGTTGAACGTCCCGCCGACCGCGCGGTCGTCGTCCAGCAGCAGGAGAAGTGCCCGAACGACGTCGCGTACGTGCGCGAAGCAGCGGGTCTGCGTGCCGTCGCCGTGCACGGTGAGTGGCACGCCGGCCAGCGCCTGCCGGACGAGCCGGGGGATGACCATGCCGTACGCGGGGCTCTGCCGCGGCCCCACCGTGTTGAACAGCCGGACGACGACCGTCGGCAGGCCGCGTTCGCTGTGGTAGGCGTTGGCCAGGATCTCCTCCACCGCCTTGGCCGTGCTGTAGGCCCAGCGGACGACGTCCGGACTGCCGAGGATCCGGTCGGACCACTCGGGGAGCGGACCGGCCGAGTTCTTCCCGTAGATCTCGCTCGTGCTGGTCACCAGGATCTTCCGCCGGTAGCGGTGCGCCGCCTCCACGACGATCTCCGAGCCGCGGATGTTGGTGGTGAGCGAGCGCAGCGGTTGCTCGACGATCAGCTTCACCCCCACGGCGGCGGCAAGGTGGACCACCACGTCGCACTCGTGCACGAGCTGGTCCACGGCGAGCTCGTCCAGGACCGAGCCCCGGACCACGCGCAGCCGTGGATCACCCGCGTGGTGCGCGAGGTTGGCCGGGCGGCCGGTCGACATGTCGTCCAGGACGACGACGGAGTCGCCGCGAGCGAGCAGGGCGTCGGTCAGGTGGGATCCGACGAAGCCGCTCCCGCCGGTGATCAGATAGGTGTTCCCGCTTGACGTGGTCAAGGCCTTCTCCCAGCAAGTGGAGGTTGACAGGATCGCAATAGGACTTCGTGCGCGAAGGTGGTGTGTCAGGCGCTCCCGGCGCCGGACGTCTTCTCGAACCAGGTCACGGTGAGGTGCAGCCCCTCCTCCAGTGGCACCGGCCGGACGCCGGGGAACCGGTCGAGCAGCAGGCGGGCCGACGCCTGCGACTCGCGGATGTCGCCCGCGCGGGGCGGCAGGAACTCCGCCTCGACCGGCCGGCCGAGGACGGCGGCCAGGGCGTCCTTGAGCTGGAGCAGGGACACGCGGGTGCCGAAGGCCAGGTTGACCGGCGTGCCGCCGGTGACCCGGCGGACCGCGGCGTCGGTGAGGACGTCCACCACCGAGCCCACGTAGGTGAAGTCACGCGCCTGGCGCCCGTCGCCGTGGATCGGGACCGGCAGTCCCGCCAGCGCGGCGCCGACGAACGCCGGGATCACCGCGGCGTACGCGTGCCCGGCCGGCTGGAGCGGGCCGTACACGTTGAAGAAGCGGAACGGCAGCACGGGGAGGCCGTAGCTGGCGGCGTACGCCAGCGCGTACGCCTCGGTGGCGAGCTTGCTCGCGCCGTACGGGCTCAGCGGCCGGGCCGGCAGGTCCTCGTGCTTGCACGTCTCGGCGTGGTCGCCGTACACCGAGGAGGACGACGCCAGGATCACGTGCGGCCGGGTGGCCCGGCACGCCTCCAGGACGTGCAGCGTCCCCGTCGCGTTGACGGCGTGCGAGGCGAGCGGGTCCTTCACCGATCGGGGCACCGAGGGCCGCGCGGCCAGGTGGATCACGTGCGTCGCGCCGGGCACGAGGTCGGCCAGCAGGTCCCGGTCGAGGATGCTGCCGGTCACGAGGACGGCCCCGACGTCGGCGAGGTTGGCCGGGTCCCCGCTGCTCAGGTCGTCCAGCACGGTGACGCTCTCGACCTCGGGCCGGGTGGTCAGCGCCCGGCAGAGGTTGGCGCCGATGAAGCCGGCGCCTCCGGTGACCAGGACTCTCATGCGATTCTCCTTGGGAACGACGGGCTGGACGCGGCGTACAGCGAGCGGTAGAGCGCCTCGGTGTCGGCCACCAGGCGCTCCACCGCGAAGGACTCCGTCGTCCAGCGGCGGGCGGCCTCGCCCATGCGGCGGGCGAGCACCGGGTCGGTCAGCAGCCGGAAGGCGTGCTCGGCCAGTTCGCCCGCGTCCGGGGCGGCCAGCAGGCCGGTGACCCCGTGCCTGACGACCTCCTCGACGCTGCCCACGCGGGTGGCGACGACGGGAGTGCCCGCCATGCCGGCCTCGATCAACGTCAGCGGCGTGCCCTCGTTGTCGGAGGTGAGCAGGACGACGTCGGCCGCCGCGTAGACGGTCTCGACGTCCGCTCGCCACCCGAGCAGGTGGAAGGTGCCCGGTGCGGCGCCGGCGGCCCGCTCCACCTCGCCCGTGAGCTCGCCGCCGCCGCAGACGACGAACCGGCAGGCGGGCAGGCGGGCGAGCACGGCCCGCGCGGCCGCGAGGAACCGGTCGGGCCGCTTCACCCCGGTGAGCCTGCCGACGAAGGCGACGACCGGCGCGTCCGGAGGAAGCCCCAGCTCCGCGCGGGCGGCCTCGCGGCCGGGCACCCCGCCCAGCCGCACGCCCGGCGGAATCACGACGTACTGCCCGGGATGGCCGATCCCGGCCGCGAGCAGGTCGTCGCGCACGTTGGCGCCCACCGTCACCAGCCGGTCGGTCATGGCGGCCAGCCGCCGCTCCGCCCCCACGTAGAGGCGGCGTTTCGCGGGCGAGAAGTAGCCGTGCAGCAGGTGGCCGTGGAAGACGTGCACGGTCCGCCCGCCGCCCCACGCCGGACCGACCCGGGCGAGGCGGGCGGCCACCCGGCCGAGCGCGCCCGCCTTGGCCGTACGGGTGTGCACGATGTGCGGCCGGAAGGCCCGCATCTCGGCGGCCAGCCGCAGCAGCGCGCGGCAGTCGTCGCCGGGCCGGACCGAGCGGCCCAGGCCGGGGACGCGGTGCAACCGTGCCACCGTGTCCCCGAGCCGGTCGCCCTCGGTCTCCTCCACCTGCCCGGTGTAGAGGCGGTGGTCGAACTCCTCGGTGTTCAGCCGTTCGCACAGCCCCAGGATCTGGGTGGCCGGGCCGCCGATGTTCATGCGCGCGATGATTTCCATGACCCGAATTCGGCCGTCCGGTCTCACCACGGGCTCTTCGGTGATGAGCCTGTTCACGTCGGAGAAGCTAACCCGCGATTTGAGCTTTTCGCCGACACCGTGACGGCGGCGGCGAAGCCTTTCCGCATTCCCTACCGAGGCATGATTCAGGCCGATCGGGCGGGCCGGACGGAAAGGTAAAGCATTGGCGGGAAGCGGAATGCCGCCGATCGCGCGGTCTCCACGGCCTTTTCCGCGTGGCCGGGGCGTGCCCCGCGGACAAAGGAGTGGCAAGGACTCCGCCCGGGGCAGGCGTCGCGTCCCGGGCGGACCGGCGGCGGTCGCGAGGCTTGCCGCATGGCCGAGACAGCTCTCACCACACCGCGACCGGTCGAGGGGCGCGGGCCCCGCCGCCTGGCCGGCCGACCGGCCCCGGCCCTTCTCCCGAGATGGCTGCCGGCGTTGTCGGTCGCCGCGTTCACCGTGGGCGTGACGCTGTTCTACGGCGTCTCCGTCAGGGACCTCACCCTGTTCGCGGTGTACCTCGCCGTCTGCGTGGCGCTGCCGGGGACGCTTCTGGTGCGGGCCCTCTACCGGGGCCGCCGCACGCCGGCCGAGGAGATCGCGCTGGGCGTGGCGCTCGGCTACGCCGTGGAGGTCGTCGTCTACGTCGCCGCCCGGGCCGCCGGGGCGCCGCTGCTCGTCCTGGCGTGGCCGGCCGCCACGTTCGCGGCCGTCGCCGTGGTCCCCCGGCTGCGCGGACGCGAATCGAGGGCGCTCCGCACGCCGGCGCCGATGTGGTGGTCGTGGGCGCTGGCGCTGACCGTCGCGAGCCTGGTCGCCTGGAGCGCCGTGACCTTCTTCCGGCACACGGCGCTGACCTGGCCGGGGATGGCGTCGGTCAACGTCGACCTGCCGTACCACCTGGCGCTCGTCGGGGAGCTGAGGCACCACGTGCCGCCCGCGACCCCGATGGTCGCGGGCGAGCCGCTGCTCTACCACTGGTTCGTGTACGCCCACCTCGCGGCGGCGAGCTGGATCACCGGCGTCGAGCCGCTGGTGCTGCTCTTCCGGCTCGGCATGCTGCCCGTGCTGGCCGCGCTCGTCGTCCTGCTGGGGATGGTCGCCAGGCGCGGGGCGGGCTCCCGGGCCGGCGCGCTGGCGGCCGTCGCGGGCACGTTCTTCGTCGTGGCGCCGAGCCTTTACCTCGGGCCGGGCACGGGCGTGTTCACCTGGAGGGCCGAGTCGTGGACGAGCCCGTCCCAGACGTTCGGGGCGCTGCTGTTCGCGCCCGTCGTCCTGCTCGTGGCCGACCTCCTGGAAGGGCGCGGCGGCGCGGGCCGGTGGATCATGCTCGGTGTCCTCCTCGTCGGGGTGATGGGCGCCAAGGCCACCCAGTTGCCGCTGCTCGCCGCCGGGCTGGCGACGGTCGGTGCGGCCGGGGCGGTCAGGCGCCGCCGGGTCTCCCCGGCGCTGCTCGCCGTGGCGGCGATGACCGGGGCGTGCCTGCTCTACGCGCAGTTCGTGCTGTTCGGCGGCGCGCGCAACGGCGTCGTCGTGGATCCTCTCTCGCTGGTACGCGTCACCTGGGGCCAGCTGACCGGCCGGAGCGGCGCGCGTCCGGGGACCGCCTCGCTGCTCGGGGTCGCCGCCCTGTACGCGGTGTGCTGGGCGCTGATCTGGTTCGGCGTCCTCGGGCTGCTCGCGGGCCGGCCGGGCACGCGGACGCCGCCGGGCACGCTCCTCATGCTCGGCATGGGCGGGTCCGGCCTCGGCGCGGTGCTCCTGCTCGGGCACTGCCAGATGAGCCAGATCTACTTCCTGGCCGGGTCCTATCCCTACCTGATGGTCGTCGCGGCGCGCGGGCTGTCCGCGGCCCGGGCCCGGGCGGGGCTGCCGTACCGCACCGCGGGTGTCGCGGTCGCGGCCGGGGTGCTGATCGAGGTCCTGGTGCGGTGGCTGTGCGGCGTCCGGGTTCCCCTGGAGCCCGGGCGGCCGGAGGCGCTGCTCTACCTGCCGTACGGCGTGCTGGCCCTGGCCGTGGCCCTGGTCGTCGGCGTCCTGACGCTCAGGGGATGGCGCGGCGCGCGCCTGTGGGCCTGCACGGTGTTCCTGGTCGGCGCCCTCGGCCTGCCCGCCGCGTGGGTCACCAGGGCGCTCCCGAGCGGCGGCGCCCTCCCGGGCGGCGCGGGGGAGGCCGCCGCCGAGGCCGGGGAGTCCGGGGAGCCCGCGGGGAGGGTCCCGGAGGGGACGGTGGAGGCGGCCAGATGGCTGCGGGCCCATTCGAGCCCCGGCGACCTGGTCGCGACCGACGCCCACTGCCGATGGGGCCACGAGAGCCCGTGCGACAGCCGGCATTTCTGGCTGGCGGCGCTGGCCGAACGGCGGGTGCTGGTCGAGGGCTGGACGTACACCTCGGCGAACATGGCGCGCTGGCGCCCCGGCGTGCGGGTGCAGGACATCCCGTTCCGGGACCGGCG
The DNA here is from genome assembly GCF_014161435.1 of Microbispora sp. H10949. Taxonomy (NCBI): domain Bacteria; kingdom Bacillati; phylum Actinomycetota; class Actinomycetes; order Streptosporangiales; family Streptosporangiaceae; genus Microbispora; species Microbispora sp. H10949. The sequence goes on along the minus strand of NZ_JABBWZ010000004.1, from coordinate 534,981 downwards.
GCTGCTGCGGGACAACGACGCCGCGGTCCGCGATCCCGCCTCTCCGGAGGCCCGGCTGCTGCGGGACGGATACGGCGTGCGGTGGCTGGTGTCCGAGCGGCGGCCGGGAGACCCGGGCGCGCCGGCCGGTGCGGCGCCGGTGTACCGCTCCGGCGACTACGCGGTCTACCGGCTTCGGTGAATTTTTCCTCCGCTCCGTTTCCCGAGATATTCCGGTGGCGCTCCCGAGGTGAAATGAACGGCGCTCGTAGCATTCGATTATGAATATTCGCGTCGTCGCCAGGAATGCCGCCCGTCCCGCTTATCTCCCCGTGATGACGCGGAAAATATGGTCGCGGCTGAGCCACGGGCACGACCGGGAGCGGGCCGCCGCCCGCGCCTGGGCGGCCGAACACGCGGAGGACATGAACGCGTGGGGGAACGCCGTCGACCCGGTCCTGTGGCGGGAGGGCAGGGAGTTCGCCGAGTCCCTCGCGGACCGCGTCCGGCCGCGCATGGAGGCGCTCGCCGCCGCGGGGGTGGACCTCGGCGGGGCCGGTGGCATGGAACTGCTCTACCTGCTGACCAGGGTCGTCCGGCCCGCGCTCGCCCTGGAGACGGGAGTGGCGGCCGGCTGGTCCACCGCGGCGATTCTCGCCGCGATGCGGGCCAACGGGACCGGACGATTGATGTCCAGCGATTTCCCGTTCTTCCGGCTGGCCGACCCGGAGCGTTATATCGGATATGTCGTTCCTAACGACCTGAAAAGCCGGTGGTCCCTGCGGATCAAGGGAGACCGCCGCAATCTCGAGGAGTTCCTGTCTCCGGACACGATGGTCGATCTCGTCCACTACGACTCGGACAAGACCAGGGCCGGGCGGGAGTTCTTCCTCCGGCGGATACGGCCCCATCTGACCGGCAGGCAGGTCATGGTCATGGACGACATCCAGGACGACCTGGTCTTCCGGGAGTACGCGGAGCGGCAGCCGCTCTTCCGCGTCTTCGCCTACGAGGGCAAGTACATCGGCGTCACGGGCTCCGGGCTGCGGGCCGTCGAGCGCCGCTAGCACTCCCGTGGAACGCCTTTCGAGGGGATCGAGCGCGATGCGCGGTGTCCATGTCTGTGAAGTGATCAAGACGCTCGACGTCGGCGGGGCCGAGGTGCTCCTCGTCGAACGCCTGCTGGCCACGCCGCGCCCGGCGAACCGCTACACGGTGGTGTGCCTGAGCGCGTCCACCGGCGAGCTGACCGGGCGGCTCCGGTCGGCGGGGATCGAGGTCGTGGACCTCACCGCCTGCCCGCGGCCGCTGCGGCTCGCCCGCCTGCTCCGCGAGGTCAGGCGGCTGCGGCCGGACGTCGTCAACCTGCACTCGCCGCTGCCCGGGGCGCTGCTGCGGCCGGTGTCCCGGCTCTGGGCACCCCGGCCGGCCCTGGTCTCGACGGTGCACAACGTGCGCTACCGCCCGCTCACCATGCTGCTGGACCGGCTCACCGGATGGCTGGACAGCCGCACCGTGGCGGTCTCGCCCCAGGTCGCCCGGGCGCGCACCGGCAGGCGCGGGCGCGCCCCGGACACCTGCGTCCACGGGGTGCGCGTGGCCGAGCAGCGGCACCGGGTCACGCTGGCCGCCGAGACCCGTCGGGAGTGGGGCGTCCCCGGCGACGCCTTCCTCATCGTGAACGTCGCGAACTTCCGGCCGCAGAAGAACCACGGCCTGCTGGTGGACGCCGCCGCCAGGGTCGTGGCGGCCGATCCGCGCGCCGTGTTCCTGCTCGCCGGTTCCGGCCCGGAACTGGAGCCGACGAGCCGCCGCGTCGCCGCGCTCGGGCTCGGCGCCGCCGTCCGGATCGCCGGCCACGTGCCCGACGCGGGACGGCTGATCGCCGCCGCCGACCTGCTCGTCCTCAGCTCCTCGTACGAGGGGCTGCCGGTCGTCGTCATGGAGGCGCTCGCGGCCGGGGTGCCCGTGGTGTCCACCGCCGTCGGAGGCGTGCCCGACCTCGTCGAGAACGGGCGTAACGGCATCCTCACCCCGCCCGGCAGCGCCGAGGCGCTCGCCGAGGGCATCCTGCGGGCGATGCGGCCCGGCACGCTGGCCCGGCTCAGGGCGGGAGCGAGGGAGAGCGCCGGCCTGGTGGACATCGGGCGGGCCGCGGAGTGGTTCGAGGCGCTGTACGCCGAGGCGTGCGCCGGAAACCCCGGGTGATCCCGGGTGGAGTACATCGTCGTCATCACCGTCGCGGTGCTGCTGGTCGTGATGACGCACACGACTCTGGCCCCGCCGGTGGCGCGGCGCGCGCTGCCCGTGTTGCTCGCCGCCTTCGCGCTACGGCTGGCCGTCCACGTCCTCGTCCTGCGTTCGGGCGGCTTCGGGTACGGCGGTGACAACCTCTCCTACGAGGCCAGGGCGCTCGGCATCGTCGAACTGTGGCGGCACAGCGGGATCCACTACGTCACCTCAGAGGAGCTGGGCTCCGTCTACGGGGTGGCGGTGCCGTGTCACGTCTTCGCGCTCGTCATGTACCTGTGCGGGGGACCGGCCCCGCTCGCCTGCACCGCCGTGGTGGCGCTGGTCGCCTGCGCCGCGTGCGTGGTCCTCTACCGGTTCGCCCGGGTCGTCGGCGCCGACGACCGGGCGGCGTTCCGGCTGCTGGTCATCACGGCGTTCCTGCCCGGCTTCCTGCTGCACACCTCCGACACCTTCAAGGACGGCTTCAACGCGTTCCTCGTGGTGGCCTGCCTGGGTCTCGGCGCGTCGAACATGCAACGCTTCGACCCGCGCAAGGTGATCGCCCTGGCTCCGCTGCTGTGGGCGCTGTGGAACGTGCGGCCGTACATGGTGTTCATGTGCGCCCTGCCGCTGCTGGTCGGCGTCGCCCGGATCAGGCGCGCGCTGTCCGGCCGCGGCCTGGTCGCCTTCGCCGCGCTGCTGATCCCGGTCCTCCTGCTCCTGCAGGGCGTCGACCAGGGCGCAGACGGGGGCGCCGACCAGAGCGGGCCGTTCGGCGCGGTGCAGGAACAGCTCGACCGCGGGCAGTCGGAGCACACCCGGCTCGCGAACGCGGAGGGCGGCTCGGGCGTCGTCTTCGACGACGAGGGCAGCGCCTGGAACGCCCTCGGACCGAAACTCGTCTACACGCTGCTGTCCCCCTTCCCGTGGATGAGCGGGAGTCTGGCGCTCCAGCTCGGGAAGATAGACACGCTCCTGTGGTACTGGCTGCTGGGCTGCGCCGTGCTCGGGGCGCGCCGGCTCTGGCGGCACGACCGGCGGATGCTCCTGATCATCCTGCTGTTCGTCGTCCCCGGCTCCCTCGCGTACGCCACGACCATGTCGAACATCGGTCTCATCTTCCGGCAGCGCATGCCGATCGTGATGATCGCGAGCCTGCCGGCCGCGGTCGCGTGGACCAGGACGCCGCGGGGCGGCGGGTCCGCCGGCCTCCGGCCCTCCGACTCACTCGTACACAGAACCTGAGGTCCCTCGTATGGCAATCGCGGACGACGGCACGGACGACGGCACGGACGCGTGCAAGGTGCGGCGGGTCGTGCTCCTCATCGGGCATCTGGGACTCGGGGGCGCGCAGCGGCAACTGTGCCTGCTCGCCGAACGGCTCCGCGACCGCGGCGTCGAGGTCCACGTGTTCGTCCTGTCCAGAGGCGGCCCGCACGAGGACGACCTGCGCGCGGCCGGGATCCCGGTGCGCCGGCTCGGCTTCTCCCGGGGCGCCGGGTCGCCGGCGGGCAACCTCCTGGCGTTCGCCCGCCTGGTGCGGACGCTGCGCCGGCTGCGGCCGGAGATCGTGCACGGCTTCCTCTACGAGAGCTACCTGCTGGGCACGCCCGCCGCGCGGCTGGCCCGGGTCCCGGTGGTCGTCACCGCCCGGCGCACGCAGGGGTACCTGAGGCCGAAGGCGCCCTGGACGGCCGCGTTCGAGCACCTGGTGAACCTGATGACCGACCACGTCGTGGCCAACTCCACGGCCATCGCGCAGGGCACGCGCGAGGTCGAGGGCGTGCCCGCCGGCAAGGTGAGCGTGATCTACAACGGGCTCGCGCCGTCGGCCTTCGACCGGGCCGGGCCCGAGCCGGTCGGCGGCGCGCTGCCGGTGGTCGCGTGCGTGGCCCGGCTGAGCGGGAACAAGGGGCAGCGGTTCCTCGTCGAGGCGGCGGCGCTGCTCGCCCGGCGGGGCCGGCCCTGCACGTTCGTGCTCGTCGGGGACGGCCCCGAGCGTGGCGGGCTGGAGCGGCAGGCCGAGGAGGCCGGGGTCGACGTGCGGTTCCTCGGCTTCCGTCAGGACAACGCGGGACTGCTGGCCCGCGCTGACGTGGTGGCACTCCCGTCGACGGAGGAGGGCCTGAGCAACGCGGTCATGGAGGCGATGGCGGCGGGCCGCCCGGTCGTCGCCACGGCCGTGGGCGGCACCCCGGAGCTGCTTGAGGACCGCGGCGTCCTGGTGCCGCCCGCGGCTCCGGAGGCGCTGGCCGACGGCATCGCCCGGCTGCTCGACGACCCCGCGCTCGCCGCGTCGCTGGGCGCGGCCGCGCGGGCGTGGGCGTGGAAGAACCTCGACATGGAGGCCGTCACCGAGGAGCACCTCGGCCTGTACCGGCGGCTGCTCGCGGCTCGCCGGGGGAGGTAGGCCCGATGAGGACGGGCGTCAGGACCCTCCTGCAGACCATGGCCAGCCAGGCGGTTCCGCTGGTCCTGGCCGCTGTGGCGGGCGTGTTCCTCGCCCGCTGCCTGCAGCCGGAGGGGCGCGGGGTCTACGCGACGATCACCACCACGGCCGGGATCGCGACCGTGGCGGGCCACCTGTCGGTCGGGAGGTCGCAGATCGCGCTGTGGCCGGTCCTGGAGCGTCACCGGTCCCTGGCCGGCAACGCCGCCGTTCTCGGGCTGGTCCTCGGCGCCGCGTCCGCCCTGCTGACGCTGGGTGCGGTGCACGCCCTGGCCCTGACCGCCGCCACCCACCTGGTGGTCGTGGCGCTGCTCGCCGTTCCGTTCGGCGTCGCGGCGGTCAACCTCAGGGGGATCGCGCTGCTGGAATCGCGGGTCGGGCTGGCCAACCGGGCGGTCGTGCTGTCCGCCGTGGCGCTGTACGTCCCGATCCTGCTGCTCGCGGTGGCCGGCCGGCTCACGCTCACCTCGGTGGTCGCCTGCTGGGCCGTCTCCACGATCCTGCCGTTCGTGGTGTTCGCCCGCCCGCTCGGGCTGCCGGTACGCGGGGAGGCGGCCCTCGCCCGCAGGCAACTGGCGCTGTCGGGCCGGTATCACCTGGGGACGGTGGCGTTCCATCTGCTGCTGACCGTGGACGTCCTGCTGCTGAGCGCGTGGGCGGCGCCGGCCGAGGCGGGCCTCTACACGGTGGCGACGTCGTTCCTGTCGCTGTCCAGGGTGCCCACCGACGCGCTGGCGCAGATCGTGCTGTCCCGCCAGGCGGTGCGGGACGAGTCCGAGGCCCGGGCGGTCACGGCGCGCGCCGTCCGGCTCAACCTGATGCTCTCGTCGGCCGCCGTCGGCGTGCTCGCGTGCGCCGCTCCGCTGCTGATCCCGGGACTGTACGGCGCGGCTTTCACGGGCAGCGTGCTCCCGCTGCTCGCGCTCGCGCCGGGGACCGTCGCGTGGTCCCTGCTGCGGCCGGTCGAGCAGTACCTGGTGCGGCTGGGCCGCCCGATGGCGATGACCGCCGTCGCCGCCGGAGCCCTCGCCTCGAACGTCGCGCTGAACGCCGTGACCATCCCGTTGTGGGGACCGGCCGGGGCGGCGCTGGCCTCCACCGTGAGCTACGGCGCCATGGCCGTGGTGGAACTCGGATGGTTCGCCCGGGTGGCCGGGCTGGGCGCCCGTGATCTGCTGCCCGGCGCCCGCGACGTCCGATGGGCGGCCGCCGCCGCGCTGCGGCGGCGGCGCGGCGCTCCGCACTCCTCGCGCGGGGCGGAGAGATCGATCTCGGGGAGGATGACGTGAGAATTCTGCACATCGGATACCGGCTGCCCCCGGACCCCGGAGGCAAGGAGCGCTACATCGCGCGTCTCGCGCGCGAGCAGGTGCTGCGCGGGCACGAGGTGCTGGTCGCGCGGCGGCGCGGCGACGTCCCGCCGGGGGTGGAGGCCGTGACGCTCACGCCGACCCGCCTCGGCCGCCTCGCCGCCCGCAGGTCCGGCACGGTCGCCTTCGCCCTGGAGTGCGCGGCGGCGCTCCCCGGCCTGGGGCCGGTGGACGTCGTCAACCTGCACGGCGACCACCGCGAGGCGCTCTTCCTCGGCCCCGCCGCCCGGCGGCTGCGGGTCCCGCTGCTGATCACCGTCCACGGCGCGCTCGCGATGGGGCAGCGCCCGGTGATGCCGTGGGCCTTCCGCCACGCCGCCGGGTTCGTCGCCATCGGCGCCCGGCCGGCGGCCGACCTGCGCGCGGCCGGTGTCCCGGCCGAGGCGATCCGCACGATGTCGAGCGGTCTGGACCTGCCCCGCCTGGACGCGATCAGGGCGCGGGCGGTCGTGGAACCCGGCCTGATCGTCAGCGTGGGCAGCCTCGTGCCGGTGAAGAACCACGCCCTGACGATCGAGGCCTTCCACCGGCTGCGGGCCGTACGCCCGGGGGTGCGCCTCGTCATCGCGGGGGAGGGGCCCGAGCGCGCCCGGCTCGGCCGGCTCGCCGGGGCGGGCGTGGAGTTCGCCGGGCAGCTGTCCGGAGACGACGTCCACGCGCTGGTGAGCCGGGCGGAGGTCTTCGTGCTCGCCTCCCGCAGGCTCGCGTCCATCGGTGAGGGGATCCCGACGGCCGCCCTGGAGGCTCTCGCCCTGGGCACGGCGGTCGTCGTGTCCTCCGACGCCACCCTCGGACCGGTGATAGCGGACCGGGACGCCTACCGGGTGTTCCGCAGCGGGTCGGCCGAGGACCTGGTGGCGCACCTGCGGTGGGCGCTCGGCGCCGGCGCCGCCCGCGCCCGGATGGCGGAGCGCGGGCGGCGGGCGGTCTCGGGTCTCGACTGGCCGCGCACGGCCGCCGTCATCGAGGACTGGTACGAGGCGGCCCGCGCCGGTGAACCGGCGCGCGGCTCCCGGTCCAGCCCCGCGACCGCGCGCGGCTGACCGCTCACGGCCGGGAGCCCGGCCGACCGCCGCCCGGATGCCGCGCGTGCCCGCCGCCCGGGCGGAACCCCGCGGACCGCGGGGGCCGGGCCAGGTAGGGGAACCTCTCCAGCATCGGCGCCCGCGCGGCGGCGCGCTGCGCCCGGCCGGTCCCGCGCACGAGCGGGGCCGGCGCGTACGGCGCCGCGGGCCGCCGCCCCGGAAGCGAGCGCGGCACCGGGTTCCCGTACGCCCGGTCGGCCCCGAAGCGCAGGGCCCGGCGCGCGGCGGCCTGCGTCTGGACCGGGTCGAACAGTACGTCCACCCAGTAGTTGGAGGCGCGGTAGGTGGCGGTCGGGAACGTGTTCGTCCCGGCGTAGGTGTAGACGCCGTTGCCCCCGGACGCGGCGTCGGCCAGAGCGGTGAGCGGGCCCCGGCTGTACTGCGTGGTGAAGTAGAACCGGTCCAGCGCGTAGAACCCGGTCGGCGTGAAGTACGACGCGATGTACGTGGTGCCCGGGGTGATGTTCACGGGTGTGGAGAAGAGCGCCTGCTGCCAGCCGGACGGCGTCTCGTTGGTGAACGTCACGTTCGCCAGCAACTGCCCGTCGACGGTCCACAGGCTGCCGACGTGGACACCCGTGTTCTGCGTGCTCTTGTAGAACCGGATCCCCCGGATGGCCCCTGAGACGGAGGACTGGAACTTGACGCCGAGCGTGACCGCCTTGGTGTCGGGCTGGGCGACGACGTCCGGCGTCGCCGACTCGTCCCACAGCGTGGTCGCCTGCGAGTAGACCACGTCGACCCAGGCGTTGCTGGCCCGGTAGGTGCTGGTCGGGAACGTGCTCGTCTTGCTGTAGGTGTAGAGCCCGTTGCCGCCGTCCACGCCGTCCGCCAGCCCGGTGATGAGGCCGTTGGAGTACTGCGTGACGAAGTAGTCCCGGTTGACCGAGTAGAACCCGGTGTTGGTGTGGTAGGAGGCGACGTAGCTGACGCCGTTGTTCACCGGCACGGGCGTCGAGAAGTTCACCTGCTGCCAGCCCGTCGACGTCTCGCTGGTGAAGGTCGCCTGCGCCAGCAGCTGGCCGGTGTTGGTCCACAGGCTGCCGACGTGCGTGCCGGTGTTCAGCGGGCCCTTGTAGAACCTGATCCCGGAGATGTAGCCGGGGCTCCGCACCCGGAACCGGACGCCGACCTCGACGGCCTTGTTGTCGTCCTTGGTGACGTTGGCGGGCACGGTGTCGGGAGACCAGATGGAGCAGGGGCAGCCCGCGTTGACGGTCACCGATCTGCCGGCCGGGGTCCGCTGGACGTTGCCGATGTCGTCGACGGCCCGGGACATGATCGTGACTGGCCCCTGGCCGCTCGTCGTCCAGGCGAACTGCCAGGCGGTCCGGCCGGTTGCCCGGTGCCACGTGGTGCCGCCGTCGACCGACACCTCGACCCCCGCCACGACGCCGCCCCCGGTGTCGGCGGCGGTTCCGGCGACCGTCACGGTGGTGCCGCCGGGCACCGAGGCGCCGCTCGACGGGGTGGTGATCGTCGAGGTCGGGGGAGCGGTGTCGGTCGACGGCGTGGCCGGGACCAGGCCCGCCTGCAGGGTGGCCGGCTGCGTCCGCATGTCGGCGAGCAGGTTGACCGTCGCCTGCTGCATCCGGATGTCGGTCGGCGTGCCCGGCCGGTCGTGGACCGCGTCCAGGCCCCACGACCACTGGATGGTCCCCGCGCCGAAGACGTACGCGCCGCTCGGGTCGCGGTAGAGGACGAGGCTGTGCGTGCCGATCCCGGCGCCGTACGTCGCGCCGAAGTCCAGCAGGAACTTGGTGGTGGTGGCCACGGTGGTCTTGGAGAACAGGACCAGCCCCGCCGGAGCGAAAGGGTTGTCCGGCGCCTCGTCCCACTCGTAGCCGAGCGTCCCGTTGGGGAAGGTGGCGACCTGCCCGGGCTGCAGGTTCGCGACCGAGGTGTTGCGCCACAGGCGCATCGGGGCGTACTCCGCCGGAACGGTGATCGCGTTGCTGACATTGCCGTTGATCATGAAGAGCGTCCCGGTCATGGCGTTCTCCGGATACCCGCCGTTGGGCGGCTGGGCGAAACGCGGGTCGCGCCAGGTCCCGGTCCAGGTGGGACTCGGGTCGATCTTCATGTTGGCGACGGTCTCCTTGTAGCAGACCATCGTCCGGTTCGGGGTCGCCGAGGGGTCGATGCTGCTCTCCCACCTCGTCTTCCAGAACATCTCGTTGCCGGTGAAGAAGGCGATGTTGACGCCCTTGTTCTTGGCGTTGACGACGTTGTCGCGCGACTCCTGCGACCAGTACTCGTCGTGGCCGGAGGAGAAGAACACCTTGTGGTTGAGAAGTTGCGCGCCGCTGGTCACCGTGTCGACGCTGCTGCTGTAGCTCACGTCGTAGCTGTTGGACTCCAGCCACCTGATCATCGGGTATTCGGCGTTGAAGAAATAGGTCTCCGGCCATCCGGCGCGGGTGATGACCGGGCGGTTGTAGCTGACCTTGAAGGCGCGGCCCACGGGAAGGCCCTTGTACAGGCTGTTGCCTCCGTACGTGTTGTACGCCTGCCAGGTCGCGTCGGAGGTCTGCACGAGGATGTCGGAGTTACGCGCGTCGTTCCTGACGACGAAGATGTTCTGGCTGACGCCGCTGGTGCCGTCCGTACGGACGAAGTTCGCGAGGTAGACGCCGGAGACGACGTCGGCCGGCACCGCCCAGGAGGCCGAGAGGCTCCAGTTGCCGCAGTCGACCAGTCCCGTCGTCGTGTTGTTGAGGCAGGCCGGCTGCGACTGCGGCAGCGGCACCGAGGGATTGACGGTCGCGATCTTCCGCGCGCCCAGGCCGCTGTAGTAGCCGACCCGGTAGATGTCGATCCGGTAGGAGGTGACCGAGGGGGCGTTCACCTTGAACTGCTGGGTCTGCCCCGCGTTGACGCTCATCTGGGTGGCGTAACCGGTGATCGTCGGGCTGCCCGCACCGGGCACGTCCCACTCGGAGGGCGGACTGCCCGGCAGGCTGTTCTCGATGCAGATGATCGACGTCGGCGGGCAGGTCTGACGGGACGCCCGGCGGTGGCCGAGCCGCAGGTGCCGCCAGCCGCCGAGGCGGGCGGCCCGCGCGTCCGCCGTGGGAATCGCCTCGGCCGCGTCGGCGGACTGCACGGTCCCGGGCGGCTCGGGCGCCACGGGTCCGGCGGGACTGCCGGGCGTGCCGGGCGGGGTGGGGGTCGCCGGGGCGTGACCGTCCCCGGCGGCACCTGTGGAAACGCCTGTGGGACCACCGGGGGAAACCTTGGCGTCGGGGGTGGGCGTGCCCTGCGGCGAGCCGGAGGGGCTCGTGCTTACGATCCTCACGTCACCTTGGTCCAGGTCTTCGGCGGGCACCGGAGCCCAGGCGGTGGCGAGCAGAACGGCCGCGGCCGTCAGCATGGTGCCGAAGATACGCGCGGTGCGGGCAAATCCTGTTTTCCGGGCAGCGCCGATTGTTTTCCATTCGCCTGGCATGTACAACCTCTGGTTCGCGCGGCGGAACGCCTTAAGGTGAGGACGGCTAGCGAAGGCTAGCGGGGACCGAATATCGCCCGGCGGCATGCGCGGAAGCGGCGAGTTCCCGGCAGGGCGGACACCGTTTCGCATTTCGCGCGCCCGGTGGGCGCCGTCGGAGAGGGCCCGGGTAAAGCGCCGTCGAAGAGCGGGACAGGGAACGGGTGTGAAACCGGCACGCATCCCGCCGCGCGGCCGCCGGAACACCCGTGCTGCGGTTTACCCGGGAAAAGATTTGGCCGGGATTTCGCGGCGGCCCGGGATCGGGCGTCAGAAGCTGGATTTCTCGCGGGAAGGACGGGTTCGCGTGAATCGGGAAAGTGGAGCGGCGTCGCGGTCGCCCATGGGGGCGGGCGCACTGCGGCGTGCCGTCGCCAGTGTGGGAGTCGCTGTCGGAGCCACCGTGAAAGGCACCGTGGTCGCCACGGTGGTCTCCGGCGTGGTCGCCGGCGGAGGTGTGGCGCCGGTCGCCCCGGCCGCTCTGGCCGCCCCGGCCGCTCTGGCCGCCCCGGCCGGCGCGGGGGTCGCGCGCTTCGCGGCGGGCGGGACCGCGTCCGCGAGCCACGGCCCGCGAGGGCCGAAGACGGACACGGAATGCGCCCCCGGGCGTCCGCACGGTCCGGCGGATCGCGGGGTGAAGAAGGCGAGGAAGCGGCCGTGCACGCCGCGCGGCGCACGCGCGACGAACGGTGCAGGCGCGCGGGGAGGGGCCGGCGCCGGGACCGCCGCGCCGCCCTGGTCCTGGGACGACGCGGCCGGAGGAGACGGCCCCGCGGCCGCTTCGCGGCCCGCGGCTTCGGGTGGGACGGGGGCCGTTTTGGGTGGGACGGGGGCCGCCACGCCGGTCCGGCCGGCCGGACCCGCGGGAGTCGTGCCCCTGTGGGACGACGACGGCGGCGGGTCCCGCGACTCGGGCCGCGCCATCTGGCCGTTGCTGTCCGCGCCGCCCGGGCTGTCCGGTCCGTTTGTCCCGTTCGCCCCGTCCGGCTCGTCCGGGGAGCGAGGCGTGGCCGCACCCGCGGGGGAGACCGGCGAGCGAGGGCCGCAGGGGCCACCCGGACCCGAAGGCCCCCGGGGCCCCGAAGGACCAGAAGGTCCCGAAGGACCGGAAGGAACCGCAGGGCCCGCGGGACCAGAGGGACCGGAGGGGAAGGCCGGCCCCGAGGGACCGCCCGGGCCCGCCGGAGCGCGGGGACCGGCCGGACCGGAGGGGGAGGCGGGTCCGCAGGGGCCGCCCGGGCCCGCCGGCCCCACGACGAGCGTGGACTCGAGCTCGTTCGTCGGCAATCCCGGATCGCTCCTTACGTTCCTCGGCCGGGTGCCCGGTGACGGCCGGACGCTGGTCCGGGATCCCCGCACGAACACCTGGTACGACCTGTCCCACGTCGCGGGCTACCCCGCCGGCGTGCTGGCCGCCTCGGTCGACGCCGAACTCGCGGGCACGGGCAACGACCTGTACGTGACCGTGGCCACCGCCGATCAGGTGGCGCAGACCCGGTGCACGGTCTTCCCGGCCCCGGGCACCGGCGGCGTCCCCGCCTGGCCGGGCAACTGCCGTCCGTTCACCGTCCTGTCCTGACCGTCCGGGGCCGGGCGGCGTTCCCGCCCGGCCCACCGCCCGGCTCTACCGCACAGCCGGCAGCAGGGTGGCCGGAAACATCCGGCGCAAAAGAGCCCGATCGCGTATCGGGAAATGCGATGAAAGCGGAGCCGGGCGTAGCAAAAGGAGTGGACCGTATGGAAACTCCGAAGGCCCGGGAGTACCATCCAACCCGAGCGGGAATTTCGTAGATCTTTTTCATCCGCATATAGATCCTGTTTATCGGCGCGGCAATCATCCATTCCGTGGCGACCTTCCTCGCGTCATCGTTTGCGCGTCGCATCTCTCGGCTCCGTGAGCCGGTTCGTATAGAAAGTCCCACTGCGACGCGCAGGGTCATGTGGCATTCGCCCGATTATGCGAGAAAGGTCAGGAAATGAATGCAAACGCGATGAAACGCGGGCGGGAGCCCGCCGTACGGAAGACGGGTCGCGGACGCCGTCCCGGCGCGGGCGGAACCGTACGGCGCCGCCTCTCGGCCGTCCTCACGGCTCTGTTCGCCATGCTCGCACCGGGGGTCGCGATCCCCGGCGGTGCGAGCGCCGACCCGTCCCTGACGCTCGGCGACGCGGACACGTACGCGGTGCTGGCGGGGACGTCGGTGACGAACACCAACCTCACCTCGATCACCGGGGATCTCGGGGTGAGCCCGGGGACCACGGTGACCGGCTTCCCGCCGGGCACCGTGAGCGGCTCCATCCGGACCGGCGCCGCCGCCGCCGGCGCGAAGGCCGACGTGACCGGCGCGTACAACGCCATCACGGGCATGTCCTCGAACGCCACGATCCCACCCGCCCTCGGCGGAACGACCCGGACCCCGGGTGTCTACGACTCCAACAGCGGCCCCTTCACCATCAACGGCACGCTCACGCTCGACGCGCAGGCCGACCCCGACGCCGTCTTCGTCTTCCGGGGCACCACCCTCACCGCCGGCGGCGTGAGCAACGTCGCCCTGGTGAACGGCGCCCAGGAGGACAACGTGTACTGGCAGCTCACGGGCACCGCGTCGCTGGGCACGTTCTGCACCTTCCGCGGGAACGTGCTCGCCTCCGGCGCGGTGTCGGTGAGCTCGGGCGCCGCGGTGTACGGACGGCTCTTCTCGCTGAACAACACGATCGGCCTGCAGGGCACCACGAGCCCTCCGGCCACCCGCGTGACGGTGCCGAACAACCCGCCCACGACCACGAGCCTGACCTCCTCGCTCAACCCGTCGAACACCGGGAACGCGGTGACCTTCACGGCCAACGTCCAGGCGCAGTCGGGGTCGATCGTCCCCGCGGGCTACGTGGCGTTCAAGGACGGGACGACGGTCATCGGCACGGACTACCACGACGACGGGCATCCCGCCAGGCTCACCACGTCGAGCCTCGCCGCCGGGCAGCACCGCATCACGGCCGTCTACCTCGGCGGCGACACCTTCGACGGCGAGCAGGTCATCCACTTCGCCCCGAGCACCTCGCCCGAACTGGTGCAGAGCGTGTCGAGCGTCAGCCTGTGGAGCGACAGCACGACTCCCGACCAGGCGTCACGGAACGACCCGCAGGCCGTGGTGGTCGGCGTGAAGTTCCAGTCGGCGGTGGACGGCGTTGTCACCGGCATCCGGTTCTACAAGGGCCCGCAGAACACCGGCACCCACACCGGCAGCTTATGGACGGCCGACGGCCAGAAGCTCGCCACCGTCACCTTCACGAACGAGACCGCGACCGGATGGCAGCGGATGGACTTCGCCAGCCCCGTCGCGATCGACTCCGGCACCACGTACATCGCCTCGTACCACACCACGTCCGGTTTCTACGCGCTGGACCGGCCCTACTTCGCCTCGGCGTACACCAACGGCCCGCTCACCGCGCCCTCCGACAGCGCGTCGGGCGGTAACGGGGTCTACACCTACAGCGCCACCGACACCTTCCCGACCAGCAGCTACCGGGCGTCGAACTACTGGGTCGACGTCATGTTCACCCCCTCGCAGACGCTCTGGGACAACACCGCGACCCCCGCGGTCGCCAACCAGCCCGACGACCAGGACGCGGTGCTCGGCGTGAAGTTCACCTCCGCGACCGGCGGCCTGGTCACCGGCGTCCGCTTCTACAAGGGCCCGCAGAACACCGGGACCCACATCGGCAGCCTGTGGACGTCCGGCGGCACACAGCTGGCGACCGCGACCTTCACGAACGAGACCGCCTCCGGATGGCAGCAGGTCGACTTCCCCGACCCCGTTCCCATCACCGCGGGCACCACCTATGTCGCCTCGTACCACACCTCGCGGCGCTACTCGGTGACCAGGCCGTACTTCACCTCGCCGCGCGTCAACGGGCCGCTGACCGCGCCCGCCGACGGCGCGTCGGGCGGCAACGGGGTGTACGCCTACAGTCCGACCGACACCTTCCCGTCCAGCACCTTCCGCGCGTCGAACTACTGGGTCGACGTCGTGTTCCAGCAGAGCTGAACGAACGGCCGGCACCGGGCAAAGAACGGGCAACGAAACGCCCCGGCCCGGTGTCCGGCCGTGTCCCTGCCGGTCCCTTACCCAATGCTTACGCGCGGGCAGGCCACCGCGCCGATCGTCCCGTCCGGGACGGCCACGCGGCAGGGCCGGATCCCCGAGAGAAGGAGGAGTCCTCTCATGGCGGCAGTCGCCGGTCACCGCCGGTTTCTCCCACGCGGCGCCACCGCGGTGTGGTTGTACGCGGCCCTTGCCGGGGCCCTTGTCGCGGCCCTGATAGCGGGCGTCCTCGTCGTGACGGACGGCCGCGCGAGCGCGGACCAGCCCCCGGTGGACCTCGGCGCCGCCGAGCACACCGCGGTGCTCGCGGCGGGCACGGTCATCAGCGCGAACGCGACCCTGATAACCGGGGACGTCGACGTCAGCCCTGGCACCGCCGTCACCGGTTTCCCGCCGGGCGTGATCGAGGGGGACGTCCACGCCGGTGACGCCGAGGCGGCGCAGGTGATGGCCGACGCGACCGCCGCGTACGACGACATCTCGGCTCGGGGCCCCGCCGTCACCGTGCCCGCCGAGCTCGGCGGCACCCGCAGGACCCCCGGCGTCTACGACTCGGCGGACGGGAC
The DNA here is from genome assembly GCF_014161435.1 of Microbispora sp. H10949. Taxonomy (NCBI): domain Bacteria; kingdom Bacillati; phylum Actinomycetota; class Actinomycetes; order Streptosporangiales; family Streptosporangiaceae; genus Microbispora; species Microbispora sp. H10949. Next base: position 519,710 of record NZ_JABBWZ010000004.1, on the reverse strand, counting down.
GTTCCGCATCGACGGCACGCTCGTCATGGACGCCGGAGGAAACCCGGACGCGGTCTTCGTCTTCCGCGCGGCCACGCTGACCACGGCCAGGGTCAGCAACATCGTGCTGACGGGCGGAGCGCAGGCGGACAACGTCTTCTGGCAGGCCGCCGAGGGCGCCGTCCTCGGGACGTACTCCACCTTCCGCGGCACCGTCCTGGCCCGCGGCTCGATCAAGGTCACGGAGGGCGCCGTGATCGACGGCCGGACCCTCCTCCTCGACAACACGGTCACGATCGAGGGCACCACCGAGGCGGACAACGGGGTCGACCGCGCGAACGAGCTCGACGCGATCGTCCCGCCGCCGACCCGCGTCACGCTGCCGTTCGACCCCGCCACCACGACCCAGCTGACCTCCTCGCCCAACCCCTCCCAGGCGAAGTTCCCGGTCACGTTCACCGCGCGGGTCCGCCCCCGCAGCGGCACGCTGGCGCCCGCCGGGAGGGTGCTCTTCAAGGACGACGGCGTCGTCATCGGCTCGGGCATGCAGACCGGCGCCGACACGCCCGCCACGTTCACCACCTCGGCGCTGTCGGTGGGGGAGCACCACATCACCGCCGTCTACCTCGGCGGCCTCACGGCGCAGGCCGAGGCGTGGGTGCGCTTCGCGCCCAGCACCTCCAACGAGGTGGTGCAGGTCGTCAACGCGCGGTAGAACGGCCGACCCCCGGCCAGGCCCCGCCCCGCCGCCGTAAGGGTTGCGCCATCATTCGCCAACCACGCGCGGCGGCGGCGGTGGGGGGACGCGGGGCCGTTGTTCACTACGGCGGTGAGCACAACCAGCCCGAAGGCCGTCCCCTTCAACCGGACCCACGTGGCGGACAACGAGCTCGCCTACCTCTCGGAGGCGGTGCGCCAGGGGTTCACCTGCGGGGACGGGCCGTTCACCGAGCGGGCCGGCCGGCTTCTGTGCGAACTGACCGGCGCCGGCCGCGCCCTGCTGACGACCTCGTGCACACACGCCCTGGAGATGTCGGCGATGCTGCTGGACCTGCGGCCCGGCGACGAGGTCATCATGCCGTCCTTCACGTTCGTGTCGACCGCCAACGCCTACGCCCTGCGCGGGGCGGTGCCGGTGTTCGTGGACTGCAGGCCGGACACCCTGAACATCGACGAACGCCTGATCGAGGCCGCGATCACCGAGCGGACCAGGGCCGTGGTGGTCGTCCACTACGCCGGGGTGGGCTGCGAGATGGACGCGATCGGCGCGGTGACGCGACGCCACGGCCTGGCCCTGATCGAGGACAACGCGCACGGGCTGGGCGGACTCTACCGGGGCCGGCCCCTCGGGTCGTTCGGGCTCATGGCGACGCAGAGCTTCCACGCGACGAAGAACGTGCAGTGCGGGGAGGGAGGCGCCCTGCTCGTCAACGACGCCGCCCTCGCCGCGCGCGCCGAGATCATCCGCGAGAAGGGCACCGACCGCAGCCGGTTCTTCCGGGGACAGGTCGACAAGTACCAGTGGGTCGACATCGGGTCGAGCTATCTGCCCTCGGACGTCCTCGCCGCCATGCTGACCGCCCAGCTGGAGTCGTTCGACGCGATCCAGCGACTGCGCCAGGCGGTGTGGCACCACTATCACGAGGGACTGGCGGAGTGGGCGGCCGAGAACGGGGTGGCGCAGCCGGCGGTCCCCGGCGACCGCGCGCATCCGGCGCACCTCTACCACCTGCTCCTGCCCGACCTGCGCAACCGGCAGGCGTTCATCGCCCACCTCGCGGCGCACGGCGTGCAGGCGGCGTTCCACTACCAGCCGCTGCACAGCTCCCCGGCCGGTCCGCGGCACGGCAGGGCGGCCCCCGGCGGCTGCCCGGTCACCGAGAACGTCGCGGACCGGCTCGTACGGCTGCCGCTGTTCGCGGGTCTCGGCGAGGCCGGCGCGGCTCGTGTCGTCGACGCGGTGCGCCGCTACGAGGCGTGCTGACGGTGCGCCGGAACACGGCCGGGTTCGCGCCGGGACCCGCCCGCAGCCCGGGTCCGGGTCATGATCTCCGGCCGGTCGCGCCCTCCAGTGGCGGGCCCGCGAGGCTCCGTCACCTCGCGCGGCGGGTCCTGTCCGCGGCGCTCGACCGGCGGCGCCTGCTCTACCTGGGCAGCGGCGCGCTGTCGGCCGTGGTGTACTACGCGATCCTCGGCGCTCAACTGGCCGCGCTCGGGCACCGGGTCCCGTACCTCCTCCTGCTCGTGACCAGTCAGTTCGTCGCCTCGGTCGTCGTCTATCCGTGGTATCGGCTGATGGTCTTCCGCGTGTCCGGATCGTCCTGGGTGCTGGGCCACCTGCGGTTCTACGCCGTCGGGCTGGGCTTCCTGGCGGCGTCGGTCACCGGCGTTCCACTCCTGGTGGAGCTCGCCGGGATCCCGATCATGGTGGCGCAGGCGCTGGTCATCGTCGTGAACGTGCCGCTGGGCTATCTGGCGCACAGACTCTGGACGTTTCGTCCCGGCGTAAGAACCGATCACTAGAAAGGCTGCTCATGGAGGCCACTGACATCCGCCGTACGGTCGAGCTGGAGGACCGGCACTGGTGGTATCGGGAGCGGCGCGCCATGCTCGCCCGGGAGCTGCGGCGGCTCGGGCCGCCCGGCAGGGCGCTCGACATCGGCGCCGCGGGCGGCGGCAACACCCGCGTGCTGGTCGAGCACGGGTGGGACGCGCTGGCGGCCGACTACTCCGAGACCGCGGTCGAGCTGGCCGTACGGCGGGGCCTGCGGGCGATCCACGCCGACGCGTGCGACCTGCCGCTGCCTGACGAGTCCTTCGGCCTCGTGCTCGCGTTCGACGTGCTGGAACACATCGAGGACGACCACACGGCCGCCCGCGAGCTGGTGCGGGTGCTGCGGCCGGGCGGCCGGGCGCTGATCACGGTCCCGTGCGACATGGCCCTGTGGTCGGCGCACGACGTGGCGTCCTTCCACTTCCGCCGGTACGCCCGGGAGGAGCTGGCCGCGCTGCTGCGCGGGGCAGGGCTGGTCGTCGACCGCATGTGGAGCTGGAACGTGCTGATGCGGCCGATCGTGGCCTGGCGCAGGAAGCGCATCGGCGGCTCCGACGTCACGGAGGTGCCGCGCCTGGTCAACCTGGGGCTGGGCGCCGTGGTCGCGGCGGAGAGATATCTGCCCGTCAAATCGCTTCCGGGGGTCACCCTGGTCGTGCGGGCGCACCGTCCCGCGTCTTTCTAAGACGACGACTCATTTGGTGAGTCGGCGGTAGCAAATGAGGGCTGCGACGATGGCGACGAAGGACGCGAAGTGGTCGGCCCGGCGTTCGTAGCGGCGGTGTAATCGTCGGCAGCTGACAGCCAGGAGACGGTCCTTTCCACGACTCGACGGTGCCGTCCACGCCTGTGGCTGGATTCGATCCCCTGGCGGGCGATGCGCGGGACGATGCCACGGCCGCGCAGGAAGGCGCGTCTACAAGCCTGCCTCCCAGAAGCACGCCAACCGCTCCCACGCCAAGCTCCGCGGCCCTGACGAACGCGCAAACTCCCATCTCAAAAGCTGGCGCATCCTGCGCAAGCTCCGCTGCTGTCCGAACAAGGCCGGCCGCCTGGTCAAGGCCATCGCCGTCCTACAGAACCACCGCGTAGCTCAGGCCGCGCGAGGATGAAATGAGTTCCTTGATGGGCAAGCGAGTCACGGTCTTAGGCATGTCCGGATGCGGACATTATCCGGTAAGCGTCCTTTTCGCGAGGTTCCGGATGCCGTGAATTCGTGTGCCCAGGTGGTGGGCCAGAGCACCTGCCCCTACCCCTGATAATCGGATGGTCGGATCCGGGCATTCGGGCGGTGAACAATAAGCATTTACCATCGCCGACCGTAAGGGTCAAGCTATTGATCGGTCTTTATTAGCATGAAATACCGGGGTTTGTCACCGTAATTCGCCCAAGGAGGATCAACCCGGTGAGTAAACCCCCCAGCACCTTGAAACTCTCACGATTCCGCCACCTCGCCGTGGCGACGGGAATCGTGCTCGCCGCCGCCGGCATGGGCACCGCCCAGGCCGCCAGCGCGCCCGATCCGATCAAGCCCCGGACCACCGGGGCCGTCGAGCACACCGGAGCGGTCCCCGGCGGCTACGCCTCCTGGAAGGATCTGCTGCTCGACCAGCAGAAGATGATCACGGCCGCCGACCGCATCACCGCCCTGGGCGGCAGCGGCTACGCCGGCGTCATCGCCGCGCCGGAGAACCGTGAACTGCGCGTGTACTGGAAGGGCAAGCCCCCCAGGCAGGTCAACGAACTGGTGGGCCAGTTGCGGCGCGACGTGGGAATCAACGTCCTACCGGCGAAGTACTCGGCGCGTGAGCTGCAGCGGGAGGCGGACCGCCTCATCCGCGCCAACAGCAGCACACTCACCTCCATCACGGCACTGCAGGACGGCTCGGGCCTGGCGGCCTCCAGCGCCGTCATCGACGCGGCCCGCACCGCGATCGCCGACGCGGCGGTGCCGGTCAGCATCGAGCACGGCGTCAAGCCCGAACTGGCCACCCGCTGGAACGACAGCCCGCCGTGGTATGGCGGCGGCGCTTGGCGCAACGCCAGCACCGGTGGCGCCTGCTCGACCGGCTTCGCCGTGACTTACCAGGGCCTTCTCGAACCCGGCCCCGAGAAGAAGATACTGTCCGCCGGCCACTGCGCGGTGAACGGCCAGACCGCGACCGACCCGACCAATCAGGTCATCGGCAACGTCACGCACGACGACAACAGCCGCGACGTGCTGCTCATCGGCACCAGCGCCGGCGGCCGGGTCTTCAACAACCCGATCGACTCGCAAGGGCTCGCGATCGTGACCACCGAGTTCAGCAACCCCGTGATCGGCACCGCCACCTCGGTCGTCGGCACCTACCTCTGCGCCTCCGGCGCCTACTCCGGCACCAACTGCAACATCCGGACCACGCAGGTCAACGTCACCATCAGCGTTGGCTACATCATCACCGGCCTCGTCCGCGCCGAGCAGCAGAACATGGTCAACGCGGTGGGGCAGGGCGACAGCGGCGGCCCCGTTGAATACGTGAACCCGAGCAACACCACCCAGGTGTACGCGGCCGGTGTGGTCACGGCCATCGACACCAGCGCCTCGGTGACGTGCACCGGTTACGTGACCACCGGCCGTATCTGCTCCTGGCGCATGTACTACAGCCCGTGGAGCAACGCGACCGCGGCGTTCCCCGGCATCGCCATCATCCCCGGATGATCGACGAAATCTCGAATGATCTGATTTGAGTGATCAGGGGCCGGCGCTCTGGATGCCGACCCCTTTTCGTCGCCCGCCGCGTAAGAGGTGACTCATTTGGCCAGGCGGCGGTAGCAAATGAGGGCGGCGGCGATGGCGACGAAGGAAGCGAAGTGGTCGGCCCGGCGCTCGTAACGGCGGTGGAGCCCTTGTCTCCGTGCAGCTTCCCGGGCCGGCGGCGACGTGGCCCGCGGCGGGAGCGGATCGGCGGGATGCCGCGCACCAGCGGCTCAAACCCCTGACTGTCATGGGTCGGTGAAGCGGCGGTGCACGGTCTGCCACGAGGCACCGAAGACCGGTGGGAGCTGACGCCACGCGCAGCCGGTGGTGGCCACGTACACGATCGCCGCGAGAATCAGACGATCGTCGACCCGCCGCCGTCCCCCGCCCTGCGGCCGAGTCGGAGGGGGCGGCACCACCCGCTGGAATAGCTCCCACAGCTTGTCGGGGACCAACCGCTGCATGAAAGCATCCACGACCCATCCAACGATCAACCGCCGAACGAGTCGCGGTCTAAGTGAGTGTTTGAGAAGATCAATTTGATGGGTTGAGTAACCAGCGCGCCTTCGCCGACCCGCCAACAGACCGCGCGACTTGCGGTGTGGTCCGGGCATCGTAGTCGCCCTGAGAGCGGCCGAGCCCTAGCCTCCACTCGGTCGTGGGTCGAGCGCCTTCGCGAGAGCGCTGGCGAAGACAGGAATTGGGATCTGGCTGCCGCCGTCGTGCGGTGCGGCCTCGAACTCTTCCCCCAGGCCCTGCAGCAGGGTCAACGGTGTTAATGCAGCCCAGGCCTCGGGTTCGTCGTAGGCCGAATCACGCAAGTCCCACAGAGCGTCGACGAGTTGCGGCATCGTCTCCGCCGCAGCAAGCTGTTGGAGTCCGTACGCCAGAGAGTCCACGGGGTCGATCTTAGTGAGTGTTTAGAAGATCAAATTAATGGCCGAGAGTCAGCTTCTGCTGTCGTGTGGCGGGCTGTCCGCGGGTCAGCCGGCGGGCCATGCCGGAGATGGCGGCCCAGCGGATCATGGCCTCCGACGTGGCGGGGTGGCGTTCGTAGTCGCGGGCCAGACGGCGGTGGCTGGTCAGCCAGGCCAGCGACCTCTCCACCACCCAGCGGCGGGCGATCACTGCGAAACCGACCTGGCCGGGAGCCTTGCGGACGATGTGCAGCATGGTCCGCAAGATCCGCTGCGTCCATTCGACCAGGGCGCCGGCGAACCCAGCGTCGGCGTACACGAACCGGACCGGCGTGACCAGGTACATGCTGAGCAGTGTGGTCTTGGCGCCGTCGCGGTCTTGCACCGAGGCGGCCATCACACACACGACCAGCAGCAGGCCCAGGGTGTCGGTGACGATGAACCGCTTGCGCCCGTTGATCTTCTTGTTCGCGTCGTACCCGCGACTGTCGCGACCGACGGTGTCGGCGCCCTTGACGGACTGGGAGTCGATGATCCCGGCCGAGGGTTCCTCGGCGCGGCCCTGCTGAGCTCGTACCCGCCGGCGCAGGGCGGCGAGGATCTGGTCGGTGACCTTGGCTTGTTCCCATCGGACGAAGTAGCCAGTAAACGGTCTGCCAGGGCGGGAAGTCGAACGGCAGTTGCCGCCAGGCGCAGCCTGTGCGCACCACGTACACGATGGCGTCGACGATGTCGCGGCGCGGATGCTTCTCGGGCCGGCCGCCCGGGTTGGGCGAGGGTAACAGCGGCTCGATCAGCGCCCATTGGGCGTCGGTCAGATCGGAGGGGTAGCGGCGATCACGCGACACCCGTCCACTATCGCGACCCGCTCGTACGGCGCAGCGACGGCACGCCGACCGTGATCAACCCTTCTCAAACACTCACTAAGGCGATTCTCCATTCCCGCGTTCTCCGGCCGTAGCGCGGGACGCCGCAAAAGAATGTCAAGGACTCGGCCCGGAGCGAGGTCGCGGGCGAATTCGCGATGCCGCCGCCGCGAGAATCGCACGCATGGCTGACACCTCGCCTCGGGAAATCCCCGCGAAAGGCCCGTCCCTTTCGGATGAGAGAACGCTGGTCCATTCGGCTGCGGGAGGCGCGGCCGGGGGAGGCCCGCGGACCCGGAGCCCCCTGAAATCGCCGCAGGAATTCATGGCCGACACGCCGCCTGACGACGCGCCGGCGAACGGCGCAGCGGCGCGGCGGACGCTGGTGAGATGGGCGCCGGCCCTCGTGGTGCTCGCGCTGACGGCGGCCGCGCTGAGCCGCTACGGCGTCCGCGTCTCCGACACGGCCCGTTTCTGCGGCTACGTCGTCGTCTGTCTCGCGATCCCGGGAACGCTGCTGGTCCGGGCCCTCTACCGGGGTGACCGCTCCCGGGGCGAGGAGGTCGCGCTCGGGCTGGCGCTCGGATACGCGCTGGAGGTGTTCGCCTACGTCGCGGCCAGGGCCGTGGGGGCGCCGCTGCTCGTCCTCGCCTGGCCGGTCGCGACGTACGCGGCCTTCCTCCTCGTGCCCCGCCTGCGGCGGTACTGGAGAAGCGACCCCGCCACGGCCCGGTCGCCGATCTGGTGGTCCTGGTCGCTGGCCCTCGTCGTCGCCTACCTGGTGGTCTGGAGCGCGGTCAACTTCTTCCGCACGCAGGCCCTCGCCTGGCCGGCGCTCGGGGCGTCGTACCCCGACATGCCCCTCCACCTGGCGTTCATCGGCGAGCTGCGGCACCACGTGCCCCCGACGATGCCGATCGTCGCCGGGGAGCCCCTGCCGTACCACTGGTTCGTCTACGCCCACTACGCGGCGGCGAGCTGGGTGACCGGCGTGGAGCCGCTGGTCCTGCTGTTCCGCCTCGGCATGCTGCCGATGATCGCCGCGCTCGTGGTCCTGCTGGGCCTGGCTGCCCGGCGCGTGATCGGGTCGCGGGCCGGAGCCCTGGCCGCCCTGGCCGCCGTCTTTCTCGTCGCGGCGCCGAACCTCTACATCGGCCCGGTCGGCGGGGCGCTGGTCTGGAAACCGGTCCAGTCCTGGTCGAGCCCCACGCAGACCTTCGGCGCGCTGCTGTTCGTCCCGGTCTTCCTCCTGCTGAGCGATCTGCTGGAGAACCGGCGGCCGCTGGAGAACGGGCGGCGGAGCCCGCGCGAGTGGCTCCTGCTCGGGATCTTCCTGGCCGCCGTCATGGGGGCCAAGGCGACGTACCTGCCCCTGCTCACGGCGGGCCTGGCGGCGGTGGCCGTCGCCGGGACGGTGCGACGCCGCCGCCCGGACGGCCCGGCCCTGGTCGCGCTGGGCATGAGCGCGGCCTGCCTGCTCTTCGCCCAGTTCGTCCTGTACGGCGGGGTGCGCGGGGGAACGACGGCCGCCCCGCTGTCCCTGATGCGCGTGACGTGGGGCGGCGTGACCGGCGAGGGGAAGCCGCTCGCGGGGCCGGTGGCCACGGTCCTCGGGCTCACCCTCCTGTGCGTCCTGTCCGGAGCCGTCGCCTGGTGCGGGACGCTCGGCCTGCTCACCCGGCCCCGGGCGCTCGCCCGGCCCGCCGTCGTGCTGACCCTCGGCATGAGCCTGGCCGGGCTGGGCGTGGCGCTCTGGTTCGGGCATCCCGGCCTGTCGGAGATCTACTTCCTCCAGGCGCCCTATCCCTATCTGGCGATCGTCTCGGTCTACGGCCTCGTCACCGTCCTGCGCGGGTCGGGGACGTCGCCGCTGTCCGTCGTGTGCGCCGCCGGTGCCGGAGCCGTCGCCGCCTACTGCATCCGGATCCTGTGCGACGTGCGGGTCCCGCTGCCCGACGGAGAGCCGCTCGGCGTGCTCGCCCTGCCGTACGCCGCCCTGCTGGTCTTCGTGGCGCTGACGGCGGTCGCGCTGGCCGCCGCGCGGCGCGGCGCGCTGCCCCCGTTGGCTCTCACGCTCGTGGTGACCTCGGCGTTCGCCGCGCCGGCCGCCTGGTTCACCCGGGTCCTTCCGGTGACGTACAAGGCCCCGGTGGTCGCGGCGGAGGACGCCGACCGCGCGGTGCGGGCCCAGGCGATGCCGCGGGGCATCGTCACCGCCGCGCGGTGGCTGCGCGACCATTCCCGCCCCGGCGACCTCGTCGCGACGAACCTGCACTGCCGTCTCGGCGTCGACGGCCCCTGCGACAGCCGCGCGGCCTGGGTGTCGGCGCTGACCGAGCGGCGGGTGCTCGTCGAGGGATGGGCGTACGCGACGGCGAACCTGGACCGGTGGAGTCCGGGTCGGGTGCTCTGGTACCAGCCGTTCTGGGACCGCGAGCGGCTCCGGGCGAACGAGGCGCTGTTCGCCGCGCCCTCGGCGCGGGCGGCCCGATCGCTGCGGGAACGACACGGGGTGCGCTGGCTGTTCGTGGACGAGCGGCTGACGGTCCCCGGCGCGAGGCTCGGAGACGTCGCCGCCGCGCGGTTCCGCTCCGGGGACTTCGCCGTCTACGAGATCGCCGGCCCGGCCGCGGGGCGCTGAGCATCATTGAGATGCCGGGCGCTCTTGAGATACCGGGCGGCGGCGGGCCCGGTGTTGAAGATCAGGTCGAGCACGCTGACGTGGTGGTCGAACGGCGGGTGCGCCTGCGGATACTCCGGATAGCCGGAGTAGTCGAACCACCGGACCCCGATCCCGGCCCGGTCGAAGAGGCCCTCGTCCAGGTAGGCGCGGGCGGCCGGGCCGGTGAGGTACTCGTCGGCGCCCGCCTTGCGGCACAGGTCCACGAGCCGCTCGGTCCTGGCGCCCGACGCGGCGTAGTCCTCGGCGCGGGTCAGGTGCGCCGGGATGCCGAGCACGCCCAGCAGCCCTTCGAGGAAGTGCCGGTTGATGTCCGACAGCCGGTCGTGGCGGCAGCCGAGGTAGAGCCGTTCGATCGCCGGCGCGACCGCCTCGAAGCAGGGGGCCTTGCGGTAGGTCTGCGCGAGCAGGAGCCAGTGCGCGCGGGGCCAGTCCGGGTCGCTCGCGACCACCTCGTTGATCAGGCGGCCGCGCGGGCCCCGCCGTACCGGGACGGACAGCCACTTCGGACCGGCGGCAGTCTTGACCAGGTTGCGGTTGCGCCAGTCCCTGTCGGTGTACTGCACGTCGTCGAACAGGATGAACTCGTCGACGTGGGCGATCAGGTCGAAGTACCCCTTCCAGGGGATGTAGTTCGACTGCACGACGGCGACCCGCTTCACGCGCTCCACCCCTCCGGGCCGCCCGTCACCGTCATCGGCTGCGCCGCGCCGCTCTCGGCCCGGCTGCGGACGATGTAGGTGGGGCGTCCCATCCTCTCGACGTGGATCCTGCCGAGATACTCCCCGATGATGCCGAGCGCGATCATCTGGGCGGACGCGAACAACGCGATCATCGACGCGGTCGAGGTGAAGCCCTTGACGGTGCTGTCGCCCGACCAGTACGTCCAGAGGAAGACCGTCAGCAGGACGATGCCGAACGCTCCGGTCAGCAGGCCGAAATAGGTCACCAGGCGCAGCGGGAGCGTGCTGTAGCCGACGAACACGCCGATCGCGTGGCGCACGAGCATCGCGGGCGTGTAGTTGGAGCGGCCGGCGTGCCGGCTGTCCATCCGCACCGGTACGGTGCCGACCCGGGTGGTCGCCCACGAGAAGGCGATGTCGATCTGCGTGTGCGGACCCCCGACGCCGTCAAGCGACTCCCGCAGAAAACTCCGGAAGGCGCGGAACGCGGAGATGTCCGCGCCGTTTTCCGCGCCGAACCGCCCGGAAAGACTACATTTCAGGGATTTGGAGGCGAAATCGCGAATTCGTCCGTGCGTCCCGCCGGTCGGCACGCCGTACACGATGTCGAGGCCGGGCTCCAGGCCCGCCAGGAGCCGGGGGATCTCCTCCGGCGGATGCTGCAGGTCGTCGTCCATCGTCACCATGACCTCGTAGCGCGCGCAGCGGATGCCCGCGACCAGGGCGTTGTGCTGCCCGTAGTTGCGGGCCAGCAGCACGGCGCGGACGCTGCCGTGCCGCTCGGCGAGGCCCTGGGCCACCTCCCACGTGTCGTCGGGCGAGCCGTCCACGACGAGCACGACCTCGAAGAGGTCCGCGGCGGCGGGCAGAACGGCGAGAAGGCGTTCCACCAGGGGCGGCAGCGTCCGGGCGGATCGGTAGCAGGGGATCACAACGGATACGTTGGTCATGGCGTCATTGTGATGAGCGGCTACCGGCCTCCTCGTGCCGCACATCCGAATTTGCGGGATATTGAGAAATCCGATCCGCACCTTTCACGCTCGTTCGCAATGTGGTCCGCCGGCTTCGCGCGGGTCCGCGCATAGCATTGGCGACTGGCGGGCGGCCGGATGCGATTCCCGCGGCCCCGCCCGGGAGAAAAGGCGCCGGACATTCCGTTCCTTCCGCGCGGCTCCCGTATGTGAGGGGAGATCATGGACGTCACATTGAGGCCGGTCCGCGAGGCGGACCTCGACGTTTTCGAAGCGGAACGGGCGACGCCCGAGGCGCGGGGCGAGTTCCAGTGGTACGGATACCGCCACTCCGGCGCGCTGCGCCGGCGGTTCGCGGACGACGGCCTGCTCGGCGACGACTACGGGCGGCTCGCCGTCGACTCCGGCGGGGACACCGCCGGGTGGGTCGCCTGGTGGAAGACGGCCTGGGGACCCGAGACCACGTGCTGGTGCTGGACGATCGGGATCTGCGTCTTCACCGGCTACCGCAACCGCGGCATCGGCACCGAGGCGCAGCGCCTGCTGGCGGACTACCTGTTCGCGCACACCCGGGCCGAGCGCCTCCAGTGCTTCGCCGACGTGGCCAACATCGGCGAGCAGCGCGCGGTGGAGAAGATCGGGTTCACCCGTGAGGGCGTCCTGCGGCGGGCCCAGTGGCGCGACGGCGGCTGGCACGACCAGGTCCTCTACTCGCTGCTCCGCGGTGAGCCGCGATGAGCCGCCCACGGGGTGTCGCGGAAGGACGCGGACAGCGGTGAAGGCACTCGTCCTGGCGGGCGGCAAGGGCACGAGGCTGCGCCCGCTGACCCACACCTCCGCCAAGCAGCTCGTCCCCGTCGCCAACAAGCCCGTGCTCTTCTACGGGCTGGAGGCGATCAGGGACGCCGGCATCACCGACGTGGGGATCATCGTCGGCGACACGGGCCGGGAGGTCCGCGCGGCCGTCGGCGACGGCTCCGCGTTCGGGCTCGACGTCACCTACATCCCCCAGGAGGCGCCGCTCGGGCTGGCGCACTGCGTCCTCGTCGCGCGCGAGTTTCTGGCCGGCGAGCCGTTCGTCATGTACCTGGGCGACAACTTCCTGGTCGGCGGCATCCGCGGCCTGGTCGACGCCTTCCGCGCCGAGGAGTGCGACGCCCGCATCCTGCTCACCCGGGTGGCCGAGCCGCAGTTCTACGGAGTGGCCGAACTCGGCCCGGACGGGGAGATCGTCGCGCTGGAGGAGAAGCCCGAGCACCCGCGCAGCGACCTCGCGATCGTCGGGGTCTACACGTTCTCGCCCGCGATCCACGAGGCCGTCCGCGCGATCGGGCCGTCCGCGCGAGGCGAGCTGGAGATCACCGACGCGATCAAGTGGCTCATCGACGGCGGGCACCGCGTGCGGTCCCACTTCGTCACCGGCTACTGGCGCGACACCGGCCGCCTGCAGGACATGCTGGAGTGCAACCGCATCGTGCTGGAGGCGGTCGAGCCCGGCGTCGCGGGGACCGTGGACGGGCTGTCGGAGGTGACCGGGCGGGTGGTGATCGCCCCCGGCGCCGTGGTGGAGGGCTCGGTCATCCGCGGCCCGGTGGTGATCGGCGCCGACTCCAAGATCATCGGTTCGTACGTCGGGCCGTACACCTCGATCGGCGAGGGCTGCGTGATCGAGGACGCCGAGGTGGACTACAGCATCGTGCTGGCCGACTCGGCCATCCGGGGCGTCCGGGGCATGACCCACTCGCTGATCGGCCGCAACGCGGAGGTCACGAAGGCGACCGGGGTGCCCAACGCCTACCAGCTCATGATCGGAGACCACAGCAAGGTGCAGGTGCGCGCGTGAAGATCCTCGTCGCCGGCGCGGCCGGTTTCATCGGCTCCCACTACGTCCGCTCGCTGCAGTCGGGCGCCTACCCCGGGTACGAGGACGCCCGGGTCACGGTGCTGGACAAGCTCACCTACGCCGGCAACCCGGCCAACCTCGCCCCGGTGGAGACCCGCCCCGCCTACACGTTCGCGCGCGGCGACGTCTGCGACGCGGCGCTGCTGCGCGAGCTGGTCCCCGGGCACGACGTGGTCGTGAACTTCGCCGCCGAGACCCACGTCGACCGGTCGATCAGCGGCGCGGGCGACTTCGTGACGACCAACGTGCTGGGCACGCAGCGGCTGCTGCAGGCCGCCCTGGAGGCGGGCGTGCGCACGTTCGTCCAGGTGTCCACCGACGAGGTGTACGGCTCGGTCGACGAGGGGACGTGGACGGAGGCGGAGCCGCTGCTGCCGAACTCGCCCTACTCGGCCGCCAAGGCCGGGGCCGACCTGCTCTGCCGCGCCTACCACCGCACGTACGGGATGGACGTCCGGGTGACCAGGTGCTCCAACAACTACGGGCCGTACCAGTATCCGGAGAAGGTCGTCCCGCTGTTCGTCACCAACCTGATCGACGGGCGTCCCGTGCCGTTGTACGGCGACGGCGGCAACGTGCGGGAGTGGCTGCACGTGGACGACCACTGCCGGGGCGTCCAGCTCGTGCTGGACAAGGGGGAGCCCGGCGAGGTCTACAACATCGGCGGCGGCGTCGAGCTGAGCAACCTCGATCTCACCCGCCGGATCCTCGACGCCTTCGGCGCCGGATGGGAGATGGTCGAGCACGTACCCGACCGGCCGGGGCACGACCGGCGGTACGCGCTCGACAGCGGAAAGATCCGGGCCATCGGCTACGAGCCCCTGACGGGGTTCGACGAAGGGCTCGCGGACGTCGTGCGCTGGTATCGGGACCACCAGGACTGGTGGCGCCCGCTCGTGAACCGCCGCGGCTGAGACATCGTAACTGCCAGGGGACGGGGGTCCTTGATGGAGAAACTGGTCGTGGTGGGGCAGGGGTACGTCGGCCTGCCGCTTGCGGTCCGCGCGGTGCGGGCCGGGTTCGACGTGGTGGGCGTCGAGGTTGACGAGCTGCGGGTCAAGCGGCTCAACGCCGGTCAGTCGTACGTCGAGGACGTCGGCGACGACGCGCTCGCCGCCGCCCACGGGACGGGCCGCTACCGGGCCAGCGCGGACTACGCCGACGCCGACGGCTTCGACGTCTGTGTGATCACCGTGCCGACGCCGCTGACCGACGGCGTGCCCGATCTCAGCCACATCGCGTCGGCCGGCCGGTCGCTCGCCCCATATCTGCGGCCGGGCGCGACCGTGGTGCTGGAGTCGACCACCTATCCGGGGACGACGGAGGAGTACCTGCGCCCGATCCTGGAGGAGGGGTCGGGGCTGCGCGCTCCCGGCGACTTCCACCTCGGCTACAGCCCGGAGCGGATCGACCCCGGCAACGCGCGGTGGCGCCTGGAGAACACGCCGAAGGTCGTCTCCGGCCTCGACGACGCCGCCCTCGCGCGGGTCCGCGCCTTCTACGAGACCGTCGTCGAGCGCGTCGTCCCCGTGTCCTCGCCGCAGGTGGCCGAGTTGTGCAAGCTCCTGGAGAACACCTTCAGGCACGTGAACATCGCCCTGGTCAACGAGCTGTCGGTCTTCGCCAGGCAGCTCGGCATCGACGTGTGGGAGGCCATCGACGCCGCCTCGTCCAAGCCGTTCGGCTACATGCGCTTCACCCCGGGGCCGGGGGTCGGCGGCCACTGCCTGCCGATCGACCCGTCGTACCTGTCCTGGAAGGTCAAGCGCAGTCTGGGGCACAACTTCCGGTTCGTGGAGCTGGCCAACGACGTCAACGACCACATGCCCGCGCACGTCGTCGACCGGCTGGTGCTGGCGCTGAACGACCGGCGCAAGGCCGTGAACGGCAGCCGCGTCCTCCTGCTCGGCCTGTCGTACAAGAAGAACACCGGCGACTGCCGCGAGTCTCCCGCGCTGGAGGTGGCGAGGCTCCTGCGCAGGCTGGGCGCGCGGGTGTACGCGGCGGATCCGCACGTCGACCTCGCGTTCGTGGCCGAGGGGGTGGCGATCGCCGAGCCGTCGGCGCGGGAGGCGGCCGCGGCCGACGCCGTCGTGATCCTCACCGACCACGACTGCTTCGACTACGAGATGATCCGGCGCGAGAGCGCCTTCGTCCTCGACACCCGCAACCGCTGCCGGGGACCCAACGTCGAGCGGCTCTGACGCGGCGCCTCCGCTCCCGGCCCGCCGCCACGAGAGCGGGCCGGGAGGCCGGGGCGGCGGCGCCGGTCAGAGGACGCGGGGGTGCCGGGTCAGGTCGTGCGGGCCGACCGCCGGGCCGTGCTCGAACGGCAGGTCGCCGACGAGCGCCACACCCTCGCCGTGGGCGTCGGGGGAGCCGTCCGGCAGCGTCGGCCACGGCGGCGCGGCAGCGAGGCGGCGGGGCGCCCGGCCGCCCAGACGGCGCGCCACGTCGGCCCGCAGCTGCGGCAGGTACGCGTAGAGGCGGTCGCCCGGGCAGGCGGTCCGGTTGAGATCGCGGTGGCCGACGATCGCCACGCGCGGGTCGAGCTCGTACGCGTCGCACAGCCAGGCCAGCAGCGAGGTCAGCGCGGCCAGCTGCCGGGCGGGCGGCAGGCAGGAGGTGTAGGTTCCCTCCGTCTCGACGCCCAGCGTGTGGTCGTTGTGGTCGGCCGCCTGCGCCCCCAGCACGTGCCTGCCCGCCTCGACGGCCGGCAGCGAGCGGTTGCGGCCCTCCATGACGTAGCCGCCCCGGCTGACCGTGAACTGCTCGCCGATGTCCTCCCAGCCGTTGCGCCGCATGTGGTAGCGCTGGATCGCCCGGGACAGCCGGAAGGCCGCCTCCAGGTCTGTCGCGCCGGTGTTCGCCGTCGCCGTGTGGTGGACGACGAGCCGGTCGGGGACCCGGTCGAGCACCTCGGCCTTGCTCGCGGGCGGGTCGGCCCGCCACTCCGAGCGGGTGTACACGCGCGGGCGCCGGGGGCCGCGGGCCGCCAGGGCGGGCCCGGCCAGTGAGGTGATCCCGCCCTGGGCGGACAGCAGCGCCACGGACAGGTACGCCGACGACAGGAACGCGCGACGCGAGATCGCTGGCAAACGTCCTCCCGGGTGGGCGCGGGCCCACGCGGGCCCGCATCAGGCGGGAGGCGGCTTCGGTATCCCCGTCCGCCACCGCGGATATTCCTGCCGCCGGGAAACCGGTCACATGTCAACCGAAATGTCTGTGCCATCCCGGTGGCGGAAACGGCGCACCCCGGTCACGAAACGGCAGTCCCGTGATCACGGGAATGTCGTGAAATGACCACACGAGGTGCGCGGTCGCGGGAGCGCTGACCTTCGTGACGGCGTGCGACCGGCCCGCGCGCGGAGCCGGGCGGCACGGGTGCGGGCGGCGACACGCGGCCTTAACGCGGACTCCCGCGCGGGCGACCGGTCGTTAACGCGGTGTTGCGTCCGTTATGCCTGTGGATTGCATGTTTCCGGGGTGCGGCACATGTAACGACCGCACGATCACACATCGTCAAGGTGCGTAACGACCCCTTCCTAGCGTCGGTACCGGTTCCCAGCTGAGAAAGACGCCCCCAGCTGACACGAGACGCAGGAGGAACGATGACCGTGACGCAGGCGGCGAACACGGCTACCGGCGAACCCGGGAAGGGCCGGTGGATCGGTGACTGGCGACCGGACGATCCCGCGTTCTGGGAGGGCACCGGGAAGAAGACGGCCCGGCGCAATCTGGTGTTCTCGATCCTGGCCGAGCACCTGGGCTTCACGCTGTGGACCGTCTGGAGCATCGTCGCCGTCAAGCTCGGCGCCTACAAGTTCTCCACCGACCAGCTGTTCTGGATCGTCTCCCTGCCCAACCTCATCGGCTCCGCGCTGCGCATCCCGTACACCTTCGCCCCCGCGCGGTTCGGCGGGCGCAACTGGACGGTGGTCAGCGCGCTGCTGCTGCTGGTGCCGGCGGTGCTGCTGGCGGTCGCGGTGAACGACCCGGGCACGCCCTACTGGGCGTTCCTCGCCATCGCGGCGACGGCCGGGCTCGGCGGTGGCAACTTCGCCTCCAGCATGGCCAACATCACCTACTTCTACCCGCAGAGCAGGCAGGGCGCGGCCCTCGGCCTGAACGCCGCGGGCGGCAACATCGGCGTCAGCTCGGTGCAGCTGCTGATGCCGCTGGTCATCGGGGGCTTCGGGCTCGCCGCGGCCGGACTGTTCTGGGTGCCGTTCATCCTGCTCGCCGCCGCCGGCGCGTACTTCTTCATGAACAACCTCACCTCCGCCAAGGCCGAGCCGAGGGAGATGGCCAAGGCGGCCGGCCGGGCCCAGACGTGGATCATGTCGCTCCTCTACATCGGCACGTTCGGCTCGTTCATCGGCTACTCGACGGCCTTCCCGCTGCTGATCAAGTCGCAGTTCGCCGACCACGCCTCGATGGTCTCGCTGGCGTTCCTCGGCCCGCTGGTCGGCTCGGTCATCCGGCCCGTCGGCGGATGGCTGTCGGACCGCCTCGGCGGGGCCGCCGTCACGTTCTGGAACTTCGCCGCGATGACCGGCGCGGTGCTCCTCGTGTGGCAGGCCATGTCCGCCCACAACTTCGCGCTGTTCTTCGTGGCCTTCATGCTGCTGATCGGCACCGCCGGCGTCGGCAACGGCTCCACGTACCGGATGATCCCGGCCATCTTCCGCGCCAAGGCCGTCGCGGGCGTCGAGCCCGGCACGCCGGAGTTCGAGGAGGCGCTGCGCACCGGCAAGCGCGACGCGTCGGCGGCCATCGGCTTCATCTCCGCGATCGGCGCGTTCGGCGGCTTCTTCATCAACCGCGGGTTCGGCAGCTCCATCGCCGCCACCGGCGGTGCGGGAGCGGCGCTGGCGGCCTTCGCCGCCTTCTACGCCCTGTGCTTCGCCGTCACCTGGTTCTGCTACATGCGGACCCTCGGCGCGAAGGCGGCCCCCAGTCTGGCGGCGGCCCGCGTCTGAGCCGGCCGGTCCGAGCCGGCCGGTCCGAGCGGGCCCGTCTGAGCAGGGTCCGGACCCCACCCCCCCGCGGGCGCCCGTGCGGCGCCCGCTCTTTTCCGCCGTACGTCTCACCGGCGGCGAAAGCACAAGTGAGCTCCGGAGACGACGAGGTCTCTCACCACGCCGCGATCGCCGAAGTTAGCGCGGTTGGCGCCTTGTAGCACAGCGGTAACAGAAGGGACCCAGCGGTGAAACCGCCTGTACCCACCATCGGATCCATGCCGATCTCACTGCACGCTCCAGGTCCTGTGATGTCACAGGTCCACGGGGACACCACAGTGGGCTCGGCCACGCACTGCCCCTACTGCGCCCTGCAGTGCGGCATGTACGTCGCCAACGGCGAGATCACCCCAAGAGAGGACATCCCGGCCAACTCCGGCGGCCTGTGCCAGAAGGGCTGGACGGCGGCCGAACTGCTGACCTCACCCGAACGGATCACCACCCCGCTGCTCCACGGGAAGCCGGTGACCTGGGAGGAGGCGCTCGACTACACCGCCGGCCGCCTCCGGGCCATCCGGGCCGAGCACGGGCCGGACGCCGTGGCGGTCTTCGGCGGCGGCGGGCTGACCAACGAGAAGGCCTACCAGCTCGGCAAGTTCGCCCGGGTGGCGCTGCGAACCAGCCAGATCGACTACAACGGCAGGTTCTGCATGTCGTCGGCGGCGGCCGCCGTCAACCGCGCCTTCGGGATGGACCGCGGCCTGCCGTTCCCCATCACCGACATCGGCCGGGCGGACGCGGTGCTGCTCGCCGGGGGGAACGTCGCCGAGACCATGCCCCCCTTCGTGCGGCACCTGACCGCGATGCGGTCGAGGGGCGGCCGGCTCGTCGTGATCGACCCCCGCCTCACGCAGACCGCCCGGCTGGCCGACCTGCACCTGCAGGCCACCCCCGGCACTGACCTCGCGCTGGCGCTGGGCCTGCTGCACATCGCGGTCGCCGAGGGCCACGCCGACCTCGGCTACCTCGCCGCGCGCACCACCGGCTTCGAGGCCGTGCGCGCCTCCGTGTCGGCCTGGTGGCCCGAGCGGGTGGAGCGCGTCACCGGCGTCCCCGTCGCCCAGATGCGCGAGGCCGTACGCATCCTCGGCGAGGCCGGGCGCGCGATGATCCTGACCGGCCGGGGCGCGGAACAGCACGCCAAGGGCACCGACACCGTCACCGCCTTCGTCAACCTGGCGCTCACCCTCGGCCTGCCGGGCCGGGAGGGCTCCGGGTACGGCTGCGTGACCGGTCAGGGCAACGGCCAGGGCGGCCGGGAGCACGGCCAGAAGGCCGACCAGCTCCCCGGCTACCGGAAGATCGACGACCCGGCGGCGCGGGCGCACGTCGCGGCCGTCTGGGGGGTCGACCCCGCCGACCTGCCCGGACCCGGCAGGTCGGCGTACGAACTGCTCGACGCGCTCGGCACTCCGGAGGGGCCGAGGGCGCTGCTGCTGTTCGGTTCCAACCCCGTCGTCTCCGCGCCGCGCGCCGGGCACGTGACGGAGCGGCTGGCCGCGCTGGACCTGCTCGTCGTCGCCGACTTCGTGCTGTCGGAGACCGCGGCGATGGCCGACGTCGTGCTCCCCACGACCCAGTGGGCCGAGGAGTCGGGCACGATGACCAACCTGGAGGGCCGGGTGCTGTTGCGCCGCCAGGCCGCGGCGCCGCCGCCGGGCGCGCGCAGCGACCTGCGGATCCTCGGCGGGCTCGCCGAGCGGCTCGGCTGCGGCGAGAAGTTCCCCGCCGACCCGCGCACGGTCTTCGACGAGCTGCGCCGGGCCTCCGCCGGAGGTATCGCCGACTACTCCGGCATCACCTACGAGCGGATCGCGGCCGAGACCGGCGTGTTCTGGCCCTGCCCCGCCACCGAGACCGCGCCCGAGACCGCGCCCGAGACAGGGGCCGAGACAGGGGCCGAGACAGGGACAGGGACCGAGGCCGGGCCCCACCCGGGGACGCCGCGGCCCTTCCTGGACCGCTTCGCCACCCCGGACGGACGGGCCCGCATGGTGCCGGTGGACCACCGCCCGCCCGCCGAGGACGTGGACGAGGAGTTCCCCCTCTACCTGACCTCCGGGCGGGTGCTGGCCCACTACCAGTCGGGGGCGCAGACGCGCCGCATCCGGTCGCTCAACCAGGTCGCGCCGGAGGTCTTCGTGGAGGTGCACCCCGACCTCGCCGAACGGCTGAACGTCGCGCCCGGCGACCGCGTGCGGGTGCGCAGCCGCCGGGGCGCCGCCGAGGCGGTGGCCCGCGTCAACGCCTCGATCCGGCCCGACACGGTGTTCATGCCGTTCCACTGGGAGGGCGTCAACCTGCTCACCAACCCGGCGCTCGACCCGATGTCGCGGATGCCGGAGTTCAAGGTCTGCGCCGCGACTCTCGAACGGTGCACCGGCGAGGACATGGAGTGTGACGCGTGAGGCTCGTCGTGGTGGGGAACGGCATGGCCGGCGCGCGTCTCGTGAGCGAGGTGCGCGCCCGGGACCGGCACGTCAAGATCACCGTGTTCGGCGCCGAGGCCTGGCAGCCGTACAACCGGGTGCTGCTGTCGAACGTGGTGGCGGGCACGTCGCGGCCGGACCAGGTCCGGCTGCTCGGCCCCCGCTGGCACGCCGAGCACAACGTCACCGCGCACCTCGGCGTCGAGGTCACCGCGATCGACCGGGACGCCCGGACCGTCGTCGCGGCCGACGGGACGCGCGAGCCGTACGACGTGCTCGTGCTGGCCACGGGCAGCGAGCCGGTGATCCCGGCGATCCCCGGCGTGGAGCGGGCGACCGCGTTCCGCACGCTGGACGACTGCGACCGCATCAGGGAGGCCGCCGCGAGCGCGCGCAGCGCGGTCGTGATCGGCGGCGGGCTGCTCGGCATCGAGGCCGCGCGCGGGCTGGCCGGCCGGGGTGTCCCGGTGACGCTGCTGCACGTGCGCGACCACCTGATGGAGCGCCAGCTCGACGCGGAGGCCGGGCTCATCCTCCGCGAGACGCTCGGCTCGCTCGGCGTCGCCATCCGCACCGGCGTCACCGTGACCGCTGTGCGGGAGCGGCACGTGGAGCTGGCGGGAGAGGAACTGGTCGACGCCGACCTGGTGGTGGTCGCCTGCGGCGTGCGCCCGGTCGTCGGCCTCGCCCGCGACGCGGGGCTGGAGGTCGAGCGCGGCGTCGTCGTCGACGACGAGCTGCGCACGGACGACCCGTCGATCTTCGCGATCGGCGAGTGCGCGCAGCACGCGGGCCGGGTCTACGGCCTGGTGGCGCCGGCCTGGGAGCAGGCGTCGGTGCTCGCCGACCTGCTGACCGGGGCCGACAAGGGCGCCCGCTACCGGGGCTCGCGGCTGGTCACCCGCCTGAAGGCCAAGAGCGTCGAGCTCGCGGCGATGGGGGAGACCCACCTGACCGACGAGGAGGCGGAGATCGTCCGCTTCTCCCACCGGCACAAGGGCACCTACCGCAAGCTTGTCATCCGCGACGGCCGGCTGGTCGGCGCGATCCTGCTGGGCGAGACCTCCGCCGTGGGCACGCTCACCCAGCTGTTCGACCGAGGCGGGCCGCTCCCGGGCGACCGGACCGGCCTGCTGTTCCCCGGCGTGGGCGCCGCGGCGACGGCCGACAACCCGACCCGGATGCCGGACTCGGCCCGGGTCTGCCAGTGCAACAACGTGACGAAGGGCCAGATCAGGGCGTGCTGGGAGTCCGGCGCGCGTGACGTGGAGGCCGTAGCCGCCGCCACGAGGGCCACCACCGGGTGCGGCGGCTGCCGCGACGCGGTCGAGGGCATCGTCGGCTGGTTGTGTGAGCAGGAAGGCGTGAGCGCATGAAGGTACGTCAGCGCATGAGACTCGTCGTGGCGGGACACGGACCGACCGCGCACCGTCTGATCGAGACGCTCGTGGAGCGGGGCTTCGACGGGACGATCACGGTATTCGGGGAGGAGCCCCGCCCGGCCTACGACCGGGTCGCGCTCACCTCCTATCTCAGCGGCAAGAGCGTGGACGACCTCACCTACCGGGTGCCGGACGGCGTGAGCCTGCGGACCGGCGTGAAGGTCGTCGGCGTCGACCGCGCCGCCCGCACCGTCGCCACCGACGCCGGCTACTCCGAGCCGTACGACGTGCTGGTGCTGGCCACCGGGTCGGCGCCGTTCGTGCCGCCGGTGCCGGGCAGGGACCTGCCGGGCTGCTTCGTCTACCGCACGATCGACGACCTGGACGCCATCAGGGAGGCGTCGCAGGACGCCCGCGCCGGCGTGGTCATCGGCGGCGGCCTGCTCGGCCTGGAGGCGGCCGACGCCCTGCGCGGGCTCGGGCTGGAGACGCACGTCGTCGAGATGAGCGGCTGGCTGATGCCCCGCCAGGTGGACGAGGGCGGCGGCTCGGTGCTGCGTAACCACATCGAGGCGCTCGGGCTCACCGTCCACACCGGCGCCGGGGTCCGGTCGATCGAGGCCGGGCCGGACGGCCGGGTGGCCGCGCTGGTCAGGCCGGACGGCGAGGCCGTCGACGCCCAGGTCGTCGTCTTCTCCGCCGGGGTGCGGCCGCGCGACGAGCTCGCGCGGGACTGCGGCCTGGAGGTCGGCGAGCGCGGCGGCATCGTGGTGGACGAGGGCATGCGCACCTCCGACGAGCACATCTACGCGATCGGCGAGTGCGCGCTGGCCGCCGGGATGGTCTACGGCCTGGTCGCGCCGTGCTTCGCCCAGGCCGAGGTGGCCGCCGACCGGATCCTGCTCGGCTCGGCCGCCTTCACCGGCGCCGACATGTCCACCAAGCTCAAGCTGCTCGGCGTCGAGGTGGCGCAGTTCGGGGCCATGTCGGGCGCGCTCGACGTCACCTACATGGACCCGGTCGCCGGCGTCTACAAGCGCCTGTTCGTCAGCGACGACGCCACGACCCTGCTCGGCGGCATCTGCGTCGGCGACGCCGGGCCGTACAACGCGCTGCGGCCCTTCGTCGGCAGGCCGCTGCCCGGCGCGCCGAGCGACCTGCTGTTCGCGGGCGCGGGCACCACGTCGACGGACCTGCCGGACGACGCCCAGGTCTGCTCCTGCAACAACGTCACCAAGGGGAAGATCTGCGCGGCCATCGCCGACAAGGGCCTGACCGACGTGCAGGGCATCAAGGACTGCACCCGGGCCGGCACCACCTGCGGCAGCTGCGTGCCGATGCTCAAGCAGATCCTGGTGAAGTCGGGCGTCGACGTCGGCAAGGCGCTGTGCGAGCACTTCGCCCACAGCCGGGCCGAGCTGTTCGACATCGTGAGCGTGCGGGGGATCACCACGTTCTCCCAGCTCATCGCCGAACACGGGACGGGCCGCGGCTGCGACATCTGCAAGCCGGTGGTCGCCTCGATCCTCGCGTCCCTCGGCCGCGGCCACATCCTCGACGGCGAGCAGGCCACGCTGCAGGACACCAACGACCACTTCCTCGCCAACATCCAGAAGAACGGGACCTACTCGGTGGTCCCGCGCATCCCGGGCGGCGAGATCACTCCGGACAAGCTCATCGTGATCGGCGAGGTGGCCCGCGACTTCGGGCTCTACACGAAGATCACCGGCGGGCAGCGCATCGACCTGCTCGGGGCCCGGGTCGAGCAGCTGCCCGCCATCTGGCGCCGTCTCGTGGAAGCCGGCTTCGAGTCCGGGCACGCGTACGGCAAGGCCCTGCGCACGGTGAAGTCGTGCGTCGGGTCCACCTGGTGCCGGTACGGCGTGCAGGACTCGGTCGGCCTGGCCATCGCGCTGGAGCTGCGCTACCGCGGGCTGCGCTCGCCGCACAAGCTCAAGTCGGCCGTCTCCGGATGCGCCCGCGAGTGCGCCGAGGCCAGGTCGAAGGACTTCGGCATCATCGCCACCGAGCAGGGCTGGAACCTGTACGTCGGCGGCAACGGCGGCTTCAAGCCCCGCCACGCCGACCTGCTGGCCGCCGACCTGTCGACCGACGACCTGGTCAGGACCATCGACCGGTTCCTGATGTTCTACATCCGCACCGCCGACCGGCTGCAGCGCACCGCCGCGTGGCTGGAGGGCCTGGACGGCGGTCTCGGCTACCTCCGTGAGGTGATCATGGAGGACTCGCTCGGCATCTGCGCCGACCTCGACGCGCAGATGGAGCGGCACGTGGCCACGTACGTCGACGAGTGGCGCGCCGCCATCGAGGACCCCGACAAGCTGCGGCGCTTCGTCAGCTTCGTGAACGCCCCGGGCATCCCCGACCCCTCGATCTCCTTCGAGACCGAACGCGACCAGATCAAGCCGGTGCTGATTCCTCTGGAGGCAGTGCGCTCATGACCATCCTCAACGAAACGGCGACCCGTACCGACCGCTGGACCCCGGTCTGCTCCTACACCGACCTGCTCCCCGAACGCGGCGCGGCCGTGCTGGTCGGCACCCGGCAGGTCGCGGTGTTCCGCACGTTCGACGGAGCCCTGTACGCCCTGGGCAACTTCGACCCCTTCAGCGGGGCCTACGTGCTGAGCCGGGGCATCGTCGGCACCAGGGGCGGTGAGCCGACCGTGGCCTCGCCCATGCACAAGCAGGTGTTCTCACTGGTCACCGGCGTGTGCGTGGACGACCCGGGCGTCGCCGTGCCGACCTATCCCATTCGTGTGACGGACGGAACCGTGGAGGTGAGCGTGGTATGACCACGCTGCTTGAGGAGGCCCCGATGACCCTGGAGACGGCGCCGGACGCGCTGGCCGGGTTCACGATCGGGGTGACGGCGACCCGCCGCAGCGAGGAGCTCTCGGCGCTCCTGGAACGGCGGGGCGCCCGGGTGGTGCGGGCGCCCGCGATCCGCATCGTGCCGCTGGCGGAGGACACCGGGCTGCTCGCCGCGACCAGGGCCTGCCTGGAGGCGCCGGTCGACGACGTGGTCGTCACCACGGGTGTGGGGTTCCGCGGCTGGATGGCGGCGGCGGAGGGCTGGGGCCTGTCCACCGACCTCAACGCCCACCTGGCCGGCGCCCGGCTGCTGGCCCGCGGCCCCAAGGCGAGGGGAGCGGTGCGGGCGGCCGGGCTGGCGGACTACTGGACGCCGGGCACCGAGTCGTGCGAGGAGGTCAAGGAGTACCTGCTCGCGCAGGACCTGCAGGGCCGCCGCATCGCCGTGCAGTTGCACGGCGAGCCGCTGGACGGCTTCGTCGCCGCGCTGCGCGAGGCGGGGGCGGATGTCATCGAGGTGCCTGTCTATCGCTGGCTGCCCTACCGTGACACCTCGCCGCTGCGCCGCCTGATCAGCCAGGCCATCACCGGCTCGGTGGACGCGGTCGCCTTCACCAGCGCGCCCGCCGTGCTGGCCATGCTGGGCGCCGCCCGCGCCGACGGGCTGGAGGACGCCCTGCTCGCCGCGTTCGACACCCGGGTGGTGGCGGCCTGCGTCGGCCCGGTCACTGCCGGGCCGCTGACCCAGCGGGGCGTACGGGTCGTCCAGCCCGATCGGGCCCGCCTGGGCGCGCTCGCCCGGACCCTCGCCCGGCACCTGCCGGAGAGCGGGGTCACCCGGCTCGTCGCGGGCGGCCACGAGCTGGAGATCCGCGGCCACGCCGTGGTGGTCGACGGCACCCTCAAGCCGCTGCCGCCCGCCCCGATGGCCGTGCTCAAGCGGCTCGCCGAGCGCCCCGGGCACGTGGTGGGCCGTGCCGACCTGCGGGTGGTGCTGCCCGGCGGGCCCTCCCGCGACTCGGCCGAGCACGCAGTCGAGATGGCGATCACCCGGCTGCGCCGGGCGCTCGGCCCTTCCGGCATCGTCGAGACCGTCGTCAAGCGCGGCTACCGCCTCGCCTGCGGCCGCGACGACCGGTGACGCCGCCGATGCGGTGAGACGGCCCGTGTGAGGCGGCTCGCGAGATGAGGCGGCTCGGTGGCGGGAACGACGACGGAGGCTCTCGAAGCCTCGGGGCGGAGGAGAGCGAGATGGAGACCCCAACCCTGGTGATGGCGGCGCACGGGGCGCGCAGCGGGCACTGGGAGTCGGTGATGGAGTCGCTCGCTGCGCGGGTGCGCCGGGCCCGGCCCGGCGCGGGGGTGGAGCTGGCGTTCCTGGAGATCAGCTCGCCGCTGCTCGCCGACGTGCTGGCGGGGACGCCGGGACCGGTCGTCGTGGTCCCGATGCTCCTCGCCGGGGGATACCACGCCCACATCGATCTGCCGGCCGTCGTCGCCCGCACCCGGCCCGACGCGGTCGTCGCCGGGCAGCTCGGCCCGCACCCGCTGCTGACCTCGGTGCTGGCGCGGCGTCTGGCCGCCGCCGGCCTGCGGCCCTGCGACGCCGTCATCCTGGGCGCGGCCGGGTCGTCCGACCCCGCCGCCCTGGACGACGTCCGCGCCGCCGCGCGCCTGCTGTCCGTACGGCTGTCGCGTCCCGTCACCGCCGCCTTCGCCTCGTCCGGCACCCCCACGGTCGCAGAGGCGATGGAACGGGCCAGGTCGGGCCTCGCGCCCCGGGTCGCCGTCGCGTCCTACCTGCTCGCGCCCGGCTTCTTCCACGACCGCCTGACCGGTGCCGGGGCCGACCTCGTCAGCGCGCCCCTCGGCGTGGACGACGACCTCGCCGCCCTGGTCTGGACCCGCTTCGACGAGGCCCTCGCCCGCCGCCACCCCACCGGCCTGCCCGCCCTCGCGGGCTAGGGTCCGGGCGTACGTCAGGCGGCGTGGTCACGGAGGTAGCGGGCGAAGGCCTCCCGGGCCAGTTGTGACACGGTCTTTCCCTCCCGTTCTGCCAGCTCTTTGGCGGCGGCCTTCTCCTCGGGACTGAGACGGAACGTCACCTGCGGCGAGCGCGTTCCAGGGGCCGTGAGAGAGGGGCGGCCCACCGCGCGCCGCACATGCTCCACCGCGGCGTCCACGTACGCCTGGTCGATCCGGTTGCCTCGCCGGTCGTAGACCTCCTCGGCCTGGAGGTCGACGTCCGACTCGTCGTCCAGACCGAGCTCGATGTCGTCCGGGGGCCAGGGGCCGTTGTACTCGGTCACGGCTTTCTCCTCAGTGCGGCCGGCATC
The DNA here is from genome assembly GCF_014161435.1 of Microbispora sp. H10949. Taxonomy (NCBI): domain Bacteria; kingdom Bacillati; phylum Actinomycetota; class Actinomycetes; order Streptosporangiales; family Streptosporangiaceae; genus Microbispora; species Microbispora sp. H10949. The sequence goes on along the minus strand of NZ_JABBWZ010000004.1, from coordinate 492,418 downwards.
GCATGGATGACCAGCAGGTACTTCTCGGTCAGCACGGCGATCACCTCCAGTTCCGGTCCGCGGTCGTCCAGCCCGACCCAGTGCCACTGCTCGTCCAGGCCGACACGGGGCGGCGGCACCACCAAGGGCGGTCCGCCTCGGATGACGGCCAGCACCCGAGCAGTGCCGACGCGATGCTTCCGCGCTGACTGCGTCCACCTGATTCTACGCGCATCGCCGGATTATGCCATGCACAATTCGATCCGCGGTCGGAGTGGCCGTGGGATCAGGAGTACTTCCCGATCGCGGACGGCTCGGCGTGCGGTATGAGCTGGTCTTTCAACCGTGTGGTTGACGGACGCCTCCTGCGCGGCCTAGGGTTCTTTCAACCAGCGGGTTGAAAGAGGGTGATGGCTACGGACGCGCTGTCCCGGGTCTTCGCGGCCCTCGCGGATCCGACCCGGCGCGACATGGTCGCCCGGCTCTCGGAGGGCGACGCGACCGTGAGCCGCCTGGCCGAGCCGTACGGGATGACGCTGCAGGCCGTCTACAAGCACCTGCGGGTGCTGGAGGACGCCGGGCTCGTCAGCCGTCCGCGCGGGCCGCAACCCCGGCCGGTACGCCTGGAGGCCCACGCCTTCGAACTCATGGGCACCTGGATCGAGCGCCACCGGGAGCGCGTCGAGCGGCGCTACCGCCGCCTCGACGCGGTTCTGGCGGAGATGGACGGAGACGAGAATGGACAGGATCACGGAGACGATCATCGAGGCCGACGCGAGCGTGCCGGTGATCCGGATGGCTCGTGACTTCGCGGCGACGCCCGAGCGGCTGTTCCGCGCGCACACCGATCCCGTGTTGTTCGCCTGGTGGGTGGGTCCCGACACCACCGTCACCCGGATCGAGCACTGGGACGCGCGTACCGGCGGGAGCTGGCGGTACGTCTCGGCGCACGACGGCACGGAGTACGCCTTCCGCGGCTGCTTCCACGAGGTACGGCCGGACCGTATCGTGCAGACCTTCACGTTCGAGGGCGATCCCGACGGGGTCGCGCTGGAGACGCTGTGGTTCGAGGACCTGGGCGACGGCCGCACGCGGCTGCGGACGCAGTCGCTGACCGACAGCTTCGAGAGCCGCGACGCGTGGCTGCGCAGCGGCATGGAGGTCGGTGTCGACGACGGGTACGCGAAGCTCGACAGGATGCTCGCCGATGACGCTGTCTGACCGCCCCGCCGAGCGGCACCGCCAGATCGCCGGGCTGTTCACCGACCGGGTCCGCGGCGCCCGGTCCTGGGACGCGCCGTCCCCGGTCGCCGGCTGGGCCGCCCGCGACGTCGTGCGGCACCTGACCGGATGGCTTCCCGGGTTCCTCGCCTCGGGCGCCGGTGTCGAACTGCCCCACGGGCCGTCCGTGGACGAGGACCCGGTCGCCGCGTGGCAGGTGCACTGCGACGGCGTGCAGGCCGTGCTGGACGATCCGGAGACGGCGCACCGGGAACTCGCCAACCCCCACGTCGGCAGCCTGCCTCTCGGCGCCGCGATCGACCGGTTCTACACCGCTGACGTGTTCATGCACACCTGGGACCTCTCCAGGGCCACGGGCCAGGACGACCGGCTGGACCCCGGCTTCTGCGCCCTGCTCCTCGCCGGGATGGAGGGGATGGAGGGGATGGAGGAGGTCATGCGCTCCTCCGGCCAGTTCGGCGCGCGGGTCGAGGTGCCCGGCGATGCGGACGCCCAGACCAGGCTGCTGGGTTTCATCGGCCGGGACCCGTTCTGGCGGGGCGCCGGCCCGGACGTCCCCTGACGGCGGAGAACGGCCCCGGCCGCTCTCGACGCGGGCGCCTGACGCCGCCGGATCAGCGGTCGGTGCCGCGGTCGCGGCGGCGCAGGTAGCGCTCGAACTCGGCGGCGATCGCGTCGCCACTGGCCTCGGGGAGCTCGGCGGCGTCCTTGCGCTCCTCCAGCTCCTTGACGTACTCGGCGACCTCGGTGTCCTGCGCGGCGAGCTCGTCCACGCCGTGCTCCCAGGCCCGCGCCTCCTCGGCCAGGTCGCCGTACGGCATGGGGATGTCGAGCATGTCTTCAATGCGGCGCAGCAGCGCCAGCGTCGCCTTGGGGTTGGGCGGCTGGGCGACGTAGTGGGGGACCGACGCCCACAGGGACACGGTCTCCAGCCCGGCCGTGCCCAGGGTGTGCTGGAGCACGCCGACGATGCCGGTCGGGCCCTCGTACTTGTTCAGCTCCAGGTTGAGCGCGCGGGCCAGGCCGAGGTCGCTCACGGAGCCGGTGATCGGCACCGGGCGGGTGTGCGGCGAGTCGTTGAGCAGCGCGCCGAGCAGGATCGCCAGCTCGACCCCGAGGTCGTGGCAGAGCCCCACGAGCTCCGCGCAGAACGAGCGCCACCGCATGTTGGGCTCGATGCCGCGCAGCAGCACCACGTCGCGCTTGGCGCCCGGCGGGCGGGCCAGCAGCAGCCGGGTGGTCGGCCAGACGACGGAGCGGGTGAGGCCGTCGCCGAGCTCGATCACCGGCCGCGTCACCTGGAAGTCGTAGTAGTCCTCGGGGTCCAGCTCCACGAGTGGCGTGGCCTTCCACTCGGCCTCGAGGTGCGCGAGCACGCCGCTGGAGGCCTCGCCGGCGTCGTTCCACCCCTCGAACGCGGCGATCAGCACCGGGTCGACGAGCTCGGGGAGCCCTTCGAACTCGATCACGCGCCGCCTCCCTCACTGGCCCTATGCAGTATGGCTCACTCCAAGACTATTCGGTGAGGGGCCCCGCCCGTCACCTTCGCCGGGCGCACCCGCCCGTGGCGCGGCCCCGACCTGCGGCGATGTCAGAGGGTGCGGAAAGGCCCGCCCCTTCTCCACCGGTCCTCTCCTTTCGGTGCGCGGAATCGGTGATCCGCCCGGCGGGCCGATAGTCTTTCTCCATGACCAGCAGACCGTCCTTCCGTACCGTGCTGTCCGAGCGAGTTCTGATCGCCGACGGGGCCATGGGGACGATGCTGCAGTCCTACGACCCCACCCTTGACGACTTCCAGGGCCACGAGGGCTGCAACGACGTGCTCAACGTGAGCCGTCCCGACATCGTGCGGGCCGTCCACGACGCCTACCTGGAGGTGGGGGTCGACTGCGTCGAGACCAACACCTTCAACGCCAACCGTGCGGCCCTTGGCGAGTACGGCATCGAAGACCGCATCTTCGAACTGTCCGAGGCCGGCGCGCGCCTCGCCAGGGAGCGGGCCGACCACTGGTCGACGCCGGACCGGCCCCGGTTCGTCCTCGGCTCGATGGGTCCCGGCACGAAGCTCCCCACGCTCGGCCACCTGCCGTACGAGACGCTGCGCGACGCCTACCGGGACAACGCCGCCGGCCTGATCGCCGGCGGGGCCGACGCCCTGATCATCGAGACCTGCCAGGACCTGCTCCAGGTCCGGGCGGCCGTCGTCGGCGCGAAGCGGGCCGTCGAGGCCGCCGGGCGGGACGTTCCGATCATCACCCAGGTCACCATCGAGACCAACGGCGCGATGCTGCTCGGCTCCGAGATCGGCGCCGCGCTGACCGCGATCGAGCCGCTCGGCGTCGACCTGATCGGGCTCAACTGCGCCACCGGCCCCGCCGAGATGAGCGAGCACCTGCGCTACCTGGCCAGGCACGCCCGCGTGCCGCTCTCGTGCATGCCCAACGCCGGGCTGCCGCAGCTCACGTCCGACGGCGCCTACTACCCGCTGAGCCCGGGCGAGCTGGCGGACGCGCACGAGAACTTCACCCGCGACTACGGGCTCGCCCTCGTGGGCGGTTGCTGCGGCACGACCCCCGAGCACCTGCGCCAGGTGGTCGAGCGGGTCGGCGGGCGCGCCCGCGGCGAGCGGCGCCCCCGTCCCGAGGCCGGCGCGGCCTCGCTGTACCAGCACGTGCCGTTCCGGCAGGACACGTCGTATCTGGCCATCGGCGAGCGGACCAACGCCAACGGCTCCAAGGCGTTCCGCGAGGCGATGCTGGCGGGCAACTACGAGGAGTGCGTCGAGATCGCCCGGGCGCAGGCCCGCGACGGCGCGCACCTGCTGGACCTGTGCGTCGACTACGTCGGCCGCGACGGCGTCGCCGACATGAAGGAACTGGCGTTCCGCTTCGCCACCGCCTCGACGCTGCCGATCGTGCTCGACTCGACCGAGCCGGCCGTGCTGGAGGCGGGCCTGGAGATGCTCGGCGGCCGGGCCGTGATCAACTCGGTGAACTACGAGGACGGCGACGGCCCCGACTCGCGGTTCCAGAAGGTCATGCGCCTGGTGCGGGAGCACGGCGCGGCCGTGGTCGCGCTGACCATCGACGAGGAGGGTCAGGCCCGCACCGCCGAGTGGAAGGTGCGGATCGCCGCCCGCCTCATCGAGGACCTGGTGCACAACTGGGGCATGCGGGTCGAGGACATCATCGTCGACTGCCTGACGTTCCCGATCGCCACCGGCCAGGAGGAGACCCGGCGCGACGGCATCGAGACGATCGAGGCGATCCGCGAGCTCAAGCGCCGTTATCCGACCGTGCAGACCACGCTCGGCGTCTCCAACGTGTCGTTCGGTCTCAACCCGGCCGCGCGCATCGTGCTGAACTCGGTGTTCCTGAACGAGTGCGTCAACGCGGGGCTGGACTCCGCGATCGTGCACGCCTCCAAGATCCTGCCCATGAACCGGATCCCGGACGAGCAGCGCCAGGTCGCGCTCGACCTGGTGTACGACCGCAGGCGCGAGGGCTACGACCCGCTGCAGCGGTTCATGGAGCTGTACGAGGGCGTGGACGCGGCGTCGATGAAGGCCGGGAAGGCGGCCGAGCTGGCCGGGCTGCCGCTCTGGGAGCGGCTCAAGCGGCGCATCATCGACGGCGAGCGCAAGGGCCTGGAGGCCGACCTCGACGAGGCCCTCGCCCAGCGGCCCGCGCTGGAGATCATCAACGACGTGCTGCTCGACGGCATGAAGGTCGTCGGCGAGCTGTTCGGCTCCGGCGAGATGCAGCTGCCGTTCGTGCTCCAGTCGGCCGAGGTGATGAAGACGGCCGTGGCCTACCTCGAACCGCACATGGAGAAGGTCGAGGGCAGCACCAAGGGCCGCATCGTGCTCGCCACGGTGAAGGGCGACGTGCACGACATCGGCAAGAACCTCGTCGACATCATCCTGTCCAACAACGGCTACGACGTGGTGAACCTCGGCATCAAGCAGCCGGTGTCGGCGATCCTGGAGGCCGCCGAGGAGCACCGGGCCGACGTGATCGGCATGTCCGGGCTGCTGGTGAAGTCCACCGTCGTGATGAAGGAGAACCTCGAGGAGCTGAACTCCCGGGGTCTTGCCGGAAAGTTCCCGGTTCTCCTCGGCGGCGCCGCGCTGACCAGGGCGTACGTCGAGCAGGACCTGGCCGACGTGTACCGGGGCGAGGTCCGCTACGCCCGCGACGCGTTCGAGGGCCTGCGCCTGATGGACGCCTTCATGGCGGTCAAGCGCGGGGAGGACGGCGCGTCGCTGCCGCCGCTGCGCGCGCGCCGGGTGAAGACCGGGGCGGTGCTGACGCGGACCGCGGAGGAGGACGTCCCGGCCCGCTCCGACGTCGCGGCGGACGTTCCCGTGCCTGTCCCGCCGTTCCTCGGCGACCGGGTGGTGAAGGGCATCCCGCTGGCCGACTACGCCGCGTTCCTCGACGAGCGGGCGACGTTCATGGGCCAGTGGGGCCTGAAGGCCGCCAGGGGCGGCGACGGCCCGTCGTACGAGGAACTGGTCGAGACGGAGGGCCGGCCCCGGCTGCGGATGTGGCTGGAGCGCCTGCAGACGGAGAACCTGCTGGAGGCGGCGGTCGCCTACGGCTACTTCCCCTGCGTGAGCGAGGGCGACAACCTGATCATCCTCGACGAGGACGGCAAGGAGCGCACCCGCTTCACCTTCCCGCGTCAGCGCCGCGACCGCCACCTGTGCCTGGCCGACTTCTTCCGCTCCCGCGAGTCGGGGGAGGTGGACGTCGTCGGCCTCCAGGTCGTCACGATGGGCAACCGCGTCAGCGCGGCCGCGGCCGAGCTGTTCGCGAAGGACGCCTACCGCGAATACCTGGAGCTCCACGGCCTGTCGGTGCAGCTCACCGAGGCGCTGGCCGAATACTGGCACGCGCGGGTGCGGTCGGAGCTGGGCATCGGCGGCGACGAGTCGCTGGCCGACATGCTCAAGGTGAACATCACCGGCTGCCGCTACTCCTTCGGCTACCCGGCCTGCCCCAACCTGGAGGACCAGGTGCAGGTCATGGAGCTGCTCGACCCCGCGCGTATCGGCGTGACGCTGTCGGAGGAGTTCCAGCTCCACCCGGAGCAGGCCACCTCCGCCCTGGTCGTCCACCATCCCGAAGCGAAGTACTTCAACGTCTGACCGGGCACCCGGACGGGCGCCGCAACGTCCGACCGGCCGTCGTCGCGCCCACGCGGCCCCCGTACCATGTCAGTCCCCCCTCATCGGGGGTGACCCGGGGGAAAGGGGCCACGTGGACGCCGTGCTGTTCGACATGGACGGGCTGCTCGTCGACACCGAAGGGGTGTGGTTCGAGGTCGAGACCGAGGTGGTCACCCGCCTCGGCGGCACCTGGGGCCCGGAGCACCAGGAGCAGCTCGTGGGCGGCTCCTGGGACCGCACCGTCAGATACATGCTGGAGCTGACGCGGGCGGACGTCGATCCCATGCTGGTGGGGCAATGGCTGATCGACGGTATGGAGAGCAGGCTGTCGGCCGACGTGACGCCGATGCCGGGCGCCCTCGACCTGCTGCGCGGGCTCGCCGACCACGGGGTGCGCACCGCGCTCGTCACGTCGTCGCTGCGGATCATCGCCGACGCCGTGCTGAAGGCCGTGGGCCGGGAGCACTTCGAAGTGATCGTGACGGCCGACGACGTCACCTGCACCAAGCCCCACCCGGAGCCGTACCTCACGGCGGCGGGCCTGCTGTCGGTCGACCCGGGGCGGTGCGTCGCGCTGGAGGACTCGCCGAACGGCGTGGCGTCGGCGACGGCGGCGGGCTGCCGGGTCGTCGCCGTGCCGGGCGTGCTGCCGATCGCGCAGGCGCCCGGGCGGGTCGTCATGCCGTCGCTGCTCGACGTGGACGTGGATTTTCTCCGGGCACTCGTCCGCTGAATCGGGGTGGCGCGGGCCCCACATGATCGCGTCGCGGATGCCAGGATGGAGGTACGTGACGAAGGGGCCCCGCCATGACTTACAACGACATCGCCTGGCTGCCGGTGTGCGGCGGCCTGACCGCGGTGGGCCTCGTGCTCACCTATCTGGCCTTCCGCCGCAGGGGAGCGGCCGCGGGTCTGCGGGCCGCCGCGTGGTCCCTGCTGCCGCTGGCCGCCTATCTCACCGGCGCGCAGGCCACGCTGTGGAACATCGGCACGGCCGCCGTGAGCTTCGTGACCGGCCTGGTGCTGTCGCCGCTCGCGTGGGCCGGTGTGGCCGTGGCGGGCCTGTCGGCGGTGCTGTTCGTCGTGTCCGGCGCGATGCGCGGCCGCTCGCTCTCCCGGGCCCGTACGGCCCGCCCCGGCCCCGCCGAGACGACACCGGCCGCACCGAAGGCTGAAACGCCCAAGAAGGCGCAAACCACGAAGGCGGCACCACGTCAGGTCGAACAGCCCGCGGCGGACGATTTCTCCGACATCGAGGACATCCTGAAGCGGCGCGGGATCGGCTGAACATCCCACATCGTGGGACCAAGTTACCCGTGGGTGCAATGTTACAGTTCCACGACACAATCGAAACGGGACTCCGACAATCCTTTCAAGATCAACACGAATAAGTTTCTGGTAAATCACAGTTGGGCCACAGGCCTGCTCTGGGGACTGGTCATCCCAGCTCAACGCATACATTGTCCGTTTGCGGGGCGCCGTCGACAGCGGGCCCCGCTGGACAATGTCGTCTGGGACCCAGGGGGCCGTACACCAAATGGCCGCGCGAAGCAAGGTCATGAGCGAACTTCGCTCCTCCGCCTCAGTGCCGCACTCCGGCTCTTCTGAGTGCGCCGCCCGCAGTACAGCGGCCACCGGAGGGGCCCGGTGAGCGCCCCTCTCGACGTCTCCGGTGAGGAGATGCGCGCGGAGCCGGAGGCCGTCGCCAAGGCCGGCGGCGCCCCCATCCAGGGCCGCTCGCTCGGCCAGATCGCCTGGATGCGGCTCAAGCGCGACAAGGTGGCCATCTCCGGCGGCCTCGTCGTGGTCCTCCTGATCCTGGTCGCGATCTTCGCGCCGCTGCTCGTGGGCTGGTTCGGCCATCCGCCGAACGAGTTCCACCAGGAGATGATCGACACCCTGACCATGCAGCCCAAGGGCGGCAGTGGCATCGGCAAGGACTTCCTGTTCGGCGTCGAGCCGGTCAACGGGCGCGACCTGTTCAGCCGGGTCGTCTACGGCGCCCGGATCTCGCTGCTCGTGGCCTTCTTCGCCACGCTCCTGTCGGTCGTGATCGGGACGGTCATGGGGATCGTGGCCGGCTACTTCGGCGGCTGGGTGGACACCCTGATCAGCCGGGCGATGGACATCTTCCTCGCCTTCCCCCTGCTGGTCTTCGCGCTCTCGCTGGTCGGCGTGCTCGGCCAGTTCGAGACCCAGCTCGCGGTGAAGGGCGACACGCTCCGCGTCCTGCTGCTGATCTTCGTCATCGGCTTCTTCAACTGGCCGTACATCGGGCGGATCATCCGAGGCCAGACGCTGTCGCTGCGCGAGCGCGAGTTCGTGGACGCCGCGCGAAGCCTGGGGGCACGTGGGCCCTATATCCTCTTCCGCGAGGTTCTTCCGAATCTGATCGCGCCGATCCTCATCTACGCGACGCTGCTGATCCCGACGAACGTGCTGTTCGAGGCGGCGCTGTCGTTCCTCGGCGTGGGCATCCAGCCGCCCACCGCGACCTGGGGCGGCATGCTGTCGGCGGCCGTGAAGTACTACACGGTCCCGCACTTCATGTTCTTCCCCGGCATGGCGATCTTCATCACGGTGCTCGCCTTCAACCTCTTCGGCGACGGTCTCCGCGACGCGCTCGATCCCAAGTCGTCCCGCTGATCCCTCCGGTTCCCCGGCTCCTACCTACAAGGGGTGCAATACACATGAAGAAGAGATACGCCACACCGGCCTTCCTGGCCGCGGGTGTCGCTCTCTCCCTGGGCCTTTCCGCGTGCGGCGGTGGCGGCGGCGGAGAGACCAAGAACGACTCCGGTTCGGCGGCGGGCAGCCAGGAGGCGCAGGCCAACGCCGGTCTGGAAAGCGTGGTGAACCCCTCCGACAAGAAGGGGGGGACGCTCAAGATGGCCATCACCGAGGCGTGGGACTCCATCGACCCCGGTGACACCTACTACGGTCTGTCGTGGAACTTCTCGCGCATCTACGGCCGCCCGCTGGTGACGTACAAGCCGGCCCCCGGGCAGGGCGGCCGCGAGCTGGTCCCCGACCTGGCGGAGAGCCTCGGCAAGTCGTCCGACGACGGCAAGACCTGGACCTACAAGCTCCGGCAGGGCGTCAAGTTCGAGGACGGCACCCCCATCACGTCCAAGGACGTGAAGTACGCCGTGCTGCGCCAGCTCGACAAGGACACCTTCGTCAACGGCCCGACGTACTTCAACGACTGGCTGGACCTGCCGAAGGACTTCAAGAGCGTCTACAAGACGCCGGACGTCAACACCGACTCCGCCATCGAGACGCCGGACGACCAGACGATCGTCTTCCACCTCAAGAAGGCCTTCTCCGGCTTCGACAACTTCGCCGCGCTGCCCGCCACCGTGCCTGTGCCCAAGGACAAGGACACCGGCATCAAGTACCGCCAGCACCCGGTCGCGTCGGGTCCGTACATGTTCGAGAAGGTCGAGGAGGGCAAGCAGTACACCCTCGTCCGCAACCCGAACTGGGACCAGGCCACCGACCCGATCCGCAAGGCGCTGCCGGATCGCTACGAGGTCTCGCTCGGTGTCGAGGCGAACGACCTTGACAACCGGATCGTCGCCGGCGACCTGCACGTCGACCTGGCCGGCACCGGCGTCCAGGCCGCGGCGGTCGGCACGATCCAGGCCGACCCGCAGCTCAAGAACCGGACCGACAACCCGACCGGCTCCCGGACCTGGTACATCTCGATCCTCGGCGACAACCCGCCGCTGGACAACGTCGACTGCCGCAAGGCGATCATCTACGGCGCCGACCGGGTCGGCCTGCAGAACGCCTACGGCGGCCAGCTCGCCGGCGAGATCGCGACCGGCCTGATGCCGCCGTCGATCGGCGGCTGGAAGAAGCTCGACCTGTACCCGACCGCCACGGGCGACGTCGAGAAGGCCAAGGCGGCGCTGCAGGCCTGCGGCAAGCCCGACGGCTTCGAGACCGTGATGACGTTCCGCTCGGACCGTCCGAAGGAGCAGGCGGCGGCCGAGTCGCTGCAGCAGGCGCTCGCCAAGGTCGGCATCAAGCTGACCCTGAAGGGCTTCCCCACCAGCGAGTACTTCTCCAGCTACGCCGGCAAGCCGGCCTACACCAAGGCCAACAACATCGGCCTCGCCACCAACGGCTGGTCGGCCGACTGGAACACGGGCTTCGGCTTCATGTCGCAGATCGTCGACAGCCGGGTCGTCCGCGCGGCGGGCAACTACAACCTGAGCGTGCGCAGCGACGAGATCGACGGCCTCATCGACCAGGCCAACAGCGAGCAGGACAAGACTAAGAGCGACGCGATCTGGGGCCAGATCGACCAGAAGGTCATGGAGGGCGCCTACGTCCTGCCGGAGGTGTGGTCGAAGGGCCTGCTTCTGCGGGGCAAGGGCCTGACGAACGTGTTCGTCTCGGGCGCCTGGGACATGTACGACTACCTGAACATGGGTGTCGAGTAACCGTTAGGCGACGAGGCAAGGCGCAAGGGGGTCCGGCCGGGCGACCGGCCGGCCTCCCGGAGCCGGGGGAACAGTGGTCTCATATATCATCCGGCGGCTCATCGCCGCGGTGCTGATGCTCGTCGTGGTGAGCATCGTCACCTTCTCCATCTTCTTCGTGATCCCGCGTCTGGCGGGCGTCACGACGATCGACTTCGCGAGCCGCTACGTCGGCAGCAAGGGCGCCTCGGCGGAGACGGTGGCGGCCATCGCGGACAAGCTCGGTTTCAACGATCCGCTGGTGGTGCAGTACGGCAGATGGGTCAAGGGAATCGTCCTGGGCGCCGAATACGACACCGGGGCGAGCGTCGAGCACTGCCCGGCTCCCTGCCTCGGCTACTCGTTCATCACCAAGACGCCCGTGTGGCCCGAACTGCTGGACCGGCTGCCCGTCACCGTGTCGCTCGCCATCGGAGCGTCGATCATCTGGCTGATCGCGGGCGTCGCCACGGGCGTGGTGTCCGCGCTGCGCAGGGGCAGCTTCTTCGACCGGGCCGCGATGGGCGTGGCCCTGGCCGGGGTCTCCCTGCCGATCTTCTTCACCGGCATCATCTGCCTGGTGTTCTTCAGCTACCGGTTCGGCATCACGGCGCCGGGCGGCAGCTACACGGCCATCACCGAGAACCCCGGTGAGTGGGCGTACGACCTCATCCTGCCGTGGATCACGCTGGCCTTCCTCTACGCGGCGAGCTACGCCCGGCTGACCCGGGCGGGCATGCTGGAGACGATGGGGGAGGACTACATCCGCACGGCCCGCGCGAAGGGCCTGCCGGAGTCGAAGGTCATCGTGAAGCACGGCCTGCGCGGCGCGCTCACCCCCATCCTGACGATCTTCGGCCTGGACCTCGGGCTGCTGCTCGGCGGCGCGGTGCTGACCGAGAGCACGTTCTCCCTCCCCGGGCTCGGCAAGTACGCCGTCCAGGCGATCCAGTCCAACGACCTGCCCAAGATCATGGGCGTCGTGCTGCTGGTCACCCTGTTCGTGGTGCTCGCCAACCTGATCGTCGACCTCCTGTACGCCGTCGTGGACCCGAGGGTGAGGCTGGGATGAGCTTCCTGGAACTGAAGGACCTGCGGATCCACTTCCCGACCGACGACGGCCTGGTCAAGTCGGTCGACGGGCTGTCGTTCTCGCTGGAGCGGGGCAGGACCCTCGGCATCGTCGGAGAGTCCGGGTCGGGCAAGAGCGTCACCAGCCTCGGCATCCTCGGCCTGCACAAGGGCGGCCGGGCCCGCATCTCGGGCGAGATCTGGCTGGACGGCGAGGAGCTCGTCGGCGCGAGCCAGGAGCACGTGCGGAGGCTCCGCGGCAAGAAGATGGCGATGATCTTCCAGGACCCGCTGTCGGCGATGCACCCGTTCTACACGGTCGGTAGCCAGATCATCGAGGCCTACCGCATCCACAACGACGTCAGCAAGAAGGTCGCGCGCAAGCACGCGGTCGACATGCTGGGCCGGGTCGGCATCCCGCAGCCGGACCGGCGGGTGGACAGCTACCCCCACGAGTTCTCCGGCGGGATGCGGCAGCGCGCGATGATCGCGATGGCGCTCAGCTGCGACCCCGAGCTGCTGATCGCCGACGAGCCGACGACCGCGCTCGACGTGACCGTGCAGGCGCAGATCCTCGACCTCATGCGCGACCTGCAGCGCGACTTCGACGCCGCGCTGATCATCATCACCCACGACCTCGGCGTGGTCGCCGAGCTGTCCGACGACATCCTCGTGATGTACGGCGGCAAGTGCGTGGAGTACGGCACCTCCGAGGACATCTTCGAGCGGCCCGAGCACCCCTACACGTGGGGCCTGCTCGGCTCGATGCCGCGGCTGGACCGCGAGCCGACCGAGCGGCTGCTGCCGATCAAGGGCTCGCCGCCGTCGCTGATCAACGTGCCGTCCGGTTGCGCGTTCCACCCGCGCTGCGTGTTCGAGGAGCGTACGGGCGGCCTGGCCAAGGTGGAGGTCCCCGAACTGCTGGAGAGCGAGGGCGGCCACCTGGTGCGCTGCCACCTGCCGGCCGATCGCAGGCGCGCCATCTGGCAGAAAGAAGTCAAGCCCAACCTGGAGGCTTCGTGAACGAGGAGCCCTTGCTGTCCGTACAGGGGCTGGAGAAGCACTTCCCGGTCACCAAGGGCCTGCTCCAGCGGCAGGTCGGCGCGGTCAGGGCCGTCGACGGCATCAGCTTCGACGTCAGGAAGGGGGAGACCCTCGGCCTGGTCGGCGAGTCGGGATGCGGCAAGACCACCACCGGACGCCTCATCACGAGGCTGATCGAGCCCACCGGCGGGAAGATCGTCTTCGAGGGGCACGACGTCACGCACATGTCCCAGGGGCGGCTGCGTCCGCTCCGCCGGGACGTGCAGATGATCTTCCAGGACCCCTACAGCTCGCTCAACCCCCGCCACACGGTCGGCGCCATCGTCGGCGCGCCGTTCCGGATCCAGGGGATCAAGACCGAGCAGGGCACGAAGAAGGCGGTCCAGGAGATCCTGGAGCTCGTCGGCCTGAACCCCGAGCACTACAACCGCTATCCGCACGAGTTCTCCGGCGGTCAGCGGCAGCGCATCGGGATCGCCAGGACGCTCGCGCTGAAGCCCAAGCTGATCATCGCGGACGAGCCGGTCTCCGCGCTCGACGTGTCGATCCAGGCCCAGGTCGTCAACCTGCTGGAAGACCTGCAGGGGGAGCTCGACCTGACCTACGTCGTGATCGCGCACGACCTGTCGGTGGTGCGGCACATCAGCGACCGCGTCGCGGTGATGTACCTCGGCAAGATCGTCGAGATCGCCGACCGCAAGGGCCTGTACGAATCGCCCATGCATCCGTACACCAACGCGCTGCTGTCGGCGGTCCCGATCCCGGACCCGAAGCGGCGCGCGGGCCGGGAGCGGATCCGGCTGCAGGGCGACGTGCCCTCGCCGCTGAACCCGCCGCCCGCCTGCCGGTTCCACACCCGCTGCTGGAAGGCGCAGGAGGTCTGCCGGACGGTCGAGCCGCCGCTGGAGACGCTCGCCCCCGGCCACCAGGTGGCCTGCCACTTCCCCGAGAACGTCGCCGGCTCCCCGGGAGGCGTCTCGGAGGGCGTCCTTGGAGGCACGGTCTCCACGGGCGCGGTCCCGGCCGAGGCCGCCCCCGCCCCCGAGGGCGGCGCCCTCGCCTGAGTGACCGGCGCGCGGCGTCCTCCGCCGGTACGGCTCCCTCCGTCCTTCCCCCCAGACGGTCCCCGGGAGCCGTACCGGCGGGGCGTGTTCCGCGCCCCCACGGCCACGCCCTGTCTCCGACGGTACCCGGGGCGGGCCCGGCCGGGCATCGGCCGCGCGTACGGCCCGCGCCTGCGCCCACAGGAGGATCCGGCGGGCTTCGCTACTCCCCGAGGAGGAGAGTGCGCCCGCCCGCGGTGAGGCTCAGGAGAAGGCGCCGGGGATGATCAGCCCGGTCTCGTAGGCGAGCACGACCGCCTGCACCCGGTCACGCAGGCCGAGCTTGGTCAGCACGTTCCCCACGTGGGTCTTGACGGTCGTCTCGCTGACCACCAGCGTGGCGGCGATCTCCGCGTTCGACATGCCCTTGGCGATGAGGCGCAGGACCTCCAGCTCGCGTTCGGTGAGCCGGTCGAGCCGCGCGGGGGTGGCCTGCTGGTGCGCGGAGGGCAGCCGGGCGGCGAACCGGTCCAGCAGCCGCCGGGTGACGCTCGGCGCCACGATGGCGTCGCCGGCCGCCACCACCCGGATCGCCTGCACCAGGTCGTCCGGGGGCACGTCCTTGAGCAGGAACCCGCTCGCGCCCGCGCGCAGCGCCTCGACGATGTACTCGTCCAGGTCGAACGTGGTCAGCACGAGCACCTTCGGCACGTGGGCGGTGGGCGCGGCCTCGCGCACGATGCGGCGGGTGGCCTCGATGCCGTCGGTGCCGGGCATGCGGACGTCCATGAGCACCACGTCGGGCAGCAGGGCGCGGGACTGCTCCATCGCCGTCGCGCCGTCGCCGGCCTCGCCCACGACGGTGACGTCGGCCTCCGCTTCGAGGATGAACCGGAATCCGGTGCGCAGCAGCGGCTGGTCGTCGACCAGCAACACCCGGATCGTCATGATCCGTCCGTCCTGGGCGTCGCGGCGACCCGCCGCCGCGCGGGGGAGAACACCCTGATCGTCATGTCGTGTCCTTGAGGGGGCCGTGCTTGAGGGGATGGTTCGTGGCGCGCTCGTGCCCGGTCGTGCCGTGTTCGTGGGCGTCGTGCCCGGTCGTGCCGTGTTCGTGGGCGTGCTCGGTCGTGTCGTCGCCGGGGGCGACGTGCCTGAGGGGAAGCTCCCTGCCCGGACCGCCCTTGCCGGAGCCGTCCCTGCCGGAGCCGACCCTGACGGGCCTGTCCTTCAGGGGGCTGTCCTTCAACGGGAAGCGGGCGCGGACCTCGAACCCGCCCCCGACGCGGGGTCCGATCCGCAGGACTCCACCATAGAGGGCCACACGCTCGCGGATGCCGACGAGCCCGTGACCTTTGCCACCGATACGCACCGATTCCTCGGCCGCGCCCCGCCCGTCGTCCTCGACCTGGAGGGTCAGCTCGTTCCCCTCGTGCCGTACGGTGACCCACGCGCGGGCCGCGGGCCCGGCGTGCCGCAGGCTGTTGGTGAGCGCCTCCTGCACGAGGCGGTAGGCCGCGAGGTCGACCCCGGGCGGCAGGCCGGGCCGGTCGCCCTCGATGCGCAACTGCGTGCGCAGGCCCGCCTCGCGCATCTGCTCGACCAGCGCCGGCAGGTCCTGCATGCCCGGCTGCGGCCCGCGCTCGGCCGGGCCGTCGGTGCGCAGCACGCCGACGATGTTGCGCATCTCCGCCATCGCCGTACGGCCCATCTCCTCGATGGCGGTGAGGGCGTCGCGGGCGACGTCCGGCTTGGTGTCGAGCATCCGGCGCGCCGCGGCGGCCTGCACGGTCATCACGCTCACGTGGTGGGCCACCACGTCGTGCAGCTCGCGGGCGATCCGGGAGCGTTCCTCGGCCCGGGCGGCCCGCGTGTCGGCGTCCCGCGCCCGCTCCAGCCGGTGCGCCCGCTGGACCAGTTCGTCGAGGTAGGCGCGGCGCAACCGCAACGCCCGGCCGCACACCCAGCACAGCAGCAGGACGGCGGTCACGACGACGTGGTCGGTCCAGGACGGGGTGATGACCCCGCTGACGGCGCTGGCGACGTAGGAGGAGAAGGAGACGACGAGGGCGGCCAGGCTCAGCGCCAGTCCCCGGTAGGCGGCCACGGAGTAGAGCAGCACGAGCCCGCCGAACTCGCTGAGACCGGGGTCGTAGTGGAGTGTGTCGAGCGCCGCCTGCGGGACGCAGGTGGCCACGAGCAGGACGAGGGGCCGGCTACGCCGCAGCGCCACGGGCAGCGTGCAGGCCGCCGCCAGGACCAGGTTCAACGCGTCCGCCGGACGGGGCGTCGCGGACCGCAGCCAGCCGGCCCCCTCCTCGGGGCCGGCCGAGGCGATCCACCACAGGGACGCGGTCGTCAGCACCACCGCGAGGATCGCGTCGAAGACCAGGGGATGAGCCCGAAGCCAGGATCGCGTACTGCCGGGGGTGGTGCGCACGTACCAAACTTAGGCCGTCCCCGCGCGTGTCCACCCTGCCCGGGAGGGAAATCCCGCATCCTCCGTACGGAGGATGCGCGCACTGGCCCGCCGAGCGTGGGACACGGCCCGGCACACCGGCCCCGGCGATGTGCCGGGCGGAGCGGTGCCGAGACGGCGCCGGGGGGCGGGGCCGCTAGATCTCGTCGGCGGCGGACCGCCTGTTCACGCGGGCCGACAGGCCGGGCTCGCGGTCCGGCACGGGCGGCGGCGTGCCGCCGAACTCCGGGCACAGGGCCTGGTGGTCGCACCAGTCGCACAGCCGCGAGCGGCGGGCCCGCCACTCCCGGGTGCGCACCGCGCGCTCGATCGCCGCCCACAGCGCCTCGACCTTGCGCTCGGTGGCCCGCAGGTCCGCCTCGTCGGGGACGTAGCGGAGGATCTCGCCGTTGCCGAGGTACATGAGCTGGAGCATCCGGGGGACCTGCCCCTTCAGCCGCCACAGCGCCAGCGCGTAGAACTTCATCTGGAACAGCGCCTTGGCCTCCCACTCGCGCCCCGGCGCCGTGCCCGTCTTGTAGTCCACGATCCGCGTCTCGCCGGTCGGGGCCACGTCGAGCCGGTCGATGTAGCCGCGCAGCAGCAGGCCGCTGTCGAGCACGGCCTCGACGTACATCTCGCGCTCGGCGGGCTCCAGCCGCTGCGGGTCCTCCAGCGTGAAGTAACGCTCGACCATGCCGCGGGCCTGGGTCAGCCAGGCGTCGCGCTCCTCGTCGGTCTCGAACAGCCCCGCGTAGTCGGGCTCCTCGGTCAGCAGCCGCCGCCACTGCGGCTCCAGCAGCTCCTGCGCCGCGGCGACCGTCCGCGCCTCGGCCGGCAGGTCGTACAGCCGCTCCAGCACGGCGTGGACGAGGGTGCCGCGGACCGCGGCCGCCGAGGGACGCTCGGGCAGCTGGTCGATCACCCTGAACCGGTAGAGCAGGGGGCAGGTCATGAAGTCACCGGCCCGGGAGGGGGACAGCGCCCCGATAACGGCGCGCTCTTCGGCGAGGGTCATGCCGGAACTGTAGGACATCGAGCCGACAGAACGCGTCCGCGCCGGCGGTCCCCTCGCCGCCGTCTCCCCGCCGCCGTCTCCCGTACCGCCGCGACGATCGCGTGCTCCGCGGCGGGCGAGCAGCTCTTAGGCTGATCTCACGTCGCGCCGCGTAGCATCGAGGGGCGCGGGAGGGAAGGCGGCCAAATGAGCACACCTGCCAAGGAGTCCACCGGACTGCGGATGGGGCGGCCGTTCGGCATTCCCGTCTACGTCTCGCCGACGTGGCTCATCGTGGCGGCGTTCATCACGGTCAGCTTCCAGCCGCGGTTCGCCGACATGCTGCCCGGCTACGGCGAGTCCGCCACCTACCTGGTCGCGCTGGCCTTCGCCGTGCTGCTGTATGTCTCCGTCCTGCTGCACGAGCTGGCGCACTGCGTGGTGGCCAAGCACTACGGCCTGCCGGTGCGCCGGATCACCCTCTACATGCTGGGCGGCGTCTCGGAGATCGAGCGCGAGCCCGAGACGGCGGGCCGGGAGTTCAACGTGGCCTTCGCCGGGCCGCTGCTGTCGCTGGGGCTGGCCGGGATCGGGGCCCTCGTGGAGGCGTTCGTGGTGCCGCCGGGCGGCCTGGCCCAGGTGCTGATGTGGCAGCTCTGGCTGTCCAACCTGATCGTCGGCGTGTTCAACCTGCTGCCCGGCCTGCCGCTCGACGGCGGGCGGATGCTGCGGGCGGCCGTGTGGAAGGTCAAGCGCGACTCGGGCACGGGCACGATGGCCGCCGCGTGGGTCGGGCGCGGCGTGGCGGTCGCGGTGGTCGTGGTGCCGCTCCTGATGAACCTGATGGCCGGGCAGGAGCCGGCCATCGGCAGCATGCTCTGGACGGTGGTGCTGGCGTCGTTCATCTGGCTCGGGGCCTCCCAGTCGCTGCGGGTCGCCCGCGTACGGGCCCGGCTGCCGCAGTTGCGGGCCCGGGTGCTGGCGCGCAGGGCGATCCCGGTCACCGCCGAGGTGCCGCTCTCCGAGGGCCTGCGCCGGGCGCGCGAGTCCGGAGCCGGGGCGATGGTGGTGGTGGACCACGACGGGCACCCGGTGGGCATCGTGAACGAGGCGGCGGTCAACGCCACTCCCGAGCAGCGCAGGCCGTGGGTGAACGTCGGGGCCCTGTCGCGCACCCTGGAGCCCGCGCTGGTGCTCGGCGCCGACCTGGAGGGGGAGTCGCTGCTCGACGCCATGCGGGGCTCTCCGGCGCCCGAATACCTGCTCGTCGAGCGCGGCGGAGAGATCTACGGCGTGCTCGCCACCGCCGACGTCAACCGCATGTTCAGCGGGGTGTGAGCGTCGCCCGGGCCTTCCGGGCCGGGCGGTCCGGAGCGCCCGGGCGGGGCCCGCGCACTCGTCATCGGGACGGCCGGGGACTAGGGTGCTGAGCGAGACCGGGGCCCGAGCACGCTCGGTCGCCCGTACGCGCGCTCCGGCAGGCCGGTTCACCATACTTTTTGCTACTTTCTGGGGTGATCGATCCGGCACACGGCGTGCCGGCGATGATGCCGGACATCCGGTGGCGTTTCCGGAGGGAGAACTTCTGTGACGGAACAGGGCGTGGGGGTGGTCCGCCCGCTGCCGGGAGAGGGCGTGGTCGCCCATCTGAACGGCTTGCTGCTCGTGTGCGCCACCGGCGGCGACCAGCCGGTCGAGGATCTGCTGAGCGCGTTGCACGAGACCGCCACGACGGGCGGGGACGGCCGGGCGCTGGCCCGGCGCGTGGCCCAGGTGCTCGCGCGCGCCATGGACCGCTCGATCGGGGAGCCGGTGGCCTGCGCGGTCGCCGGTCCCGCCGGGGGAGGCGTGGCCGTGCTGGTCAGCGGGGCCGCGTACGCGAGCGTGTCCGGCCCGGAGGGCGAGGTGCGCCTCGCCGGGCACGACGCGCTGACCTGGACCGACCGCCTCGTCAACGGCCCGGTGTCCACGGTGCTGCTGCGCCTGCCGGGAGCCGGCCCGTCGAGCCCGTACGCCCGGCTGGACGGCGGCGTCGTCACGGGAGCCGGGCTGGAGTGCGACCTCACCCGGCACGGCGACCTCGCCTTCCCGCCGCTGCCCCCGCGCCCGCCGCAGCACCAGCCGCAGCATCAGGGGCAGCACACGGGCGCGCAGCCCCCGCCGGTGGGGGTGCCGGAGCCGATCGGCCCGCGGGGGCCCGTGGTGCCGCCCCCGCCCGTCTCCCCGCCCGCCCAGCCGCCCCTCTCGCCGCCCGTCTCGCCGTTCGGCGGCGGGCCGTTGTCCGGCCCCGGGCCGTCGGCCGAGCACGCGGCGCCCCAGTCGTCCGGTCCGTCGTCCCAGCCGGTCCCCCCGCCCGCCCAGCCGCCGCACGTCTCCCAGCCGCTGCCGCCGTTGCCGTCCGGACTGTCGGACCCGGCGCCCGCGCAGCACTCCGGCCCCCAGCCCGCCCCGCCCTACACCCCGTCCCATTCCGGGCCGCAGCAGTCCCCGGGGCTGCCCGAGCCGTCCGACGACCGCGGCGGGCCCCAGGACGCCCAGGACGGGCCCGCCCAGGACCGGGGAGCACAGGACCGGGGCGGCTCCCCGGACGGGCCGGGAAGCGGACCGCTGGGCGGCCCGTTCGACGGACCCTTCGACGGGCCCTTCGAGGGGGCGTCGCATGCCTCCGACGACGAGCCGGGGGAGGCGACCCAGCTCGACGTGGCGCCCGACCCGGAGCCGCGGCCCATGGTGTACGGCGTCGACTGCAAGAACGACCACTTCAACGACCCACGTGCGCCGTACTGCGCGGTCTGCGGCGTCCCCATCGACCAGCGGGCGGTGGTGCCGTACAAGGGCCCGCGCCCGCCGCTCGGCGCGCTGCTGCTCGACGACGGCATGGCGCTGCCGCTGGAGGCCGACTACCTGCTGGGCCGCGACCCGGAGCGGGCCCCCGAGGTGCAGTCGGGCGAGGCCAGGCCGGCCAGGGTCACCAGCCCGGACGGCTCGGTGTCCCGCCGGCACCTGCGGGTGTTCCTGGAGAACTGGGACGTCAACCTGCTCGACCTGGGGTCGGTGAACGGCACACAGATTCAGCCGCCGGGCGACCCCAACTTCTACGACATCCCGCCGAACGAGCCGGTGCCGATCCTGCCCGGCACGACCGTGCGCATCGGGGTCTCCCGCACCATGCGCTACGAGGCGCACCGCCCCGCCTGACGCCCGCCTGAGACGGCGGCCGGACCGCCGGGGACCCGGATACGGGCTCCCGGCGGCCGGTCAGCCGCCGCGCAGTCGGTCGATCTCGCGCAGCAGGAGCCGCTCCAGCCGCTCGGCGGTGACGTTCGCGGGATACAGCAGCCGGTGCACGCTGAGGCCGTCCACCAGCGCGAGCAGCCGTTCGGCCACGTCCTCCGGGTCCTCGTCCGTACGGATCTCACCGGCCTCGGCGGCGGACCTCAGCAGGCTGGTCACCACGTAGCGAAGCTCGGCGGCCTCCCGCCGCTGCACCTCCAGCAGCGCGGGACTGGTCAGGCAGCGCCCCCAGAAGCCGACCTCGAGCCCGGTCTCCCCGGCGCGCTCGCCGTCGAGGGGGACGTTGTCGAGCAGCAGCTCCCGCAGCGCCGCCAGCCCGGTGCGGCCGGACAGCTTCTCCCGCAGCCGGTCGGCGATGCGCCGGTGCGAGGCCTCCAGCGCCGACAGCAGGATCTCGTCCTTGTCCGCGAAGTAGTGCGTGAGCACGCCGTTGGAGTAGCCGGCCTCCTTCGCGATGGCCCGGGTCGTCGCCGCCTCGATGCCGTCGCGCAGGATGATCCGGCGGGCCGCCGCGACGACCTCCCCCCGGCGTTCCTCATGGTTGACGATCTTCGGCACGCTCCATCACCTCGGTTGACATCGTAGTCGGGCGCCCGTCTATTATCCGCACATGACGGTTGTGACAGTCGGCGTACATATCGTCGACGTCCTGGCCCGCCCGGTCGAGTCCATCCCGTCCGGCCAGGACACCCACCTGCTGGAGCAGATCCGCGTCACCGCCGCGGGGGCGGCCGCCGGCACGGCCGTGGCCCTCGCGAAGATCGGTGTGCCGGTGGCCACCATGGGCGCCGTCGGCGGCGACGAGCTGGGCGACTTCCTCCTGATGATCATGGCGCGGCACGGCGTCGACGTGAGCGGCGTCGTGCGCCGGCCGGGGGAGCAGACCGCCGCCTCCATCCTGCCGATCCGGCCGGACGGGGGACGGCCCTCGTTCCACGTGCCCGGGGCCAACCTGGGCCTGGCGACCGCCGACCTCGACGCCGGCCGCCTGACCGCCGCGAAGGTGGTGCACCTCGGCGGCATGGACGTCACCTGGGGCCTGCACGACCCCGAGTTCTACGCGCTGCTCGGCAAGGCCCGCGAGGGTGGCACGATCGTCACGCTGGACCTGCTGTCCAACCTGCCGGACCTGATGCCCGCCGTACGGGCGTTCCTGCCGCACGTCGACTACCTGCTGCCCAACGAGGAGCAGGCCCTCATGCTCACCGGCGCCGCGACCCCGGAGGAGGCCGCCGCCGCGCTGCTCGGCGAGGGCCCGAAGGGCGTGATCGTCACCCTCGGGGCCGCCGGCAGCCTCGTGGCCACCGCCGGGGGGTTCACCCGTGTGCCCGCCCTGGACGTGCCGGTGGTCGACACCACGGGCTGCGGCGACGCGTACTGCGCCGGGTTCGCCACCGGCCTGCTGCGCGGCCGGGACGTGCTCGGCGCCGCCCGCCTCGGCACGGCCGTCGCCGCGCGGGTCGCGGGCGGGCTCGGCTCCGACGCCGGCCTGGACGGCCCCGTCGACGACTGATCTCCCTCCGGTCCCGGTCCCCGCCGCTCCGGTTCCCCCTCCTCCGAAACCCCGGGAGTCCGCCCATGTCCGTCGACGCGTCCCTGCGGGCCCGTGCCGCGAAGGTCATCCCCGGTGGCATGTACGGCCACCTCAACGCGGTCCTGCACGGCGACCGCTATCCCCAGTTCTTCGTCCGGGCCGAGGGCGCCCGTCAGTGGGACGCCGACGGCCGCGAGTACGTCGACCTGATGTGCAGCTGGGGACCGATGATCGTCGGCCACCGCGAGCCCCGGGTCGAGGCCGCCGCCGCGGCGCAGCAGGCGTCCGGCGACTGTCTCAACGGCCCGGGGCCGGTCATGGTCGAGCTCGCCGAGCTGCTGGTCGACCTGATCCCGTCGGCGGACTGGGCCATGTTCTCCAAGAACGGCACCGACGCCACCACGCAGGCCCTGATGGTGGCGAGGGCGGCCACGGGCCGGACCAAGGTCCTCGTCGCCCACGGCGCCTACCACGGCGCCGACCCCTGGTGCACGCCCGGCCTCTCGGGGGTCACCCCCAACCAGCGGGCGGACACGATCGAGTTCACCTACAACGACCTCGCGAGTGCCGAGGCGGCGGCGGCCGAGGCGGACGGCGACGTCGCCGCGATCCTCGTCACCCCCTTCAAGCACGACTCGTTCGAGGACCAGGAGCCCGCGGACGCCGGGTTCGCCCGGGGGGTGCGGGCGCTGGCCGACCGCCTCGGCGCGGCACTGGTGATCGACGACGTGCGGGCCGGGTGGCGGCTGGACCTGCGCGGCTCGTGGGAGCCGCTCGGCGTGCGCCCCGACCTCACGGCCTGGAGCAAGGCGATGGCCAACGGATTCCCCATCGCCGCGCTCACCGGCGCCGACGCGCTCCGGGGGGCGGCCCAGTCGCTGTACTCGACCGGCTCGTTCTGGTTCTCCGCGACCGCGATGGCCGCCGCCAAGGCGACGATCGAGATCCTGCGGGAGAGCGACGGGCCCGCGCTCATGCACCGGGCGGGGACCCGGCTGCGCGAGGGGCTCGCCGCCCAGGCCGCCGCCCACGGCTTCGTGGTGCGGCAGACCGGCCCGGTGCAGGTGCCGTGGCTGTCCTTCGAGGGCGACGACACGCTGGAGAAGGGCATCCACTGGGCCGGGGCCTGCCTTGAGGAGGGCGTCTACCTGCACCCCTGGCACAACTGGTTCCTGTCGGCCGCCCACACCGACGAGGAGATCGACCGGGCGCTCCAGGGGACGGATGCCGCCTTCGCCAAGCTGCGGGCCGCGTACGGCGCCGACTGAGGGGCCGGCCGGCATCGGTGTGGCCGGGACGCCCCAGCGGGCGTGGCGGGCCGCGGACGGCCCGCGCTCGGGTGCCGGGTTCCGGGCGGCGCCCGAGCGCGGGCGGGTTGTCCGTTCCGCGATCCTCCACGAGGTCCGGGGAAGGGCTCAGTCGCGCGTACGGGCCCATTGGAGGTCGTCGACGCGGGTGCCGCCGGGGCCCGGCAGCAGTCCCCGTACGAGATGCTCACGGGTGAAACCGGCGCGCTCCAGCACCCGGTGCGACGCCGTGTTGCCGGTCGTGGTGCCGGCCACGATCCTGCGCAGCGGCGTCTGCCCGAACGCCCAGTCGACCAGGAGCGTCACGGCCCGGGTCACCAGGCCGCGCCCGCGGAAGGCGGGGAGCAGGCTGTAGCCGAGCATGGCCTGGCCGAGGTCCGGGACGACGCCGGTGAGCTGGATGTCCCCGGCGAACTCCCCGGTGCGCTCGTCCCTGATCGCGGCGTCTATCCGCTGCCCGGTCAGCCATCGATGGCGCGCGTACCGGCAGACGAGCTCGTTGGCGGCGTACACCGGTGGCCTGGGCGGCACGTGCGACTCCGTCACGTCGGGCACGGACGCCAGGGCGAAGTGATCGCCGGCGTCGGCGGCGGTCAGCGGCGTGAGCCGCACCACGCCGTCGGTGAGCGAGCCGCCGGGGAAGAACGGCAGGAAGGGCGTGATCGGGTCGCCGGGGTCGGTGCTCAGCCGCCCGAACACGGCGACGTCGGAGGAGGTGTCGCCCCGGGGGACGCCCGCCCCGCGCAGCACGCCTTCGTGGGCGAACCCGGACCGGAAGGCGACCCGCTGGCTCGGGATGTTGTCCACGTCGGCCAGCAGTGAGATCCGGGTGACGCCCAGGGCGAAGGCCCGCTCCGCGAGCACCCGCACGGCCGCGGTGGCGACGCCGCGCCCCCGCGCCCACGGCGCGAGCCAGTAGCCCACGTCGGACGCGCCGAAGCGGTCGCGCGGTTGCAGCCCCGCGGCGCCGAGGACCTCGTCCGTCGCGGGATCGGCGACGACGAAGTACGCGCCGCCGTCCCCCCACTTCTCGGGCACGGTCTTGGTGATCCACGTCAGCGCGTCGTCCCGCGTGTACGGCGAGGGCATGAACGGGACGTACCGCGAGATGCCGGGGTCGGAGCAGGCGCGGGCGATCTGGTCGGCGTCCCCCTCGACCGGCAGGCGCAGAACGGCCGGACCGGCGGGGATGGCCTCTTGGGGCAACATGTCCCATTGTTACCAGCGGTCTCCCCGCCACGGCCAGGCGTTTTCCGGCGGCCGGGGACACTCGCGGCCACGGCTTGGGACGGGCAAACCTCGGCGGTCGCGGCACCTTGTGCCCCTCCCGCCGATTTTTGCCCCGTCGCGTCGCCCAGAGCGGCACCTCGCCGCGTTGTCGCCCCACCCACGAAAACTCCTCGCAAGCTCGGACTTTCCGCGGGGCCCGAGGATGTCGCCCATAGCTCCGCTATGGCCTCCTCCTCCGCCTTGCGATGCACCACTCTGGACACCGCTCCTGACGGGCAAACCTCGGCGGTCGCGGCACTAGCCTTTTCCGCATGGGTTTTCGCAGGCACGGTCCGTTCCGGGCTGGAGATCAGGTCCAGCTCACCGACCCCAAGAACAAGCGGCACACGGTGACGCTGAAAGAGGGCGGCGTCTTCCACACGCACAAGGGGTCGATCCCGCACGACGACCTGATCGGGCAGCCCGAGGGGTCCGTGGTGCGGTCCTCCGGCGGCACGTCCTACCTGGCGTTCCGGCACCTGCTGGCCGACTACGCGGTCTCGATGCCGCGCGGCGCGGCGGTGGTCTATCCGAAGGACGCGGCGCAGATCGTCGCCATGGCCGACATCTTCCCCGGCGCGCGGGTCGTCGAGGCCGGTGTGGGGTCGGGCGCGCTCACCTGCTTCCTGCTGCGGGCGGCCGGGCCGGAGGGGAAGGTCACCTCCTACGAGCGGCGCGCGGACTTCGCCGAGGTGGCCACCAAGAACGTGGAGAAGTTCTTCGGGGGCCCGCAGGGGCAGTGGCGCCTGGTGGTCGGCGACTTCGTCGACGCGCTCGACGAGGCCGACGTGGACCGCGTCGTCCTCGACATGCTGGCTCCCTGGGAGTGCGTGGACGCGGCGGCGAAATCCCTCACCCCAGGAGGAGTTATCTGCTGCTATGTTGCGACAACGACCCAGTTGTCCAGAACGGTGGAGGCTCTGCGTGAGCACGGGAGTTTCACCGAGCCCCACGCGTGGGAGACCCTGGTTCGCGACTGGCATGTCGAGGGTCTCGCGGTCCGGCCGGACCATCGGATGGTCGGCCACACGGGTTTCCTCGTCACGGCCCGTCGCATGGCGGACGGCGTCACGCCCCCGCCGCGGCGCAGGCGCCCCGCCAAGGGGGCGTACGGAGAGGGGACCGAACAAGTGTGACGATTCGGCCACATCCCGGCAAAGCCCCGTGACACGGGAGCATTCGGGTGCGTTGCTAATGCTGATCCGAATATTCCACCCATAAGGCATCAAACGCCGAACACCCAACGTAACTACACGAACACTGCCCGGCCAGGTTACGTACAGCGCCAAGATAGGTAGGGTCTTGAGTAGTCGTTCTCGACGGGGAAGGAGGTGACGGGGCGTGGCAGCTCGCGACGACGCTGAGGCTCGAGCCGCGCAGCGCGAACGGGAGGTCGCCGATCTCACAACACAGGTCTCCTTCCTGCAGGAGGAGATCACCGCGTTGCGCCGGAAGCTGGCCGAGTCTCCCCGGCAGGCCAGGGTCATCGAGGAGCGCCTCCATGAGGCGCAGGCACAGGTGGCCGCTCTGACGAGCCAGAACGAGCGTCTGGTCGCCACCCTCAAGGAGGCCAGGGACCAGATCGTCGCCCTGAAGGAGGAGGTCGACCGGCTGGCGCAGCCGCCGTCCGGTTTCGGCGTGTTCCTGGAGGCCAGGGACGACGGCACGATCGAGGTGTTCACCGGCGGGCGCAAGCTCCGGGTGAACGTCAGCCCGGCCGTCGACGCCGACTCGCTCAAGCGTGGCCAGGAGGTCATGCTGAACGAGGCGCTCAACGTCGTCGAGGCCCTCGGCTACGAGGACGTCGGCGAGATCGTCATGCTCAAGGAGTTGCTGGAGAGCGGCGACCGTGCGCTGGTCATCTCCCACGCGGACGAGGAGCGGGTCGTCAAGCTCGCCCACTCGCTGCTGGACCAGCCGCTGCGCGCCGGCGACTCCCTGCTTCTCGAACCCCGATCCAACTACGTTTACGAGCGCATCCCCAAGTCGGAGGTGGAGGAGCTCGTCCTGGAGGAGGTCCCCGACATCTCCTACGAGGAGATCGGCGGCCTCAGCCGGCAGATCGAGCAGATCAGGGACGCCATCGAGCTGCCCTACCTGCACGCCGACCTGTTCCGCGAGCACCAGCTGCGCCCGCCGAAGGGCGTGCTCCTGTACGGCCCGCCCGGCTGCGGCAAGACGCTGATCGCCAAGGCCGTGGCCAACTCCCTGGCCAAGCAGGTCGCGGAGAAGACCGGACAGTCCGGCAAGAGCTTCTTCCTCAACATCAAGGGCCCCGAGCTCCTCAACAAGTACGTCGGCGAGACCGAGCGGCACATCCGCCTGGTGTTCCAGCGGGCCAGGGAGAAGGCCTCCGAGGGCACCCCGGTGATCGTGTTCTTCGACGAGATGGACTCGATCTTCCGGACCCGCGGCTCCGGCGTCTCCTCCGACGTCGAGAACACCATCGTCCCCCAGCTCCTGTCGGAGATCGACGGTGTCGAGGGCCTGGAGAACGTCATCGTCATCGGCGCCTCCAACCGCGAGGACATGATCGACCCGGCGATCCTGCGGCCCGGCCGCCTGGACGTCAAGATCAAGATCGAGCGGCCGGACGCCGAGGCGGCCAAGGACATCTTCTCGAAGTACCTGGTCAGCGAGCTGCCGCTGCACCCGGAGGATCTGAGCGAGCACGGCGACAGCCGTGAGGGCACGATCGCCGGGATGATCCAGCGGACCGTCGAGCGGATGTACGCCGAGAGCGAGGAGAACCGCTTCCTCGAGGTGACCTACGCCAACGGCGACAAGGAAGTCCTCTACTTCAAGGACTTCAACTCCGGCGCGATGATCCAGAACATCGTCGACCGGGGCAAGAAGATGGCCATCAAGGAGTTCCTCGACACCGGGCAGAAGGGCCTGCGGATCTCCCACTTGCTGGCCGCCTGCGTGGACGAGTTCTCCGAGAACGAGGACCTGCCCAACACCACCAACCCCGACGACTGGGCCCGCATCTCCGGCAAGAAGGGCGAGCGGATCGTCTACATCCGCACGCTCGTGCAGGGCAAGCAGGGCACCGAGGCCGGCCGTTCGATCGACACGGTCGCCAACACCGGTCAGTACCTGTAGGCATCCGTAGTCGGCATCGTCCGGCGCCGGCCTGTCCGGCGCCGATGCCGAGAAGGACACGGAGGAGGAGCGGCGCGATCCCGGATCGCGCCGCTCCTCCCCTTTTTCGGGGGTCGTCCGGAGATCGTGGATCTCGGAGGGAACCGGAAGGGCATGTGATCACGTCAAAGATGGCGTGATCTTTCTTGGCGCGCGCGGGTGAGTCCTGTGAGTCCTGTGCGACATTCCGTTCCTCCCGCGGGCGCGCCGGACGCGCCCGGCGACGGCCGGGCCGCGAAGGGCCGCCGCCTCGTCGAACTCGACGTCCTGCGCTTCGTCGCCGCGTTCGCGGTCATGTCCTTCCACTACATGGCGGCCAGCAAGTCCCTGTGGGACGAGTTCCCCACGAAGCTGTTCGCGCCGGTCGCCCGCCTCACCACGCTGGGCATCCTCGGCGTCGAGTTGTTCTTCCTCATCAGCGGATTCGTCATCCTGATGAGCGTGTGGGGCCACACGGTCGGCGAGTTCGCCGTGTCCCGGGTCTCCCGGCTGTACCCGGCGTACTGGTTCGCCGTGATCGTGATCTTCATCCTGTACCGGTTCAGCGGGGTCTCCGGGTTCGACCCCAAGCTCAGCACCGGGGAGTATCTGCTCAACCTGACCATGCTGCAGGGGGCGTTCGACGTCGGGCACGCCGGCGGCGTCTTCTGGTCGCTCTGGGTGGAACTGCGGTTCTACGTCCTCCTGGCACTGTTCTCCCTCGTGGGGATCACGCTGCGGCGCTGCCTGGTGTTCCTGGCGGCCTGGGCCGGTCTGGCCCTGCTCGCCGAATTCACCCAGAACGACGTGCTGGTCTTCGTCTTCATGCCGAGGCAGGCGCCGTACTTCATCGCGGGCATGGCCTTCTTCCTGATCCACCGCTTCGGGGCGCGGGCGGCGGCCTTCGTGCCGTGGCTGCTCGTGGCGGCCGGCTACGGGATGTCCCTGCACGCCGCCCTGGAGCGCGTGGGGGAGCGGGTGCGCCTGATCGGGATCGCCCGCTACCCGGCGCCGCCGGAGGCCGTCATCGTCGCGATCACGCTCATCTACCTCCTGATGGCCGCGGTCGCCCTCGGCTGGCTGCGGTGGGTGCGCTGGCGTCCCCTCGTCACCGTCGGCGCCCTCACGTACCCGCTCTATCTGCTGCACCAGACGATCTCCGCCGTCCTGATCCCGGCGTACCGGGACGTGCTGGACCCCTGGCTGCTGACCGGGATCACGATGACGGTCTCGATCGCGCTCGCGTACGCGGTCTACCGGCTGGTCGACAGGCCCGGCCAGCGGTGGCTCCGGTCCAGGCTGGGGGCCCTGCTCGACCGCTCGCGCGGGTCCCGCCGGCGCGGCCGGGGCACCCCTTCCCGGACGGTGCCGCCGATTCCGGCGCAAAGTCCCGAGGCATCTGTGCCGTAACTGTTCGGTAGCAGGGCATAGAGAAAGGGCTAGGCTCGGATATGACGACGACGGCCTGACACGGGCGGGGTGGGAATGACGGTTCGGCGGGTGATGGGCATCGAGACCGAGTACGGCATCGCCGTGCCCGGTCAACCGGGGGCGAACGCGATGGTGACCTCTTCACAGGTCGTCAACGCGTATCTGGCGGCGTCGGCCGCCCGCGCCCGCCGGGCCCGATGGGACTTCGAGGAGGAGAACCCGCTCCGCGACGCCCGGGGATTCGATCTCGCCCGTGAGGTGGCCGACCAGAGCCAGCTCACCGACGAGGACCTCGGGCTCGCCAACGTGATTCTCACCAACGGCGCGCGTCTGTACGTCGACCACGCCCATCCGGAGTATTCGACGCCCGAGTGCACCAACCCCAGGGCGGCGGTCATCTGGGACAAGGCGGGCGAGCGGGTGATGTACGACGCGGCGGTCCGGGCGTCCGCCGTTCCCGGCAACGCGCCCATCCAGCTCTACAAGAACAACACCGACGCCAAGGGCGCCTCGTACGGGTGCCACGAGAACTACCTCATGCGCCGGGCCACGCCGTTCGCGGACATCGTCCGGCACCTGACCCCGTTCTTCGTGTCGCGGCAGGTCATGTGTGGCGCGGGGAAGGTCGGCATCGGCCAGGACTCGCGCGGCGAGGGCTTCCAGATCAGCCAGCGCGCCGACTTCTTCGAGGTCGAGGTCGGGCTGGAGACCACGCTGAAGCGGCCGATCATCAACACCCGGGACGAGCCGCACGCCGACCCGGAGAAGTACCGCCGCCTGCACGTGATCATCGGCGACGCCAATATGTCGGAAATTTCGACATATTTGAAGCTTGGTACGACGGCCCTGGTCCTGGCGATGATCGAGGAGGGATTCCTCACCATCGACCTGGCGCCGGAGTCGCCGGTCGCGGCGCTGCGCGCGGTGTCCCACGACCCGACCTGCAAGTACGAGATCGCGCTGCGCAACGGGCGGAAGATGACCGCCGTGCAGCTGCAGATGGAGTACCTGGAGCAGGCCCGCAAGTACGTCGAGGACCGCTTCGGCTCCGGCGTGGACGACCTGACCAAGGACGTGCTCAACCGCTGGGAGTCGGTGCTCACCCGGCTGGCCGAGGACCCGATGCAGCTCTCGCGGGAGCTCGACTGGGTCGCCAAGCTGGAGATCCTGGAGGGTTACCGCACCCGCGACAACCTGCCGTGGTCGCATCCCCGTCTGCAACTGGTCGACCTGCAGTACTCCGACATCCGGCCCGACCGCGGACTGTACAACCGCCTGGTCGCCCGGGGCCGGATGCAGCGCCTGGTGACCGACGAGGACGTCGACCGCGCGGTCGAGACGCCGCCCACCGACACCCGGGCCTACTTCCGCGGCCGGTGCCTGCGTCAGTACAGCGAGTCGGTCGCCGCGGCCTCCTGGGACTCGGTGATATTCGACATCCCCGGCCGAGAGTCGCTCCAGCGCGTGCCGACCCTGGAGCCGCTGCGCGGCACCAAGGCGCACGTGGGCGACCTGCTCGACCGGTGCCGCACCGCTGCCGACCTCGTCGCGGCCCTCACCGGCGAGGCCTGACCCGCCACCGGCCACGAGAGGACGCCGGCGGGGTCAGCCGTGCCGGGAGATCCGAGGGGTCGGCACGCCGCCGGGGTAGCGCACCTCGATCTCCAGCCTGCCCTCGTCCGACTGGGACCTCACGCGGGCGCGGTGGTCCGGGCCCGGGTCGACGTCGTCGACCCGGAAGCCCTGGGCAGGGGTGGGCAGCACCAGCGCGGGCACCGTGACCCGGCCTACCGCGACGGCACCCGGTTCTCGTGCGTCAACCCCGGGTGCGGGTGGGCCGGGCATGCCGACACCAACGCCGCGATCAACATTCGCAACGCCGCAGGAACTGTGGTGTCAGGACGTGGAGACCTCGGGACTGCCCGGTCTGCGAAGCGTCAACCCCCGCACGCCGCCTGACCGCGACACGACGGGAGAACCTCCGGCCTTCAGGCTGGAGAGGAGTTCAAGTCTCGATCACCACCGGACGGACGGATCGTCAAGTTCCGCACCCATCACAGCTGACCGAGGAGCACGATCCGGCCGTCCTTCGCGCGGGGCCCGGCCGGTGGCCCAGGCGTCACAGGGGGGCGGCCGGCGGGCGTGGGCCGTCCGGGTGACCTCCACCGAGGTTCCGGGGAAAGCCCGGACCGGAGGGGCTGGTCAGGCCGCCGGCACCGCCGGGACGGCGCGGACGGCCGGGCGGCGCGGGCCAGCGCGGGACGCCCCCACGCTGGCGGTTCTCCCCGTGCGGAAACCCGGCGGTCAGCTCGCCCTGCCGAGGGGGCGCGCCGAGGGCGGGGGAGTGCCCGTACGGGTTGGTCCTGGCGCGGCTGGGCAGCTCGCCGGAGGTCCGGCCCGGCGCGGCTGCGGGGATGCCCTGCCGCCGCAGCACCTCCACCAGCATCTGCATGGCCTGCTCGATCGTGAGGCGGTCCAGCGGATCACGTCGCAGCAGGCCCTCGATCAGGGGCCGCAGCGGGCCCGCCCGGCGCGGCGGGTCCGGCTCGCGGCCGAGCATCATCCCGGCCGACAGCGGGCCCATGCTCGGGTACGGCGGCCTGCCCTCCACACCGCAGTACAGCGTGGCGCCGAACGACCACAGGTCGGCGGTGGGGGTGAGGGCCTCGCCACGAAGGCGCTCGGGCGCGAGATAGGCCCCCGACCGCGTCACGGGCACCGTCGCCGGTCCCGTCACGTCCCGGTCGAAGGCGGCGATGCCGAAGTCGGTCAGCACCACCCGGTCCTCGGTCAGCGTCACGTTGCCCGGCCGGATGTCCCCGTGGACCACGCCCATCGCGTGCGCGTGCCGTACGCCCGAGAGGAGCTGGAAACCTACCCAGGCGGCCCAGTGGACCGGCAGCCGCCCGAGATGACGCACGGTGTCCCCGAGCGTGAGCCCCTGGAGCAGTTCGGTGACGATCCAGAGGCGGCCCTTGTCCTCCAGGAGGTCGTGCACGGTGATCACGGCCGGATGGCTCAGCCGGGCCGCCGAACGGGCCTCCCGCAGCGCCTGCCTGCGGGCGGCCGGCAGGTCCGCCACGTCCACACGGTACGGCGGCTGCACTTCCTTGATCGCGACGTCGCGTTTGAGGCGAAGGTCATGGGCCTGCCACATGATCCCTCCGCCGTCCCGCCGGAAGGGCGTCAGCAGCTTGTACCGATCCGCCAGCAGTTGCCGTGCGTGCGATGCCATCGACCACCCGTGCGCTAGAGCCAGCCCAGATCCGTGATCCCCCATTGTCGTCCCGTAGGTGGGGGCACGACGACGAAAGACGGCCACGAAGAGTGTGACGTCGATAACGATCCGATGTAGAGAAGGCCCACGCCGAGGGCCGATGTGCCCGCCGCGGGCACCGTTCCAAAGATCGCGTGCCCCGGGGCGCGCATTGTCGGTCGGTTCGGGGAAGATATGGGGAGAGGCGTCCCCCCGAGCAGCGGAGGTGTCAGGGATGGCGACCAAGGAAACCGGTGGCGGCCAGAAGCAGACTGGCCGCCAGGAGAACGAGGTCGAGGAGGTCGAGGCGCAGGCGTCTTCGGACGTGCAGGAGCGCCACGAGAAGCTCACTGACGATGTCGACGCGATCCTGGACGAGATCGACGAGGTCCTGGAGGAGAACGCGGAGGAGTTCGTCCGCTCCTACGTGCAGAAGGGCGGACAGTAACCCAGGGGGGAGACGTCTGGGCCGGTGGCGGCGCCCGGGACCACCCGGTGCGCCGGCCGCCGCGCCCCCGTTGCCGGCCGGGCGAGCGCCCGGCCGGTCACCGGCTTGGGCGACCGGGCGGACGGCGTGGGCTAAGTGGCTGGTGGCCGATGTGTTCGGTGCGGCCGGTCGCGGAGCAGCACCCACCACGCCACGGCGACCCACGGAAGCGCCAGCAGCGCGCTCGCGAGCACGCCTATGGGGTGCTGCGTTCCACGGTAGATCTGCGACAGGGCGCACAGCAGCGGGACGAGCACGGCCGCCGCGCCCGCGGCCAGTAGCCAGGGGCGGCGTGCCGCACTGTGCCGGACCAGCACCACGATCGCCGCGAAGAGGGCCACCACGCCGGCGACCTGGCCGGAGGGGAAGCCGGACGTCAGCGGCCAGGACTCGTGCACGGCGACCGCCAGACCGGCCGCCGGATCGCCGGGCGGGGCGACCGGCGGGGCGGTGGGCCGGACGATGGTCAGGTCGCCGGGCAGACGGACGGGCTCGGCGGGCTGGGAGCGGCCGACGGCCGCCGCGGCGGTGAGGACCAGGGCCAGTTGCCCGGCCGTCGCCACGAGCAGGAACAGCGCCGGCCGTGCGCGCCGCAGCACGGCCAGGGCGAGAGCGCAGGCCGCGAGGGCGCCGGTGAGGATCCACGGAGTGCCTCCGATCCGGCTGCCGAACGCGGCCACCCCGTCCAGCACCGGACCACGCAGACCGGCGACCCACCGGACGACCACGTGATCGGCGACCGCCAGAGCCGTGCTCCCGGACGCCCGGGTGAGCAGCAGCCCGGTCCCGAACAGCGCCCCGAGGACGAGCACCCAGGCCGTGAGCGCCTCCGCCGCGGCGCGCCAGGGATGCGCCAGCGGCTCCCGGCCCCCAGGCTCCCGGCCCCCGTCCGGCCCGGGCCGCGGGGCCGCGGCGCCCTCCAGGACCGGTCCCTCATCCGGTGACGTGCCGGGCACGGCCTCCGGACGCCAGGGCCGGAAGGCCGCGGCGGTGACCCACAGCCAGACCAGCCCGAGGAGCCAGCCGCCGATCACGTCGCTCAGGTGGTGCACGCCGAGCGCGACGCGGGTGAAGCCGACGAGCACGACGAGGCAGGCGACCGCGGCGACGGCGAGGGCACGCGCCCGGCGAGGCGCGAGCGGCG
This sequence comes from Microbispora sp. H10949, assembly GCF_014161435.1. NCBI lineage: Bacteria > Bacillati > Actinomycetota > Actinomycetes > Streptosporangiales > Streptosporangiaceae > Microbispora > Microbispora sp. H10949. The sequence goes on along the minus strand of NZ_JABBWZ010000004.1, from coordinate 458,097 downwards.
CGAAGACCAGCAGCAGCACGCCGTAGGAGACCAGGGAGCTCATGGAGTGCCCGCTGGGGAAGCTCAACCCGGTCGCCGTGGCCACGGGCTCGGCCACGACGGGACGCAGCCTGCCGATCAGCAGCTTCAGCACGGGGTAGAGGATCAGCGAGCCGAGCGACGTGGCCACGACGTAGGCGGCCTGCCGTACCTCGCGCCGGACGAGCAGGAGAACGGTGGCGAGGACCAGCACACAGGTGAGGACGGTGCCGCCGCCGAAGTCGGTCAGCGTGCTGAGGATCTCCAGGGTGAGCGCGTCGCCGGCCACCAGCCGGTTGAGATCGTCGGTCACGGCCCGGTCGGCGGCGTACAGCGGCTCCCACCGGCCGGCCACCAGACCGGTCAGGAGTGCGAAACCGGTGCCCGCCAGGCTCACCGCGGCCAGTCCCGGCGCGCCGCGGAGAGCGAAGCGTTCCAGGCGGCCCGGCTCCAGGCGGTGCGACCGGTCCAGCATGCCCTCCTCCTGCCCCACTGGTGCTCGCCCGGTGCCGGAGGCGAGTGGATATTTCCCCTACCCCGGCCGGGCCGTCGGAAAAGCACTGACCGGGAGGGCGCGCCCGGTCAATCCTCCGACAGGTGGATCGTGGCGATCTCGAAGGGCCGCAGGCGGAGCCGTACGCATCCGTCCCGCACCGGCAGCGGACGCACCGGAAAGCCGAGCGTGTCGGCCGTCCAGGCCGCGGTGAAACCGCCCCGCACGACCGCCTCGGTGGCCGTGGGGTGCTCGGCCACCAGGCGGACCTCCAGCCGTCCGTCCCGCTCGCGCAGCGCCGCCATCACCACGCCCTCTCCCGACACCGACAGCCCGCCGCCCGGTCCGGCGTCCGGCCCGCGACCGGGCTGAGCCGTCCGGCCGGCGCCGGCGCCCGGTACGGCGAGCAGATCATGGCGGAACTCCTCCGCGAGTCTCGGCAGCCCCGCCTCGTGCCACTCGCCCGCGTACGGCAGGACGGCGAGGCGCACCGACAGCGGCCCCTGGCACTGGGCGGCCGGAGCCGGGATCTCGGGGCCCGCCGGCTCGTCCCGGTAGGGGTTGCGGTTCCTGGACAGATGGCCGACGGACCGGACCAGCGTCACCGCCAGCTCCGTCCCGCCCTCGATGATCTCGTATTCGCTGACATGGTCGAGCAGCACGGCCAGGCCGCCCGCGGCGGCGAACGACTCCGCGGGGAAGGTCGGGATCGGCCGCTCGCCGCCCCCGCCCTCGGCCGTCAGGCCCCGCCGCACCACCGCGAACTGTCCCTCCGCGTGCGACTCCGCCGCCGGTCGGGGCAGCGGCGTGTGCCAGCGGACGCGGTGGTCGCAGCAGCGCACGTCCATGGTGATCTCGCACCGCGCGTACGGCTCGCCCGCCCGCAGCTCCACCCGCGTGGTCACGGCCGTCCGGACGTCCGCACCGCCGGACAGCGCTGTGTTGCCGGACCGCTCTGTGCCGCCGGACAGCGCTGTGCCGTCGCCGATCGCGGCGGGCCAGTCGTACTCCCGGACGATCTCGTACACACCGGTGAGCGGGCCCGAGCAGATCTCCTCGACGGAGACGCCCACGGGCCGGTCGAGGAGCCGGTCGATCGGCGGCGGGGCGTGGTTGTAGGTGTCGCCGACGTCCCCGCCGTGGACGACGCGCCCGACCCCGTGGACCTCGGTGCCGTCGGCGGCGAGCAGCGAGAGCGTCCCGTCCGCGGCCACGGACACCCGCAGCAGCCCGTTGTCGAGCACCGGGTCGAAGCCGTACGGATCGACCCGCAGGGGGTGCGCCACCGCGGCCGGCTCCACGGGCCCGGCGGTTCCCTCCGGGGCGGCCCCTTCCGGGACGGCGGCACCGGCAGGCTGCGAGGCTTCGGCGCGGGCGGCGTCGTCCCGGTCGCCGGCGGGTGCGGGGGACCGGGCGGTGAGGACGGCGCGGCCGAGCGGCGGCACGGTGACGAGCGCCGCGACGGTGACCACGGGCTCGGCCACCGTGCGGACGACCCAGAACCCCGGGCCCGCCTCCAGGATCGCCCGCCGCAGGTCCTCGTAGGCGTAGCGGCCGGAGGCGTGACGGCTCACGGTCACGGTGAAGACTCCGTCCGCCGCGTCCCAGGAGACGATCTCGTGGCCGTAGAGCTCACGCTCGTGGACGCGGCCGAGGAGCAACCGCAGGTCGTCCATGACGGTCTCGTCGAGCAGCGTGGGCGCGTGCCCGAGCCGCTGGAGCGGGACCGCGCGTCCCGCCGCGTCCACCAGCCGGGCGCGGCCTTCCGGCAGGTCGGCGAGCACCAGGCCGGTCCGTTCGAACGGCGAGGGGTTGACGACCACGAGGGAGCCCTTCGGCGCCGCCTCGGCGAGCGCGGCCGCGACGAGGTCCACGACCGCCTGGGCCGTCTGCCCGGCCTCCGCGATCCGCGCGGCCACCTGGAGAGCGGTCTCGTCGGAGCCGCACCCGGTGACGGAGTCGTGCCCGCCGGCGGCGATCACCGCCCGCCACGCCATGTCGAGCAGCCGCCCGGCCGGAGCCTCGCCGAAAGGTTCGCGGCCGGGACCGAGGGGATTCGCGCGGGCGGCGGACCCGGGCGGCCGTTCCTCCTGGGCATGGCCGGCGGCGTGCCGCCGGGACGGCCGGTCCGCGAGCCACAGTGCGGACAGCGGCTCGGCGTAGCGGATGAGAGTCCGTTCGGCCCGCGCCATGGCCTGTTTGAGCGGGACACGCGCCGAGACGACGCCGGGCAGGATGTTCGCCCGTGCGTGCGAGCGCAGTTCACCCCGGACTCGCGGCACCGCCGGGCCGGTTCCGCCGCCGGACCCGCCGTCCCCCGCGTCCGGGCCCCGGTTCACCCACCCCGGCCCGTGCTCGGGCTCGTCGGCGGGCTCCGGCGCGACGCCGTCGTCGGCGAGGGCCTCGGCGAGGGTGGCGACGCGCAGTCCGGAAGCGGTGATCTCCCTGACGGGGGCCGAGTGGTCGCCGCCGCACATCGCCAGCAGGGTCCCTCCCGCCGCCCAGCCCTCCATCGCGGAGGCGAAGGCGGCGACCCGGTCGGGCAGGCCCTCCGGCGGGCCGGTGAACAGGCCCGACGCGTTGCCGTACCCGCCGGGCAGGTATCTCGTCCTGATCGTCGTGCCGTCGGCCCCGGTCCAGTCGAAGACGTCGCGGTCCACGCGGGCCGGCACGCCGCGCCACACGCAGGCCCGGCGCAGCCCGGCCAGCGCGAGCATCTGCGGCATCTGCGCGCAGTGGCCGAACTGGTCGGGCAGGTAGCCGACCGGCATCGCCCCGCCGAGCGCGGCGGCGCCGCGCATGCCGTACTCCAGGTTGCGCAGCAGGGTCTCGCCCGAGCACAGGAACTCGTCGGCGAGGATCAGCCAGGGCCCGGCGGCCAGCCGCCCCTCGGCGACGAGACGCGCGACGTCGCCGCGCCGCGACGGCCGGAGCTCCAGATAGTCCTCGATCGCCGCGAGCTGGCCGTCCATGGTGAACCGGTAGGCGGGATCGGCCGTCATGGCGTCCAGGACCTCGTCGAGCACGCGCACCAGCCCGGCCCGGAACCGCTGGAAGGGGAGATACCACTCGCGGTCCCAGTGCGTGTGCGGAACCACCACGATCTCCCGGCCGGTGCCCGGCACGTCCCGCGCGGGCGCGGACTCCGCCGCGCCGGCCGTGGCGGAGCCGGCAGGGGGTCGCAGCCGGCCCGCGTTCGCGGCCCGGAGCCCGGCATCGGCGATGGCAGGCGTGGTGGCGGGGGCGGGTGCGCATTCGTCCGCGTTCGCGGGCCGGGGCTCCGCCGCATCGGCGCAAGCGGGAGCGGGGTCCGCCGGGCCGGCGGGGGGCTCACGGTCGGCTGACGCGCTCCTCGGCGTGACCGGCTCCACTCGCGCCCTCCTCGGCGTCGCTGCTGTCGGCCCCCCCGGCGGTCGCCTGCGGCGGGGCGCCGGTGGGCTCGCCCGCGCACTCCCCGGCGATCGGGATGCCCGCCCACCGGGCGTACCGGTGGACGATCCGCTGCGCCGTGACGATATCTTCCAGAGCCCCGTCCAGTCCGGTGAGTGGACGTTCGTCCTGCGTGACGAACCGGTGGAAGGCGAGAAGCTGTCGCTCGAACGACTCGGCGACGTCCTCGTGGACGATCGTCCGCTCGGTGGTCCCGACCCGGCATGCGACCGTCAGCCGGGCGGGCGCGTTCAGCAGGTAGGGCGAGGGGAAGCGCAGCTCCATCGAGCCGTGCTCGTGGTGCAACGTCACGATCTCGTGGTAGGCCGGGTAGCTCGGCAGGTGGTGCCAGCGCACGCCGTACCTGCCGGAGCCCTCGGCGGGCAGGGTCCCGCTCAGCTCGACCGACGGCGGGAAGGCGTCGGCGGGCCACACGGCGACGTGGTCCACGGTGTCGGGCGACCCGGTGAACAGCCGCATGAGCGACAGCTCGTGGCAGAGGCTGCCCAGCACGACCTCCGCGTACAACCGCCGCAGCCGCTCCGAGGACGTGCCGAGCGCGGCGGTGAGCGCCTCCTCGTCGGCCTCGGCGTAGGGGGCGACGCGCTCGGGCGCGGGACGTCCGCGGCGCACGCGGGCGAACAGCAGCTGGGAGTCCTCCGACGGGTGCAGCACGGTGGCGTCCAGGTGGCGGACGACGCCCGGCCCGCCCGCCTCGTGCAGCGCCTCCAGCAGCCGCTGGGAGGCGGGGTCGTACTGCTTCATGTAGCCGACCATCAGCCGGTCGCCGGGCAGGCCGTCCAGTTCGGCGCGGCTGTAGGCGAGCGGCTTCTCGGCCAGCACCCACAGGCCGCGTTCGAGCGCGGCCCGCACCAGCGGGCCGTGGGATCCCGGCGTCAGCACGAGGACCGCGTCGAGCCCGCTCCCGCCGGGTCCGCCCCCGTTGAGCCCACCGCCGCCGATTCCACCGGCTCCGTCGAGCATCGCCAGCGGGTCGTCGTACGCTGTTGCGCCGGCCTCCCGGCCGACCGCCTCCGCGTGGTCGCGGTCGAGGTCGCACACGGCGGCGATCCGGAACAGGTCGCGCCGCCGCGCCAGCAGGGGCAGGTAGACGGCCTGCGCGATCACGCCCAGCCCGGCGATGCCCACGTTCACCGTCTTCACGTCCTCACCCTCCCCGGCTCGGCGTCCGGTGTCCCGTGCCCCTGCACCTTCCCCACCGGCGGCGGCGCACAACCACGCCCGGCCCCGCCCTTCCCGTACGCCCTGACGTGCGGACACGCCGGCCGGGGCGGACGATCGCCGCCGCGTAAAGAGAAGGTCCGGCGAGCGAGCCGGGGTCGTGGACCGGCGCGCCGGGTGATCTCGGTTCGCGCTGAGCTGATCGGGAAGAGTGCAACCAGTGCGCCGACCTGAGTAGGGTCGGGCGTAACAACGCATGCTTGGAGGGAGTCGCGTGGCATCTCAGCCGGCCTGGATGAACAGCCTCTTCATAGATACGGGGTCGTCGTCGTTCACCGAGTTCCTCGGCGCGCACGCGCCGAACCTGCTGCCGACCCGCGCGCAGACGCTGGCGGCCCCGGTGGGCGAGCAGATCCCGCACGCGACCACCATCGTCGCGGCGACCTGCGAGGGCGGCGTGGTGATGGCGGGCGACAGGCGGGCGACCTCCGGGAACATCATCTCGCAGCGGGACATCGAGAAGGTGTTCCGCACCGACGACTACTCCTGCATCGGCATCGCGGGCACGGCGAGCCTCGGCATCGAGGTGGCCCGCCTGTACCGGGTCGAGCTTGAGCACTACGAGAAGCGGGAAGGCCGCTCGCTGTCCACGGAGGGCAAGGCGCACCGCCTCGCCACCATGATCCGCGAGAACCTGGCCATGGCGATGCAGGGCCTGGCGGTCGTGCCGCTGTTCGCGGCCTACGACCCGGCCCGCGACGGTGGCCGGATCTTCAGCTACGACGTGGGCGGCGGGCCGTACGAGCAGTTCGGCTACCACTCGATCGGCTCGGGCTCGATCTTCGCGCGGGGCTCGCTGAAGAAGCTGTACCGGGAGAACAGCAGCCCGCAGGACGCCGTCCTGGCCTGCCTGCACGCGCTGTACGACGCGGCCGACGACGACTCGGCGACCGGCGGTCCCGACGTCACGCGGCGGATCTGGCCCGTGGTGTCGGTCATCAACGCGGACGGCTTCCGCCGCCTGCCGGACGACGAGGTCGCCGAGTTCGTCGAGTCGATGCTGGAGACGCGGATGACCGCTCCAGAAGGCCCGACCGCCCCGCTGCGCTAACCCAAGAGAGGATCACCCCCGGTGTCCATCCCCTTCGGAGGATATGCCTCACCCGAGCAGATCATGCGGGACAGGGCGGAGTACGCCCGAAAGGGCATCGCCCGAGGTCGCAGCGTGGTCGTCATGCAGTACGCCGACGGCATCCTGTTCGTGGCGCCCAACCCGTCCAGGGCGCTGCACAAGATCAGCGAGATCTACGACCGCATCGGCTTCGCCGCGGTCGGGCGGTACAACGAGTTCGAGTCGCTGCGGCTCGCCGGCATCCGCTACGCCGACATCAACGGCTACACCTTCAACCGCAGCGACGTCACCGGGCGCGGCCTGGCCAACCTGTACGCCCAGCACCTCGGCATGATCTTCACCGAGTCGATCAAGTCGCTCGAGGTCGAGATCGTCGTGGCCGAGGTGGGCGACGGGCCCGAGGACGACCAGATCTACCGGCTCACCTTCGACGGATCGGTCTTCGACGAGCAGGGCATGGCCGTGATCGGCGGCCAGGCCGAAGCCGTGGCGGGCCGGCTCAAGGAGCGTTACCAGGAGGGGCTGCCGCTGCCGCGGGCGCTCGACGCCGCACTGGCCGCCCTCACCGAGCCGGGCGGCGAGCGCCCGCCCGCAACGCAGCTTGAGGTCGCCGTGCTCGACCGGGCCCGGGAGCACCGCAAGTTCCTGCGCCTGACCCCTCCGCGGCTGGAGCGGATCCTGCAGGAGGGCCGGGAGAGCGGCGGAGGCGCCACGGGCGGGGAGCCCGCGGGCGACGCCACCGCCGAGCGCGCCCCCGACACCACTCCCGCGGTGCCGCCGCCCACCGCCCCGCCGATTGCGCCCGAGGGCGACATCGACACGGGCTCCGGCGAGTAGGGCACTCCTCGCCGTACGCGCGCCACGGCGCCGCGTCCCTCTCCGGGGGCGCGGCGCCGCCGCCGTGTCCGCGGGCTCGTACGCGGGCCGCGTCAAGGATTGGGCCGCATTGGGGATTCCGGCTCAACCAAAGCCCTGTTTCGCTAGTCTCATCCGGTTGTGACGACATTTGATCTTTTCCGGCGTGCGGGCGTCCCGGCCGCCGCCGTCGCCCTCCTGTCGCTGACCGCCTGCTCCGGCTCCTCCGGCGCCACGGCCACGGCCACCGCCACGGTGACCGTGACGGCGCCGGCCTCCCCGGCGGAGCCGTCCGGCAACAGCCCGGAGGCCTCGCAGGCCCCCAGCACGTCGGACGCCCCCGTACCCGCCGCCACGACCCCCGCTCCCCGGAAGACGGAGAAGGCCGGTCCGCCGATCACCGCCGCGACGCCCGACGTCTTCGGCGAGACCTTCCAGTCGGACCCCGGGCACGACTTCACCAAGGGCCTCAGCCCGAGCAGGGACGGCGTGCTGCGTGCGCAGCTGGTCACCATGCAGGACGAGAACGTCGCGGAGTACCGGCCGATCAGGTTCGTGCCGGAGGTCGGCGGAAGCACGAACGGCCACTTCGAGGGGCCGCCCGAGGGCGACGTGATGGCCTTCGCCGCGCCCCTCGCGAAGGGCGTCGTGTTCCTCAGCGCCGTCGGATGCAAGGGCGACGACCAGACCATCAACAGCCGTTATGTGGGCACCCAGCGCTGCCCCCGCGACAAGCTGATCCTGCGGGCCGACGCCGGTGACCTGCGGGCACTCATCACGGTGCAGAGGGGGCAGATCGTCAAGGTGGTGGAGATTTACGCCCCCTGAGAGCGCCTCCGTCGCATTCCCCCGCCTGATCACTGTTCGGCCGCCGGTTCCGGGGAATAGGGTGAGGTGATGGATCGACGCATATTCGGGCTGGAGAACGAGTACGGCGTCACCTGTACGTTCCGCGGGCAGCGGAGGCTGTCGCCGGACGAGGTGGCGCGGTACCTGTTCCGGCGAGTGGTGTCCTGGGGCCGATCGAGCAACGTCTTCCTGCGCAACGGTGCGCGCCTGTACCTGGATGTGGGCAGCCATCCCGAGTACGCAACCCCTGAGTGTGACAACGTCGTGGAGCTGGTGACCCACGACAAGGCGGGGGAGCGGATCCTGGAGGGTCTCCTCGTGGACGCCGAGAAGCGGCTCCGCGAGGAGGGCATCGCGGGAGACATCTACCTGTTCAAGAACAACACCGATTCGGCCGGCAACTCCTACGGCTGCCACGAGAACTACCTCGTGGGCCGGCACGGGGAGTTCGGGCGGCTGGCCGACGTCCTGATCCCCTACCTGGTGACGCGGCAGATCATCTGCGGCGCGGGCAAGGTGCTGCAGACCCCGCGCGGAGCCGTCTACTGCGTCTCCCAGCGGGCCGAGCACATCTGGGAGGGCGTCTCCTCGGCGACCACCCGGTCCCGGCCGATCATCAACACCCGCGACGAGCCGCACGCGGACGCCGAGCGGTTCCGCCGGCTGCACGTCATCGTGGGCGACTCGAACATGAGCGAGACCACGATGCTGCTCAAGGTCGGCGCCACCGACCTGGTGCTGCGCATGATCGAGGCCGGGATCGTGATGCGGGACCTGTCCCTGGAGAACCCGATCAGGGCCATCCGGGAGGTGTCCCACGACATGACCGGGCGCCGCCGGGTGCGCCTGGCCAACGGCAGAGAGGCGTCGTCCCTGGAGATCCAGCAGGAGTACCTCACCAAGGCGCGCGACTTCGTCGACCGCCGCGGCGGGGACGAGACCGCCAAGCGGGTGCTGGAGCTGTGGGAACGCACGCTGCGCGCGGTCGAGACCGGCGACCTCGACCTCGTCTCGCGGGAGATCGACTGGGTCACCAAGTACCAGATGATTGAACGTTACAGACAGAAGTACGACCTGCCGCTGTCCTCGCCCCGGGTGGCGCAGCTCGATCTCGCCTACCACGACGTCCACCGCAAGCGCGGCCTGTTCTACCTCCTGCAGAAGAGGGGAGCGGTCGAGCGGGTGGCCGACGACGTCCGGATCTTCGAGGCGAAGTCGGTTCCGCCGCAGACCACGCGGGCCAAGCTGCGCGGAGAGTTCATCCGCAAGGCGCAGGAGAAGCGGCGTGACTTCACCGTTGACTGGGTCCACCTGAAGCTCAACGACCAGGCCCAGCGGACGGTGCTGTGCAAGGATCCGTTCCGCAGCGTGGACGAGAGGGTCGACAAGCTCATCGCGGGTATGTGATCTCTTACACCGCTCTGACGGCGGGTTCGGGTAGCCTGGCCCGGACCCGCTGTCTGTTTGAGGATTCCCATATGCGCCGTCGTACGGCACTCGTCGCCGCCCTACCTCTCCTGCTCGCCGCCGCCTGCGGAACCGCGCAGAAGAGCACGTCCACCGCGAGCCCCGGGAGCGCCGCCTCCAGCGGCCAGGCCGCCGCCTCGGCCATCAAGGTGACCGGTGCGGCCGGCCAGAAGCCGACCCTGACCTTCCCCTCGGGCAAGCCCTCCCTCACCTCCGCCTCTCTCAAGGTGCTCGACGGCCAGGGGACGCCCGCCAAGGACGGTGACGTCCTCACCGCGAAGGTCACGGTCTACAACTGGGACGGCAAGGAGAACAAGGCGGCCGGTTCCGACTACGACCAGAACAAGTCGGAGTTCGTGACGGTCAGCCCGCAGCTGCCCAAGGCGCTGCACGAGGCGCTGGTCGGCGCCAAGCCCGGCGGCCGGGTGATGGCCGTGGTCGCCAAGGACAACCTCTCCGCCGAGCAGCTCACCCAGGCCAAGCAGCAGGGCCAGGACTTCGACAGCACGTCGCAGGTGCTGGTCATCGACGTCGTCTCCGCCACGCTGAAGTCGGTCCAGGGCACCGCGGTCGACCCGGGCGTCACCGGCGTCAAGCTGGACGGCTCCGCCGGCGACAAGGCCCCCGGGCTCACCACCAAGACCAGCGAGAAGGCCCCGAAGAAACTCACGGTCAAGACCGTGATCAAGGGCGGCGGCCCGGAGGTGAAGGCCGACCAGACGGTCCTCGCCCACTACGTCGGCAAGATCTGGGGCACCGACAAGAAGTTCGACTCCAGCTGGGACCGCGGCCAGCCCGCGACGTTCGCCCTCAACCAGGTCGTCAAGGGCTGGGCGCAGGGCCTGACCGGCGTCCCGGTCGGCAGCCGCGTGCTCCTGACGATCCCGCCGGAGCTCGGCTACGGCAAGAAGGGCAACGAGCAGGGCGGCATCAAGGGCACCGACACCCTCGTCTTCGTCGTCGACGTCCTCGGCGCCGCCTGACCGCGCCGCACCACCGGCGCCCCGATCCCCGGCCCCGCCCGCTCGCCGGACGGGCGCCGGGCGGGCGCCGAGCGGATCGGGGGCGGCGAATCGGGGGCGACGGGTCAGCCGGGGATCTCGTAGGCGTCGCCGTACACCTTCCAGCGCAGCGGAGGGTCGAGGTCGAGGTTGCCGCTCCTGAGGAACACCCGCTGGGCCGTGTCGACCCGGCTGGTGTCGGCGTGCGCCTCCTCGGTCCTCATCACCGCCTTCCGGGCGTCGAGGAACGCGTTGAGATAGGCGACCTCGTCACCGCCCTGCGCCGGGGTCCTCGCCTTTTTCATGGCCGTCCTGCGGATGCCGCCGAAGCTGACCGGGTCGGCGCCGGGACCGTGCATGACGATCGCGTCGTAGTAGACGAACTGGCCGAGGGCGCGCAGACCGTCGGCCTCGGCCCGCGCGACGGCCGGATCGAAGTAGACCCGGTCGCGTTCGGCGTCCTGCGCCCGCCGGAAGACCGGGTCGGTCGCGGCGGCACGCCAGGCCTTCACGAAGCCGGGGCCGAGTCCCCGGTGCGAGGCGGTGCCGTTCACCTTCCGCAGCGCCGGGAGATATCCGGCGAGCGCGCTCCCGGGCCTGCGCCTGGCGTAGACCTCCACCAGGTCGAGCATGTCGCCGGTGCCGGAGCAGAACCCGATGACGCCCGCCGTGTAGCCGCGCCCGTCGTCGATGTCCTCGATGTACGCGTACTGGGCCTTCCAGTCGAGCGAGGAGTTCTCCGCGCTGGAGACGATCTCCATCGCGATCTCCTTCTTCCTCGCGTCCGTGAGGCCGGTCGGCGCGGGCCGTACGGTGATCGACAGGGCTGGGCCGGGGGAGACGCCGGGGGCGGGGGCCGCGTGCGCGCCCGGCGCAGTCGCCGCGGGGACGACGGCCGCGAGGGCCAGCAGCAGGGCCGCGCGCCGGGGGACATGCCTGATCAGGGGGGTCTGCACGTGCGTCGCTCCGTTCTGCGCCCGCGCCGGGCCGCCCGCCCGGAACCCGCGGAGGAGAGGCGGGGAGGCGGAGCGGGGTGCGCCTGCGGGGGACCGGCCAGGAAGGTTTCCTAACAAATCAGCGCCGCCACGGCGGTGTCAACGCCGGGCGCGCCCGCGTCCGCCACCCGGGCCCGCGGCCCGCGCGAGGCTCGCACGCGACCGGCGCGGAAAAGGCCGGAGGGAGGGGCACCTAGACTCCCGCTGTGGTGAGCGACGACCTGGAGTCGATGAGCGCGCTGGGCGATCCGGTGCGGCGGGCGCTGTACCGGTTCGTGAGCGAACGGGGGCGGGACGTGGGCCGCAACGAGGCGGCCGAGGCCGTCGGGGTCCAGCGGACGCTGGCGGCCTTCCACCTCGACAAGCTGGTGGATGCGGGCCTGCTGGAGGCGGGCTTCCGGCGGCTCACCGGCAGGACGGGTCCGGGCAGCGGGCGTCCCGCCAAGGTCTACCGACGGGCCCGCGAGGAGCGGTCCGTGAGCCTGCCGCCCCGCGACTACCGCACGCTCGCGCTCGTGCTGGCCGAGACCGTCGACCTGCTGGGCGGCGAGGAGAAGGCGGAGGAGGCCGCCCGTCGCACCGGCGAGCGCCTCGGGGCCGCCCAGGCGGGCGGCGGCCTGGTGGGCGGACTGATGGAGGCGCTGCGCGAGCGGGGCTACGAACCCTACGAGGAGGAGGGGCGGATCCGGCTGCGCAACTGCCCCTTCCACGTGCTGGCCGAGAGTCATCCCCTGCTGGTGTGCTCGATGAACGCCGCGCTGTGCGAAGGGCTGCTGGCCGGGCTGGGGGAGACGGGGATGACCGCCATGCTCGACCCGCGCCCGGAGGAGTGCTGCGTCGCCTTCGGGCCTGACGCCCCCTCCCGGAACGCCGTCGCTCCCGAAAGTACCGCCCCCTCCCGGAAAGCCGCCGCTTCCCAAGACGCCGGCTCTTCTAAAAACAACGAAGATTGACTTAGAATCGGGGCATGCATCTCGCCCAGCTCAACGTCGCCCATCTCAGGGAACCCCTCGACTCCCTCACACTGGCGGACTTCGTCGCCGCCCTGGAACCGATCAACGCGTTGTCGGACGCCGCCCCCGGATTCGTCTGGCGCATGAAGGGGGGCGAGGATCCCACCGACACGATCAGGCACGACTACGGGGACGACCTGCTCGTGAACTTCTCGATCTGGGAGTCGCGCGAGACACTGTGGAACTTCGTCTACCGCAGTGCGCACCTGCCCGTGATGCGGCGCCGCCTGGAGTGGTTCCACCGGGCGGCCGAGCCCTACACCGTGATGTGGTGGGTGCCCGAGGGCTATCGGCCGTCGCTCGCCGAGGCCATGGCGCGCCTGAGCATCCTCCGGGCCGAAGGGGCGGGCCCGGAGGCGTTCACGTTCCGTGAGTTCTACGACAGCAGCGAGGCGGCGTCCCGCCCGGCGGCGGCCGAGGTGAGGAAGTAGGCGAGATCCTCCTCCAGGCCGCGGCCCATCGTCGACAGCCGCACGGGTGACGCCTTCAGCGCCTCGTGCAGGCCGTCCACCGGCACCGTGACGATCTCGTGCCGGCCGGCGAGGGCCGCGGCCTGCTCGCTCACGGTGGCCCCGAACGGGCCGGGCAGGACGGGCACGGCGACCCGGGCCGGGGCCAGCGCCACCCGGCCGTACGCGGTGAGCGAGTGGTGCGACACCCCGACGTGCCGCTCGCGCAGGTCGCCCTCGCTCACCCTGAGCGCGGCCACGGGCCGGCCGGACAGCACGGCCGCGGCGTTCACCGCCTCGCCCGCGGCGACGCCGGAGAACCCCCAGCGGGTGCCGGTGCCGAGGTTGCCCGGGCCCTGCGCGACGACCGCGACGTCCGCGCCGAGCACGTGGCGGGCCGCGAGGAGACCGGTGTGCAGCGTGACCGCCTCGACGTCACCGCCGAACGACTGGCCGGTCGTCACGACCCCGCACAGCCATTCGACCTCCCGCAGCTTCGCGCACGACATGGAGAACCAGGCCGGCAGCGCCCCGCCGTCCTGCATCACGTACGCCACCCTGATCCCCGGGGAGTCCGCGTACAGGCCGCACAGGATCGCGGGCAGCGCGGAGTGCAGGTCGGCGACCACGACCGGCATGCCGTCGAGGGAGTCGGCCTCGCGCAGCGCCTCGTGGTGGGGGGAGCCCTGCTCGTCCGCGCCGAGCACGGTGGCCTGCAAGGGGGTGTAGCGTGCCTTCACGAGGTGGCCGGGGCCGGAAGGATCTTGCGGCAAACGGTCGGGGACGGCCACCACCATGGCGTACCCTCCCGTACCGAGGCCCATGGCGAGGGCGGTCGTGTTGAGCAGGACGGTGTCGCCCACCTCAGGGCGTCCGACGAGCGGGGGATAGGCGAGTGCCCGGCACTCGCCTTCGGCGACGGCGACGTCGAGTTCCACCGCCCCCGGCCACTCGCGCCGAACCCGCACCACCTCGCCCTTGCGCCATCTGATCACGCCGGAAAGGGTAGCGTTTCCGGCGGAAGGGAGGCCCCATGTCGCGGCGGAAGACCGAGCGGCTGCTCAACCTGGTGATATGCCTGCTCGCGACGCGGCGGCCGCTGAGCGCGGAGCAGATCCGGCAGGCCGTGCCCGGGTACGACCCGGACAACGACGAGGCCTTCCAGCGCATGTTCGAGCGCGACAAGAACGAACTGCGCGAGATCGGCATCCCGATCGAGGTCCACAAGGACCCCTGGGAGGACGATCCCGGCTACCGGATCAGCCGCGAGTCCTACGAGCTGCCCGAGATCACGCTGGAGCCGGACGAGGCCGCCGTCATCGGCCTGGCCGCCCAGGTGTGGCAGCGGGCCAGCCTGGCGGAGGCCGCCAGCGGGGCCCTGCTGAAGCTCACGGCCGGTGGCGTGCACGCCGACCTCCCGGAGAGCCCCCTGGAGCTGCGGGTGGACACCCGCGATCCGGCGTTCCCCGCCCTGTGGGAGGCCGTGCGGGACCGGCGGGCCGTGACGTTCGACTACCGCTCGGCCGGCAGCGAGTCGGTGCTGCGGCGGACGGTCGAGCCGTGGGGCGTCGTCAGCCGGCGCGGCAGGTGGTATCTCGTCGGCCACGACCGCGACCGCGGCGCGGCCCGGGTCTTCCGGCTCAGCCGGATCACCGGGGCCGTCTCCACTCTCGGGCGTCCGGGCGCCTTCACCGTCCCCGAGGGGCTCGACCTGCGGTCGATGGTGGGCTACCAGGACCTGCCCAGGGAGCGGGTCGCGCTGGTGCGCGTGCGCAAGGGGACCTGCCTCGGGCTGCGCCACGCCGCCCAGGCCGTACGCACCGGGCCGGAGGAGTGGGACGAGGCCGAGGTGACCTTCGCCGACCCCGAGCGCCTGGCGGGCTGGCTGGCCAGTCTCGGCCGCAACGCCGTGGTGGTCGAGCCGCCGGACGCCCGCGAGGCCGTGATCCGCCGTCTGAAGGGAGCCCTGCAGTGAGCTCGGACCGGCTGCCGCGGCTGCTCGCGCTCGTGCCGTACCTCATGTCGCACCCGGGCGCGCAGGTGCCCGAGGTGGCGCGGCTGTTCGGCCTGTCGGAGAAGCAGCTCGTCGACGACCTCCAGCTCGTCTGGATGTGCGGGCTGCCCGGCCACACCCCCGGCGACCTGATCGACGTCTCGTGGGACGGCGGCGAGATCCTCATCGACAACGCCGACGCGATCGCCCGCCCGCTGAAGCTCGGCGTCGACGAGGCGAGCGCCCTGCTCGTCGCGCTGCGCATGCTCGACGAGCTGCCCGAGTTCCAGGACCGCGACGTGCTCGGACGGGTCATCGCGAAGCTGGAGCAGGCGGCCGGCGACGGCGCCGCCACGGTGAGCAGTCAGGTCCAGGTGGAGATCGGCGCGGCCCCGGACGCCCACGCCGTCATCACCGACGCCGCCCGGCGGGGCCGCAGGCTCTCGCTGCGCTACTACGTGCCGGGCCGGGACGAGATCACCCCCAGGGAGGTCGACCCGCTGCGGGTGGTGCTCGTGGACGGGCAGCACTACCTGGAGGGCTGGTGCTACCGGGCGGAGGCGATGCGGATGTTCCGCGTCGACCGGATCAAGGACGTCGAGGTGCTCGACGTGGCCGCCGACCCGCCGGCCGAGGCGGAGCCGATGGACGTCACCCGCGGGGTGTTCCGGCCGTCGGACGGCGACGAGGTGGTGGAGCTGGAGCTCACCCCCGCCGGGCGCTGGGTGGCCGAGTACTACCCGTGCGAGGAGGTCGCCGAGCTGGGGGAGGGCCGGCTCCGCGTATCGTTGCGGGCTCGTGACCAGTCCTGGCTCGTACGGCTCGCGCTCCGGCTGGGCGACAGCGGCCGGGTGGTGTCCCCGGCGTCCCTGGCCGAGCGGGTGTCGGCCGCCGCCACCGAGGCGCTGGCCGCCTACGAGACCGCCGTCTGACTCCCGGCACCCCGTCTGACCTGCGAGAGGACCGGAATGACCTGGATCTTCGCCCTCACCGGGGCGGCCGTGGCCGGGCTCGCCGTCCTCGCCTGGCCGGCCGCCCGGGTGTTCGCCGCCGCGCGGGCGCTGCGGGCCGAGGTCGACCGGGCGAGGAGCCGCGTGCGGGCCCGGGAGGAGCTGTTTCGCAAGATCAGCCCAACAGCGGATTCGGACAGCAGGTGAACTTCAGGCCGTTCTGCGCGTACGATCGGTGGAGTAGGTACGGCCCTCGCGGTAAGGACACGACATGCCCAACCTCGGACCCATGGAATGGATCCTGATCCTCCTGGTTCTGATCCTTCTTTTCGGCGCCAAGAAGCTCCCCGACACCGCGAAGGCTCTGGGGCAGTCGCTGCGCCTGTTCAAGAAGGAAACCAGCAAGTTGAGCGACGAGGACGAGGCGAAGGCCACGGCGCGGGCCGAGGCCCAGACCGTCGCCCCGCCGCCGGCGCAGATCCCGCCGGCCACCCCGTCGGTCGACGAGCGGCTGCGCGCGCTGGAGGAGGAGAACCGGAGGCTGCGTGAGACGCAGCAGCCGGTGAGCTCGCAGAACGAGCCGCGCTCCAACTAGCCACCGCCGCACACCCCCATCGATCCCAGGACGAGCTAGATGGCGCTGCTGAAACGGTCGACCCCCGTCACGTCGGAGGACGGGCGGATGACGCTCATGGAGCATCTCCGCGAGCTGCGCAACCGGCTGGTCAAGGCCATCCTGGCGGTGGTCGTCGGGACCGCCGTCGGGTTCATCTACTTCGACCCGATCTGGAACTTCCTCAAGCAGCCGTACTGCCGCCTGCCGCAGGCCCACCAGTTCAACAAGGACCAGTGCATCCTGGTGGTGAACGGAGTCTTCGACTCGTTCTTCGTGAACCTCAAGGTCGCGGTCATGTTCGGCCTGGTGGTGTCGGCGGTGTTCTGGATCTACCAGCTCTGGGCCTTCGTGACCCCGGGCCTGTACCAGAACGAGCGCCGGTACACGGTGGCGTTCCTCGGCCTCTCCGTGCCGCTGTTCACGGCCGGAGCGGCCCTGGCCTACATCACCATGGACAAGGGCCTGGCGCTGCTGCTCGGCTTCGCCCCCGACGGCACGCTGACGCTGGTGAGCATCAACGAGTACCTCAGCTTCGCGCTGGCGATGCTCATCATCTTCGGCATCTCCTTCCTGATGCCGCTGCTGCTGGTGTTCCTCAACGTCATCGGCGTGGTGCGCTACCGGATGGTGTCCAAGCACACCCGCATGGTCGTGTTCCTGATGTTCGTCTTCGCCGCCGTCGCGACGCCGAGCCAGGACCCCATCACCATGCTGGCCCTGGCGCTTCCGATGGTCGCGTTGTTCTTCGTCGCGATGGCCTTCATGTACTTCCACGACAAGAAGCGCGACGCCGCCGACGCGGCCCACGCACGTGCCATCGAGGAGGAGCTCGACGGGCCGTCCGCCGCGGCGGACTCGGCCTCGGTCGACGCCCGGGACTGACCACCAGCAGGCCCGTTTCATACGTCCGGGTGGAACCTACGTCCATCGCTGCCGCCCTGCGCGGCGTGGTGGCGGCCGGCGAGTCGTCGTAGCGGGGGGCCGTTCATCGCGAGGTGTGACCCGGCCGGCGCCGGTACACGGCGGTGCTGAGGTATTTCAACCCTGAGTCCACGAGCAGCGTGACGATCCTGGCGCGTGGCCCAAGGCGTTGTCCGACCTGGATCGTGGCGAGGACGTTCGCGCCGGACGAGGTCCCGGTGAACAACCCCTCCTCCCGGGCCAGGCGCCCGGCCATCTCCTCGGCGTCGTCGGTGGAGATCGGCACGACCTCGTCGACCAGGGCGGGATCCCACATGGGTGGCGGGTAGCCGATGCCGATGCCTTCGATGCGGTGGGCACCGGGCCGGCATCCCGACAGCACGGCGGACTCGGCCGGCTCGACCGCGACGACCCGGAGCCTCGGATCGCGGCGTTTGAGCGGGGCACTCGCCCCCCGCAGCGAGGCCGTCGTACCGACGGACTGGATGAACACGTCGATGCGCCCGCCCGACTGCTCCCAGATCTCCTCACCCATCGGGTGGTAGCCGGCGATACTGTCGGTGTTGTTGAGTTGATCGGTCCAGTAGGTGCCCGGTCGGCGGCTGAACTCCCTGGCGGTCTCGATCATGCTGAGGATCAACGCCTTCGTGATCAGTCCTCCCTCACTGGGGATGAGGGTGAGCTCCGCCCCGAACGCCGCCATCTGGATGAGCTTGTCCTCGCTGAAGGCATCCGAACTGACGATCCGCAGGCGATACCCCTTCGCCGCGCAGACCAGCGCGAGGGAAGCACCCGTGCTGCCGCCTGTGTACTCGACAACGGTGTCCCCGGCTCTCAGCCGCCCATCACTCTCGGCCCTGGCGATCATCGCCTGCGCCATGCGGTCCTTCATGCTGCCTGTCGGGTTCCGGCCTTCGACCTTGACGAAGATCTCCGCGCACCCCGGCGGCACGACGCTGCACAGCCTCACAAGCGGTGTGTTTCCGATCGTTTCCAGTACGTCGCCGCTGATGCCCATGATGCCGCTGGTCCTCTCGATGCCCGCACTCACGACTTCGATCGTCGAGCCGGTCGTGCCGACGCCACCAGTTCAACTTCTGAACCCCAAGTCCCGCTCTCCGCGCCTACCATGCAGCAGTGAACGGATACGGTCAGTTCTGCGCGGTCGCGCGCGCTCTGGAGCTTCTGGGCGAGCGGTGGACACTGCTGATCGTGCGGGAGTTGCTGCTCGGCGCGTCGACCTTCACCGACATCCGCCGGGGCCTGCCTCGCATCCCCCGAGCGACCCTGTCCGCACGGCTGCGCGCACTGCGCGCCGCAGGCATCGTCGTCGACGACGATTACCGGCTCACGGAGGCGGGCTCCGCCCTGGCTCCGGTGGTGCGGGAACTGGCACGATGGGCGGTCGTCACCGGCAGTGCCGCCCTCACCGAGGACGATCTCGACACCGCCGCGCTGACCTGGGACATGCAACGCCGTGTGGACTCCACCACGTTGCCGGAGCGCACCGTCGTGCTCGCGATCGAGTTCACCGACCGTCCACCGGCCGATCGCAGATATTGGCTGCACCTTTCCCGGACGAGCGTCAACCTGTGCCGGCAGGACACCGGGGCGCCCGTCGACGTGTGGCTCGCCGCGCCGACCGCGGCGGCGACCAGGTGGTGGCTCGGTGATCTCTCCTGGGCGCGACTACTGCGGCAGCCGGGAGTGCGCGTGAACGGCGACCGAGCCCTGCAGCGCCAGATGCACCGCTGGTTCAAACGCTACGTGTTCACTCAGGAGGCACTCGGCCTGGGTCCCGGGTCACCTTCCAGTTGATCTTCGTCTGGTCCGATCTCGCGGTCATTCGCCAGAGGAACGGGCCGTCGTCGGCGAACAGCTGTCGCCGTGGCCGACGCGACCGCCCAAACGGTCACCCACCCGGATCCGGGCTCGTGGCAGGCGGTGTTCGCCGGGCACTCTCGAACATCCCTCTGGTGTCGCCGGATCGGCGGCGGTAGGTTCCGCCTGTGCGCGATGACCTCGTCGTCCTGGTGAACCCCGCCGCTCGCGGCGGCCGTACGCTGCGCCTGCTCGCCCCGGTGCTGCGCCGGCTGCGCGCGGGCGGCCGCCCGGTCTCGGTGGTCGTCGGCACCTCGGCGGCGGACGCGCTCGACCGGGCCCGTGCGGCCGTCGCCGCCGGTCCCGCCGCACTCGTCGCGTTCGGCGGCGACGGCCTGGTCCACCTCGCCGTACAGGCCGTGGCCGGCACGTCCGTGCCGCTCGGCATCCTGCCCGCGGGCACCGGCAACGACATCGCCGCCGCCCTCGGCGTTCCCCGCCGGGACCTGCTCGCCGCGGCGGACGTCGTGGCCCGCGGCGCGTCCAGGGCCGTGGACGCGGGCAGGACCGGTACGGGGGAGTGGTTCGCCGGGGTCCTCGCCTGCGGGTTCGACTCCCGCGTCAACGAACGGGCCAACGTCATGACGTGGCCGCCCGGCATGGCCAGGTATCTCGTCGCGCTCGCGCGGGAACTGCGCTCGTTCACGCCGATCCCGTTCCGCATCACCCTCGACGGCGAGGCCGTCGAGCGCGAGGCGATGCTCGTGGCGGTGGCCAACACCCGCTCGTACGGCGCCGGGATGCGGGTGTGCCCCGACGCGCGGCCCGACGACGGCCTGCTCGACGTCCTCGTGCTCGGAGCGATCCCGAAGGTGGAGTTCCTCCGCACGTTCCCCCGGGTCTACCGGGGCAGTCACGTCGGACACCCCGCGGTGACCCTGCGGCGGGCCCGGCGGGTGGAGATCGAGGCTCCGGACACCGTCGCCTACGCCGACGGCGAGCGGATCGGCACTGCCCCCCTCACCTGCGTGGTCCAGCCGGCCGCCCTCCACGTCCTGGTCCCCGAATCTACAACGTAAAGGAATATGCCGTAGGCTAAGAAGAGAGGTCCGAGCGAGCCGGAGGGGCGCGCCGCCGATCTGGACTGAGGAGCGAGGGACGAGCGACGAGGGAAGACGGCGGGTGTGAGCGCCCCGACGGTGAAGCGGGAAGGGCTGCCCGGAATCCCGTTATCGGTAGGGTTGACGTATGAGTACGCCAGCGGAACGCTACGCCGCTTTCCGTGAGGGGCAGTCCGGTGCCGGGCCGGCTCTCGCCTCGTTCCGCGAACTTTACGACTTCGAGCTCGACGAGTTCCAGATCGACGCCTGCCAGGCGCTGGAGGCGGGGGACGGCGTGCTGGTGGCCGCGCCCACCGGGTCGGGCAAGACGGTGGTGGGGGAGTTCGCCGTCCATCTGGCCCTGGAGCAGGGCCGCAAGTGCTTCTACACCACGCCCATCAAGGCGTTGTCCAACCAGAAGTACAACGACCTGGTCCGGCGGTACGGCGCGCGCAAGGTCGGTCTCCTCACCGGTGACAACAGCGTCAACGGCGAGGCCCCGATCGTCGTGATGACCACCGAGGTCCTGCGCAACATGCTGTACGCGGGGTCGAACACGCTGACCGGCCTCGCGTACGTCGTGATGGACGAGGTCCACTACCTCGCCGACCGGTTCCGCGGCGCGGTCTGGGAGGAGGTCATCATCCACCTGCCGGAGTCGGTGCGGGTGGTGGCCCTGTCGGCCACGGTCAGCAACGCCGAGGAGTTCGGCGAGTGGCTGGGCGAGGTGCGCGGCGACACCACGGTCATCGTCGACGAGCACCGGCCGGTACCGCTGTGGCAGCACATGCTGGTCGGCAACCGGATGTACGACCTGTTCGTCAACGAGGGCGACGGCGTCCTGCGGGTGAACCCGTCCCTGATGCGGATCTCCCGCGACGAGATGCGGCTGGCGCAGGCCCGGGGCAGGCGGGGCTACTCGCGGCCCGGCCGGGGCACGACCCCGAGCCGCTCCGACGTCATCGAGAAGCTCGACGCCGAGGGCCTGCTTCCGGCGATCACCTTCATCTTCTCCCGCAACGGCTGCGACGCCGCGGTCATGCAGTGTCTCTACTCCGGGCTGCGCCTCACCACCCAGACCGAGAGCCACGAGATCCGCCAGATCGTGGACGAGCGCACGGCCCACCTGCCCGACGAGGACCTCGCGGTGCTCGGCTACCTCGAATGGCGCGACTGCCTGGAGCGCGGCCTCGCGGCCCACCACGCCGGCATGCTCCCCGCGTTCAAGGAGGTCGTCGAGGAGCTGTTCACCAAGGGCCTGGTGAAGGCGGTCTTCGCGACCGAGACGCTGGCGCTCGGCATCAACATGCCGGCCAGGTCGGTGGTCATCGAGAAGCTGGACAAGTGGAATGGCGAGACCCACGCCGACCTCACCCCGGGGGAGTACACCCAGCTCACCGGACGGGCCGGGCGGCGCGGCATCGACATCGAGGGCCACGCGGTGGTGGTCTGGCAGCCGGGGATGGACCCCCTCGCGGTCGCCGGCCTCGCGGGCACCCGCACCTATCCGCTGCGCTCCAGCTTCAAGCCGTCGTACAACATGGCGGTCAACCTCGTCGGGCAGGTCGGCCGGGAGCGGGCGCGCACGCTGCTGGAGGACTCCTTCGCCCAGTTCCAGGCCGACCGGGCGGTGGTCGGGCTGGCCCGCCAGCTCCGCAAGGCGGAGCACGCCCTGGAGGGCTACTCCGAGGCGATGACCTGCCACCTCGGGGACTTCCAGGAGTACGCGGCGATGCGCAGGAAACTGTCGGACCGCGAGGCGGAGCTGTCGCGCCAGCGGGGCGCGGCCCGGCGGGCCCAGGCCGTGCAGTCGCTTGAGGAGCTCAAGCCGGGGGACGTCATCCGGGTGCCGGGCGGGCGGCGCGCGGGCATCGCGGTCGTGCTCGACCCGGGCACCAACGCCCGGGGTCACGAAGGGCCGGCGCCGCTCGTGCTGACGATCGGCAAGCAGGTGAAGCGGCTGTCGGCGGCCGACTTCCCGGTGCCGGTGGAGCCGGTCGACAAGATCAGGATTCCCAAGGGCTTCAACCCCCGCTCGCCCAAGGAACGGGCGAACCTCGTCTCGACCGTGCACGCGAAGCTGGGCGACCGCGACCTCGGCAAGCCGCCCCGGGCGCGCGACCACGCCGCGGAGGACGAGGAGATCCTCCGGCTCCGCCGCGAGCTGCGGCAGCACCCCTGTCACGGCTGTGACCAGCGCGAGGACCATGCCCGGTGGGCCGAGCGCTACTACAAGCTGCTCCGGGAGACCGAGGGCCTGCGCCGCCGGGTCGAGGGGCGCTCCCACGTCATCGCGCGGACCTTCGACCGGGTCTGCGGGGTGCTCGACCAGCTCGGCTACCTGGAGGGCGAGACCGTCACCCAGGAGGGCCGCAGGCTCGCCTCGCTCTACACCGAGCTCGACCTGCTCACCTCCGAGTGCCTGCGGGCGGGCGTGTGGGACCGGCTCGACCCCGCCGAGCTCGCCGCCTGCGTGTCGGCGCTGGTCTACGAGTCGCGGCAGTCCGACGACATGCGCAGCCCCAAGATCCCTGCAGGCGCCGCCCGGGACGCGCTCGCGGAGATGGTGCGCCTGTTCGGCGAGCTGGAGGGCATCGAACAGGACCACGGCCTGTCGTTCGTCCGCGAGCCCGACGTCGGCTTCGCCTGGGCGGCCTTCCGGTGGGCCAAGGGCCACAGCCTCGACGCCGTGCTGACCGACTGCGACCTCGCGGCGGGCGACTTCGTCCGCTGGATCAAGCAGCTGCTCGACCTGCTCGGGCAGATCAGGGAGGCCGCGCCCAGGGGCGGCAAGGTCGCGGAGAACGCCGGCAAGGCCGTCGACGCCATGCGCCGCGGAGTCGTCGCGTACTCCTCGGTGAGCTGACCCGCGTTCCGCTGAGGGAAGGGGACCCTCAGCGGCCCGCCTTCCGGTCCGCGTACCACGCGAACCCCACGTGGACGAGCCCCGCGGCGCCGGTCAGTCCGGTGCCGAGCAGCAGGCCCATGAAGAGGTAGTAGGAGGTGGAGGTCGGCCGGACCAGCACGCCGCACACCACGGTGAGCAGTGCCAGGCCGAGCAGCGTGAGGGACAGCGCGAGGTACTGCCGCAGCGGCCGGGTGGCCCGCAGGTCCTGGCACACGAACAGCAGGGCGGGCGCGGCGGTCATCCGGAGGCCCTCGGCCGCGTACCCGAGAGCCCGCAGGGGATCGGCGGCGAAGAACCGCGCGGTGGCGACGATCCCGGACGCCCACACGGTGTCCGGCGGCTCGCAGTTCTCCTTCAGCCACTGGGTGACGCCCCACAGGGCCGCGAGACCGGCGACCATGAGCGCGTATTCGCCCCAGGGGCGGGGGCCGCGGCCCGCTTCGGGCGCGGAGCCGTCCGTCGTCATGTGCCCTCCGCCGGTGGCCTGCGTCGGCAGGATGTCGGCAGGATAACGACGGCCGCCCCTCGCAGGCGGCGAATCGCCGGATTACGCTCGCCTCCGGTCAGGCGGCGGTGAAGCGGACCTCTCGGGTGGCGGGGTCGGCGCGGGTGAGCCGTACGGGGATGCGCTCGCCGAGCGGAAGCCGGTCGCCGTCGCAGCGAGCGATGACGGCCGGGTCGGCCACCTGCACCTGCCCGCCCGGTTTGCCGTCGGCGACGTCGATGACGACCGCCTCGAAGACCTGGCCGATCCGGGGCCGCAGCACGGCCGCCTCGACGAGGTCGACGCAGGCCCGCTCGACCGCCGCGGCCCGTCTGCCGCCCTCGGCCATCCGCCCGGGCAGGTCGGGCAGCGCCCGCGCGACGTCTTCGGGGACCGGCCGGCCCGCCGTCGCCGCCAGGCAGACCTCCGTGCCGTACCGGTCGACGAGCCGCCGCAGCGGCGCGGTCACGTGCGCGTACGGCGCGCCGACGGCGGCGTGGAGCGACTGCTCGGGCGGGCTGCCGTCGAAGGCGGTGTAGGCCGCGCCGCGCAGCAGCACGGTCGACTCGTGCAGGAACGCGGCGTGGCCGGGGAGCGCGGGATCGAGGCCGTGCACGACGTCGGCGTACGTCGCGCCGTCCGGCCAGGGCACCCCGAGCGCGGCGGCCACCCGGCGGACCTTGGCGACGTCCTCGGGGCCGGCCTGGGGGAGCACCCGCAGCACGCCGACGCCCGCCTCCAGCATGATCCGGGCGGCGGCGATCCCGGTGAGCAGGGAGATCTGCGCGTTCCACGCCTCGCAGGGCTGGTTGCCGCGGAACTCCAGCCGGTAGCCGCCGGCGCCGTCGGCCACCACCTCCTGGTCGGGCGTCGGCAGCGACAGCCCGCCCCTGGCCCGCTCCCGTTCCAGCCGCAGCGGCCCCACCTCGGCGAGCAGGGCGAGCGTGCCCTCCGCCCGCCCGGCGTCCACGGCGGCCTGGACCGTCTCGTAGTCGAGCCGATCGCGGCTGCGGACCAGCGCCCTGCGCAGGTCGACGGCCTCGATCTCGCCGGCCGCGTCGAGGTCGAGCCGCCACAGCACGGCGGGACGGGTCTGCCCGGGGAGCAGGCTGGCCGCGCCCTCCGACAGGACCGGAGGATGCAGCGGCACCCGGCCGTCGGCCATGTAGACGGTCTCGCCGCGGCTCCGCGCCTCGCCGTCGATCGCCCCCTCCGGCCGGACGAACGCCCCGACGTCGGCGATCGCGTACCAGACGCGGTAGCCCGGTCCGCGCCGCTCGATGCACAGCGCCTGGTCGAGGTCCATCGAGCCGGGCGGGTCGATCGTCACCAGCGGCAGGCCGGTGTGGTCCTCGGCGGGTACGGCCGGAGCCTTCGCGACCTGTTCGGCCTCCTCCTGCACGGGCTCGGGAAAGCCGTCCGGGAGATGGAAGTCACCGCGGATGCGGGCGAACCCGTCCCGGAGGCCGTTCGCGGTGTCCCGAAGGCGGATCGTCGTGTACGGCACGCGATCAACCTACCCGAGCCCGGACATATCAGGCCGTAAACGACCTGCGAAGATCACCCCACGGATGCATGCCGAGTCGATGCCGAACCTGGGCGAGAAGGTCAACCGCAAGCGCGTCGAACGGCTGATGCGGGTGGACCAGTCGATCGCGGACCCCGACTTGGGGACGCGTGAGATTTTTTGGGATTCAATACCAGAGGCGCGCTCACTGATCACAGAGTTGGAAGATAACGAGGCCGAAGAGGCCGCAGAGGTAGGCCGAGAGCCATTCGTCACCATATCTACCTATGTGATCAACCTACTAGTTATCTTCGAGGAGGCCGCAGAAAAAGGGCAGCTTGAGACTGTTGATCACTTCCTTGATGCTTACGAGAAGATTCTCGAGATAAATGACGAATGCACGAACTCGGTGATCGACGACTGGGTGATCAAACGAGTCCGTCGTCTGGGCGAGAAGGTGAAGTCGCGCTGTGGCCCTCTTCTGGGGGTGCGGGCCTTTCCCGAGGAACAGCAGGAGTGAACGGCCTGCGGCCGGCCCGCCGTACGGGCGCGCTGTCGTCACCGATCGCGCCCGCGATGCGGCCGCTCTTGTCGATCACGAAACACCGGCTCGCTGCTGATGCCGTGCTCGGCGAGGGTCTCCAGCCAAGCTGAACCAACCCCCACCGGGCAGGTATCAGGATGGGAGCCGTACGGCAGCGGCACGCTGACGCCGCGGGCGTCGTGGGCGGGGACGGCGACGGAACGCTTCCCGGTGACCAGCGCTGGTGTGTCGTGGGCGGGCCGGTCATGGGATCACGACGAGGCGCCTGCCTTTGAGGTCGGTTCGCTGCCAGGCGGTCTCGATGTCGCTCAGCGGGACCTTCTCCACGTCGAAGGTGAGCTCGCCGGCCCGCGTCCACGTCACGATCTGCTGGTACGCCTCGTCCATGGTCTGCGGGTCGAGCCCCTTGGCCGCGCCGTAGATCTCCACGCCGGAGGTGCGCAGGCTCGACCCGGCGAGGGCGAGCTCAGCTCCGGCCGACTCCCCGATCTGGACCACCCGGGTCGGTTTGGCGAAGGCGAACGACCGCGGCACCAGTGCGCGCAACAGGATCTCGCTGGGCCTGCCCCACAGGTAGTCCACGACGACGTCGTAGCCGTCCCCCCTGGCGTCGAGGTACGCCTGCGCCAGAGCCTCGTCGGAGACCGCCGTGTTGATCACCGCGTCGGCTCCGATGGCCTGCACCTCGCGCAACTGGTCGTCGTCCCGGCCGGTGGCGACGATCCGGCCGGCGCCCAGCAGCCGGGCCACCTTGACCGCGAGCCGCCCGGCCACCCCGGTGGCGCCCTGCACCAGCACCGTCTCCCCGGGTACGAACCCGGCGGCCGTTCTCATCGACATCGCCGTGACGGCCGAGGCCATCACGGCCACCACGGCCGGGTCGATGCCGTCGGGGATCCGCACGTAGGAGCCCTGGGACACCACGGCCTTCTGGGCGAGCGCGCCGTAGGGCGGGCGGATGCCGCCGAACCCGACGAGCGTGCCGTCCGGGAGGGCGCCGATGCCGTCGAAGCCGGGGATCGCCGGAAACCGGCCGATGTACTTCTCGCTGGCGTAGTGCGTCCCGGCCGCGATCGCCTTGTCGACGTTCTCCACGGCGACCGCCTTGACATCGATGATCACTTCGCCGTCGCCGGCCACCGGATCGGGGAAGTCCTCGTGGCGCGGGATGCCGCCGGCCTCGTGGAGCACCGCTGCCTTCATGCCGGCTCCTGGCCTAAAAAGCGGGCGATCCGCGTCTGCCACGCCGCCAGGACGCGAGGCGGACGGGCCGGAGAGTGGTTGAACCCTTGGCGGTGTGAACGGTGGTGCGAACGGTGGTGCGTGGGCGAGTGCCGCCACCCATGGCCGTGGCGGGCCTGGCCCTGGTGCCCGGTGGGCTGCTCGGTGTGCGCGGGGATCCCCGGAATGCGATGGGTCGCCCAGTGCAGCAGGTCGCGGAGCGAGTGCCGGTGTCTCATCGTCGCCTCCTCTGGCGCCGCAATCTCTATCACTGATAGGGAACTCTACCACTGATAGGGTGCGGAAGGGAGGTGCCGGGATTGGCTCTGGACAAGCAGCGGATCGTCACCGAGGCCGTCGCGCTACTGGACGCCGAGGGTCTGGACGGCGTGACCACGCGCAAACTGGCCGCCCGGCTCGGCGTACAGTCGCCGACCCTTTACTGGCACTTCTCGAACAAGGCGGCGCTGGTCACCGCGATCGCCGAGGCGATTCTCGAGCAGCAGTTCCCCGAGCCGGCGCCGCCGGCGCCGGACGAGTGCTGGCAGGACTGGCTGATCGGCCTGGCCGGACGGCTGCGGCGCGCGTTGCTGGCCCACCCGGACGGAGCCCGGATCATCGCGGCCTCCCAACTGTCCCTCAAGATGGCCGACATCTCCGAGCTGGCGATGAGCACGCTGGTCGGGCGGGGCATTCCCCTGCGGCAGGCGCGCCTGATCGTGTTGACGGTGTTGCGCTTCACCGTCGGCTACGTCCTGGAGGAACAGGCCGGGCGCCCCGACGCGGACGCCCTGGACGGCTTCGACATGGCCGCGTACGCCGCGGCGTACCCCACCGTGATGGCCGGTGTGGCCGAGTACTTCCAACCCGGCCGCACCGTCGACGATCTGTTCCGCGACTGCCTGGAACAGATCATCCATGGTCCTGCCGCGCGGTCCGGTCCCACGTCCTGACCGTCGGCCGCGCCGCAGGCGGGTGAGCTTCTCCGGCGTCTGCTGCCACGGCTCGCACGGCATGGTCATCGGTGGGCGCCGCCGTGGCGGAGTCCGTTCATGAGGAGGGCGAACAGGCGGTCGGCCTGAGCTGAGCTGTCGGGGGTGTCCTGGGCGGCCCAGGCGATAGCGCCGATCATCTTCATCACGTCCGCGTCGTTCGCGTCGGAGACGATCACGCCCGTCTGCCGCGCCCTCGCGAGCAACGCCGCTCCCGCCTCGAACAGCTGCGCGTGCCAGGTCGATACCGGGCCATCCTCGTGATTGAGGGCCGAGTCCATCACGGCGGCCGACAGGCCCCGATAGGTCAGGCCATGCCTGAGCACGGCACGCATCCAGGTGGACAGCGCGTCGAATGCGTCCTCGGCCGTCAGCAGCCGGTGGCCAAGGTCGACCAACTGGGCTATCTGCTCGGAGAGCACCGCCTCGATGAGATCCAGCCGCTTGGGGAAATGCCGGTACAGCGTCCCGCTGGCCACCCCTGCCCGCCGAGCGATCTCGTCGAGTGAGGCGTCCACGCCGAACTCGGCGAACGCGATTTTCGCCTGCTCGATCAGCTGCTCGTAGTTCCGCCGGGCGTCCGCACGTCTCGGACGCCCGGCGGCCGGCCGTGGATCGTGGCCTGCCGACACCATGCGCGCACCTCTCCTTGCTAACCGGGGACATGGTCCGTTACCGTGATCACATCGAACCGGACCATGCCTCACTTTACTGGTACGGATCAGCCAGAGCATGGAGGGCCACCCCGATGACGCTGACGGAGCAGGACCGCATCGACATCACCGACCTGATCAATCTCCATGGCCACCTCACGGACGCCGGCAGGCTGGACCAGGCGAGCGAGCTGTTGACCCCGGATGTCACCTATGACCTGGACGACTTCGGCCTCGGCTCGTTGCACGGGACCGCGGCCATCCGTGAGGCCGCGCTCGCGCTGGGCAACGCCAACCCGGTCGGCCATCACGTCACCAACATCGTGATCACTCAGATCGACGACCGCTCGGCGCGGGTCCAGTCCAAAGGAATCGGCATCAAGGCCGACGGAACGGCCGGCAGCGTCGTCTACGACGACATCGTCGAGCGCCGGCCCGACGGCTGGAAGATCGGCTACCGCAGGGTGACCGCCAGGCGAGCGGCGCTCGGTGGGCGACAGGCCGGTCCGCGTGAGGTTCTGGAGCGTTACCGCCAGGCCGCCATCAGCCAGTCCGCCGATGAACTGAGGCGCGTCTACGCCCTCGACGCGTCCCACGAGTTCCCGTTCACACTTCCCGGCCTGCCGTCCCGGCTCGCGGGCAGGGACGAGATCGTGAACTGGATAACCGCCGGGTGGAAGGATCACCGGCTGAAGTACGAGGGTTACCGCACCCTTGCCATCCACGACACCGGTGACCCAGAGACGATCATCGTTGAGCAGGAGGCCCTCGGGACCAGCGTGACCACCGGCGACTTCGCGCTTCCCAACCTCGTTGTGCTCACCGTGCGCGACGGGCAGATCACCCGCCTGCGCGACTACGTCAACATCCCGGCAGCCACGGCCGCCATGGGACGGGATGTGTGAACGCGCCATCGATGACGCCTCCGCGGCCCTGCGAGCACCGTGCGCGCTTACGCCGCTGCCGCGAACCGGCGAGGCCGCGTCGCTGTAAGCCGCGTGCAAGGATCACGCAAGAAAGTCGCATCCCCATCGCCTTACGTTCTGCTCATGAGAAAGACGACCCGCGCCTCCGCCCTGGTTTTCGTCGCGGCGGTTGCGGCACTCCTGACGTCGGCCGCTCCGGCCAACGCCCTCGTCGACGGGTACACGAACAACACGTCGCCGGATGCACCCGTATGCACTAGCGGCAAAATCGGGAGCGACAGATACTACGCGCATTGCAGTTATACGCACTACATCTCCGTGTTCCGGTCGGGAACGAGTTACTACGAGGCCGTACAGAAAATCAATCCGGAGATGTCCAGCGCCATCACAGCCCTGGACGACGCGGACGGCTGCGGCGCGGTACTGCTCACCAGCAGCAACAAATATCTGCATTTCCCGACGAACGCTGCGGCATCTGACCAGTACCAGTGGTTCCAGGGCGATCCAGAATATGGAGTCGAGACGACGGCCAAAGTGTCGCAGACCTGCATGTGGATCTTCGGGGGTGGCTGACCACACTCCGACCGTGCTCGCACAGCGACGGGTACCGGCGATCGGCCTGCCGGGCGTCGTCGGAATTGGTCCTTCGTACGCCTGCGAAATCGGACCTTATCGAGGGTACCGATTCCTGTCAGCCTGAGTGGCATGAGAACGACAGCGACCCGCTTCGACGGCCGGCTCCTCACGCCTGGCGACGCCGGCTACGACACCGCCCGCACCGTGTGGAACGCCATGGTCGACCGGCGTCCACGCATGATCGTCCGCGCGGCGGGCGTCTCCGACGTGGTCGCCGCCGTGCGCCTGGCCCGGGAACTGGACCTGGAGATCGGCGTGCGCTGCGGCGGCCACAACGTCGCCGGTTTCGCCGTGCCCGACGGTGGTCTCATGATCGACCTGACGCTCATGGGGGGCGTGCGGATCGACCCGGTCCGTCGCCGGGCCCGGGTGCAGGGCGGCGCGTTGCTCGGCGCGCTCGACCGGGCGTCCCAGGCGTACGGCCTGGCGACCACCGCGGGCAACGTCTCGCACACCGGCGTCGGCGGCCTCACGCTCGGCGGCGGCATGGGCTGGCTGGCCCGCCAGTACGGCCTGGCCTGCGACAACGTCGTCTCCTACACGATGGTCACCGCCGAGGGGGACGTGGTGACGGCGAGCCGCAGCGAGAACCCCGACCTGTTCTGGGGCCTGCGCGGCGGTGGCGGCAACTTCGGCGTCGTCACCGAGTTCGAGTTCCAGTTGCATCGCGTCGGCACGCGGACGCTGGTCGCCGAGCTCGACTTCCGCGCCGAGGACGCCGTCCCGGTCATCGAGGGCTGGCGCGACCTGAACGCCGTCGCGCCCCGGCAGGCGACGTTCACCGCCGATGTCGGCAGCGGTCCCGCCGGCCCGATCGCCACGCTGGGGTTCGTGTGGGTCGGCGACCCGGCCGAGGGCCGCCGGCTGCTCCCCGCGATGCGGGCGCTCGGACGTCCCGTCGCCACTCGGGTCACCACACCGTCGTACCTCGAACTTCAGCGGCGTGACGACTCCACCGGCGGTCACGCCTACCGCCGCTATTCCAAGGCGCACTACCTGCGGAGCTTTCCCACCGCGGCGATCGAGGCGTTCCTGCTGCGCGGCGCCGCCGACCTGAGCGCGAGCCCGGACCTGCCGGGCGTCGGCCTGCAGGCGCACGGCGGCGCGATCGCCGACGTTCCGGAAGCGGACGCGGCGTTCGGTCACCGCGGCACGATGTTCGAGTTCGGGGCCGGCTGCCGCTGGAGCGACCCGGCCGAGGACGACGCCAGGATGGGTGCCGCCCGCGCCGCCGGCGCGTCGCTCGAGCCGTACGCGAGCGGGGTGTACGTCAACTCGTTGACGGCCGACGAACTGGCCGATGGGCAGCACGGCGTGCGGCGGGCGTATCCGGCCGCGAAGCTGGCCCGGCTGACCGCGGTGAAGACCGCGTACGACCCGGCCAACGTGTTCCATCTGAACCAGAACATCCGCCCGGCATCCTGACGCGCAGCGCTTACGCGGGATCAGGGTGCCCGTACGTCTCTGATGGCCGTCGCCAGCAGCGCGACCCCCTCGGCGATGGCGGCCTCTCCGAGGGTGGCGTAGCCGAAGATGAGGCCACCCGGTCCGGTGCCGGCGATCCGGTAGGGGCCGACGCCGTGGATGGCGAGCCCGTGCCGGGCGGCGGCCGTCACCACCGCCGCCTCGTCGAGGCCGGGCGGGAGCCAGGCGACCACGTGCTGCCCGGCGGCGATTCCGGCCGGTTCCAGATCGGGCAGGTGGGTGCGCAGGGCGCCCAGCAGCGCGTCGCGGCGGCGGCGGTACACCGGACGCATCCGGCGCAGGTGGCGGTCGAACTCGCCGCGGGCCAGGAAGTCGGCGAACGTCAACTGGTCGATGACCGGCGATCCGCGGTCGGCGAGCACCTTCGCCGCGGCGACGTCGGCGACCAGATGGGGAGGCACCACCAGCCAGCCGAGCCGCAACCCCGGAGCGAGCGTCTTGCTGGCCGTACCGCAGTAGACGACGTGATCGGGCGCCAGGCCCTGCATGGCGCCCACCGGCGACCGGTCGTAGCGGTACTCCGCGTCGTAGTCGTCCTCGACCACGATCGCGCCGCGGCGTTCCGCCCAGCGGATCACCTCGGCCCGCGCCGCGGCCGACAGCACTCCTCCGGTGGGCCACTGGTGCGACGGCGTGAGCACGACCGCATCGGCGTCGGCCCGATGGAGGGCGTCGACCTGAACGCCGTCCGGCCCCACCGGGATGCCGACCACGTCCAGACCGGCGGCGCCGGCCAGCACCCGGGCGTCGTCGTTGGACGACGGGTCTTCCAGGGCGATCCGCCTGGCGCCGTGCCGGACGAGCACCTGGATCAGCAGCGAGATGCCCTGCCCGTAGCCGCTGCAGATCACCATGTTGCCGGGGACGGCCGCGGTGCCGCGCACCCGGTTGAGGTAGTCGCACAGGGTCTCGTGCAGTTCCGGCACGCCACGCCCGTCGAGGTAGGCGAACCGGTCGTTGGGCGTGTTGGTGAGCACGGTCCGGACCGAGCGCAGCCATGCGGCCCGCGGGAACTGTGAGACGTCGGTGCGCCCGTACCCGAAGTCGACCCTGCAGCCGGCACCGAGGCCGGCACTACGCGCGGCCGGCCGCGCCGTCGAAGCCGCGGAAGCCGTGGGGGCCGCGCCGGCCGGCGGCATCGACGCGGCGACCTGGGTGTAACCGCCCGACCGGCTGACGAGGTAACCCTCGGCGACGAGCTGCTGATAGGCCTCCACCACGACCCCGCGGGACACCCCGAGACCTGTCGCGAGGGTGCGGGTGGGCGGCAGCGACGCGCCCGCTCGCATCAGGCCGGCCCGGATGCGGGCGCGGATGGACGTCTCGATCTGCCGGTGCAGGGGCACCCCGGCGTCGCGGTCCAGCTTGATGAGCAGCTCGTCGGCCGGCCCGGAATTGGTCCTCACGCGCCCCACGGGATCGGACCCTACCGGCGTGTACCGATTCCTGCCAGGCCGAGTGACCTGCCGGCGCTGCGCCTACCCCAGGGTGGCGAGCAGGCGGTTGAGCGGGCTGTCCAGGCCGTACTTCTGCGCCAGCGCGACCAGCCTCTCGGGGTCGCGGGGCGCGGCGGGAAGGCTGACGTCGACGTCCGGCAGCGGCACGTCGTGGGCCACCCTGACCACGGCGGGGGCGACCTCCAGGTAGTCGCGGGCGGCGGCGAGCCTGGCCCGCGCGCCCGCCGGGAAGCCGTCGGCGCCGC
Source organism: Microbispora sp. H10949 (assembly GCF_014161435.1). Taxonomy (NCBI): domain Bacteria; kingdom Bacillati; phylum Actinomycetota; class Actinomycetes; order Streptosporangiales; family Streptosporangiaceae; genus Microbispora; species Microbispora sp. H10949. The sequence goes on along the minus strand of NZ_JABBWZ010000004.1, from coordinate 424,755 downwards.
CCTCGTCCAGCGCGGCGAGCAGGGCGGGGAGGGAGCCGAAGCGGGTGATGAGCGCGGCGGCCGTCTTCTCGCCGACGCCGGGGACGCCGGGCAGGCCGTCGCTCGGGTCGCCGCGCAGCGTCGCGAAGTCGGCGTACGCCCGGCCGGGGATGCCGTACTTCTCCCGGACGAAGGCCTCGTCGACGACCTGCAGGTTCCGAATTCCCCTTACTGTGTAAAGGGCCCGGCACGGCTTGTCGTCGTCCACGAGCTGGAACAGGTCCCGGTCGCCGGTGACGATGTCCACGGCCGTGCCGGCGGCGGTCGCGTACGTGCCGATGACGTCGTCGGCCTCGTAGCCGTCGACCCCGACGCGGGCGATCCCGAGCGCGTCCAGGACCTCCTCGATGACCGGCACCTGCGGGGCCAGCGTGTCCGGCACCTCCTCCTGGTCGCCACTCGCCACCCGGTGGGCCTTGTACGACGGGATCGCCGCCACCCGGAACGCGGGACGCCAGTCGGCGTCCATGCACGCGACGATCTCCCGGGGCGAGTGCTGCCGGACCAGGGTGGCGATCATGTCGAGGAGCCCGCGCACCGCGTTCACCGGCATGCCGTCCGGCGAGGTCACCGAGTCCGGAACCCCGTAGAAGGCACGGAAGTACAGCGACGGGGTGTCGAGAAGCATCAGCACCCGACCATTCTCACGCCTGTCAGGCCGTGCGCGGGCCGTCTCCGGTCACCGCCACCGCCAGCAGGCAGGTGTCGTCCTCGGGGTTGGGGCCGCCGATCGCCTCCAGCAGGCGGTCGAGGCTCGCGTCGAGGTCGGCCCCGGTCGCGCCGGTCGAGGCGGCCGCCCGCATGACGAGCGACACCCCGGCCCCGATGTCACGTGAGCGTCGCTCCACGAGGCCGTCGGTGAACATCAGCAGCAGGTCGCCGGGCTCGAGGCGGACGTCGGCCACCCCGTACGGCAGGCTCGACGTCGCCCCGAGCACGACTCCCCTGGGCGCCCCGAGCTGGCGCACGCCCCCCCGGCGCACCAGGATCGGGGCGGGATGCCCCGCCTGTGCCCACGTGAAAAGGCGGGACGCCGGGTCGAAGTGGCCGCACACCGCGGTCGCGGTCGTGTCGTCCAGGCGCGTGAGCACCAGGGCGTTCAGCCACGACAGCAGCATGCCGGGGGAGGCCCCGGTCATGCTCAGGCCGAGCAGGGCGTGCCGCAGCTGCGCCATCTCCGCGATCGCGGGCAGGCCGTGCCCCGACACGTCGCCGACGGCGAGGAACATGCGGCCGTCCGGGAGCGGGGCCGCGTCGTACCAGTCGCCCCCGAGGCTCGACTCCCGGCCGGCCGGGACGTACCGGACCGCGATCCGGGCGTACGGCAGCTCGATCGAGGCGCCGGGCTCGGGCAGGATCGCCTCCCGCAGCGCCAGCGTGACGCGCCGTTCCTCGGCGGCGCGCTCCCGCGCCTCCTGTGTCTGCCGCCAGGAATCGGTCACCACCAGCTCCGCCCACCGCCGTCCGCCGGCGTCCGCGACCGTCTCCGGCACCCGCTCGGGGACGGGCTCCAGCAGCGCCGGAGGGGGCCCGTACTCGGCGGGTCCCGGCTCGGGCACGGCGACGCCCGAGGGCGCTCCGGCGGGAAGGGTGCCGACGGAGGCGGCGGCGGGAGTCACGTCCGGGCTGTCCGCGGGGGGAAGGGCGGGCTTCGCGCCGCCCACTACGCCGACCATCTGTCTCGCTCTCGATGCCGCTCTTGCACTGTCGTGCGGACGATTCGTGATCGTCCTGACGCGGAGCGTAGCAGTAGTGCTTACCCCGAGGATTGGAATTCTTCTACGGCGTGGAATAAGCCGCTGCCTCTCGCGGCCCGCCCGCGTGCGTCTGTGCTAAGGGTCCCCGTGTACGCCATCGGGGTCCGGATCTCGTTAGATTGGGCATCGTGACAACGACGTCTCCGGATGCCTCCGCCCTGTATCCCACGACCCGCCCGGCCGCCGTGCGCGAGGCCGCCGGCCGCGCCGGTCTCGACGCGCTGCTGCTGACGCCCGGCCCGGACCTCCGCTACGTCACCGGGTACGACGCCATGCCGCTCGAACGCCTGACCTGTCTCGTCGTGCCGGCGTCCGGCGAGCCGTTCCTGATGGTGCCGCGTCTCGAACTGCCCGCCGCGGAGCACTCGCCCGCCTCCCGGCTCGGTGTCGAGTTCGTCGCCTGGGACGAGACCGACGACCCGTTCGCCGAGGTGGCCCGCCGCCTGGGCCCGGTCGCCCGGGTCGGGCTCGCCGACCGCATGTGGGCGCTGCAGTCGCTGCGGTTCCGTGCGGCGATGCCCGGCGCGGAGCAGACGCTGGCCGGCGACGTGCTGCGTGAGTTGCGGATGCGTAAGTCGCCCGCCGAGAAGGCGGCGCTGGCGGAGGCCGGGGCGGCCATCGACGCCGTGCACGCCCTCGTCCCCGGGCTGCTCAAGGCGGGCCGCACCGAGCGCGAGGTCGGCAGGGACATCGCCGAGGCGATCGTCGAGGCGGGGCACGCCCGGGTCGACTTCGTGATCGTGGGCTCCGGCCCGAACGGCGCGAGCCCGCACGCGGAGCTGACCGACCGGGTGATCCGGCCCGGGGAGCCCGTCGTCGTGGACATCGGCGGCACGATGCCGAGCGGCTACTGCTCCGACTCCACCCGGGTGTACTGCGTCGGTGAGCCGCCGGCCGACTTCGCGGCGTACTACGAGGTGCTCAGGGCCGCCCAGGAGGCCGCCTGCGCCCACGTGCGGCCCGGGGTGACCTGCGAGTCCGTGGACGCCGCCGCCCGCGAGGTGATCGCCGAGGCGGGGTACGGAGAGTACTTCGTCCACCGCACCGGGCACGGCATCGGCCTGGAGACCCACGAGGAGCCGTACATCGTCGCGGGCAACACCGAGGAGATGCGGCCGGGGTTCGCGTTCTCCGTCGAGCCCGGAATCTACCTGCCGGGACGTCACGGCGCCCGGATCGAGGACATCGTCGTCTGCGGCGAGACGGCGGGCGAGCGGCTGAACGGCACCACCAGGGAGCTCGTCGTCGTGTGATCGCCGAGATCGTCCCGCTGGAGCGCGTCGTCCGCGAGACCCCGACGGTCAGGACCGGCCCGGGCGGCGCGGGCGGGGCACATCCGGGAGCGAGATCGTTCCATCGCGGAAGGGGTCCGGCGGCGATTCCCCGGCCGGGTCCCGCCGCCGCTACCGTTGCTGGGGTGGAGGAGATAGATCGCCGCATCGTCACGCTGCTGGCGGCGGACGGCCGGATGAGCTTCACCGATCTGGCCAAGGAGACCGGGCTCTCGGTCTCCGCCGTGCACCAGCGCGTACGCAGGCTCGAAAAGCGCGGAGTGATCCGTGGATACGCCGCGCTCGTCGACTACGACGAGATCGGGCTTCCCCTCACGGCGTTCGTCTCGATCAAGCCGAACGACCCCTCCGCGCCGGACGACGCCCCGGTGCGGCTCAGCCATCTGACCGCGATCGAGGCCTGCCACAGCGTCGCGGGGGATGAAAGTTACATCCTCAAGGTGCGTGTCGCCTCTCCGCTCGGCCTGGAGGAACTGCTCCAGCAGATCCGCGCCTCCGCGAACGTCAGCACCCGCACGACGGTCGTCCTCAGTACGCCGTACGACTACCGCTCCCCGGTGCTCGGAAGAGAACCGGAGGCAGGAGCCGCCGAGGGGTGACCGACCAAACCGGTCAAACGGCCCGCCAGGGTGCACAGTGGGACGACGTCGCGCCCGATGCTGGAAAAGGGCGGGACGGCACGTAGAATCTGGCGGCCTATGCCACCATCTTCGACGGGCGAGCTGGCCCGGGAGCAGAAGTACGTCGCGACGCTGTACGAGCGCCTCGACGTGCTGCGGGAACGCACGCGCGGGCAGCTCGACGCCGTGCTGGCCCAGGGGGCCTCCGGCACCCACCAGAACCGTTCGGAGCGCGACTCGTTCGCCGGCATGTACGCCCAGCGCCTCGCCCGTCTGTGGGCCGTGGAGCACGGCCTGTGCTTCGGCCGCCTCGACCTCGCCGAAGAGAACGAGAACGAGGCGGAAGAGAGCCACGCGGCAGAAGATCGGGCCGATGAGGGCCGGGCCGACGAGAGGCGGCTCTACATCGGCCGCATCGGCCTGTCGGACGACGACCAGCACCGGCTGCTCATCGACTGGCGGGCCCCGGTGGCGCAGCCGTTCTACCGGGCCACCCCGGCCGCCCCGATGGGCGTCACCCGGCGGCGCCACCTGCACAGCCGGGGCCGCACGGTCACCTCGATCGACGACGACCTGCTCGACCTCGACCGCATCAGCGACGCCGACCGGGCCACGCTGAACGGCGAGGCGGCCCTGCTGGCCGCGCTCGGCGAGAAGCGCACCGGCCGGATGCGCGACATCGTCGCGACGATCCAGGCCGAACAGGACAAGATCATCCGCAGTGACCTGAACGGCGTGCTCGTCGTCCAGGGCGGGCCGGGCACCGGCAAGACCGTGGTGGCCCTGCACCGCGCGGCCTACCTCCTCTACACCTACCGGGAGCGCCTGGAACGCCGCGGCGTGCTGATCCTCGGGCCCAACCTCACGTTCCTGCGCTACATCGAGCAGGTGCTGCCGTCCCTCGGCGAGACCGACGTGCTGCTGTCCACGGTCGGCGAGCTGTACCCGGGTGTCACCCCGGGCAGGCGGGAGCCCGCCGAGGCCGCCGCGGTCAAGGGCCGGGGCGCGATGGCCCGCGTGATCGAGCGGGCCGTGCGGGAGCGCCAGCGGATGCCGCGCACGCCCGTGGAGATCAGGCTCGACAAGTTCACCCTCTCCCTCGACCGGCAGACGCTGGAGGCGGCCCGCTCGAAGGCCGGCCGCTCGCGCCGCCCGCACAACCAGGCGAGGGCCGTGTTCGTCCGGCACCTGCTGACCGCGCTCACCCGGCAGGCGGCCCGGCATCTCGGGCGGGGCTCGCTCGACGAGGCCGACTTCGCCGACCTGCGCGAGGAGCTGCGCACCGAGGAACCGGTGCGGGTGGCGCTCAACCGGCTGTGGCCGTACCTCACGCCCCAGCAGCTGCTGATCGGCCTGTTCACCGACCGCGGCCGGATGGCCGCGGCGGGGCTGGACGCCCGGGAGTGCGACCTGCTGCTGCGCGAGCCGCCCAGGACGGGCGAGAGGCCCGGGGACGGGCCCGGCGAGAAGGCCGGAGACAAGCAGGGCGAGAACTGGTGGAGCGAGGCCGACGTGCCGCTGCTCGACGAGGCCGCCGAGCTGCTCGGCGACATCGACGAGGGCGTGCTGCGCGCGGCGCGCAGGGCCGAGCAGGAGCGCGAGGAGCGCATCGCCTACGCCCGCGAGGTGCTGGAGCTGACCGGCCTCGCCGACGTGATGGACGCCGAGCGCTTCGCCGAGCGGCACCAGGCCGACGACCCCTACCTCACCACCGCCGAGCGGGCCGCCCGGGACCGTACGTGGGCCTTCGGCCACGTGATCGTGGACGAGGCGCAGGAGCTGTCGGAGATGGCCTGGCGGATGGTGATGCGCCGCTGCCCGAGCCGGTCGATGACGATCGTCGGGGACATCGCGCAGACCGGGTCGGCCGCGGGCGCGGCGAGCTGGGGCCGGGTCCTCGACCCGTACGTCGCGGGCCGCTGGCGCGAGGAGCGCCTCACCGTCAACTACCGCACCCCGGCCGAGCTGATGGAGGTCGCCGCCCGCGTGCTCCAGCTCGTCGGCCCCGACCTCAAGGCGCCGGAGTCGGTGCGGGAGACCGGGGAGCGGCCGTGGGCCCTGCCGGTCGCCTCCCTGGCCGAGACGGGCCCGCTGGCCGCGGCCGAGGTGGTCGAGGAGGGCCGCGTCGTGGTGATCGTCCCGGCGGGCATGGCGGCGGAGATCGGGGAGATCGTCCGCTCGGCGGTGCCGGGCGCCGCCGTCGGCACGGGCCCTGCCGCGCTGGACGCGCCGGTCGCGGTGCTGCCGGTCGCCGAGGCCAAGGGGCTGGAGTTCGACGCGGTGATCGTGGTCGAGCCGGGGCTGATCCTGCGTGAGTCGTCCCGCGGGCCGAGCGACCTCTACGTGGCCCTCACCCGTGCCACGAGCCGTCTCGGCGTCGTCCACAGGGGTGAGCTGCCGCAGGTTCTGGAGGGACTGGGACGGCGCTGATCCAGGCCCCCTTCCCACCTGCGGAAACGTGATGTCTGCGCTGGTCAGGGAGTGGTTGACAACTGCGCTGAGGTCGGTAGTTTGCTGCGCAGTCCAGCACGGGACTGACCGGTTGGCCGTACTGTGGCGCCGTCGGCTCCTGCGTCGATGACGGAGCGTGGCTCCCGGGCCTGACCTGGGGATACCTCCGTCAGCACACCAGGCGTAGAGCCGCGTCCCGCCTAGGCGGGGCACCCCAGCCGGCCGGGGGGTTGGACCCAGGAGGGGCCCGGGCGCCCAGTAGACAACGGAGCTCCGCGCCCGCCGCCGACGGGACGGAACCGGTCCGAAGGGCGCCCGGGACCCCTTACCCCTCTCCTCTTCGCGAAGATCACCACTGTGGCGGCCGTAGAGTGGCCGGGGCTCGGTTTGGCGGGCTCCGGAGTCGTCTGCGACGCTGGACCTCGGTGAGTACGGGCAGGCGTGGCACCGGCTCGCGGCAGGTCATCGGGCTCACGACAGATGCCCCGGTGCTGGGAAGAGGCGAGGAGAGACCGCTCCGTGGCATTGAAGACGGCGCAGGAGCCGGCGGCGGCCGCCTCCCGCGCGGGCTCGTGGCGGGTGCCGGAGGCACCGGCCCGCCTCGCCGCATCCGTCGCGGGCGGCGTACTGCTCTACCTCGCCTTCCCGCCGCTCGGCTGGTGGTTCTGCGCCCCGCTGGGCGTGGCGCTGCTCGCCGTCGCGCTGCGCGGCGCCCGACCGCGCCGGGCCGCCTGGATCGGGTACGCGGGCGGGCTCGCGTTCCTGCTGCCCGCGCTGGCCTGGGTCCGTCCCATCGGGGACGACGCCTGGCTGGCCCTGGTGGGCGTCGAGAGCCTGTTCTGGGCGGCGCTGGCCGTCGCGGCCGCGCTCGTGATGCGGCTGCGCCTGTGGCCGCTGTGGGTCGCCTGCCTGTGGGTGGTGCAGGAATGGGCCCGGGGACTGTTCCCTGTCGGCGGCTTCCCGTGGGCGCGGCTGGCCTTCAGCCAGGGCGAGTCGCCGTACACGGGCTTCGCCGCCCTGGGCGGCGCGCCGCTTGTAACTTTCACCGTGGCCTTCACGGGCGCGCTGCTCGCCGCGCTGGTCAGAGGGCGTCCGCCGAGATGGCGCGCGGACCGGGTGGTTGCCGGAACGTTCCTCGCCGCGATAGCCGTACCAGTGCTGGGGCTGATCGTGCCCCGGCCCGGCGACGAGGGCAGGACTGTGCGGATCGGGGTCATCCAGGGCAACGTCCCTGGGCGGGGGATGAACTTCCTCGGCGACGAACCCGCCGTCGTGCTGCGCAACCACGCCGACGAGACGCACCGCATGGCGCAGGCCGTACGCGCCGGGACGCTTCCGCGCCCCGACATCGTGGTCTGGCCGGAGAACTCCACCGACATCGACCCCTACGACAGCGCGTACGCCCGGGAGGTCATCGACTCGGCGGTCAAGGACGTCGGCGTGCCGGTCCTGGTCGGCGCGGTCGTCAAGATCGGGGCCGAGAACCGGGCCACCCGTGGCGTGGTCTGGGACCCGGTCACCGGCCCCGGCGCGTACTACGACAAGCGGCGGCTGGTGCCGTTCGGGGAGTACACCCCGTTCAAGGACCTGTTCCTGGCCCTGTCGTCGCGGGCCAACCTGGTCGGCCGGCAGTCCGTCGCGGGCGACCGGCCGGGCGCGCTGCGGATGGGGCCGGTCACGATCGGCGCGGTGGAGTGCTACGAGGTCGCGTTCGACGGCACGGTGCGTGACGCGGTGCTGGCCGGCGGCACGCCCCTGGTGGTGCAGACCAACAACGCCAGTTACGCGCTCACCAACCTGCCCCCGCAGCAGCTCGCGATGTCGCAGCTGCGCGCGGTGGAGTTCAACCGCGCGGTGGTCACCGCGGCGACGACGGGGATCTCCGCGTACGTCGGCCCGGACGGCCGGGTCGGCTGGCGGACCGGTGAGCTCGTGGCGGGCATGAACGTGCTGGACGTGCCGGTCAGGACGCAGAAGACGGTGGCGGCAAGGGTAGGTGCGCTACCGGAGTGGGTTTTGGTACTCATGGGAGCCGGAGCGACGGTGGCGGCCGTCTCTGGGGCCATCTCTGGGCGGAGGAGAAGCTGATGGAGCGGACCCCAGGGCGGGTGCTCGTTATCGTCCCCACCTACAACGAGCGGGAGAACCTCCCGTTGATCACGCGGCGGCTGCGAGAGGCGCTGCCCGACGTCCACCTCCTCGTCGCCGACGACAACAGCCCGGACGGCACCGGCCGGATCGCCGACGAGCTGGCGGAGCGGGACGACCACGTCCACGTCCTGCACCGGACGAGCAAGCAGGGGCTGGGCGCGGCCTACATCGCCGGGTTCCGGTGGGGCCTCGCCGAGGGCTACGACGTGCTGGTCGAGATGGACGCCGACGGCTCCCACCAGCCCGAGGAGCTGCACAAGCTGCTCGACGCGGTGGCCGACGGCGCCGACCTGGCCATCGGCTCGCGCTGGGTGCCCGGCGGCAAGACCGTCAACTGGCCGGCCTCGCGCGAGTTCCTGTCCCGGGGCGCGAACACCTACGTCAGGCTGGTCCTCGGCATCCCGGTCCGCGACGCCACGGCGGGCTTCCGCGCCTACCGCGCGGCCACCCTGGAGAAGATCGAGCTGGACGGCGTCGAGTCGCAGGGCTACTGCTTCCAGGTGGACCTCACGCTCCGGACCGTGCGGCAGGGCCTGCGGGTGACCGAGGCGCCGATCACGTTCGTCGAGCGCACCGTGGGCAGCAGCAAGATGAGCCGTAAGATCATCCTTGAGGCGTTCTGGCGCGTCGCCCTCTGGGGTATCGCCGGCCTGGGGGAGCGGTTTCGCCCACGGCGATAGGCGCGGGGGAGATCCCCAGGAACCCCGGCGGGCGCGGGGACGTTGACCGCAACGTACGGGTGCCGGGGTGAGTGGGGCGAGAAATGGTGCGGATCGGGCTGTTCCTGGGGTTCCTCGTGGTGCCCGTCCTGGAGATCTGGTTTCTGATCCGGGTGGGCAGCGTGATCGGCGGGTGGCAGACGGTCGCCCTGCTCATCGCCGACAGCCTCGTCGGGGCCTGGCTGGTGCGCCGGGAGGGACGGCGGGCGTGGGCCGCGTTGCGCAGCGCCGTCGAGTCGGGGCGGATGCCCGACCGTGAGCTCGCCGACGGCGCGATGATCGTGGCCGGCGGCACCCTGCTGCTGACCCCCGGCTTCCTCAGCGACGTGTTCGGGTTCTTCCTGATCCTGCCGTTCACGCGGCCGATCGCCCGCCGGTGGCTGTCGTGGTTCCTCGGCCGCCGGGTGCGGTCGCTCGCCGCCCGCTCGCCGTACGCGCCGCTGTTCGGCCAGGTGGAGTCCGACCCGGCGGGATTCGGCCCCGCGGGGTCCGACCGGGCACGGTCCGGTCAGGCACAGTCCGGTCAGGCAGGGTTCGGTCAGGCGCGGTCCGGTCGCGCGGAAGGCTCCCGCAACAGGGTGGTGCGCGGCGAGGTGATCGAGGAGGACCCCTTCCCGGCCCCCGGCGACGGCCGCTCGCACTGACCCGAGCCCCGGCCCAAGACGCCTCGCCACCGCGTTCCGGCCCCGGCCTTGGTCGACGCAGTGGGCCGACGCGGCGGGGGAGCCCTGCGAGTGCCCGGCGACGGCCGGTCGCACTGCCCTGGCCCGCTTCGCCGGGGCCGTCCCAGCCCCGGCACGAATCGACGCGATGGGTCCGATGCGGTGGGTCAGACGCGGTGGGGGTCCGGGCACGCCGCTGCCCCGGCGGCGGAGGCACACCGGGGCAACGGGGCTGGTGACGGGCGGATGCCCGTTCAAGGAGCCGGGATCGGCGGCCGGATCAGAGGCCGGGGCCCCGATGATCGCGGTCCCGCTCGGCGTCCGGATCCTCGTAGCGGTCGCGGGTCTTCGCGTCGGTGCCGAAACGCTGCCCGGCGCGGATGTCCGGATCGGCGTCGAAGCGCTTCTCGGCGCGGGTCTCGGCGTCGCCGACGAACCGTTCCCCGGAGCCGCTCACGGGGTCGCCGCCCTCGAACCGCTCCTTCGACCTGGTCGCCGGGTCGTCCATGTCGTACGGCTCGCTGGAGGAGACGCCGGTGTCGCCGCCGCCGAAGAGCTCGCCGGAGCGGGTCGCCGGGTCCCGCGGCGCGAGCGGCTCACCGGGCCGGGTGCCGGGGATCTCGGCGTCCAGCCGGTCCATGGAGCCGAGCGACGGGTCGTCGGTGCCGTACCGCTCCCCGCGACGGGTCACCGCGTAGTCCGTCCCCGTACCGGCGTAGTCCGTGCCGTCGCCGGCGCGGTCCGCGGTCTCGCCGGGGTGGCCCAGGCGCTCACGCTCGCGGCGCCCGCCGCTGTCGGCCCAGCCGGTCAGGCTGCCCGGCTCGTTGGCGCGTTCCCAGGCCTCGTCCCAGCCCATGTCGTAGTGGCGGTAGAGCAGGCGCTCCTGCTCGGCGGACAGGTGCCCGCCCTCGTCCAGGTCGACGTCGGGGGCGTTCTTGACGTGCTCCTTGTCGTACGGAACCTCGATCCCGCCGGCCGTCACGTTCGCCTCGTGGAGGGGAACGAAGGCCTCCTTGGTGTGCAGCAGGCCGGTCTTCACGCAGAGCCACTTCGGCAGGCCGGTCGCGTCGTCCAGGAAGACGTGCGCGACGTCGCCGATCTTGTCGCCGTTCGAGTCGTGGACCGGGTGGTCGAGCACCATGGGGATCTGCTCGTGGGTGATCACGTGCTTCTCCTTGTCTCTCGCTTGATCGGTCTCTTTTCTCGCTACCGCCGATCGGCCCGCGAAAACCACTCCCGCGGAAAAACACGGGCGGCCGCGTCTCCGCCGTACCCGTTCTCCGTCCGCGTCTGCCCAGGTCAACGCTGACCGCCGCGGCACGGGATCCGGCGGAAAATTCGTCGTCCCCCGTCCCGGGCGGCGGCCGCCTCCGTCAGTGCCCTTCCCAGGGGCCGAGGTCGTCCTCTTTCCATTCGAGGCGATCGGCCACGCCGAGCACGCCGTTGGTCCGCTCGACCATCCGGGTGAGGACGCGTGCGTGCGAGCGGCGTCCGACGGCGCCGGTGAGGGTCACGACCCCGTTCTCGACCGACACCTCGACGCCCGACAGGTCGGCCCACAGGCAGGTGCCGACGATGTCCTCGCGTACCTCGCGGGCGATGTCGGCGTCGCCGCGGGCGAGGACCTTGAGCAGGTCGTGGCGGCTGATGATGCCGACGAGCACGTCCTCGTCGTCCACGACCGGCAGGCGCTTCACACCGTGCTCGCTCATCAAGCGGGCCGCGCTGACCACGCTGGTGTACGGCCGGGTGGTGACCGCGGGCGCCGACATGAGTTCGGCCGCGGTCACGCCACGGGCCCGCTCCTGGGTCCGTACGGTCCCGTGGCCCACGGCCTCGCGGAGACGGGCGCGCAGGGGCGGCCGGTAGCCTTCGCGGTAGAACTGCTCGCGGAACTCCTCCTTGCGCAGCAGGTCGGCCTCGGAGACCAGGCCGATGACGTGCCCCTCGCCGTCCACGACGGGCACCGCGCTGACTCCATGGGCGATCATGATCTCGGCCACGTCGCGGAACGGCGTGCTGCCGTTGACGGAGGCGACCTCACTCGTCATGACGTCCCGCACCTTCATGTGCATGACCGGCTCCTTCCGGACGGGTCCCTTCATCTCCCATCGCATCGCGCCGCGGACCGGGCGCGAAGGGACCGACGACCCTCCCGGCCGGGCCCTTCGCCACCACCCCGCCACCCGTCCGGCCGCCCGTCCAGCCGCCCGTCCGGCCATCCGTCCAGCCGCCGACGCGCCCGCCCCGGAGCCGCGGATCGGTGGCCGAAAGTCCCGTCCACTCGGGACCTTCACCGCTCACCCGCGGGAACGCGGGCGGGGCACGCTGGCATGGAGAGACGGGAGGCGTCGTCATGACGGCGAAGGTGAAGGATGTCATGGGCAGGGTGGCCATCGCGGTGCGGATGGACGCGTCGTTCGCGGACCTCGTCGCCACCATGCGGCGGTTCGGAGTGGGCGCGGTCACCGTCATCGACGCCGACCGGCGCCCGGTCGGGGTGGTCTCCGAGGACGACATGCTGCTGAAGGAGATCGACCTGGGCGAGCGCGTCTTCAGCGGTCCGCGCCGGCGCGTGGAGCAGCGCAAGGCGGCGGGTGCGAACGCCGGGCAGATCATGACGCGGCCGGCGATCACGGTGACGGGCGGCACCCCCGTGCGCGACGCGGCCCGGCTGATGCACCGCAACCGCGTGAAGCAACTCCCGGTGATCGACGCGGTGAGCGGCCGCATCGTGGGCACCGTGCACCAGGGCGACCTGCTGCGCGTCTTCGCGCGGCCGGCGGCGGAGATCCGGGCCGAGATCGAGCGGGTCGTCGACCGGATGGATCTCGACTTCGGCGACCTCGACGTCAACGTCTCCGGCGGAGTGGTGACGATCAAGGGGCAGGTGCCCCGCAGGTCGGCCGTCAAGCCGCTGCTGCACGCCGTCCGCCGGGTCGAGGGCGTCGTCGAGGTCGACGCCGACGACCTCGCCTTCCTCGTCGACGACCTGCTCATCGCGCCGCCGCTGCTGTAGCGCGGCGCGCGGCGGCACGCCGCGGCGCTTCGAGGCCGGGCGGTACGCGCCCCGTGAGAGGGAAAGATCGTGAACACTCGGACATCTGAGGGGATCGCGCAGGCGGCGCGGGAGGCCGTGGAGGCCGCTCTGTGGGCGCCCTCGATCCACAACACCCAGCCCTGGACGTTCGCCGTCTCCGGCGACGAGATCAGCCTGCGCGCCGACCCGGACCGGAGGCTGCGCGTCTCCGATCCCACCGGCCGGCAGATGACCATCAGCTGCGGCGCCGCGCTGTTCAACGTGCGGATCACGCTGATGGCGCTCGGGTACGAGCCCGAGGTGCGCCGGCTGCCCAATCCGGAGGGTCCGATGCTGCTGGCCACGGTGCGGGTGCGGCCGGGTCGCGAGCCGGGCGAGCACACCCGCCTGCTGTACGGGGAGGTCCAGCGCCGCCGCACCCATCGGGCCGGGTTCACCGCGCTGCCCATGCCCGACCCCCTGACCGACGCGCTCGTACGGGAGGCCGCGGCCGAGGGAGCGCACCTCGCGCCCGTCAGGTCGGACGCTCCGGCACGGGTGCTCGCCGCGCTCACCGGGGCCGCCCAGGACGTGCAGGCGCAGGACCGGCAGTTCGTGCTCGAACTCATGCGCTGGGCCCGGCCTCCGGGCAGCGCGCGGCGCGACGGCGTGCCGGTGGCGGGCTACCCGACCGATCCCCGGCGGACCTACCCGCAGCACTTCGCGTCCCGCGACTACAGCAGGGGACACGAGTGGGGGGCGGCCCCCGAGGAGCGGGTCTCCACCTCGACCGGCCTCGTGGCGCTGCTCTGCACGCCGGGCGACGCCCGGGAGGACTGGCTGATCGCGGGGGAGGGGTTGCAGCGGATGCTGCTGCACGCCTCCGCGTACGGGGTGAGCGCCGCCTTCCACACCCAGGCGCTGGAGATGTGCGAGCTGCGCGAGTTCATCCGCAGGCACCTGTGCTCGGGCGAGGCGCCCCAGATGATCATGAGGATGGGGTTCGTCCTCGACGAGAGCGAAAGCGTCCGGCGCACCCCTTCCGACGTCCTGGAGTAAGCTCCGCCGAGCGCCGAGCGCCGAGCGCCGAGCGCCGAGCGCCGAGCGCCGAGCGCCGAGCGCCGAGCGCCGAGCGCCGAGCGCCGAGCGCCGAGCGCCGAGCGCCGAGCGCCGGGGCTCGCCGGCAGGCCGCACAGGCCGCTCGACCGTCCGGCACGCCGGCGAGCTGACGCCCTGCTGAGACCTGGTGCACCGATCCGGCTCACCCGGGTGCGCCCCGCGACGCGAGTCGCTTCCTTCTCCCTCCGGTCCGCGTCAGCGGCACTCCTGGTTCGCGGGCCGGGATCTCCTCGCTTCCGGGTGGCTCGCGCGTGCGTGGAAGGCGGAGCCGTGGGCAGTGGACACGGACCGCCGGCCCGCCCGAGATCCCGCCCACGCCGTCTGGTTTCGCCGGACTCCCGGCAGCGGCCCTCAGGCTCACTCTGGGGGACGCTCGGGGGGCACTCTCCTGGGAGCCGACGGTGGCGCGAGAACCATGCCTGGGAGGTGTGCCATGAGATCGATCGCCGTCTGGGTCGTTGCGGGGCTGCGTCGTTACCGGCCCGACCGCAACCCGTTGCGCCGCCGGTCGGACCGGCTCGAGGCGGGGTTCGTGGCGGCCGCGCTGGTCGCCGTCCTCCTGGCGGTGTGGCCGGCCGCGCTGGCCGCCCGCGCGGCGTACGGCGGCGGGCCCGCGGCGGGGCAGGGGGCGCGGCACCTGGTCGAGGCGACGCTGACGGGCGAGGCCACCGCGAGCGCGGCCGACGCGCACGTCCTGCTGGGGGCGACCGCGGCGCGCTGGACGCTGCCGGACGGCGGGGTCCGCGAAGGCATGGTGCCGGCGGCCCTCCTGCTGCGGGACGGGCCCCGCGCCCGGCTGTGGATCGACGGTCAGGGCAGGCCGGTCACGCCGCCGCCGCATCGGGCCGAGATGACCGCCAGGGCGGGGCTCGCCGCCTCCGGCGTCATGGCGGCCGCGGTCGCTCTCGCCGCCGCCTGTCTCGTCCTGACGCGGCGGCGGCTGGACCGCGCCCGTTACCGGGAGTGGGACGCGGCCTGGGCGGACGCCGACCAGCGGTGGCGCAGGCACCGGATCTGACCGGCGGAGCCGGTGGGGCGACCACCGGCCGCCGTCGTGGTCACCGCATGAACTGGCAGACGTCGCCGCCGCCGTAGGCGTTCTGCACGTTGTTCTGCCCGGCGTTGGTGACGGTGCTCTGCTGCGGGCCGCCCAGGAAGGACGGCGTGTAGACGCCGAGGAGGTTCTGGTTGTACCGGCCGTTGCCGGACCGGTAGGCCCTCACGTGGGTCCGGGAGCCCCGGGCCACCTGCCGTACGCTGTGGCCGTGTTTGGCCGCGGCCGCGCGCGGCCGGTGGCGGTGCGCCGTGGCGGCGTCCGCCGGTGGCGGCACCGCGAGGGTGACCGCGGCCGCCGCGGCGGCCAGCAGCGCGGCCAGGACGAGGCGCAGGACCGGCGGGACCGGTTCGGATCGGAGAGCTTCCGTGCGGAGAGGAGCCACCGGAGAACCCCCCTATCAAATCCGGTGCTAAGCGAACAGATGTGGCATAAGTTCCGTACCCGCACTATTGGGGCCCGACATGCGTCTTGGGGAAGCTGAGAACGCGAAATTACCCGCGTGACGGCGATTCGCCGCGTCAGCCGGGGCGCTCCTGCCCCTTGCCCGACGCCGCTGCTTCACGCCGCTGCCCGGGCCCGCTGCCCGAGCCCGCCGCCCGGCCCCGGCGGCCCGTACGGCGGGCAGGCCCGCGCGGAGCCGCCAGGACCAGGTGACCGGTTCACTTCGACTCGACCGTGCCCAGCGGATCGGGCATGCCGTTCAGCGCGGCGATCGCGTCGCTCCAGGCGGAGTCGCCGGGATAGAGCGTGGTGCGGAGATAGGCCCAGACGAGCGCCCGCAGCGCGGCGACGCGCTCAGGGTTCTCGTCGGTCGTCTCCGCCGCGTCGTACATGCCGACGCCGCCGAGGCCGTGCTCTGCCCCGAACAGCGTCAGCAGGCTCTTGGGGCCGGGGCTCAGGTGGTACGCGTCGGCGCGCCAGTCCTCGCGATCGGAGAACGCCGGGTTCCGGTCGTTCTCGCCGACGACGACGAGGGCGGGCGTGGTCATCGCGGTGAAGCCGGTGGTCCGCAGAACCGGATAGTGCTCGGCCGCGAACGCGGCGAGGCCCTCGCCTCCGCCAGGAGGGGCCATGAGCACCCCCGCCTTGACGCGGGGGTCGGAGAGGTCCACCGGCGTCCCGCCGGACGGATCGGCGACCCCCTGGCCACACAGCAGGCCTACCGTGTGCCCGCCCATCGAGTGCCCGGCCGCGGCGATCCGGCTGTGGTCTAGGCGTCCCCCGAGTCCCGGTACGGCGGCCTCGATCTGATCGAGGTGATCCAGGATGTGGCGCATGTCCTCGGCCCGGGACCGCCAGTACGACGGCGCCTCCGGGTCGTCCGATTCACGCAGACCCAGCGTCATCGAGTCCAGGTGGGTGGGCTGGATCACGACGAAACCGTGAGCGGCCCAGAAGTCCGCGAGGGGCCCGTAGCCGTGCAGGGAGGACACGAAGTTCGACGGCCCGTGGCCGTGCGACAGGAGGATCACGGGCAGGTCGCTCCCACTGGCGGGTGCGGAGACCTTGATCCGCAGATCGACGGTCCGGCCCGGGACCGGCAGCACGACAGGGCTGAAGGTCATGACAGGAGTGGGATCGCCGACGGGAATACCGGCGGCTTCGGTGAACGGCGCGCTCACAGGTCCTTCTTCCAAGAGGTTCGTCGCGGTTTTCCGGCCGGTGCGGAGTGGGACCGGCCGCGAGGGTCGTTGGTCAGGCGGCGGCGCGTTTGGTGACCGGCCGGCGCCGGAGCTCCGGGCGCAGGAGAGCCGGGGGAAGGTAGGCCTGGTCGAGCGTGCCGACGTCGGTGCCGGGCGGGACGATCTCGTCGATCTGGTCGAGGATCTCGTCGGTGAGCGTGACGTCGACGCCCGCGAGCAGGTCGTCGAAGTGCTCCATCGTGCGCGGCCCGATGATCGCGCTGGTCACGCCGGGATGGGCGATCGCGAACGCCATCGCGAGGTGGGTCATCGGCAGGCCCGCCTTCTCGGCGATCGGGACGAGCCGTTCGACGGCGTCGAGCCGGCGCTCGTCGTTGAGGTGCCGGAAGAGGCTCGCGCGGCGCAGGTCGTTGTGCTGCCCCCTGCGGACGCGGCCGGTGAGCAGTCCCTGCGCGAGCGGGCTCCACACCAGCGTGCCCATCCCGTGGCGTTGCGCGACCGGCAGCACCTCGGTCTCGATGGCGCGGTTGAGGATCGAGTAGGGCGGCTGCTCGGTGTGGAACCGTTCGAGGCCGCGCCGCTCGGCGACCCACTGCGCTTCGACGATGTCGGAGGCGGGCATCGTGGACGATCCGATCGCACGGACCTTCCCGCTGCGGATCAGGTCGGTGAGCGCGGAGAGGGTTTCCTCGATGTCGGTGTCGGGGTCCGGCCGGTGGATCTGGAAGAGATCGATGTGGTCGGTCCGCAGCCGGCGCAGCGAGTTCTCGACCGCGATCATGATCCAGCGCCGCGAGGCGCCCTGCTGGTTGGGATCGTCGCCCATCGGGCGGCTCATCTTGGTCGCCAGGACGACGTGGTCGCGACGTCCCTGGAGCGCTCTGCCCACGACCTCTTCGGAGTCGCCGTAGACGTCGGCGGTGTCGATGAAGTTGATCCCCGCGTCCAGCGCCTTGTGGATGATGCGGATCGAGTCGTCGGGGTCGGGATTGCCGAAGGACGTGGCGAACATCATCGCCCCGAGGGCGAAGGGGCTGACCTTGATGCCGGTGCGGCCCAGGGGTCGGTAACGCATGCGATCTCCCGTGATGACGAGTGGGTGGCGGAGGCCGGGCGGCGGCCGCCGGTTGTGCGGGCCGGGGCTGCAGGCCGGGGATGTGAAGCCCGAGGCGGAGGACGCCAGGGCGTGCCGTATCCTGAATCGAAGCGGAACGGCTTTCCGGAAACGACTATACGGAATGGCTTTCCGGTTATGCAAGCGGAGGAGGGGCGTGGCGGAGAACACGGCGCCGGCCGGACCCGGCAGCACACACGGCATCACGGACGGCACCGCAGGCGGTTCCACGGGCGGTTCCGCGGGCACCGGCGCGCCCGGGCGCGCGCCGCGCCGGCTGCGGGCCGACGCGCAACGCAACATCGACTCCCTGCTCACGGCGGCGAAAGCCGTCTTCGCCACCTCGGGCGTGGACGCGCCCGCGAAGGAGATCGCCGATCTGGCCGGCGTCGGAGTCGGCACGCTGTACCGGCACTTCCCGCAGCGCTCCGACCTGGTCAAGGCCGTGTTCCAGCGAGAGGTGGACGCCTGTGCCGAGGCGGCCCCGGTGTTGATGGAGGAGCACGACCCGGGAGAGGCGCTCGCCCGCTGGCTCCATCGGTACACCGAGTTCGTCGCGACCAAGCGAGGACTCGCCGCCGCCCTCCACTCGGGCGATCCGGCGTTCGACGCCCTGCCCGGCTACTTCCAGGGACGTCTTGGACCCGCACTCGGATCTCTGCTCGACGCCGCGGCGGCGAGTGGCGAAATCCGCGCCGACGTAAGCCCGGAGGAGCTTCTCTACGCCGTCGCCAACCTGTGCCTGCCTGTGGCGGGCGAGGGGGCGGCCTTCAGCCGGCGCATGGTCGGGCTGCTCGTTGACGGGCTACGGTATGGCGCCAATGCGAGCCGGGCTCACTCTTGAGCGCATGAATCGGACCTTCTCCTTCCCATATGTCGGATATTAGGTAAAAACTGCATCCCTGCAACCCCATAACCCTTCTTGTCGTATATGTCTGAAGAAGAGATAGGGGTACGGGGCGTTCTGATGCGGACTAAGCGAATCTCGGTATACGCGGTGGCGAGCGTGCTGGTGTATGCGGCCGCCGCCACGATGATGGAACGACGCGCGCGGAAGGCCCTCGCCGCGGAGTGCGATCGGCTGCGCTGGTTCGCCGCCGACCTGTCGCACGAGCTACGCACCCCGCTCACGGCCGTACGGCTGGAGCTGGAGGACGCCGCCCAGGACGCCGAGGCCGACGTCGCGTCGCTGACCGGGCGTCTGCTGCCCAGCCTCGACCGGGCGGAGGCGGTGGTGACGAGCATGCTGCTGCTCACCGGGCGGCAGGCCGGTGAGCAGGGGCGCGAGCTGGTCGACCTGAGCGACCTCGTCGGCCGGGAGGTCGCCTCGCGCCGCGACCCTCACCCGGTCACGGTCCGCCTGTCCGGGCAGGTCAACGTCAGCGCCGTACGCGAGCAGATGCGTCAGGTGCTCACCAACCTGCTGGACAACGCCCAGCGGTACGCCCGCCGCGGTGTGGTGGTGGAGGTGTCCCGGCATGACGGGGTCGCGCGGATGCTGGTGGACGACGACGGGGACGGCGTCCCCGAGGCCGACCGGAGGCGGGTCTTCCAGCGGTTCACCCGGGCCGGCGGCCACCGCGGCCACGACGGCGGCGGGCTCGGGCTCATGATCACCCGGGTCATCGCCGAGGCCCACCGCGGCAGCGTCGAGGTCGAGGAGGCGCCGTCGGGCGGCGCCCGGTTCGTGCTCCGCCTGCCCGCCGCCTGACAGGCGCTTCCGGCCGTCTGACAGGGCCCCTGACGGCGCATCTGACCCGCCGCCTGACGGGTCCTTGACCGAGGAGGGCCGCCGCGCCGATAGCATTCGATCACTTGACCGGCCCGACTCATCCCCCTGGAGTGACGATGCCCCGACCCGGCGACCTGGTGATCGGCGGATACACGCCCGACACGGAGGGATCGGGCCCCGGTCTGACGGTGGCCCGGCCGGACGCGGAGGGGCGGCTGGAGACGGTGGCCGAGACGGCCGTCTCCGGGCCGTCCTTCGTCGCCGGGCACCCCCGGCTGCCGCTGCTCTACGCCGTGCTCGAGCGTGAAGGGGAGGGCGGCCTCGCGGTCCTCGCCGCCGGTGAGGACCGGGCCGCCCCGCGCCTGCTGGCCGAGTATCCGAGCGGCGGGTCGCTGCCCTGCCATCTCGCGATCGACGACCGGGGCGAGTGGCTGGCGATCGCCAACTACGGCGACGGGACCGTCACGGCGTACCGGCTGGGGGAGGACGGCATGCCGGAGCCCGGCCCGCTGACGTTCCCGCACGAGGGCCGGGGCCCCCACCCCGAACGGCAGGAGGGCCCGCACGCCCACATGGCCGTCTTCGGCCCCGACGGCGTCCTGCACGTGACCGACCTCGGCACCGACGAGGTCCGCCGCTTCCTGCCCGGCATGCGCCCGCACCCGGAGGGTTCCGTACGGCTGGCTCCCGGCAGCGGACCCCGGCACTTCCTGCACCACGAGGGCCACTGGTACGTCACCGGCGAGCTCGACGGCACCGTACGCGTCTACGACGCCTCCTGGCGGGAGGCGGGGATGGTCCGGGCGAGCGGCGCCGAGGGGGAGAACCTGCCGTCCCACATCGCCCTGTCCGCCGACGGCCGGCACCTGTACGTCGCCAACCGGGGGCCGGACACCGTCGCCGTCTTCGCCGTCGGCGGGCCCGGGCTCAGGATGGTGGCCGAGGCGCCCGCGGGGGGCCGGTGGCCCCGGCACTTCGCGATCGACGGCGACCGTCTCTACGTGGCCTGCCAGCGGTCGGACGCGGTCGTCGCGCTGGGGCTGAAGGAGGGGCTGCCGGAGCACGGCGGCCAGGTGCTGGCCGTGGGCACCCCCTCGTGCGTGCTCGTCCGCTGACCGGCCCGCGGGTGCGGCGCGACGATCAGGGGACGCGGCCGACGCCGCCGACGATCCACACCCGCTGGGCCCGCGTGACGCTCTCCCGCGCCTCCGGCCGCCACTGCCGGATGTAGACGAGGCCGGGCTCGACGAGCTCGGTCCCGTCGAAGAAGCGCAGCACCTTCTCCCTGGTCCGAGGCACCTCGTCGGCCCGGGCCACGATCTGGCGGAACAGCTCGACGAGCGGTGCGGCCAGCTCGGGCCGGGTGTCGAAGACGGCGTGGCCGAGGGCCAGGTAGCTGCCGGAGGGGAGGTGGTCGCGCATGTGGGCCACGCACTTGTACGGCTCGTCGGAGTCGGGGAGATACTGCAGCCGGGCCGGGATCAGCAGCCCGACCGGCTCCCGGAAGTCGACGAGCCTCAGCATCTCGGGATCGGCCAGCATCTCCGCCGGGCGCAGGAGCGAGCCCTTGACCACCCCGGTGCCGGGGGTGCGCGCGAGCAGGGCCCGGGCGTGGCTGAGCACCACCGGGTCGTCGTCCACGTAGACCACCCGCGCCTCCGGCGCGAGCTCCTGGGCGACCTCGTGGGTGTTGCGGCGGGTCGGCAGGCCGGACGCCACGTTGAGGAACTGCCGCACGCCCTGGTCGACCAGGAAACGGACCACCCGTTCCATGAACGTCCGGGTGTCCACGGCCATCGTCTTCACCTCGGGGGCGATGGCCATCAGGCTCTCCGCGAACTCCCGGTCGGCGGCGAAGTTGTCCTTGCCCCCGAGCAGGTAGTCGCTCATCCGCGCGATGTTGGCCCGCCCGACGTCGAGGCCCGCCACCTTGGCGGGCCGCGGGTCGCCCGGGTCCGGGCCGCCCCGATCCGGGCCACCCGCGTTCAGGCCACCCAGTTCCGCGCCGTCCACTCGGCCTCCCTCGCTCCGGATCAACCAAGCATGATTATTCCGGTAAGTTCGTTGTGTCGAATGCCGATCACCCCGGAAAACGGCGAGAACCTTCAATCCCACCAGAATGACCAGGCATTGCTGCCTACAAGCTGTTCGGCGTAGTCGGCCAGCGTGCCCGGCCCCTGCAGGACGCTGTCGGGGCAGAACGTCCAGTGCTCCGCCGCGACGTGCAACGCGTGCGCCGGTGTGGCGGGCGGTGCGGCGACGCTGAGGTCGAGGGTGTTGAACCCCATGCCGACGACCCGCGCTCCGAACCGTTCCTCCCAGCTGCGCACGACGGCGGCCAGCGGCACGGTCCATTCGTTGTGGTGCAGCGCCCCCTGCCAGCCGATCGCGACCATCGCGTCGGCGCCGCGGCCCACCGCGGCCAGCCCCAGGAGCGTCATGCGCTCGGCCACCACGTCGGCGTACCAGTCGGCCACCACGTCAGGGTCGGCCACCGGCGCGGCGGGCGGCGCGGGCCCGGGGCACTCCGCCCCGAACGGCGCGAGGTAGGCCTCGTGGCCCAGCAGCAGGTCCTGCCACGCCTCGGCCATGAACCCGGCCGCGGTGAAGTAGTCGACCTGGTCGGGCGAGTCGGGCGCGATCTGCCCGGCCGACCAGGGCTGCACGCCGTCCTCCAGCAGCACCGGCCACAGGCCCGAGCGGGGATGCTCGGCGCGCAGCCGGGCCCACAGCCCGGCGGGCACCGGCTCGTCGCTCAGCCAGAACGACGGGCGGTGATGGGTGCGCATCCGGTCGTAGTCGGGGTCCGGCCACACGAGGGACCCCGGCGGCAGGCCGGCGGACAGCACCCGGCCGTCGCCGCCGTCGCCGAACAGCAGCTCCAGACCCGTGGGGAGGCGCCGACGCTCGTGAACCGACATGCGCCAATAATGTCGGACCTGGCCCCGGCGCGTCCCGCCAGGGCGATCATTATGCGATGTCGAGCCGGCCCAGTCCCTCGGCGAGGACCTTGGTCGTCAGGCGCGTACGGCTGTCGCAGCCCAGCTTCGCGAAGATGTGCTCCAGATGAGTGGTCACGGTGCGCACGCTCAGCACCAGCGCGGCGGCGATCTGGGGGTTGGAGTCGCCCCGCGCGACCCGGGTCAGCACCTCGATCTCCCGGGTGGTCAGGTCGTACGGCAGCGCGCAGGGACGCTCGGCGAGAACCGCGCCCTGGATGGAGCCGTGGAAGCCGACGCCGGCCCGGTGCAGGCGCATCTCCCGCCACTGGCCCGCGCCGTCGAGCCACAGCCCGCGGCGCGACAGCTCCCGCGAGTCGATGAACTCCCGCGCGAGGTCCGCCATGGCCGGCTCGGCGGCGAGGGCCCGCGAGGGCGGCCAGCCCGCCACGTCGCGCCGCCGCCCGCCGCGCTCGAACGCCAGCGCGTGGAAGCCCGGAGGCAGGCCGAGGGGATCGACCACGCAGCGGGTCACGTCGGTGAGGTGGGCCAGGGCGGGCGACACCGCGCTGATCACCGCGGGCGCCTCGGGCGGCAGGTCCGCGCGGGAGCCGACGTGCAGCAGGCCGGTGTAGCGCCCGCCGGTGAGGAACAGCGGCGTGGTGATCCCCGAGCGCCAGCCGTACGGCTCCAGATGGCGGCGGAAGTAGCGTTCGGTGCCGGGAGAGCCCATGACGACCGGCGTGCGCGCGGACATCGCGCGGCGGTAGGCGTCGAGCCCCGCGTACTCCTCGGCCGCGTCGTCGTCCACGCGGGTGTACCCGGCCGAGACCAGCGAGCGGTGCCGGCCGGTCGCCGGGTCGAACGCGACGAACTCGTAGGCCTCCACGGGGATGACCTCGCCCAGCGCGGTCATCGCCCCGTGCGCCCCCTGCCGGGCCACCTGGAAGCCCAACTCGGCGACCGCGTGCAGGCCGCGCGCGCTGAGGCTGATTGGGTCCATCGATCCTCCACGCTCAGACTGCCCGGTAAAGATCCCGCGAGCAATACGTAAAGTCTCCGATGCAGACGGCGGCCCCGTTTCCTACCCTCACCCGCAACACCACGGAGAGGCGGAGCACAGTGCGGGTCACGAGAAGCCGGGCGGCCGCCCTCGCCGCGGCCGCGGTCATGCTGAGCGGCGGCTGTGGAGGATCCTCGTCCGGCGGCGCGAAGGGCGCGGACGCCGACCGCTTCTCCGTCGCGCTGACCGAGCCCGACCACCTCACCCCCGGCAACACGTCCAGCGACTACTCGATCACCGTGCTCGACACGCTCTTCGAGACCCCGGTGTCCATCGACGCCGCCAGCGGCAAGCCGGTGATGCGCGCGGCCGAGTCGGTGACCAGCACCGACCAGAAGGTCTGGACGATCAAGATCAGGCAGGGCGGCGCGTTCAGCAACGGCGAGCCCGTCACCGCCCAGAGCTTCGCCGACTCCTGGAACGCCACCGCCTACGGCCCGAACGGGTGGACCAACAACTACTACTTCGCCAACATCGAGGGCTACGACAAGCTCAACCCCGAGAAGGGCGACCCGTCCACCGACAAGATGAGCGGCCTCAAGGTCGTGGACGACCACACCCTGGAGGTCACGCTCACCGCGCCGTTCAGCCAGTTCCCGATCACGCTGGCGTACATCGCGTTCGCGCCGATGCCGAAGGCGGCGTTCGCCGACCTCAAGGCGTACGACCAGGCGCCCGTCGGCAACGGGCCGTTCGTCCTCGACGGCGCCTGGGAGCACGACCGGCAGATCAAGGTCAAGCGGTCGCCGACCTACAACGGCGAGCGCAGGGCGAAGGCCGGCGGGGTCACCTTCAAGATCTACGCCGGCCGTGACACCGCCTACACCGACCTGCGGGCCGGCCGGGTGGACCTGCTGACCACGATCCCGCCGGCCAGCACGGCCGAGGCGCAGCGGCTGCTCGGCGACCGGTTCCTGCGGACCCCCGACGGCACGATGGACTACCTGGGCTTCCCGACGTTCGACAAGCGGTTCGCCAACCGCGACCTGCGCCGGGCGTTCTCGATGGCGATCGACCGGAAGGCCATCGTCGACGCCGTCTACGACGGCGCGTTCAAGCCGATGGCGTCGCTGCTCGCGCCGCTGGTGCCCGGCTACCGGGAGAACGCCTGCGGCGAGGCCTGCACGTACGACCCGGCCAAGGCCAAGGCGCTGTTCGACCAGGCGGGCGGCTTCAGCGGCACCCTGACCCTGTGGTTCTCCAACGCCGACCCGAGCTACGAGCACTGGATGACCGCCGTCGCCAACCAGCTCAAGCAGAACCTCGGCATCTCCGACATCAAGCTGCGCAAGGTCCCCGCCTCCGACTACCTGTCGTCGCTCCGCGAGCGCAAGGAGGACGGCCCGTACCGGAACAACTGGGTCATGGACTACCCCAGCCCGCAGGACTACCTGGAGTACATGTGGGGCGCGGGCAACCGGATGGGCTGGGAGAACAAGGAGTTCGACGACCTGATCAAGCAGGCCAACTCGGCGCCCGGCCTCGACGCCAGCCTGCCGCTCTACCAGAAGGCCGAGGACGTCGCGCTCGCCGAGATGCCGATGATCCCGCTGTGGAACTGGCAGAACCAGGTCGGCTTCTCCGGCCGGATCAGCGGCGTGAACGTGACCCCGTACAGCAAGAACCTCTACGCGATCAGCGTGAAGCAGGGGTGACGCGGGAGTGAGGTACGCCGCGCGGCGCCTGGCGCAGGCGGTCCCGGTCTTCGTCGTGACCACCTTCCTGATCTACACGATGGTGTTCGCGCTGCCCGGCGACCCGATGCTGGCGCTCGCGGGCGACAAGCCGGTGCCCGAGCAGGTACTCGCCGTCATGCGGCAGCGCTACCACCTCGACGAGCCGCTGCTCGTGCAGTACGGCCACTACATGCTCGGGGTGTTCCGCGGCGACCTGGGGGAGACCTTCACCGGGCAGCCGGTGAGCGAGCTGCTCCAGGACCGGTGGGCGGTCACCGCGCAGCTCGCGCTGACCGCCTGGGTCTTCGAACTCGTCGTGGGCATCGGCCTCGGCGTCCTCGCCGGGCTGCGCCGGGGCGGGGCCGCCGACACGGCGGTCCTCGCGGGCACCACGTTCGTCATCGCGGTCCCGGTGTTCGTGGTCGGGTAC
This sequence comes from Microbispora sp. H10949, assembly GCF_014161435.1. Lineage (NCBI taxonomy): Bacteria > Bacillati > Actinomycetota > Actinomycetes > Streptosporangiales > Streptosporangiaceae > Microbispora > Microbispora sp. H10949. The sequence continues at coordinate 399,272 of NZ_JABBWZ010000004.1, read as the reverse complement.
ACGGCCCAGATCGTGCTGGGCCTCAACCTGGGACTGTTCCCGACCGCGGGGACCGAAGACGGCTGGCCGGGCAGCTACCTGCTGCCCGGCATGGTCCTCGGCTCGTTCGGCCTGGCGTACGTGGCGCGGCTCACCCGAACCTCGCTGGTGGAGAACCTGCGCGCCGACTACGTCCGTACGGCGACCGCGAAGGGGATGGTGCGGCGGCGGGTCGTCGGGCTGCACGCGCTGCGCAACTCGCTGATCCCGGTCGTGACCTACCTCGGCGTCGACTTCGGCAACCTCATGGCGGGCGCGGTCGTCACCGAGGGCATCTTCAACCTGCCCGGGATCGGCCAGCAGGTGTTCCAGTCGATCCAGCTCCAGGAGGGCCCGGTCGTCGTCGGCGTCGTCACCCTGCTCGTCATGGTCTTCATCGCCGCCAACCTCGCCGTCGACCTTCTGTACGGCGTGCTCGACCCGAGGATCCGCCGTGCTCGCGCGTGACGCCTGGCTGGAGCTGCGCGGCCGGGTGGTCTTCTGGCTCTCCGCCGCCGTCCTGCTGGTCGCGTCGGCGATGGCGGCCTTCCCCGGGCTGTTCGCCGCCCTGGGCCCGAACGAGCACTGCGACCTGCGGATGTCCAAGCGCGGCCCGCAGACCGGCGCGCTGTTCGGATACGACCTGCAGGGCTGCGACTACTGGTCGCAGGTCGTGCACGGCACCCGGGCGTCCGTCGTGGTCGGCGTCGCGGTGACCGTGTTCGCCCTGCTGATCGCGATCGTGCTCGGGCTCGTCGCCGGGTTCTACGGGGGCCTCGCCGACGCGCTGATCTCCCGGACCACCGACGTGTTCTTCGGCGTCCCCTTCGTGCTGGGGGCGACGGTCGTGCTGGTGGCCTTCCCCGACCACGGGATGTGGGCGATGACGCTGGTCCTCGTCCTGCTCGGCTGGACGACGATGACCCGGCTGATGCGCGGCCAGGTCATCGCGATCAAGCACATGGACTACGTCGCGGCCGCCCGCATGCTGGGCGCGAGCGACCGCAGGCTGATGGTCCGGCACATCCTGCCCAACGCGGTCGCCCCGGTCTTCGTGGTCGCGATGCTGAACGTCGGCAACGTGATCGCGGGCGAGGCGACGCTCGACTACCTCGGCGTCGGCCTGCAGTACCCCGACGTGTCCTGGGGCCTGCAGCTCAACACCGCGCAGACGTTCTTCGCCGAGCACCCGCACCTGCTGGTATTCCCGGCGCTGTTCCTCACCGCGACCGTGCTGAGCTTCCTCATGCTCGGCGACGTCGTCCGCGACGCCCTCGACCCCCGCCTGCGCTGACCCCCGCTTTCGCGGCGGCTGTCGCCGGACAACGCGGCGGGGCGGCCCGTGCTATCGCACGATGATGGTGCCTGGGCCGATCTTCCCCGTCACGTGGATGCGCAGCCGAACCGGCGTGCCGGGGGCGACACGCGTGCGATTCTGTACGCTGCCACTGCCCACCGCCACATCCTCGACGTCCACGAGGACGTCCGGCGGAACCACCAGCGTCACCGATCCGCTGCCCACCGACGCCTCGATCTCCAACGTGGGGGACGTGATGACGGCGCCGGTGAAGTCGAGGAGGACGGATCCGCTCTTGCACTCGACCTGCATGCGCTGCGGCACCACCCAGGCGCCGTCGCGCTGCGCGCTCGCGCTGCCGACCGCGATCCGCGTCAGCTCCTTCGGAAGATTGGCCGCGACACCGCGCGCCAGCGCCGCTCCGGCCGCGGGGAGGTCCGTGAGCAGCGCGTCGAGCTCCCCGTAGGTACGCGCCGTCAGCGCCACTTCGAGCCGTTCGTTCAACTCGTCCGCGCTCAACCGGCCGTCTCCGGCGGCGACTCGTAGCAGCTCCACGACCTGCTCTCGATCCTTGTCAGACGCGCGCAGCTCGCCCCGACCGGGCACCGTTTCACCAGACATATCTTCACTGTAATGATGTGGCCGTTCCCCGTCCCTGGGCTTGTGGAGCTTTAGGGGGTACGTAGGGGTCTGCGCAGACGCTCGGCGTGCGGCACCAATCGCGATGTCCTGGCCGGAACGTGGGAATCGTCGCTCGCGCACGCCGACCGCGGGAAGACGGGGTCAGTCGCGCCGCCTGCGCTGACGGAATCGCGAGAGGTTGCCGAGAGGCGCGGTATTTCCAGTACTTGTCGAGAATCGCTTCCTGCTTGCGCCTCAACCATGCCGTCTTTAGCCTGGCCTGGTGGACGCTGGACTGTTTTGGACAGTGGTCGGATCGGCCGCCGGCGTGATAGGGGCGATATCGGCGGTTTTGCAGCTCAGGCGGCACGACAAGGAGAAAGCGTCCAAATCTGCGAAAGGGATCTCTGCCCAGGATGTGGCGCTGGACCCACGGGCGATCCTCAGGCCGCCGGTCGGGCGACTGCCCAGAGTGTTCAGAGACCGGAAGGCCGTGCGCCGGAAACTTCGCAAGGTCGTGCGGCGACCTGACGGAAAGGTTCACCTGCTGTACGGCCTGGGCGGATCAGGCAAGACCGCGATAGCGATCAAAACGGCTCAGGAAGCCGCCGACAAGGACCGAATGGTGTGGTGGGTTTCGGGTGTGTCCTCGTCGGAGTTCGTCACCTCCATGTTGCAGATAGCAGGAGCGCTCGGGGCGAGGGAAAGCGAGATGAAAGAGGTTCTGGCCGGGCGCGGGAATCCGGCTGATCTTCTCTGGAGACATCTGGCGCGGCACAAGAAGTGGTTGCTGGTCATCGACAACGTCGACGACATACGGGTGCTCGACGTGGGCGCAATCAAGGCCGGTGACGGGAACGGCTGGCTCCGTCCGACACGCAGGGGGACCATGCTTGTGACAAGCCGGCTGGGTGACCCGTCGCAGTGGGGAACGTTCACCCAGCCCCATGAAGTGGGGCCGCTCGATCCGCAGGACGCGGCACTTATGCTGCGCGACCTCGCGCCGGCGTCGGGCTCCGACCAGGAGGCCGAGGTGCTGGCCGGTGGACTCGGATGCCTTCCGCTGGCCCTGCGCCACGTGGGCTCCCTGCTGTCTTCGCCGTTCTCCTCCGACCGAAGCTTCGCCGCCTATTCCTCCTCCTTGAGGACCAATCTGGGTTCGCTGATGAAACGGGGCGGAAGTGAACGCGACATCCTGGCCAGAACCTGGGAATCGTCGCTCGACATGCTGACCGCGCAGGGACGAGGTCAGGCGCGTCCGATACTGCGAACCCTGTCGTGCTTCGCACCCTCCATACCGATCCCAACGGGCATGCTGGACGAGAGGACTCTGGCAGACCTATTCGACGGCGGCGATGTCGAAGCCGTGGCCGAGGGGCTGAAGGCGCTCGAATCCGTCAAACTCATCGACGTAGCGGAGGGGCCGCCGGTCGGTGGCGTCGCGATCGTGGTCCATCCCCTCATCGCGGAGGCCAACCGCCTTCATCTGGACGGAGGGCGGGAGACCTCGCTCGTCACGAAAGTCTGCGTCGGGCTCGTCCTTCATGCCATCGAAGGGCTCAAGATGGAGGAACCTGCCGACTGGCCCCGGTGGTTCGAGATTCTGCCCCACATGATGTCGGTGATGGAGCAGGTCAGCCGCCACCCGGTGAGCGGGCTCCTCGGCGAGGTGGCGAAATGCGTGGCACGCGCGGTCGCCGCTCTCGTCTACGCAGGTCACTACACGACCGCGCTCGAGGTGACGCGGACCGCGCTCTCGCTTGCGCGAGGCCTCGGCGAAGCCGATCCGGGGCTTCTCGAGCTCAGGCACGAGCTGGCGGGTGCGCTGTATTTCACGGGCGATACAGCCGACGCGGAGCGGGAATACCGTGCCGTCGCCGAGGCCAGGTCCAAGACGTTCGGTGAAGAGGACCCGCAGACGCTGATCAGCCTGTTCCAGGTGGCTTTCGTGCTGGCGATGACGGAGCGGCCCGACGAGGCCGAGAAGGTCGCTCGCCGGGTGCTCGAGGTCAGGTCCAGAGTGCTCGATCCCGGCGACTACTACCTGCTTGTGACGCGATACCTGCTCGATGACATTCTCCTGCGGCAGGGGAAATTCGAGGAATGCCGGCAACGTTGTATCGCGTTGCTCGACGACGTGCGCGAAGTCCTGGGTGCCGAGAATTTCTTGACCATCACCACCCGGCATCTTCTCGCGCGTGTGCTTCTCGAGCAGGGAGAACTGCGGGAGGCGGAGGCGGAACTGCGAGCGGTGCTGAACGCCGGGCGCGAGACGCTCGGCGACAGGCATCCGGAATTGCTGAGGACCCGACTGACGCTCGCACGCACACTCGCGACGACGAGACGGAAAAGAGAAGCCCGGGCCGAGCTCGATCGTGTCCTGACCATGCTGGGCGGATCCGTCGCGGAGGCTCACCCGCTGTTCAGAGACTTTCAGCTCGCAGAAGACGCCCTGGCGCGCTGATCCGGGCTCGGGCCGTCCAACAGATCTCTGATATCACCTTGAAGTAAGAGCGCCGCCTTTTGCGACAGGGGCCGATCCCCACCGCGACCGTGCCGGGCCACGCTCGGACAGGTGCTCCAACTTCGGATGGCAACCGTGCGCGGGCAATCGCTCACGTTCAGTAGCTTGCGTCCGTGACGCCCGACACCTTCCCTGATCCCGGCACATTCGACCTCGCCAGGGACGTGGCCCCCGGCCTGCCGCTGACGCTGGTCGAACAGTGGCGGGCGAGCGGCCGTACCGCCGCCGACGCGCGGCGCCTGCTCGGCGCGCACGTCACGACCGGCTACAACGTGGTGTCCGACTCGGCCGGGCTGACCAGGCTCAGCCGCAGCCTCGGCCTGCTGGAGGTGCTGGCGCTCATCGACGGCCCGAAACGTCTCCTGCACGCGTACGGCAGGGCGGCGGGAGGCCGGGCGGTCGGCGTCTGGGCGGCGGACAACGCGCAGATGTTCCATCCCGCCTCGACCGGCGCCGACGTGCTGCTGTCGGCCCTGTTGCGGACGCAGGACGAGATCGTCCGCCGCTGCCGGGTCCGGATCGGCGTCGGCGTCCACCACGGAAGCTTCTACGACCTGGACGGCGGCCTGTACGGCGCGGAGGCCGACGCCGTCGAGGTCCTCGCGGAGAGCCACACCGAAGGCGGCGAGATCGCGGTGACCGAGGCGGTCGCCGAGCGGCTGCCGGAAGGCCACTCCTTCGTCCTGCGCAGGACGGACGTGCCGGGTGTCCCCGGTGGCCCACTGCGGGCCGTCTACCGGGTGCTCGACGGCCCGCGCGCCGCCGCCGAGACCGTGTCGGGTGACGGGGTGTCCGGAGAGGGGGCGTGGTATCCGATCCCGTACTCCGCCGCCTTCTACGAGGACCTGCTGCGCCTGGAGCGCGATCCGGGGAACACCGGGCTCGCCGCGACGCTCGCCGAGCGGCACCTGAGCGAGCGGACGGTGGTCCTGGTCGAGCGCGGCGAGGCGGACGCCGGCGACCGCGCCGTGGACGAAGCCGTGCACCAGGCCGTTGACGGCGTCGTGGACGGGCACGGTGGATCCGAGGTCGCGATCCTGCGGGGGCTGGACCTGTCGGCCCTGATGCGCGAGACCGGGCGGCGCCTCCTGCCGCCGGAGGGCGCCGTCGAGATCAAGGTGGCCGGCCCGCTGGCCATCTACCTGTTCGACGAGCCCGGTCCAGCGGTGCGTTTCGCCCGCGACCTGCGGACCGCCCTGGCCGAGGCCGGGATGACCTGCCGGATCGGGGTGGACACCGGTCCGGTGCTGGCCGGGCGGACGCCGGCCGGCGTCTGGGACGTGGCCGGCGCGCCGGTGAACCTGGCCTCCAAGATGGCGCAGGACCTCGCCCCGCAGCAGGCGGTGTGCCTCAGCGAGGCGGTCGGCGCGCACGCCGACCTGGACGGGTTCGCCCATGTCCGCCACACCGTCTCAGGCGTGGACATGACCTTCCACCAGGGGTGACCTCGCGGCGTCCCGGCCGCTCAGGGGACGGCCGGGGCACCGGTGCGGTGGCTCACAGCACCCTGCCGCGCCTGGCGGCGTGCGCGTAGTCGCGCAGGGCCACGCCGATCTCCGGCCGCTCACGCAGGAACGCGTCGATCGTGCTCTCGACCAGGTCCGGGTAACTGGTGTGCCAGTGACCGAGCCCGTGCAGACCGCTCTCCACGCAGGCGACGTTCTCACTCGAGAGGGTGCCGCGCATGACGTCGAGCAGCACCTCGTCGACCCCGTGGGCGGCGGAGTCGTCCGGGCTGCCCCAGGTGGGGAAGACGTCCCACCACATGTAACAGATGCTGTTGAGGCGTTCCTCCACGGCCGCGCCGTGGTCGCCGTGGCTCAGCGCGTTCTCGCAGAGGGGTTCGAACAGCCGCTTGTGCAGCTCCCGGATCGCGGCGGCGCATTCGGCTCGCGGGTCCTCGGGCACGGCAGGGTTGTAGAGCTGCCGGAACAGCCCGGAGTCGGCCGCCAGATACCACAGACCATCCGCGAGCTGCGGAGTGGAGTATCTGCCCACGAGTTCCCCGGCGGCGCCGAGCAACTCGGTCAGCGAGACGACGACGTCGAGCGGCTCGTCCGGCACGTCGTCCAGCACACCATCCCGCAGGTCCTCCCGTGGGCCGAACAGACGGTCGGCCCACGCCTCGCGATCGATCCCCATCTTCCGAATGTCTCATCGATCCACGGCCGGGCACACCTGATTTCACGCCGTCAGCAGGCGGTCGAGGACGCGGACGCCGAACTCCAGGCCCTCGACGGGGACCCGCTCGTCCAGCCCGTGGAACATGCCGAAGTAGTCGAGGCCGGGCGGCAGCAGCAGCGGCGCGAAGCCGTATCCCCGGATGCCGATCCTGGCGAACCACTTGGCGTCGGTGCCGCCGGTCATCACGTACGGCACGGGCCTGCCGGCGGGGTCCTCGGCGAGCAGGGCGGCGGTGAGCTCGTCGAACAGGCCGTCGGCGGGGGAGGAGACGGCCTCCTCGAAGCTGACGAACTCGCGGGAGACCTTCGGGCCGAGCAGCCGGTCGACGGTCTCCAGGAACTCCTCGCGCTGTCCCGGCAGGAAACGGCCGTCGACGTGGGCCTCTGCCGTACCGGGGATGACGTTGACCTTGTATCCCGCGTTCAGCATCGTCGGGTTGGCCGAGTTGCGCAGCACGCCCTTGAACAGGGCGGCCGCCCGGGGCAACCGCTCGATCTCCTCGTCCAGCCGGTCGACGTCGATCGGCCGGCCGAGTGCCCGCGACAGCTCCTCGATCAGCCGGGCCACCTCGGGCGTGAGCCGTACGGGCCAGTCGTGGGCGGCGATGCGGGCGATGGCGGCGGCCAGCTCGGCGACGGGGTTGTCCACGGCGGGCTTGGACCCGTGCCCCGGCACGCCGCGGGCGGTCAGCCGCATCCACGCGGTGCCGCGCTCCCCGACGGCCACCGGATAGACGCGGACATCGCCCTCGTACCAGGAGAAACCGCCGGACTCGCTGATCGCCTCGGTGCAGCCCTCGAACAGGTCGCGGTGCCGCTCCACCGCGTGCCCCGCGCCGTACTCCCCGGTGGCCTCCTCGTCGGCGAGGAACGCCAGCACCAGGTCGCGCCGGGGCCGCACGCCCCGGCGCGCGTTCTCGCGGGCCCACGCGAGGGTCATCGCGAGCGTGCCCTTCATGTCGACCGCGCCCCGGCCGTGTACGCAGCCGTCCTCGATCTCCCCGGAGAACGGGTGCGTACGCCATTCGGCGGGGTCGGCGGGCACGACGTCGAGGTGCCCGTGCAGGAGCAGCGCGTCGGGGCTGTCGCCGGGGATGCGGGCGACCACGCTGGTGCGGCGCGGCGCCGACTCGAACACCACCGGTTCGATCCCGGCCTCGGCGAGCAGGGACGCCACGTATTCGGCGGCCCGCCGTTCGCCCGGGCCGTCGCCCGACCCGTCGTTGGTGGTGTCGATCCTCAGCAGTTCGGAACAGATCGCCGCGACCTCGCTCAATGTGCCTCCCCGTTGTGCAGCGTCAGCGGTGGGACCTCGGGCGTGGGAAAGCCGAAGACTATCCCGTAGAACGCGAGCTCCGCCTCCAGCGCCCGGACGATGGTGTCCTCCCGCCGCCATCCGTGCTGTTCCCCCTCGAAGGTGAGGTACGCCCACCGGTGGCCGTGCCGGGCGAGCGCGGCGGCGAAGCGCTCGGACTCGGCGGGATCGACCACCTTGTCCTCCAGCCCGTGCAGGAGCAGCGCCGGGCCCGACGCCCGCGCGGCGTGCCGTTCCGGCGACCGGTCGAGGTACCGGTCGCGGGTCTCGGGCAGCGGGCCGATCAGCCCGTCGAGGTAGTGCGACTCCAGGTCGTGCGTCTGCGCCGCCCAGCGCTCGGGGTCGGAGATGCCGTAGTGGGACACCGCCCCGCAGAAGACGTCGCTGTGGACGAGGGCGGCCATCGAGGTCCAGCCGCCCGCGCTGCCGCCCCTGATCGCCACCTTCTCCGCCCGCCCGGTGCGCAGCAGCCACCGCGCCACGGTCTCGCAGTCGCGGACGTCGACGACCCCCCAGTTGTGCCGCAGGCGCTCGCGGTAGGCCCGGCCGTATCCGGTCGAGCCGCCGTAGTTGACCTCGGCGACGCCGATGCCCCTGCTGGTGAAGTAGGCGATCTCCAGGTCGAGCACCGGCGCCGCCGACCCGGTCGGCCCGCCGTGGACGAACAACACGTACGGCGCGGGCCCGCCGCCGGGCGGGGCGTACACGTGGGCGTGGACGCCGTCGACGGTCACGGCCTCGGGCGTGGGCAGTTCGGCGTCGCCGGGCACCGGTTTGCCGGGGGAGAGCACCTCGTGCCGCCCGGTGTCCAGGTCGACCCGCACCACCTCGTACGGCCGGTGCGGCGAGGCCGCGACGCCGACGACGTGGGTGCCCTGGGCCGACAGGGTGGGCGCCCAGAAGGTGTAGCCGCCGCCGACGTCGCGGATGGCGGCGCCGCCCGAGCCGTTCGGCAGGGGCCGGTCGAGCACGCCGAGCCGCCGTTCGTCGGCGGTGCCGTACACGGCGGCGATCCGCCCGCCGGCGACGGCGAAGAACGTTCCGCCGATCTTCCAGGTGGCGTCGCCGAACTCCAGGGGGACGGGGGTGAGGTCGCACGTCGTGCCGTCCAGCCCCACGAGGTGGATGTTCCACCAGCCGGTGGGGTCGGTCACGACGTAAAGGCTCTCGTCGTCGCGCCACTCGGCCTGGCAGGTGGACACGCCGGACAGCAGCACCCGGTGCGGGCCGCCGGCGACGGGCGCCACGCACAGTTCGGTGGCGTCCCAGGGCATGTCGGGGTGGTTCCAGCCGATGTAGGCGAGCGTGCGGCCGTCCGGCGACACCCGGGGGTTCATCAGGAAGCGGTGGGACGCGACCACACTGCGGAGAGGGGAGCCGTCGAGCGGCACCACCACGATGTCGCGGTCCGCGCTCCGGGGGCCGCCCTGCTCCCGCACGCACCAGACCTCGCCGCCGCGCACCACCAGGTCGGCGTAGCGGGCGGGGCCCTCGGGGGTGAGCGGGACCGGTTCCCCGCCGGGGGAGCACAGGTGGATCCGGCCGTCCGCCCAGTCGGTGAACACCAGCCGGCCCTCGTGCGCGCGCCAGGACCGCCCGCCGTACTCCATCACCCGGTTCCGGGCGTTCCAGCCCTGCGGCAGCACGTCCTCGATCGCGCCGCCGGCCGTCCGCCGCACCACGCAGCGCCGGCCGCCCTCGTGCGGCCGGGGCTCGTCCCACCAGACCTCGTCGCCCGAGATCTCCACCCACAGCGGGCGGTCGTCCACCCGCGCGACGTCCACGGCCCGAATCGTCACCAGTTCCCCCCCGAGTCCGGAAGAGTCGTACCCGGCGGGTGGACGATGTGCACGATCCCGCCGCTGCTCGTGCCGCGCAGCCAGACGCTCTCGAAGGCGGCGCGCGGGTAGATCCGCCGTACGCCGTCGTCGTCCGGCGCGGCGGGGTCGTTCGCGATCACGTCGCCCTCCGCCGTGAACCCCGTGACGACCATGATGTGGCCGCTCGTGGAGTATCCGGCGCCGGGAAGCTCGTGCTCGCGGAACGCCTGTGAGGTGATCACCGGGATTCCGGCGGCGATGAAACGCTCCAGTTCGCCCAGCGAGCGCAGCCGCGTGACGAAGCCGTCCAGCCCGTAGCGGCCCGCGTACGCGACGCCGAACGGCCAGTTGCCGGTGCCCTGGTAGCTGTGGTCGTACATGTCCCTGGCGGCGTGGTCGACGGCCGGGCACGGATCGCCGGGAGTCACCCAGGCGAGGTCCGCCGGGGCGGGCCCGCGTCCCCAGTAGCCGAGCACCATGGTGAACGCCGCGGGGCTGCACCACGACTCCCCGCCGCCGTCCCACTGCGGGTAGTGCCCGAGGTGCGCCTTCTGCGACCGGCGCGGCACGTCCAGTTCGACCCCCCGCGCGCCCGGTGCGCCCGTGGTTCCCGGCGCGGCGCCGCCCCTCGTGCCCGGCCGTACGGAGGAGGCCATCACGGTGAGCGACCGCACGTGGCCGCCGCCGCCGTACAGGGTGACCCGCACCCGGTACGACGTGACGGGCCGGGCCGCGACGAGGGTGTCCACCGCCACGTCGCCGTCGGCGTCCCCCTGGCCCGGCAGGGACGTGCGGTGGATGTCGGCGTCGCTCTCGGCCCACCGGCCCATGACGTACCACTTGGTCAGGGCGCCGCTCACGGTCCGGGCCCGCATCTCGATCTCCAGCCACGCGCCGGGGGGCGCGGCGGCCGTCCACGACGGCACGAGCTGCGTGGCAGGGAAGCCGATCTCCCGCTCCTCGGAGGTCCAGCGGGTGTAGGGCCATTCCCGCTCACCGCCGGGCGCGAACGGGTCCAGGTACTTCGCCGTCCCGTCCTCCTGCCCGCCGACGGACCATCGGTGCAGGACGACGAGGCTCAACTGGGGCTCCGCTCGGCATACAGCAGGGTGACCACCTCGCCGATTGTGGTTTCCGCCCTGACCTGGCGCATCGGATGGTTTACGTATCCGACACACGGACGCTACGGCATCGCGCGCCGTGCTCCGTCCGGGCCGAGCAGGCGCAGGAACGCGGTGAAGGCGGCGGCCGTGCGGCCGTCGTCTCCCGTGGCGTCGCGGTCCAGGAGCAGCCCGCGTACGACCGCCAGCGTCGCGGTCGCCAGGGCGGGGGCCGCCTCGCCGTGCTCGGGCCGCAGGCCCTCCTCCAGCACGCCGAGCCAGTCCGTGGTGGCGGCCTCGCGGAAGTCCGGCCACAGGGCGGCCCCCTCGGGCGTGCCGTGCACCATGCCGAACAGCCGGAGGAACGGCGCGCCTTCCGGGCCGGTCAGCGTGCGCCAGGCCCGTTCCAGCGTCCGCGCGTACGGCTCGTCCCGGGGTGCGAGGGCCTTCCGGAAGAACGCGAGCTGACGGGTCCTCGCCTGCTGGAGCGCCTCGCGCAGCAACCGTTCCCGGGTGCCGAAGTGGTAGATCAGCATGCGCGGCGAGGTGCCGGCGCTCGTGGCGAGGGCGGCCAGGCTCGCGGGCAGGCCGTGGGCGAGGAGGTGGTCGGCGCAGGCGGCGAGCAGCCTGGCCCTGATCTCCGGCTGGGGACGCCGGGGCATCGCGGCCGCCTTTCACGTAACACGCATTACGCTTATAAGCCTACCGTCGTCGGAGGAGGCCGTCGTGCGTGTCGTGTTCGTCCACGGAGCCTGCGTACGGGACGGAGCGTGGTGGTGGCACCGCACCGCCGCGATCCTGGAGTCCGAGGGAGTCCCCAGCGGCGCGCCGCCCCTGCCGAGCTGCGGAGAGGGCCATGAGGAGGGCGGGCGGCTCCCGGGCGCCGACGGGCCGTCGCTGCCCGACGACGTGGCGGCGGTTCGCGCGCATCTCGCGTCCGTCGCCGGTCCGGTCGTGGTGGTGGCGCACAGCTATGGGGGCGTCGTCGTGGCCGAGGCCGCCGCGGGGCTGCCCTCGGTGCGGCACCTGCTGTTCGTGACGAGCTTCCTGCCCGAGCCGGGCGAGAGCCTGTCGTCCTTCGGGGACGGCGGGCCCTCGCCCTACCTCGACTTCGGCTCCGACGGGACGTTCGGCGTGCGCCCGGAGACGGCGACGGAGACGTTCCTGCAGGACTGCGACGAGGAGGCCGTCGCGGGGGCGCACGCCCGCCTGGTGCGGCAGACCGCCGCCGTCACCGTCCGGCCGGTGGGCGCCGCCGCCTGGAAGGAGATCCCCTCGACCTACCTCGTCTGCGCCCGTGACAACGGGACGCCGCCGCCCCTGCAGCGCGCCCAGGCGGCTCGGGCGGACCGGGTGGTGGAGATCGACGCGGGCCACCACCCGTTCCTGTCTCGCCCGGACGAGGTGGCCGGCCTGGTCCTGCGCCTCACCGCCGACGGATGACGGGGCCGTCAGTTGATAGGGAGGAGGTAGCCGTTTCCGACCAGCCAGCCGATGGAGACCTCGCCGTCGGGGTTGGCCGGCGCGCCGGGGATGTACCGGGCGATCGTGTGGAACTGCTCGCCCTGGCCGGGCTGCTGGAAGGCCGGGGCCGCCGGGCCGCCGTCGACGTAGAACGGCCGGATCACCCGGTAGACGTGGTAGTTGCACAGGTGGGGGTCGTTGGGCGCGTTGTTGAGGTTGCTGGGCGGCAGCGCCCGGGCGGGGAACGGCGTGCCGTAGGGGGCGAGGAACGCGCCGGTCTCCCCGCCGAAGCGGTCCACCTTGTATCCGATCTGCAGTTTGACCTGTGTGACGAGCACGCGGGCGTTGCTGAACCCGCCCGCGTGCGCGAAGCCGGAGTCCGGAGGGAAGCGGTAGAAGTTGGTGGCCGGGTTCAGATAACGGCGCAGGAAGTCGGCCGGAATGAGGCCGCCGTACCGCCGGTAGCCGGCCAGGATCTCGCTCAGCGGGGAGGTGTGCGGCAGGACCAGCGGTCCGAGGAGCTTGTCGTCCTGCACGAACGGCGGTCCGCAGGGCGTGCCCCAGTTCGCGCTCCGGGCCGGAGACGCGGCGGCCGGGACGCCCTTGGCGGACCCGGCCGCGGCCTGCCCGGATGTGGCCGAGGCCTGGGCCGGGGCTCCGGTCAGGGCCGCCACGGTGAGGGCGCAGGCGGCCAGGGACGCTTTGCGAGAAAGAACGCGCACGAATTCTCCCGAGAATGCGCATACAGCATGCGATCTGGACATGGCGCATCAGATCGAGCTGTTTCTGGGAAATCCCGTGATCGCTCTGACGCGATGAACTCGTGCCTACCCGATCTTCATTCAGATGCAGCGCAAGGAATTCGCTGCGACGATCAAAACCCCTGGTGGGCCGGATGTGTCAAAGCTGAAAAAAGCGGATACCGGCGGGTGCGGGGAATGGCGGCGGGTGGTGGGCCTTGCCATTGCGGCGATTCGCGCGGAGGTGGCCGAAATCGAAATGTATGCCGAGATGCTCCCTGCCGGTGAGAGCGCGCGGGGGTGTCCCGATGGTGCGGTCGCGTGCCCGACCCGCGCCTGATCACGTCGGCTGAGAGGCCTCGGCTGAGCGGCCTCGGCGCCCCGAGCGGCGTCCGTGATCGATTCGCCGGCGGACGCAGGTCCCCGGCCCCGGCGGGCCGGGGACCTGTCGTTCAGAGGTACTGCCCGGTGGTGGCGGGCGGCTCGGGGAGGGGCGCCGGACGGCCGTCCCGCAGGGCGAAGAGCTCGGCGAGCGTGGCGCCGTCCGGGGGAGTCACCGCCGCGCCGTCCAGCCACTCCGCCGCCTGCGGCCGGTCGAACCGGCCGACCTCGATCTGGGCGAGGCACCGGCCGGGCCGTACGACGGCCGGGTGGAGCCGGCTGAGGTCCTCGTTCGTCGTGATGGCCACGAGCACGTCCCGGCCTTGGCCCAGCAGCCCGTCGGTCAGGTTGAGCAGGCGCGAGAGGCCCTGACCCGTCGACTGCTTGGCCTCGGCGCGGATCAGCTCGTCGCAGTCCTCCAGGACGAGCAGCCGCCAGCGCGGCTCCTCGTCGTCGTCGTCCGGGCCGTCCCAGCCGACGGCGACGTCCATCAGGTAGCCGGGGTCGTTGAAGAGCAGTTCGGGGTCGAGCACGCAGTCGACCTGGCACCACGACGCCCACTCGCGCGCCAGCGTACGGAGCAGCGTCGTCTTGCCGGTCCCCGGCGGGCCGTGCAGGAGGATCAGCCGGCCGGCCACGTCGTGGGAGTCGACCGCCATGAGCGCGTCGAGGCGACCGGCGGCCGCCGCCGGGTAGTTCCGCCTGATGTCCTGCCAGGACGAGGTGGTGATCGGCTTGGCGGAGCGGCGGGGGCCGTGGCCCGAGCTCCACCAGAAGCCCATCCGCACGTGGTCGCCGCCCGGTGGCTCCTCCTCCGCGCCCTTGGTCGCCTGCTCCAGGACCGTGCCGGCGAGCTCCTCGCTGACGGCCGTGGCGGTGAGCATCGCCGACCGGTTGAGGTTGCGGACCACCCGCAGCGTCCACCCCTCACCGGCGAACAGCCGGGTCTCGTACCCGTCGGTGTGCTGCGCCACGCGCAGCAGGCGGCCACCCTCGGCCGCGAGGGGGGCGTCGGCGCGGACCCGGCTGAGGTTGGTCGTACGCGACCAGGGCTGCTCCCCGGTGGCGAACGGCGACAGCGCGAGGGCGTCGATCACGTCGGCCGGGCTGTCGGCGTCGTCGAGCCAGATCCGCATCGGCAGAGCCGGCGGTCCGGAGGACGGCCCCAACGGTCCGGAGGGTCCGGAAGGCCCGGACGGCGGCGGGGGCGTGGGCATGGACGGCGGAGTGAAGTCGACCTCCCTGACAACGGACATACGGTCATGATCTCGACGTTCGACATGGATTGTCGACGGATTTATCACTCTATTCAGTTTGCTTGCCGTTTAAGCGGTTTCTTATCGGCAAAAGGCAGTGGTTGCTGAGGAGTTACCGCTACCCTCGGTGTCCAGTTGTACGGCTTCTACGGAGAGAACTGTGGCCATCGATCTCGTGTCCCGCGCCGACTGGGGGGCGCGCTCGCCCAGGGGCTCGTACTCCTCGCTGGCCTCCACCCGGGGCGTCAAGGTCCACTACACCGGCGGACGTGTGGACCCCGGCATCGTCCGCGACCACGCCAAGTGCGTGGCCATGGTCAAGTCGATCCAGAACTTCCACATGGACGGCAACGGCTGGCTCGACATCGGCTACTCGATGGTCGCGTGCCCGCACCGGAAGGTGTTCGTCGGCCGCGGGCCGGGTCACCTGCCCGCCGCCAACGGCCCCGGCCTCAACTCCGGCCACTACGCCGTGCTCGGCCTGGTCGGCAACGCCGGGCTGGTCCAGCCCACCGACGGGATCCTGCACGCCATCCTCGACGCGGTGGAGTACCTCCGTGCGAAGGGCGGCGCGGGCAAGGAGATCAAGGGCCACCGCGACGGCTACTCCACCGACTGCCCCGGCGACGCCCTGTACGCCTGGGTCAAGAAGGGCGCCCCCCGCCCCGGCGGCACCAGCCTGCCCGATCCCAAGCCCGGACCGCAGCCCACCCAGAAGTGGCCCGGGCGGCTGCTGAAGTATCCCCCCGTGATGCACGGTGACGACGTCCGTGCCTGGCAGTCACGGATGAAGACGCTCGGCTACGACATCACGGTCGACGGCGCGTACGGGCCGGACTCCCAGGAGGCGTGCCGCCGGTTCCAGAAGGACAAGCACCTCGACGTCGACGGGATCGTCGGCAAGCAGACCTGGGACGCGGCCTTCGCCGCCAAGTCCTGACCCCAAATCCGGCCTCGGCGCGCGCACGGCCGCCGATCCCGCCATGCGGGAAATGATCCGCGTCCGGGCCCCGGGATCGGCCACACTTTCGGCGTATGAGGGACAGACCGGCCGACCTGGCGGAGACCGAGCTCACGATCGCGCTGGCCGAGGGCTGGGGCATGGAGCCCCGCTCAGCCGAGTACCTCCCGGTGGGCGCGGGCAGCCATCACTGGTCGGTGGTGGATCGGCGGGGGCAGGCGTGGTTCGTCAAGGTGGACGACCTCGGCGCCGGGGGCGCCGGACGCGATGACGCCTTCCACGGCATCGAGCGGGCGTTCGGCGTCGCGCTGGCACTGCGCCGGGACGCGGGGCTCGACTTCGTGCTCGCGCCGATCCCGGCCGCGACCGGCGCCCTGGTGCGGCGGTTGACCTCGCGGTACGCCCTGTCGGTGTTCCCGATGGTGGAGGGCGCCGCCGGGCACTTCGGCGCGCACCGGCCCGAGGACCGCGCCGAGCTGGCCGGCCTGCTGGCCGCGCTGCACGAGGCGACCCCGCTCGTGGCGGACGTCGCGCCCCGGTCCGACCTGGCGCTGCCCGGCCGGGACGGGCTGGTGGAGGCGCTGCGGGACCTCGATCGCGAGTGGACCGGCGGGCCGTACGCCGAGCCGGCCCGTGCGCTGCTGACCGCCCATGCCGGGCAGGTACGGAGGTCGCTCGCCGAGTTCGATTCACGCGTCGAGCAGGTGCGCGACTCTGGAACGCCGTGGGTCGTCACACACGGCGAACCGCACCCCGGCAACATCCTGCGTACCCCGGCCGGTCCGCGACTCGTCGACTGGGACACCGTGCTGGTCGCTCCTCCGGAGCGGGACCTGTGGATGCTCACCCCGGCCCTCGCCCGCATGCTCGGCGAGGACGAGACCGGCGACGGCGGCGACGTGATCGCTCGCTACACCCGCCTCACCGGCCGGGCCGTCACGGCGGCCGGCCTCGCTCTCTATCCTCTCTGGTGGCGGCTCGCCGACATCGCCGCCTTCGTCGACGACCTGCGCCGGCCGCACGGCCCCGGCGGTGACGCCGCCGCGGCGCTGACCTACCTGACCGGTTATCTCGAATCCGGCCGGGACTGACCCGCACGCCCGGGGGGTGCCCAAGCGTAAAGATCGTGGCGTAGCGTCCCATACGTGGATGAAGAACGCGCGGCTCGGCACCTGCACGCGATCGACGAGGTGATCGGCCTGGCGGGGGAGATCGGTGTCCAGGTCTGGCTGCGCGGTGGCTGGGCGATGGACTTCTACCTCGGTGAGATCACCCGCGACCACAGGGACGTCGACTGGTTCGTCTGGGCGGAGGACGCGCCCGGCCTGGCCGCGAAGCTGACGGGGCGCGGTTACGAACCGATACCCGGCCCGCCGCCCGAGCAGCAACTGGACTTCGGCCGTGGGGACGTGGAACTGAGCTTCGCACTTCTGGCGACGGACGGAGACGGCCGGGTGGTGGTCGCAGGCGGCCCGTGGAAGGGGGAGCCCTGGCCGGAGGGAATGCTCGACGCGGAGCCCGGCCGGCTGGGCCGGTTGCGATGCCCGATCATCAGTCCCGCCGCGCAGATCGAGATCAAGCGGATGATGCCGGTCTGGGTTCCCGGGATGCCCCGCCGCCCCAAGGACCTCGAAGACGTCGCCCGGCTGCAGGCCGCCATGTACGAAAGAAGGCACAGGCAACCGGAGGTCAGGCCCAGAAGCCGGACCCCCCATTCCTGACGCCGGGAGCGCTTCCCGCCACCTTGATCACTCCGAGAGACGCACGCTCAGGAAGCCCCCACACAGGTTCGCCAGAACTCAAAGTAATCAATGAGCAACTCATAGTAATATCCCGGCCATGCCTGGACTCGACCACGAGATGCCCATCGCTCTCATTCACAACCGGCCGGAAACCGCGCTGGAGCTCCTCCATGTCGCGACCGGGGTCCCGATCCCGCCCTTCGCGGCCGCCCGGGTGGAATCGGTGGACAGCACCCAGCCGGTGCCGGTCGAACGCCGCGCCGACTCGGTCGTCGTGGACCGCGACGAGGCCTGAGCGGCGACGAACTCACTACCCATGGTGACGGCCAAGCGTCTGGAGGAGATGGTGACCACCATTCAGGACTTCGAGCACCTCGGCGAGAAGTACTTCTCCCACTGGCTGGACAAGGGAGAGGCCAAAGGACGCATGGAAGGACGCGCAGAGGGCGAGGGCGACGCGATCCTCAGCGTGCTGGAGACCCGGGGCCTGGAGATTCCCGACGACGTACGCGAGCGGATCCGCCGCTGCCAGGACCTGGACCAGCTGCGGACCTGGGTACGCCGGGCCGTCACCGTCACCTCGGCCCACGAGCTGTTCACCGAGTAGCGCTTCGCCAATGAGCCGATTCACCAGCCCGTACCCGCGGTAGCCGTTGTCCGCGGTCCGGGCGGGGCGCGTGCGGCACCTCCCGCCTGCACATGAGAGTGTCGTCCAGGCTCCGCGTCAGGAGAGGGCGAGGACGCAGAACTCGTGGCCCTCCGGGTCGGCCAGGCACGTCCACGGGACGTCGCCCTGGCCGAGGTCGAGGTCGGTGGCGCCGAGGGCCCGCAGCCGGGCCACCTCCGCCGCTTTGTCGTCACCGGGGTACGGCAGCAGGTCGAGATGGACGCGGTCCGGCACGGTCTTCACGCCGGGCGTGCGGAGGAACTCCAGATATGGGCCGACACCCTTGGCGGAGCGCAGCGTCGCCTGGTCGCCGGTCACCTCGTGCAGGGTCCAGTCCAGAGCCGCGCCCCAGAACCGGGCCATGGCCCGCGGGTCCGCGCAGTCGACCACCACCGCGGCGATCGGGCCGGTGTCCCGGTACCTCTCCCGGGGCTCCAGCACGCAGAACTCGTTGCCCTCCGGGTCGGCCAGAACCGTCCACGGCACTTCGCCCTGGCCGACATCCGCCGGCGTCGCGCCGAGATCCTTCAGGCGCGCGACCAGGTCCGCCTGATGGGCCGCCGAGGTGGTGGCGAGATCGAGGTGCACCCGGTTCTTCGCCGTCGCCTTGGGTTCCGGGACGGTGACGACGTCGACGCACACGGCGACCGGGTGCGGCCAGACGAGGTCACCGGCGGGCGCGGCGTAGGTGGTCACACCGGACCCTCCGCTGTGAGCGGTCCAGCCGAGCGCCTCCGCCCAGAACCGGCCGACCGCCGAGTGATCGACGGCCTTGATGTTCACCATGACAGGTCGCAGCGCCATGCCGCCCGATCCTAGGCGTCCTGCGTACGACGTCCGCGGGCGCCGTCGCCACACGGAGTCCGGCTCTCTCCCGCGTCGCCGGTGCCGGGCACGCCTCCGTGAGGCGTCCGGGCGACGCTCGCCGTCCCCAGATTCGGGACCCGGGGACCCCGGACTCGGGGCCAGTTGCCCCGCCGACGCGAGAATGCCCATAGCATCCGGTTCATGACGGTGCCGCCTGTTGAACTCGACGACCTCGCCGATCCCACCGCAGGATTTCCGCAGGCAACGCGGGAACGGTGGCGCGCGCTCGCGCTCGGGGTGCTGCGCAAAACCGGCTGGGAGGGGACGGACGACGCGGCCGAGGACGCCCTGTCGACCATCTCCTATGACGGTGTCCGGATCGCCGCGCTGTACGACGCGAGCGACCTGCCCGACGCGCCGCGCGTGGTCCGCGGACCCGGCCTGTGGGACGTGCGGCAGCGGCACGCCGACCCCGACCCGGCCGTCACCCGCGAGGCGATCCACGCCGACCTGGAGAACGGCGTCACCTCCCTCTGGCTCGACCTGACCTCGATCGACCCCGCCGCGCTGCCGGCCGTGCTGGACGGCGTCCTGCTCGACCTCGCCCCGGTCGTCCTCGACGCCGGGCCCCGTACGGCGGAGGCGGCGGAGGCGTTCCTGCGCCTCGCCGGGGACGTGGCGCTGCCCGGCGGGAACCTCGGCGCCGACCCGATCGGGCTGGCGGCCCGCACCGGCGTGCCGGCCGTCCTGGACGACGCGGTATCGCTCGCCCGCCGCTGCGCGGCGGATCACCCCGGCCTGCGGGCGATCACCGTCGACGCGCTGCCGTACCACGACGCGGGCGGCGCGGACGCCGACGAGCTCGGCTGCTCGATCGCGACCGGCGTCGCCTATCTGCGGGCGCTGACCGGCGCGGGACTGACGGTGGAGCAGGCGCTGGGCCAGATCGAGTTCCGGTACGCCGCGACCGCCGACCAGTTCCTCACGATCGCCAAGCTGCGGGCGGCGCGGCGGATGTGGGCGCGGGTGGCCGAGGTCGCCGGAGGGCCGGGGCGCCAGCTTCAGCACGCCGTCACGTCCTCGGCGATGATGACGGTGCGGGACCCCTGGGTGAACATGCTGCGCACGACCCTGGCCTGTTTCGCGGCCGGGACGGGCGGGGCCGACGCGGTGACCGTGCAGCCGTTCGACGCCTGCCTCGGGCTGCCCGACGCGTTCGCCCGGCGCATCGCGCGCAACACCCAGGCGCTGCTGGTGGAGGAGGCCGGCGTCGCCCGGGTCGCCGACCCCGCCGGGGGCTCGTGGTACGTGGAGCGGCTCACCGACGACCTCGCCCGCCGGGCCTGGGAGTGGTTCCAGGAGATCGAGCGGTCCGGTGGGATGGCCGCGGCGCTGGAGCGGCTGGTCCCGGAGCGACTGGCGGAGACGCGCGCCGCGCGGGCGGTGAACATCGCGCACCGGCGGGACCCGATCACCGGGGTCAGCGAGTTCCCCGACCTGGGGGAGAGACCGGTCACCCGGAGGCCGGGCCCCGGCCTCGCCCGTACGCCCGGCGACGGGCTGCCGCTGGTGCGCCACGCCGAGGAGTTCGAGGCGCTGCGCGACCTCGCCGACGCGCAGCCGAGCCGGCCCACGGTGTTCCTCGCCACCATCGGGCCGATCGCCGCGCACACCGCGAGGGCGACGTTCGCGGCCAACCTGTTCGCCGCGGGCGGCATCGCGACGGTCGCCGGCGGGCCGGGCGCCGACCCGGCAGCGATCGCCGCGGCGTTCCGCGAGTCCGGCGCCCCCGTAGCCTGCCTGTGCTCCAGCGACCGCCTGTACGGCGAGCACGCGGCGGCGGTCGCGACGGCGCTCCGGGAGGCGGGGGCGCGGAAGGTGTGGCTGGCGGGGAAGGGCGAGTATGAAGGGGTGGACGCCAATGTGTACGCCGGATGCGACGCGCTCGGGGTGCTCCGCGCGACGTTCGACGACCTGGGAGTGAGCCGATGATTCCGGATTTCTCGGAGATAGATCTGGGATCGGGCGCCGCCGCGCCGGAGGTCCCCGGCGGCGGGCCGGCGTGGGAGACCCCCGAGGGCATCGCGGTGAAGCCGTTCTACACGGCCGCCGACCTCGGGGTGGACGGCGCCCCGCGGACCTATCCCGGTCTCGCGCCGTTCCTGCGCGGCCCGTATCCCACGATGTACGTCACGCAGCCGTGGACCATCCGGCAGTACGCCGGGTTCTCCACCGCGGAGGCGTCCAACGCGTTCTACCGGCGCAACCTCGCCGCCGGGCAGAAGGGCCTGTCGGTCGCCTTCGACCTCGCGACCCACCGGGGCTACGACTCCGACCACCCGCGCGTCGCGGGCGACGTCGGCATGGCGGGCGTGGCGATCGACTCGATCTACGACATGCGGCAGCTGTTCGAGGGGATCCCGCTCGACCGGATGAGCGTGTCGATGACCATGAACGGGGCGGTGCTGCCGATCCTGGCGCTCTACATCGTCGCCGCCGAGGAGCAGGGGGTCACGCCCGACAAGCTGGCGGGGACCATCCAGAACGACATCCTCAAGGAGTTCATGGTCCGCAACACCTACATCTACCCGCCCGGCCCGTCGATGCGGATCATCTCCGACATCTTCGAGTACACCTCCCGGAACATGCCGAAGTTCAACTCCATCTCGATCTCCGGCTACCACATCCAGGAGGCCGGGGCGACCTGCGACCTGGAGCTCGCGTACACGCTGGCCGACGGCCTGGAGTATCTGCGGGCGGGCGTCGGGGCCGGGCTCGGCATCGACGAGTTCGCGCCGCGGCTGTCGTTCTTCTGGTGCATCGGCATGAACTTCTTCATGGAGGTGGCCAAGCTCCGCGCCGCCCGGCTGCTGTGGGCCCGCCTGGTGAAGGGCTTCGGGCCGGAGAACCCCAAGTCGCTGTCGCTGCGCACGCACAGCCAGACGTCGGGCTGGTCGCTGACCGCGCAGGACGTGTTCAACAACGTCGTACGGACCTGCGTGGAGGCGATGGCGGCCACCCAGGGGCACACCCAGTCGCTGCACACGAACGCGCTGGACGAGGCGCTCGCGCTGCCGACCGACTTCTCGGCGCGGATCGCGCGCAACACCCAGCTTCTGCTCCAGCAGGAGTCGGGCACCGGCCGGGTGATCGACCCGTGGGGCGGCTCCCACTACGTGGAGTGGCTGACCCGCGAGCTGGCCCGGGCGGCCTGGAAGCACATCCAGGAGGTCGAGCAGGCCGGCGGCATGGCGAGGGCCATCGACCAGGGGCTGCCCAAGATGCGCATCGAGGAGGCGGCCGCCCGCACGCAGGCCCGCATCGACTCCGGCGGCCAGCCGGTGATCGGCGTCAACAAGTACCGCCTCGAGGCCGACGAGCCGATCGAGGTGCTGAAGGTCGACAACACGGCGGTGCGCGACCAGCAGATCGAGAAGCTGCGCAGGCTCCGCGAGGAGCGCTCGGCCGACGCGGTCGCCGGGGCGCTGGAGGCGCTGACCAAGGGCGCGGCGAGCGGGGAGAACCTGCTGGAGCTGGCGGTGAACGCGGCCAGGGCCAAGGCGACCGTCGGGGAGATCTCCGACGCGCTGGAGAAGGTCTTCGGACGGCACGCCGCCCAGATCCGTACGATATCGGGGGTGTACCGGGCGGAGGTGGGCGGCGCCGCGGACCAGGTCCGCGAGGCGAGCGCGCAGTTCGAGAAGGCGGAGGGCCGCAGGCCCCGGATCCTCGTCGCGAAGATGGGCCAGGACGGCCACGACCGGGGCCAGAAGGTGATCGCGAGCGCCTTCGCCGACCTCGGCTTCGACGTCGACGTCGGCCCGCTGTTCCAGACGCCCGAGGAGGTCGCCCGGCAGGCCGTCGAGGCGGACGTCCACGTGGTCGGGGTCTCCTCGCTCGCGGCCGGGCACCTGACGCTGGTGCCCGCGCTGCGCGAGGCGCTCGCCGGGCTCGGCGCGGCGGACATCATGATCGTGGTCGGCGGGGTGATCCCGCCCGGCGACGTGGCGGAGCTCCGGGCCGCGGGCGCCTCGTCGATCTTCCTGCCCGGCACGGTGATCGCCGACGCCGCGCTGGAGCTGCTGGGCGAGCTGTCCGCACGGCTGGGCCACAAGTGACCGCACCGGTGGTCGAGGACTACGTCGAGGGCGTGCTGTCGGGCGACCGGCGGTGGACCGCCCGGGCGATCACGCTGGTGGAGTCGACCAGGGCCGATCACCGGGAGCTGGCGCAGCGGCTGCTGGTCGAGCTCACCCCGCACGCCGGGAAGGCCCGCAGGGTCGGGGTGTCGGGGGTGCCGGGGGTCGGCAAGTCGACCTTCATCGAGGCCCTCGGCACCTATCTCACCGGCCAGGGGCATCGGGTGGCCGTGCTGGCCGTCGACCCCTCGTCGCGGCGCTCGGGCGGCAGCATCCTGGGTGACAAGACCCGGATGGCCAAGCTGTCGGCCGACCCGGACGCCTTCATCCGGCCGTCCCCGACCGCCGGGACGCTCGGCGGCGTGGCGAAGGCCACGAGGGAGGCCGTCGTCGTCGTGGAGGCGGCCGGCTACGACGTCGTGCTCGTCGAGACCGTCGGCGTCGGCCAGTCGGAGACCACGGTCGCCGACATGGTCGACACGTTCCTGCTGCTCACCCTTGCCCGTACGGGAGACCAGCTCCAGGGGATCAAGAAGGGCGTGCTGGAGCTCGCGGACGTGATCGCGGTCAACAAGGCCGACGGTGAGCACGAGACGGCCGCGCGCCGGGCCGCGCGGGAGCTGTCGGGGGCGCTCCGGCTGCTGCGTTCGGCCACGCCGGTGCTGACCTGCAGCGGGCTCACCGGCGCGGGCCTGGAGGAGCTGTGGGCGCACGTGGTGCGTCACCAGGAGGGCGCCGACCTCGCCGGCCGGCGCAGCCGCCAGCAGGTCGAGTGGACGTGGGCGCTGGTCACCGACCGCCTCATGGCCATGCTGCGGGAGACGGTCGCGCCGCTCGCGCCGGAGATCGAGCGACAGGTCCTCGACGGCACCCTCACCCCGGCCCTCGCCGCCGACCGCATTCTCGCGGCCTTCCTGCCCGCCGCTCCCGACGCGTCGGGCACCACCGGGGGCGCCACCGGCCCGGACGCCGGGAAGAGCCCGGCGTCCGGCGCGGGCACCGCCGCGGAGCCTCCGCCCGCCTGACGCACGGGCCTCGCCCGCCTGAGGCACGGGGCGCCGCCGGGACCCGCCGCGTGTGCCTCCGGAGGGGCGGGTACGGAACGCCGGTGGAATCCTGGGGGCACTCGGGTCATCACCTTTCCCCCGGGTGAGACAGATCGCTACCCGTGGGCCCGGGCACGTGCAATTGCACGTTTTCTCCGGTCGAAACCGTGCCACGATGTGGCCGCATTCGACTACGGGGAGGTGCGAATGACCCACGACCCGATGACGCCGCCACAGGTGGAGCGGGCGCTGCGGGAGTACGGCGCGCTGCTGTCCGCGCACGGAATCACCTGGGGTGAGCCGCCGCTGGGATACGTCCGGATGATGCCGTTCCTCCGGTTTCCCCCGGTGGCCGGGCGGATGGCTTACGGGCCCGACCTCGACGCGGCCTTCCGGGACGCGCTGGGCGGAGAGGTCCCCCGGGGCCTGGTGGTGCTGCGACTGACCCCGGACGGCCATCGCCTGGAGCACGGCCCGGCCCGGCCGCTGCTGTCCCCGGGGGCCGTCCCCGTCGTCCTGCTGGTCGACTCCGCACTGCCGGGCCCGGTGGAGGTGACGGCCGGCGGCGTGCCGTACGCGATCGCCGCGGGCGGCGCCCGGCTCCTCGACGTCACGACCGCGACCACGCTGACCGTGGACGGCGAGGCGGTGGACCTGTCCGGGCTCACCCGGCCGGCCCGGGCCGCGCGGCTGCGCCTGCGCGCGGGCTTCCCCTGCCGCTGGAGCGTGACGTCCCGGGACGGCCAGGGGTGGTACCCGGACGGCGTGCCGGAGCGGCGGGACAACGACGACGTGCCGTTCTTCCACGGCGACGACCTCGTGCTCGCCGTCCCCGCCGAGCCCGTCGCGATCAGGGTGACCCGCGGCATGGAGTACGGCGTGGCCGAGACCACGGTGGTCCCGAGGGAGGGGGAGGAGACGCTGGTCGGGCTGACGCCGCAACGGCTGTACGACGCCGCAGCCCGGGGCTGGTACGGCGCGGACCTGCACGTCCACCTGAACTGGGCGGGTGACCTGGTCGCGGCCCCTTCCGAGGCGGCGGCGGCGCAGCACGGCGAGGACCTGCACGTGCTGAACCTCGTCGCCGGGAACGTCGCGGGCGACCGGGTCTACGACCTGGAGGCGTTGCGGCACTGGGCCGGTCGCGACCTGCCGTGGTCGGACGCCGGGCACGTGGCCCGGATGGGCGTGGAGTACCGCAACGACCTCTTCGGCCACGTCCACGTGTTCGGGATCGCCGCGCCGCCCGCCGTCTGCCACACCGGCTTCGGCGCGGACGCCGACTGGCCGCCCAACGGGACCGTCTGCGGCGACCTGCGGGAGCCGCGCGCCGTGCTGGGGTACGCCCACCCCTTCCACGGGCCGGTCTCCTCGCCCGAGGACGTCGTCGCGGGCGGCGCCAGGAACTGCTCCGGCCGCGCCCTGGTGGTGGACGCCGCGCTCGGCCTGGTCGACGGGATGGAGGTGCTGCACTTCAGCGACCTGTCGGCCACGCCGGGGACCGCCGAGGTCTACCGGAGGCTGCTCGGCGCGGGCAACCGCCTCGCCGCGCTCGCCGGGACCGACGCCATGCTGTCGTTCACCCGCCAGGACACGGTCTCCAGCCCGCCGGGCTGGGAACGCGTCTACGCCCGCGTGGACGGCCCGCTCGGCGCCGAGTCGTTCGCCGAGGCCGTACGGCGGGGCCGCACGTTCGCCACCACCGGCCCCTGGCTGGAGCTCACGGTGGACGGCCTGGGCCCGGGGGAGACGCTCAACCTGGACGGCGGCGAGACGGTCACGGTCCGGGCGCGGGTCGTCGGGCCGGAGGTGGAGCACCTGGAGATCCGCACCGCGGACGGTGTGACGGCCGAGGGACCGGGTCCCGAGATCACCGTGTCCCTGACGGTGGACGCGCCGGCCTACGTGGTCGCGGTCGCCCGCGGCGGCGCCCATCCGCGGTCACCCGGCGGCCGGGCGTACGCCCACACGAGCCCGGTCCATCTCGACGTGCGGGGACGGCACGTGGCCCGCCCGGAGGACGTCCGATGGTGCCTGCGCTGGCTCGACCTGCTCGACGAGCTGATCAGGGACCGGGCCCGGCTGCACACCAGGGCCCAGCTCCGCGATCATCTCGACCTCGTCGAGAAGGCCAGGGCGGTGTACGAGTCGCGCCTGTGACCGCCGGCCCTCGCGCTCTACAAGTCGAGTGAAGAACCCCCGAAGCGGTCCCGCAGGAACCGTCCCTGGTCCCTGAGGGCCTGCTCGTCCCCCTGGTAGACGGCCTCCGCGACGGCCGACAGCCCCGACTCCAGCAGGCCGAGCTGGGCCATCAGCTCCTCGTGCGCGCTGCGCTCACGCGACCCCCGCCGGGTCAGCGCGTACGACCTGGGCAGGTTCGCGTACGCCTCCAGGCTGGTGGGCAGGTAGTCGCGGACGGCCTGCGAGACGACGTGCAGGTGGTCGGGGGCGGAGGTGAGCGCCTCCGCCCTGGCCAGCACCTCACGCAGGATCCCGGCGAGGTCGCCGACCTTCGCCACCACGTCCTCGGGGAAGCGGGCGGTCGTCACCTTCGCCACGAGGGCGTCCAGGTCGGCCCGCAGCGCGCGCGTCTCCACCTCGGCGTTGGAGATCGTCAGCCGGACCCGGTCGGGCGGGGTGAGCAGGGCGCCCACGCCGTACAGCCCGGCGACGACCACCGGCCACAGCGACCCGGCGAGTCCGAGGAAGTGCAGCGCGAGACCGCCGAGCGCGAGCGCGGAGCCGACGATGTTCCGCAGCGAGCCGAGGTAGGCGAGGACGCGGTCACTGGTAGCCACGGATCTCCTTGAACGCCGAGGCGAGGGAGGCCTGCCGGGCGTCGAACACCGCGCCGCCGGTCAGATCGGAGACCTGGCGCATCTCGGAGACGTCGCTGTCGCCGAACAGCACGACGAACGTCGGGACGTGGGTTTTCAGCGTCCGGTGGAAGGCGGCGAAGTCCTCGTAGGAGGAGCCGTCGGTGTTCTCGCCGTCGGTCATCAGGACCACCGAGGTGAAGCTTCCGCCGTCCTGCTCGCTCCCGAGTGTCTGGTACGCCGCGCGCAGGCCGTCGTAGATGGCGGTGCCGCCCCCGGCCTCCAGGCCGTCGCCGTACGCCCGGATCCGGGCCAGGACCGGTGCGGGGTCGCCCTCCGGCACGGTGAACGTGCTCCCCGGGCCGGTCCCGGTGTTGAACGGCAGCAGGGTGACCGTCTCCCGGTCGCGGAACCGGGAGAACCGCCCCGACACGGAGGTGTCCGCGCCGGTCAGCGTGGCGAGCGCCGCCCTGAGCGCCGCGATGCGGTCGCCCTCCATCGACCCGGAGGTGTCCAGCACGAACAGCGTGCGCGACGGGCGGCGCACCTTGTTCAGGTACGCGCTGATCAGCGCGTCGGCGGCGCTGCGCCGGTTGGGGAAGGGCAGCTCCAGCAGCGGGGCCGTGCCGAACCTGGCGTCGGGCGGCACCTCGGGCACGATGGGCCGGCGGGCCGTGGTCGTCATGATCTCGCGCTGCGCCGCCGGGGTGCGCAGCCAGGCCGCCAGCTTGCCGTACTGCGCCTTCTTCGGCGAGGACGCGAGCAGCGTGAGCGGGTAGTCCGCGGTGACGACGCCGTCCGCCGGGTAGACCAGTGTGAGCGGCTCGCCTCCGGCGGAGCGCAGGCCGAGCAGCACGGACTCGTAGTTGATCAGCCCGTCCACGTCGGCGCGCCGGCGGAAGGCGTCGGCGAGCCACCCGGAGGAGCCGGCGGTGAGGGTCTGGGCGGCGAAGAACCCGGTCAGCTTGGGGGTGACGGCCGTGATCTGGGCCTGGTCGAGCGCCTCGCCCGCGTCCGACAGCGCCGCCGCCACCCCGACCAGGGCGGAGAAACCGGAGTTGGACGACGCGGGGTTGGTCATGCCGAAGGTGAAGCGGTGTCCGGCGGCGGCTTCGGCGATGTCGGTCCAGGTGACCTCGCCGGTGTCCCAGTGCAGCTCGCGGGCCTTGGCGCGGGTGAGGCCGAGGACGACCGGGGACACCATGATCTTGGTCTGGGTGGACAGGCGCGCGGTCGCCCCGTCGATCAGGGACAGATAGCGGTTGGAGGAGAACCAGACGGCGTCGTAGCGGCCGTCCGCGGCGCCGCTCGCCACCTGCTCGGCGCCGTCCAGGGTGCCGGTGTAGGAGAGCGACACCTTCACGCCCGCCGCTCCGGCCGCCTTGGCGAGCAGCGGCTCCAGGTCCTTGATCTCGCTGCCCGCCAGGACGCGCAGTACGGCGGGGTCGTCCGGCGGGGACTCGGCTCCGCCGCCCGAGCAGGCGCCCGTGGCGGCCAGCAGCAGGGCCAGGGCGGCGGTGACCGCTCGCCTCATGACGCGGCCTCGTCAGCGCGGCGGGACCGCTCCAGGTAGGCCCGGGCGTGGTCGAGCTCCACGGTGAGGTTGCCGACGGTGACGGCCATGCTCTCCACGGCCTTGGCCCGGAAGCCGTCGATCATGTCCATCGTCGAGTAGACGTTGTCGAACGCCTTGCTCAGCGTCTCCATGCTCACGGTCGTGGCGGCGGCCTGGGTCTGGATGTCCCCGGCCTGGGTGCGCAGCATCTCGCTGGTGGCGAGGATCAGGTCGGAGGTGGTGGCGTTCAGCGCCGTGATCTGGTCGAGCACGAGCTTCTGGTTAGCCAGGGCCTGGGCCACGGTGACGGCCGTGCGCAGCGCCGCGATCGTCGTGGTGGTCGCCCGCTCCACCCCCTTGATCAGCTCCAGGTTGTTCTTGCGCACCAGGTCGAGCGCGAGGTAGCCCTGGGCCGACACGGCGAGCTGGGTCAGCAGGTCCTGGTGCTTCTGGCGCACCCCGAAGAGCGCGTCCGACCGCAGGGCGTTCGCCTTCTCCGGGTCGGTGAGCTCGATCCGGTCGATCCGCTCCTGGAGGGCCGAGTCGAGCGCCGCCGCCAGCACGGCGTACTCCTGGAGCTTCGTCATCGACTCCCAGAGGTTCGCCTTCTCGCCCTCGATCGCCGCGTTGTCCTTGCGCAGCTCGTTCTGCCCGGACTTCAGCGCCCGGATGATGTCGTCGATATGCTTCTGCGCGCTGCGGTACCTGGCGAAGTAGTCGCGCAGCCGGTCGCCGAACGGGATGACGCCCAGCAGCCGCCGGGTGCCCGCGGTCGCCTGCTTCGGGTCGAGGTCGACGATCGTCCGGCGCAGCGCCACGAGCTGCCCGGCGACCCGCGCCTGACCGTCGGCGCCCTCACCCTTGGCCGAGGCCAGCGCCGCCACCGGGCGCCTGAGCATCCGGTTGGCCACCTGGGACGAGGCGCGGATCTCCGAGTCGCCCATCGAGGTGATGTCGTACACCTTCCTGGTGAACTCCGGCGACCTGTGGTCGAGCGTGCCGAGCTCGTCGGCGAAGCCGGCCGCCTTCCGGGCGAGCTCGCCGGCGCGCTCGCCGGGGAGCGGCAGCATGGTGGCCGCCTTCTCGACCGGCACCGCGGCCACCGGGGCGGGCGGGGTCAGCACGAGATCTTCGGACACGGATGTCCTCTCTTCCTGGGACTCTTCCTGGAAACTGTCTTCCTGGACAAGGGGGGTCAGGACGACGGCTTCGCACCGGCCAGATAGCGCCGCTCGATGGTCGCGACGAGCTCCTCCAGACGGTCGTAGGCGGGCGGCTCGACCACGTCGACCAGGCTTCCGGGGACCGGCGCCTTCGCCTTGGCCGCCAGGCCCGCGAACACCTCGGGATCGGCGGTGCGGAAGCCGTGCCTCGCGGCGAGGCGGGCGAACTCCGGGTCCTCCTGCAGCAGCCGCCCGACCTCGGCGGCCCGGGCCGTGAGCGGCACGAGCGTGTGCTTGCTCAGCACGGTCGGCGCGGGGTAGATCAGCCGCATGTCGGGGCGGACGGCCCCGCCGCCCGCGAACAGCCGCGCGGCGTACTGCGCCTCGTAGATCACCACCATCGGGGTCTTGCCGATCCCGAGCGCGAGATAGTCCTCGAAGGGCGCCTCGGTGCTCGACTCGGAGTAGCCCTGGTCGAGGAAGAGCGGCGCGATCTTCGCGGCCGCGGCCGCGACCTGCTCCCGGGAACTGACGACGTCGTCGCCGTTGGCCACGTAGCTGGTCGCCGCGAGGTACATGGCGGCGGAGTTCGACGTGCGGACGTCGGTGGTGGTCAGCAGGACCCGCTTGCGCGCCCGGTAGGCGGTGTTGCCGGGCAGCGCGTCCCAGCGGGTGCCCCGGGCGACGAGGTCGAGGAACCGCCGCAGGTCGAGGACCTGGTAGCCCGAGCCCGAGTCGCGCACCACCCCCGCCTTCGCCAGCACGTCCACGATCGGCTGGAAGGTCGCGACGGCCATCGGCGAGTAGAACGGCGAGTACGTCCGGGAGATCTTGCGCGTCTGCCGGATCTTCTCCGCCGCCGGGACGCTGGAGGGGAAGGCGAAGTCGTACGGGCGCAGGTCCACGGTGGACGCGATCTCGCGGGAACCCGCGGTGTCGACCTCGACCCGCAGCCCGTGCCTGGCGAACGCCGCCCTGACCGCGGCGTCGTCGAAGAAGGGTTTCTTCTCCGAACCGATGACGCCGCGGACCGTCGTGAGCGCTCCCTGTCCGTCGCCGCGCCCGTCGCCCTGCCCGTCGCCCTGCCCGTCACCGTCGCCCCGGTCGTCGCCGAGCACGAGGGCGAGGACGACGGCCACGCCCAGCAGCAGCGCCAGCCCGACCCCGATCCAACGCTTCATTCCCGGTTTCCTTCGCCCCGTGGCTCTGAATTCCCCGTACCCGAATTATGGGAGAAAAGGGAAATTCGCGGGCGGAAGGAAAGATGGATCCCGAGGAATTCCGCGCATGTTCACGGTGAATTCATCGAAGCGACGATCGGGGTCTCTCCAGCCGGAATTCAGTTGCCTCGAAAATGGACAAAGCGCTATTTCAAGGACAAGTGCTCAGGTGAACAGCGTGCGGCCCCAGTAGTCGCCGCCGTCGACCACCCCGGGCGGACAGGCGAACAGGCCGCTGGAAACGTGCTTGATGTACTCGTTCAGCGAGTCCTTCTGCGACAGCATGCGCTGGATCGGCACGAACTGCTTGCGCGGGTCGCGCTGGTAGGCGATGAAGAAGAGGCCGGCGTCGAGCCGTCCGAGGCCGTCGGAGCCGTCCACGAAGTTGTAGCCGCGCCGCAGCAGCCGCGCGCCGCCGTGCGCGTCGGGGTGCGCGAGCCGTACGTGCGCGTCGCCGGCGATCGCCGGCTGCCCGTCTGGGCCCTTCGCGGCGAAGTCCGGCGCGTCGAACTCGTCCTTGCCGGTGAGCGGCGCGCCCTTGCCCTTGTCCCGGCCGAAGATGGCCTCCTGCTCGGCCAGCGGGGCGCGGTCCCAGGTCTCGATGTGCATCCTGATCTTGCGGGTGACGAGGTAGGCGCCGCCGTCCATCCAGGCCGGTCCGTCGCCGGGCGCGGCCCACAGGTGGTCGCGCAGCATGGAGGTGTCCTCCAGCTTGAGGTTGTTGGTGCCGTCCTTGAAGCCCATCAGGTTGCGCGGCGTCGCCTGAGCCCGGGAGGTGGACGAGGTGCGGCCGAAGCCGAGCTGCGAGTAGCGCACGGAGACCTTGCCGAAGCCGATGCGGGCGAGGTTGCGGATCGCGTGCACCGCCACCTGGGGGTCGTGCGCGCACGCCTGCACGCAGATGTCCCCGCCCGAGATCTCGGGCTGGAGGTCCTCGCCCGGGAAGGCGGGCAGGTCGGCCAGCGCCGCGGGCCTGCGGCCGGCGAGACCGAACCGGTCGTCGAACAGCGAGGGGCCGAAGCCGACGGTCAGCGTCAGGCCGGACGCGGGCAGGCCGAGGGCCTCGCCGGTGTCGTCCGGCGGCGCCTCCGGCGCGCCGCCCACGGCGCCGAAGGTGCCGGCGTCCCTGCCCTGGGTCATCCGGGCCGCGGCCGCCGTCCACTCCTGGAGCAGCTCCACCAGCTCGCCCCGGTCCTTCGTGATCACGTCAAAGGCGACGAAGTGGAGCCGGTCCTGGGCCGGTGTGGTGATGCCGGCCTGGTGGGCGCCGTAGAAGGGGACGGCGTCGGAGGCGGCGGATGCGTACGCGACCGGTTGCTCCGCGAGGGAGCGGGTGGCGAGCGCACCCGCCCCGACGGCGGCCACCCCCGCCGCGCCGAGGCCGAACAGCCGCCTGCGGCTCAAGCCCTCGCTCACGGTGCCTCCCTCACAGTGTGTTCCCGCCTCGCCGAACCTTCCGGACCGCCTGCCGGAGCGCCTTCCGGGCTCACTTGACCACCACCGCCGCGACCCTGCTGATCGGCTCGGCCAGCGCGTTGATCGCGTCGGACAGCGCCCGCAGGTCGTCCTTGGACAGCTCGGTGTGCAGCTTCCACCCGTCGCCGTCACGGTGCCGGCCGAGCGCCGCCTCCGCGTCGGCGAACTTCGCGTCGAGCGTCTTGACCAGATCGGCGTCGCGCTCCTCCAGGACCGGGCGCAGCGCCTGTACGGCCGCCTTCGAGCCCTGCAGGTTGGCGTCGAAGTCCCACAGGTCGGTGTGCGAGTAGCGGTCCTCCTCGCCGGTGATCTTGCCGGTGGCCACCTCGTCCAGCAGCCCCTTGGCGCCGTTGGCGAGCTGCACGGGGGAGAGGTCGACCGCCGCGGCCTTCGTCACGATCGTGTTCACGTCGGTCATCAGCTTGTCGGCGATCGGGCCGTCTCCGCCGACGTCCTTCTTGACCCACAGGTCCTTCTCGATGCGGTGGAAACCGGTCCACTCCTCGCCGTCCGGCACGTCGTTCTCCCGCGCGTCGATGGCCGGGTCGAGGTCGCCGAAGACCTCGGCGACGGGCTCGATCCGCTCCCAGTAGGTGCGGGCGACCGGGTAGAGCTCCTTGGCCCCGGCCAGGTCGCCGGCCTTGACCGCCTCGGTGAACTCCTTGGTCTTGTCGAGCAGCGTGTCGGACTGGCTCTTGATGTAGCGCTTGTAGCTGGCCACGGCCTCGGCGAGCCCGGCGTCGCCGCTCAGCGGCTTGTGCTCGCCGCTGACCTTGAGCGGGCCGCGGATGCCCTTGCCGGTCATCCCGGGCTTGCACGCGGTCTCGTACATGCCGGCGGGGAGCTCCATCACGACCTCGCGGGTCAGTCCGGGCACGATGTTCTCCACCTCGCCCATCACCCGGTCGCCCGGCGCGTACACGTAGAACTCGGTGACCTTCGTGCCGCTGTTGGTGATGACGAAGGTCGAGGTGCCGGCCGCGAGGTCGGACTTCGCCACCTTGCACTCGGTGTCGGTGGCGGCCACGGCGATCGCGCCGGAGCCGGCCGCGGTCGCCTCGGTGCCGGCACCGGCGCCGGAGCCGGTGGACGAGCAGGCGGTGAGGCCTGCCAGGGCCATGGTCGCGACGGCCAGGACAGTGGGGGTGCGCATCGGGTGGACTCCGGTCACGAAGCGGGCTGGGGAGACTGGGGCTGCTGAGACTGGGGGGCGGTGCCGGCGGGCGCCTTGACCGAGGGCCGCCGCAGGAACAGGACGAGGACGGGCACGGCGTAGGCGACCCAGGCGACGGTCTCCAGCACGCTCGGCTGCGCGGTGATGTTGAACATGCCGCTCAGCAGCGTCGAGTACCAGGCGCCGGGGTCGAGCAGGCCGCTGATGTCGAAGGCGTACGTGCTCAGACCGGGCAGCAGGCCCGCCTCCTGCAGGTCGTGCACGCCGTACTTGAAGATCCCGGCGGCGACCAGGATCAGCAGCAGGCCGGTCCAGGTGAAGAACTTGGTGAGGTTGATCCGCACCGCGCTGCGGTACAGCCCGTAGCCCAGCGCGACGGAGGTCAGCAGGCCGAGCGTGATGCCGGTGAGCGGGCTCGCGCTGGTGGTCGCGCCCTGGACGGCGGCGAACCACAGCAGGGCGGTCTCCAGCCCCTCGCGGGCGACCGACAGGAAGGCCACCACGACCACGGCCGCGGAACCGAGCCGCAGGGCGTCGCCGAGCTTCTCGCGCAGGTCGCCCGACATCCGGCGGGCCGCCGTGCGCATCCAGAAGATCATAAAGGTGACGAAGACGGTCGCGGCCAGCGAGGCGAAGGCGTCGAACATCTCGTGCTGCCGCGAGCCGAGGTTGGCCGCGGTGAAGGTCAGCAACGCCCCGAACGCCACGGAGAGCGCCACGGCGGCTCCGACACCGGCCCAGACCAGCGGCAGGCGGTCGCCCTTGCCGCTCTTCACGAGGAAGGCCACCAGGATGGAGACGACCAGGGTCGCCTCCAAGCCCTCGCGAAGGCCGATGAGGTAGCTCGCGAACACATCGCCCTCCGGATAGTCGGTAAGCCTTACCTAAGTTAGGTCAGGTTCACCTTAGCGACAAGAGCCCGGACGCGAGTAACCGGGTAGGGCCTTTGTCACCTCAAGGGACCGCTGGGGTGGGCGGGCGCGGCCGTGCCGCACCGTCGTCCGTCAGCTCTCTCACCCCGCCGGATGGGCGTCGGAGGTCTCGGTTGGCGACCTATGCCCTGAATCGTGTTGACAGGGTCCGCCGACAGGCCGACAGTGTCTCGGGTGATCTTCCCCCGGACCCTCACACGCCCCGTTCCCGGCCTCGTCGCCGTGCTGGCCGCGACCTGCGCGCTCGCCGCCTGCACGGCGCAGCCCGGCGGAACGGGCGGGAACGCCTCCGGCGGGACGGCGGGGCCGTCGGCCGCCGCCTCCTCCACGGAACCGGCGGCGATGACCCCGGAGGCCTACCGGAGCGCGCTCGCCGCCGCCCGCCCCGCGGGCACGACCCTCGCCGCCATCGCCAAGGCGCGGACCTTCAAGTCCCTCCACCAGCGCATCGGGCGGGCGGAGAGCGCCCTGGAGTCCGCGGTTGCGCGGCTCGGGGCCCTGCGGCCTCCCCAGGACGTCGCCCCCGAGCACACCGACTACGTGGCGGCGCTGCGCGCTCTCAACGGCAGGCTCGGCGCACTGGACCAGGACGTGTCGTCGCACGCCCTGTGCAACGGCACGGCCGTGCTGGCCAAGCTGGGGGCGTCGGGCGACTTCACGACCTTCCGGGCGTCCGCGGACGACCTGGCGAAGGCCGGGGACTACCCGGTGGTCGCGCTCAAGCCGCCCGCCCGGCACACCCGCCGCCTCGGCAACGGCACGGTGCTGCTGTCGGCGATCCGCGGCGGCCGGGGCGCCCTGACCGTGAAGAACGGCGGATCGCACGACGGCGTCGTCACCCTCGTACGCGGAGGGCGGAAGGCCGTCAGCTTCTATGTGCGCAAGGGGGCGACCGCGAAGCTCGCGAACGTTCGGGACGGGACCTACCGCGTCTACTTCACGACCGGGGCCGACTACGACAGGGGCGCCCGCGCGTTCACCAGGGACTGCGGCTTCTCCAAGTTCGACGATCCGCTGCGGTTCCGCACCGTCTACTCGGCGGGCCGGGTGAGCTGGGACAACTGGACCCTCACCCTCAACACCGTGTTCGGCGGGAACGCCAGCACGAGCGACGTCGACCCCGACGCGTTCCCGATGTGACCGTACGGAGGACGTGAACGAGGCCGCGGCCCGGGTGACCGGGCCGCGGCCTCGTTCGCGACGGGGGCGGTGCTCAGCTGGAGAACAGCATGCCGACCCAGCTGTCACGGCGGTGGCCGTGGTGGCCGTGGTGACCACCGTGGTGGCCGCCCCAGGCGGGGCCTCCGTGCGCCGGCGGCGGGGGAGCGTAGGTCTGCTGGGCCCACTGGGCCTCCATGCGCGTCAGCGTCTCCAGCTCGCCGTAGTCCAGGAAGACGCCGCGGCAGTTGTCACACTGCTCGATGTGGACCCCGTTGCGGTCGAACGTCCGCATCCGGCCACGGCACTTGGGGCACTGCATGTACGAACTCTCCCTCATTCAGGTCCCGGCACGGGCGGCCGCGACGATCCTTTCGCAGGCGGACACCAGGGCCTCGGCGGCGTCGTCGGGTGGTTTCCCGGCTCTCGCCCCCGCGGCCACCGCCGTCGCGGCCAGCTGAACGGTCAACGCCCGGGCCGGCGCGTCGAGTTCCCGCCACGGGTCGTCCGCGGACACCGCGGTCCCGCCCGCCGCGAGGTAGGCCGTGAGCAGCCGCTCCCAGTCGTCCGGGGCGAGCAGCCCGGCGGCGAACCAGGCGGCGGGGCGGGCCAGGTCCCAGGCCGGGTCGCCCGCTCCGAGGTCGTCGGGGTCGATCAGCAGCCAGCCGCCGCCGTGCCGGACGATCTGGCCGAGGTGCCAGTCGCCGTGGGTCAGCGCGCCGCCCTCCCGGGCCGGGGGCAGCGTCGCGTACGCCTCCAGGATCGGTGCGGCGACGGGAGCGGGAACGCCGGCCGACGCCAGGTCGGCCATGGCCCGAGGCAGCCGTGACGGGCCCCCGGCGGGCGGCAGGCCCGCGGGGACCGGCCGGGCGTGCAGCAGCGCGAGCAGCCGGCCGCCCTCCTCCCACGGCGTCGTCCCCGCCTCCACGTCGTCCATGGTCAGCGGCTCGCCGGCGGGCCAGATCGTCACCAGGCGGCCGTCCAGCCGTTCGAGGCCGAGCGGGGCGAGCATGATGCCGTCGAGCGCGCGGGCCGCGTCGAGCCGGGCGCGCAGGGCCCTCTCGTCGGTGCCGGGCGGATGCGCCTTGACGACCACGTCGCCGGCCCGGACCACGAGCACCTTGGTCTGCTTGAGAACCGTGGTCCGCTTGAGCACCGTCACCGGCCCGTCGCGCCCCGCCAGCCGGGCCAGCTCGCCGGCCTGTAAGCGATGATCGTCCACGGCGGACACCCTAGTGTGCGGGTATGAGGATTGGATTTGCCGTGCCGGTGTCGGGCTCGTGGGCGACGCCGGAGAACATGAGGCGGATCGCGCGCCGCGCCGACGAGCTCGGCTACCACGGGGTGTGGGCGTTCCAGCGGCTGCTCTACCCGGAGGGCCACGCGATGGGGCCCGTCTACCGCAGTGTGCAGGACCCGGTCGTCGCGCTCGCGTACCTGGCGGGGATCACCGAGCGGGTGCGGCTCGGCGTGGCCGTGCTCAACCTGCCGTTCGTCAGCCCGGTGCTGCTGGCCAAGCAGCTCGCGACCCTGCAGCAGGTGTCCGGCGGCAGGCTCGACGTGGGCCTCGGGCTGGGCTGGCTGCCGGAGGAGTTCACCGCGTCCGGCGTGCCGATGGAGCGGCGGGGCAGGCGCGCGGAGGAGTACGTCGGCCTGCTGCGGCGGCTGTGGACCGAGGACGTCGTCGAGCACAGGGGCGAGTTCTACGAGGTGCCGCGCTCCCACCAGGACCCCCGGCCCGCCACGCCGCCGCCCGTCCTGCTGGGCGGCACCGCGCGGGTCGCGCTGGAGCGCGCCGGGCGGATCGCCGACGGCTGGATCAGCTCCAGCCGCGCCGACCTCGGCACCAT
This sequence comes from Microbispora sp. H10949, assembly GCF_014161435.1. NCBI lineage: Bacteria > Bacillati > Actinomycetota > Actinomycetes > Streptosporangiales > Streptosporangiaceae > Microbispora > Microbispora sp. H10949. The sequence goes on along the minus strand of NZ_JABBWZ010000004.1, from coordinate 361,847 downwards.
CGACCAGCAAATCGCCATCGTGAAGGAGGCGGCCCGGGGGGCCGGACGCGACCCGGACGCGCTGCGGTTCGTCGTGCGCGGCGTCACCCGCGTCCGCCCGGCGGACGAGGGCCCGCTGACCGGGCCGTACGACAAGATCCGGCGGGACGTGGAGGAGCTCGCGGCCAGGGGCGTGACCGAGGTGTTCCACGACCTCAACTTCGACCCCGAGATCGGTGACCCCGAGGCCGACCCCGGAGAGTCCCTGCGCCGTGCGGAGGAGGCCCTCGACGCCCTCGCCCCGTAGCGGGCGCTAGACCATGCCGTACGCGCGGGCGACGAGTTCGTGGGAGCGCAGCCGGGCCGGGGCGCCGTGGACCATCGTGGTGATCATGAGCTCGTCGGCCCCGGTGCGCTTGCGCAGCTCCTCCAGCCCGGCCCGCACGGTCTCGGCGTCGCCGTGCACGACGGTCGACAGCCGGTCGCGGACGAACTCCCGCTCGATCGGGGTGTACGGATAGGCCAGCGCCTCCTCGGGGGTCGGCATCCGGCCGGGCCGGCCGTGGCGCATCCGCAGCCACGACAGCGCGCCCGGCATGACCTGGCGCAGCGCCTCCTCCTCGGTGTCGGCGGCGACCGCCGCCACCCCGATCAGCGCGTACGGGCGGTCGAGCACCTCGGAGGGGCGGAAGGAGGAACGGTAGAGGTCGAGCGCGGGCTCGGTGTTGGCCGCGCTGAAGTGGTGGGCGAAGGCGAACGGCAGCCCCAGCAGACCGGCCAGCCTGGCGCTGAACCCGCTGGAGCCGAGCAGCCAGATCGGCGGCCGGCCCGTGGCCGCCGAGTCGGGGCCGCCCGGCACGGCCCGGATCCTCTCGTACTGGTGGCCGGGCGGGAACGAGCCGTCGAGGAACCCGGTCAGCTCGGCCACCTGCCGGGGGAAGTCGTCGGGGTCCACCTCGGCGGAGCGGCGCAGGGCGTTCGCCGTCGCCATGTCGGTGCCCGGGGCGCGGCCGAGGCCGAGGTCGATGCGGCCGGGGTGCAGCGCGTGCAGCGTGCCGAACTGCTCCGCGATCACCAGCGGGGCGTGGTTGGGCAGCATCACGCCGCCCGACCCGATCCGGATCGTCCGGGTGGCCGCCGCGAGATGCGCGATGAGCACGGCCGGGGAGGAGCTCGCCACCCCGGGCATGCCGTGGTGCTCGGCGACCCAGATGCGGTGATAACCCCATTCCTCGGCCCGCCGGGCCAGCTCGGTGGCGTCGCGCAGCGACTCGGTGGCCGTCTGGCCCTCGCCGACGGTCGCGAGCTCCAGGATCGACAGCGGCACTCCGGCCGTTCCGCGCGGCACGCCGCGGATCTCGTCCTCGCCGCTCATGCCACTCCCTCGCCTCGCGCTTCGGGACCGCGTGGGCCGGTCAGGCCGTGTGTGCCGTCCTGCCTGTTTCGCTCGCTCATGTTCGGCCCAACCTGAGGTCGCATCCGGATATTTCCGGGTGCCTGGTGAAATGTGCTTCGATGCCCCACCACCTGCCATGCTTGGACGCATGAGCGAGCGAAAGCCCATTGAGTCGTGGTTGTCTGATATGGATGGCGTGCTGGTCCACGAGGGCCAGCCGGTGCCGGGGGCCGACGAGTTCATCAGGCGGCTGAAGGAGTCGGGGAAGAGGTTCCTCGTCCTCACCAACAACTCGATCTACACCGCCCGCGACCTGTCCGTACGGCTGCGCGCGGCGGGGCTGGACGTGCCCGCCGAGTCGATCTGGACCTCCGCGCTGGCCACCGCCAAGTTCCTGGCCGACCAGCGGCCCGAGGGCTCGGCGTACGTCATCGGCGAGGCGGGGCTGACCACGGCCCTGCACGAGGTCGGCTACGTGCTGACCGACCTCGACCCCGACTACGTGGTGCTGGGCGAGACCCGCACCTACAGCTTCACGTCGATAACCCGGGCGATCCGGCTGATCGACAACGGCGCCCGGTTCATCGCGACCAACCCCGACCCCATCGGCCCCTCCACCGAGGGCTCGCTCCCGGCCTGCGGCGCGGTCGCGGCGATGATCACCAAGGCGACCGGGGTCGAGCCGTACTTCGTCGGCAAGCCGAACCCGATGATGATGCGCAGCGCGCTCAACCAGATCGACGCGCACAGCGAGAGCACCGCCATGATCGGCGACCGCATGGACACCGACGTGGTCTGCGGCATCGAGGCGGGCCTGAACACGATCCTGGTGCTCACCGGCGTCACGCAGAAGGACCAGATCGACCGGTACCCGTTCCGGCCGACCCAGGTGGTCAACTCCGTGGCCGACCTCATCGACCTCGTCTGAGCCGGCCGGGAGAACCTGACAGGGGCCGGCAGGTATGGCTGCCATGCTGGCCCCATGAACCACCGTGTCTATCTGGAGATCGGGCCCAAGAAGGTCTTCGCCTGCTCGGCCGACTGGCCGGGCTGGTGCCGCATCGGCAGGACCGAGGAGGCCGCGATCGATACCCTCGCGGACTACGCGCCGCGCTACCGCGTGATCGCCGAGCGGGCCGGGCTGGAGTTCTCGCCGGGGGACCCGGAGGTCGTCGAGCGGGTCAAGGGCGACAGGACCACGGACTTCGGCGCGATCTCCGCGATCCCCGGCCTCGACCGGGAGCCGGTGGACGCGCCGGAGGCCGCGCGTACGGTCGCCCTCGCCCGGGCGGCGTGGGAGGTCTTCGCCGAGGTGGCCGCGGCGTCCCCGGAGGAACTGCGCAAGGGCCCGAGGGGCGGCGGCAGGGACCGGGACAAGATGGTGGCGCACGTCCGTGAGGCCGAGCGGTCCTACGCCAGGAAGATCGGCGTACGGCACAAGCCGTTCGAGGACTCGGCCGGCCTGGCCGCCATGCGCGACGACATCGCCCGCGTCCTGTCGCGGCCGTCGGACGGCGGGCCGCTCGCCGAGGGCGGATGGCCGGCCCGCTACGCCGCCCGCCGGATCGTCTGGCACGTGATCGACCACATCTGGGAGATGGAGGACCGGAGGGTCTGATCTTATCTGGGTGGTAACTTGTTACCATGGTAACAGTAGAGCGGGCCCAGACCGGCCTCCGCATCGAGCGCAACACGCTGAAGGTGCTCAAGGGCCTGGCCGAATACCTGGACATCTCCCTCGGTGACCTCGTGGAGGGGATCGTCCTGCACGCCTTCGAGGGCAGGCCGCCGTTCGGGCTGGAGACCCTCACCAAGATCGAGCAGCTCAGAGAGGTCTACGGCCTGACGCTCACGGCCGCCGACGCCCACCTGCTGGAGGAGAGGTGAGCGCCGCGCCGCGGCGCCGCCGCCTCACCGGCGGCCTGCGGGTCGCGCTCCCGCCGGCCGAGGCGTTCCGGCTCTTCACGCCGTACGGCGAACGGGAGTGGGTCGAGGGCTGGGAGCCGCGCTTCCCCGAGGGGGTCGCGGACGACACGGCGCCGGGAACGGTCTTCCAGACCGGCGCGGACGGCGCGGCCACCACCTGGATCGTCCTGCACCGCGCCCATGACCCCCACGAGCCCGGCTCGTCGGTCTCCTACGCCCGGGTGCGCGAGGGAGTCCACGCCGGGACGGTCGCCGTCGTGCTCGCGCCGGACGGGAGCGGGCACAGCGACGTGACGGTCACCTACGACCTCACTCCGCTGACCGTCGCGGCCGAGGCCGAACTGGCCGGGTTCGCGGACGGCTACCCCGCGTTCCTGCGCTCCTGGGAGGAGGCCATCGCCGCCCACCTCGCCCGTACGGCGGAGACGCCCCGAGGGCACCGGTAGAGACGCGGCCGGCGCCGTGGCCCGGCCGGGTGCCCGCCGGTCGGCTCAGTCCGAAGTACGGCGCAGGCGCTTGAGGTCGGAGCGCTGTTTCTTGGCCGCCAGGCGGCGCTCGACCGCGCCCCTGGAGGGCTTGGTGGAACGGCGCCGCTTGGGCGGCGGCGCGATCGCGTCGCGGAGCAGCGCGGCCAGCCGTTCCCGCGCCGCCTCGCGGTTGCGCAACTGCGACCGGTGCTCCGAGGCCGTCACCGTGATCACACCGTCGACCAGCCGGGGGGCGAGCCGTTCGAGCGCGCGCGCCCGGAGCGCCGGGCCGAGGGCGGTCGTGCGCGCGACGTCGAAGCCCAGCTCGACCCGGCTGTCGGTGGTGTTGACGCCCTGGCCGCCCGGGCCGGACGAGCGGGAGAAACGCCAGGTCAGCTCGGCCTCGGGCACGACGATCGAGCCGCGGACGTGCAACGGGCCTGGCATGGCGATTCCTCTTCGGTCGGACGGACGGGGCGAACGGGGGGATTAATGGACCGGACGAACAACTTATCCATGTAGATACCACCGGCGCGCGTCATTTATCGCCGTAAACGCGGCTTGTGGTTGTCACGGTCCAGCGCCTCGTGCACAGTGACGTCCGGAAAACCGGGACCTCCGGAAACCGGGCGACATTGTGGGGCGGGAGCATGACCTCGATCGTCGGCGTGCACGGCATAGGCAAGTACCACTACTACGAGGACGCCGGCGGATCGGCGGACAGCGCCGCCGCGGCCGTGCGCGCCAAGTGGAACGCCTACCTGCACCAGGGACTGGACGGCCGGACGGGCGGCGCCGGCGACTACTTCACCGAGATCGCCTACTACGCCCACCATCTCCACAGCGGCCCGCCCCGGCCGGTCCGGCAGATGGGCACACCCTCGAAGCTGGTCTTCGCCGACTGGGCCGCCCAGCTCGGCGGCCCGTTCCGGGACGCGGCGGGGGAGTCGCTGACCGGCGTCGCGCACCTGCTGGCCGAGTGGCTGCTGGCGAGGCTCGGCCCCGCGGCGGTGCGCTTCGCGCAGGACTTCTGCCCGGAGGTGGCCACCTACCTCGGCGGCGGCGCCCCGCGCGTACGGGCCCGCGACACGGTGGCCGACGTCATCCGCCGGCGCCGGCCCCGGGCGGTCGTCGCGCACTCCCTCGGCAGCGTGGTCACGTACGAGGCGCTGTGGGCCCATCCCGACCTGTCCGTCGACCTGCTGGTCACGCTGGGCAGCCCGCTCGGCATGCGCCGCGTCGTGTTCGACCGGCTCGCCCCCGTGCCGGTCCGGGGCCGGGGAGCGCGCCCGCCGGGCGTGCGCCGCTGGATCAACATCGCCGACAAGGACGACATCGCCGCGATCCCGGCCGCGCTGGCGTCGTGCTTCGACGGGGTCGAGCGGGACGTCTCCTGCGACATCGACTGGCTCGACTTCCACACCGTGCGCAACTACCTGCGCTGCGGGGGCGCCAACGAGTATCTGAAGCCCTTCGTGACCTGAGTCGCGCACACGCGTTATGATCGTACGACCATGAAGACTGTGCTTTTCGACTACGGCAACGTCGTCTCCCTCCCCCAGGCCCCCGAGGACGTCGCCCGCCTGGCCTCGTACGTCACAGGGGCCGAGCCCGGGTTCCAGGACCGCTACTGGGAGGTGCGGCTCGACTTCGACCGGGGTTCGCTCGACCCGGCCGCGTACTGGTCCCACGTGTACGGCAGGCCGATGGACGGCGCCGGCCTGGACGAGGTCGTCGCCCTCGACGTGGCGAGCTGGTCGCGGCCCAACGAGGAGACGGTGGCGATCGTCGACGAGCTGGCCAAGGTCGGGGTGCCGATGGCGCTGCTGTCCAACATGCCGGTCTGCGTCGCCGAGGGAATCGACGCGCTGCCGTTCATGCGGCCGATCGGCCCGCGTTTCTACAGCGGCCGCATGGGCCTGGTGAAGCCGGAGGCGGAGATCTTCCACGAGACCGTGGCCTGGCTCGGGGTCGCCCCCGGCGACCTCGTCTTCGTGGACGACCGGCTGGAGAACGTCGCGGCGGCCGAGGGGGCGGGGCTCGCCGCCGTCCACTTCCGCGACGCCGCCGCGCTCCGCGAGGACCTGAAGACGCTTCTCGGCTGAGCGCGCGGCCGCTCCACGACCTTCTCCGGCCACCCGCGCACGGGGCGCGGGGGCGCGTGAACCCCCGGGTCAGGTGCCCGAACTCGCCGGAGGGCGGGAGCCGAGCGGCGAAGCCTCGCCGGGGAGTTCGGGCGGGGGCGGCCCGCCCGCCTGGGCGGCGAGGACGTTCGTCCTGATCGTGACGAAGGCGACGACCGCCGCGACGGCCATCATGACCGCGCAGACCAGCATCGACGTGTGGAACCCCCGGGTGAACGCGGCGGGCGACTCGTAGGCGTCGCCCGTCAGCCCCACCAGCGGCGGCACCGCGGCGACGGCGAGCAGCCCGCCCGTCCTGGCCAGGGCGTTGTTGACCCCGCTCGCGACGCCCGCGTACCGCTCCTCCGCCGTGGCGAGCACCGTCGCGGTGAGGGGGGCGACGGCGGCGGACAGGCCGAGCCCGAAGACGCACGCGGCGGGCAGCACGTCGGCCAGGTAGGACGCGCCGGGGCCGATGCGGCTCATGAGCAGCAGCCCGGCCGCGCACAGCAGGATCCCTCCCGTCATGGGCAGGCGCGGGCCGATCCTCCCCGCCAGGTCGCCGGCCCGGGACGACAGCAGCAGCATGAGGATGGTGACCGGGAGCATCGCCGACCCGGCGGCGATGGGTGACATCCCGGCCGACACCTGGAGCTGGACGACCAGCAGGAAGAACACCAGTCCCATCGCCGCGTACATGACCAGCGTGACGACGTTGACGGCGGTGAACTCCCGCGAGGCGAACACCCCCACGGGGACGAGCGATCGGGGGGAGCGCCGGATCTCCACCACCACGAAGCAGATGGACAGGGCGATTCCGGCGGCCAGCGGCACCAGCCCGTCGCCCGCCAGGATCAGGCCGTACGTCAGGCCGGCCAGCGCGGGGGCGGCGAGGACGGTCCCGAGCACGTCGAAGCGGCCGTGCGGCCCGGCGTCCCTGGTCTCGGGCACGTGCCGGGCGGCGACGCCGACCACGACGGCCGCGAGCGGCAGGTTGAGCAGGAACACCCACCGCCAGCCGGCCGCCTCGACGAGCCACCCGCCGAGCAGCGGCCCGACGGCGGCGGCCACGCCGCCCAGCCCCGACCAGGCGCCGACGGCGCGGGGCCGGTCGTCCGGCGCGTAGCTCGCCTGGATGATCGCGAGGCTGCCGGGGATCAGCAGGGCCGCCCCGATGCCCTGGAGCGCGCGGGCGAGCACGAGCACGGGGGCGTTCGGCGCGACCCCGCAGAGGGCGGAGGCCAGGGCGAACCACACCACCCCGACGACGAAGATCTTGCGCCGGCCGAGCCGGTCGCCCAGCGACCCGCCCAGGAGGATCAGCGCGGCCATCGTGAGCGTGTAGCCGTTCACGGTCCACTGCAGGCCGGACATCCCGGCGTCGAGGTCGCGCCCGAGGGCGGGGAGGGCCACGTTGACCACGGTGCCGTCGAGGGTCGCCAGGGACGACCCGAGGACCGTGGTGAGCAGCACCCACCGGCCCGTCGCCGAGCGGAGTCGGATATGCCCGGATTCCATGCACGCCATCATGCGCCATCCGGAGGTGTGGACGCGTCACGGCATCGGGGGGATCATGCGGCGATTACACGATTACGATCGCTCACAGCGAACTCACGCAGAACAGGGAACAGGGGCGGGCTCCTGTTAGTTGAGTCGGCATAACTCAACCCATTGGAGTGCTGATGTCCCAGGTCCTTCCCGTCCTCCCGCTCGACGACGAGGTCGTCCTGCCCGGCATGGTCGTTCCCCTTGACCTGTCGGCCTCCGAGGTCCGCGCGGCCATCGACGCCGCCCGGGCCGGTGGAGAGAGCACGGTCCTGCTGGTGCCCCGCGTCGACGGCCGCTACGGCCCGGTGGGGGTGAGCGCCGTCGTGGAACAGGTCGGACGGCTGCCGGGCGGCGAGCCCGCGGCCGTCGTGCGCGGCGTGCACCGCATGCGCGTCGGCACCGGCACCACCGGCCCCGGCGCGGCGCTGTGGGTCGAGGCGACGGTGCTGGAGCCGGTCGCCGCCGGGCCGAGGGCCGGTGAACTGGCCAAGGAGTACAAGGCCCTGACCACCACGATCCTGCAGAAGCGGGGCGCGTGGCAGGTCGTCGACGCCGTCAACCAGATCACCGACCCCGCCGTCCTCGCCGACAGCTCGGGGTACGCCCCCTGGCTGACCATCCAGCAGAAGCTGCTGCTGCTGGAGATCGCCGACCCCGCGGAGCGTCTCGACAAGCTCGTCGGGTGGGCCCGCGACCACCTCGCCGAGATGGACGTCGCGGAGACCATCCGCAAGGACGTCCAGGAGGGCATGGAGAAGCAGCAGCGCGAGTTCCTGCTGCGCCAGCAGCTCGCCGCCGTACGCAAGGAGCTGGGCGAGCTGAGCGGCGACCCCTCCGACGAGGAGGAGGACTACCGGGCCCGCATCGAGGCCGCCGACCTGCCCGAGAAGGTCCGGGAGGCGGCGCTCAAGGAGGTCGCCAAGCTGGAGCGCACCTCCGACCAGTCGCCCGAGACCGGCTGGATCCGCACCTGGCTCGACACGGTGCTGGACGTTCCGTGGAACGTCCACACGACCGACTCCTACGACATCGCGGGCGCCCGCGCGGTGCTCGACGCCGACCACACCGGCCTCGACGACGTGAAGGACCGCATCGTGGAGTACCTCGCGGTCCGCAAGCGCCGGGCCGACCAGGGCCTCGGCGTGGTCGGCGGGCGCCGCAGCGGCGCCGTGCTCGCGCTGGCCGGCCCTCCCGGGGTCGGCAAGACCTCTCTCGGCGAGTCGGTCGCCCGCGCCATGGGCAGGAAGTTCGTCCGGGTCGCCCTGGGCGGCGTGCGCGACGAGGCGGAGATCCGCGGCCACCGGCGCACGTACGTCGGGGCGCTGCCGGGCCGCATCGTCCGGGCGATCCGCGAGGCGGGCTCGATGAACCCCGTCGTGCTCCTGGACGAGATCGACAAGGTCGGCGCGGACTACCGGGGCGACCCGACGGCCGCGCTGCTGGAGGTGCTCGACCCGGCGCAGAACCACACCTTCCGCGACCACTACCTGGAGGTCGAGCTCGACCTCAGCGACGTGCTGTTCCTCGCGACGGCCAACGTCCTGGAGCAGGTGCCCGGACCGCTGCTCGACCGGATGGAGCTCGTCACGCTGGACGGCTACACCGAGGACGAGAAGGTCGCCATCGCCCGCGACCACCTGCTGCCGCGCCAGCTGGAGAAGGCGGGCCTCACCACCGCCGACGTGACGGTGGAGGAGGCGGCGCTGCGCCGCCTGGCGGGCGAGTACACCCGCGAGGCCGGCGTCCGGTCACTGGAGCGGTCGATCGCCCGCGTCCTGCGCCGGGTGACGGCGAAGGTCGCCCTCGGCGAGACGGAGCTGCCGGTGACGGTCGCCCCCGATGACCTGGTCGCCTACCTGGGCCGGCCGCGGCACGTGCCCGAGTCGTCCCTGCCGGAGGCCCGCCAGCGTACGGCGGTGCCGGGCGTGGCCACGGGCCTCGCGGTGACCGGCGCGGGCGGCGACGTCCTCTACGTCGAGGCGTCGCTGGCCGACCCCGAGACCGGGGCGACCGGCGTCACGCTCACCGGGCAGCTCGGCGACGTGATGAAGGAGTCGGCGCAGATCGCGCTGTCCTTCCTGCGGTCGCGCGGCGCGGAGCTGGAGCTGCCGGTCGGGTCGCTCAGGGACCGGTCGGTGCACATCCACGTGCCCGCGGGCGCGGTGCCGAAGGACGGCCCGTCGGCGGGTGTCACGATGACCACGGCCCTGGCCTCCCTGCTCTCGGGCCGCCCGGTCCGCGGCGACGTGGCGATGACCGGCGAGGTCTCCCTGACCGGCAGGGTGCTGCCGATCGGCGGGGTCAAGCAGAAGCTGCTGGCCGCCCACCGGGCCGGGATCACCACCGTGCTCATCCCCGCGCGCAACGAGCCCGACCTGGACGACGTGCCGGCCGAGGTGCTGGCCGACCTCACCGTCCACGCGGTGAGCGACGTCCGTGAGGTCCTCGACCTGGCGCTGACCCCCGCGACGGTCACGCGGCAGGCCGTCGCCTGACCGCCGGCTGATCGTCGCCGGGCCGCCGCAGGGCCGGCAACGGCGTCGGGTGCCCGGAGCGCCGCCGGTGAGCGCGGCGGCGCCGCCCGGAGGTTCCTGCGCCCGGAGGTTCCTGCGCCCGGCGGTCGCCCGCGCAAGGCCCGCGTCCCGTCCCGGGGCGCGGGCCTTGTCGTGTGACAAAGGGCACATTCCAGGTCTGGAATACCGGAAGGCTCACAGGTGGTTTCAGCTGGTCGTGAGCGTACCGAACCTGATGAACCCGCCTCGACGCGAGTGTCCAACGGGCTGAGCCCCTGGTCCTCCCGCCCCTCCCGCGAAGGCGCACACCCGATGACGCTCTCCTCGCCCTCCGATCCGGCCCCGCTCCGGATCGGGCGCCCGCCCTTCCCGACCGGCACGCAGCAGCCGTACGCGTTCTCCGGAGACAGCAAGTGATCACGGTTACCGGCCTGCGCAAGGCCTACGGCGACGTCGTCGCGCTCGACGGCGTCGACCTGCACGTCGGCAGGGGAAAGGTCTTCGGCGTGCTCGGACGCAGCGGCGCCGGCAAGAGCACCCTGCTGCGCTGCGTCAACCTGCTCGAACGCCCCGACGAGGGCGTGGTGACCGTCGACGGACGCGAGCTGACCACCCTCGGCGCGGCCGATCTGCGCCGCGCCCGGCAGCGCATCGGCATGATCCACCAGCACTTCGCGCTGCTGTCGTCGCGCACGGTGGCGGGCAACGTGGCCTTCCCGCTGGAGGTCATGGGCGTCGGCCGGGCCGCCCGGGCCCGGCGGGTCGCGGAGCTGCTCGACCTCGTGGGCCTGGCGGACCGCGCGGGGGCCTACCCCGAGCAGCTGTCCGGCGGGCAGAAGCAGCGGGTCGGCATCGCACGGGCGCTCGCGGCCGAGCCGTCCGTGCTGCTGTCGGACGAGGCCACCTCCGCGCTCGACCCCGCCACGACCCAGTCGATCCTGGCCCTGCTCCGGCGGCTCAACCGGGAGCTGGGGCTGACGATCCTGCTCATCACCCATGAGATGGACGTCATCAAGGCCGTCTGCGACTCCGCGGCGATCATGAGTGACGGGCGGATCGCGGAGGCGGGCTCCCTGCCCGGCCTGCTCGCCACCCCCGGATCGCGGCTGGCGGCCGAGCTGTTCCCGCTGCCGCCCGCCGAGCCCGGCACCGTGACGGTCGCCCTCGCCGCGGACGAGACCCTGCTGTCGCGTCTCGCGCGCACGTACGACGTGGACGTCGCCGTCGTGGGCGGCTCGGTCGAGCAGGTGGCGGGGGCTCCGGCGGGCCGGCTGCGGCTGCGGATCACCGGAGCCGGTGCGGCGGCCGCTCTCGCCGGCCTGCGTGAGCGCGGCCTGCTGGTCGAGGAGGCCGCGTGACCTGGTCGGAGATGAGCCCCCTGCTGTGGGAGGCCACCGGGCAGACCGCCGTGATGGTGGGCTGGTCCACGCTGTTCACCGTGCTGTTCGGGCTCCCGCTCGGCGTCTGCCTCGCCGGGACGGACCGCGGCGGGCTGTTCCCCGCCCCCGCCGTGCGGCGCGTGCTCGGCCTGGTCGTCAACGTCGGGCGGTCGCTGCCGTTCATCGTCCTCATGATCGCGGTCATTCCGCTGACGCGCGTGCTCACCGGCACGACGATCGGGACCACCGCCGCGGTGGTCCCGCTCACGATCGGCGCGGCGCCCTTCTTCGCCCGGCTGGTCGAGACGGCGCTGCGCGAGGTGGGCCGCGACGTCGTGCAGGCGGCCGAGGCGATGGGGGCGGGCCGGGTGACGATCGTGACGCGGGTCCTGCTGCCCGAGGCGCTGCCCGGCCTGGTCGCCGGGCTGACCGTCACCGTGGTCACCCTCATCTCCTACTCCGCGATGGCCGGAGTTATCGGCGGCGGTGGCCTCGGCGACCTCGCCGTCCGCTACGGATACCAGCGGTTCGAGACCACGCTCATGGTCGTCACCGTGGTCGTCCTGGTCGTCGTGGTGCAGCTCGCGCAGACCCTCGGCGACGCCGTCGCCCGCCGGCTTTCCCACCGTTAACCCATAGAAGGAGTCCTTTCCCATGCGTAGAACGCTCGGCCTCGTCATCGCCGCCGTGGTCGCGCTCGTGCTGTCCGCCTGCGGATCCTCGTCGCCGGGCACGGCGACCGCCACCGGCTCGGCGGCGGCGGACGCCCCGCTGAAGGTCGGCGTGAGCCCGGTGCCGCACGCGCAGATCCTGAAGTACGTGGCCGACAACCTGGCCGCCGCCAAGGGGCTGAAGCTGGAGCTCGTCGAGTTCAGCGACTACGTCCAGCCCAACCTGCAGCTCCAGGACGGCCGGCTCGACGCCAACTACTTCCAGCACAAGCCCTACCTGGACGACTTCAACGCGTCCAAGGGCACCAAGCTGAGCTTCGTCGCCCCGGTGCACCTGGAGCCGCTCGGCCTGTATTCGCGGAAGGTCAAGGACCTCGCCTCGCTGCCGCAGGGCGGCACGGTCGCGGTGCCCAACGACGCCACCAACCTCGGCCGGGCGCTCAAGCTGCTCGCCGACAACGGCGTGGTCACGCTGAAGGACGGCGCGGGCACCGCCGCGACCGAGCGCGACGTGGCCGGTAACCCGAAGAACTTGACCTTCCGCCCGCTGGAGGCCGCGCAGCTCCCGCGCTCGCTCGACGACGTGGACGCCGCCGTGATCAACGGCAACTACGCTCTGGAGGCCGACCTCGACCCGTCCTCCGACGCGCTGGTGCTGGAGAAGGCCGAGGGCAACCCGTACGCCAACGGCCTGGTGGTCGCGGAGGGGCACGAGAGCGACCCGCGGGTGAAGACGCTGGTCGGGCTGCTGACCGGGCCCGAGGTGAAGAAGTACATCGAGGAGACGTTCAAGGGCTCGGTCGTCTCCGTGGCCTGATGCGTACATAAATGGACGAATCATCCAGTCGCTTGATTGGATGATTCGTTCGTGCTGTCATGGCCCCATGTTGTACGGCACACCGGCGCTGGAGGCCGCGGACGAGAAGGTGCTCGCCGAGATCGAGGAGATGCGGCGCGACCTGAAATACCGGCTGGCCGAGGCGCACCGCTGGGACGGCCTGCTGCGGCGGCAGTTGCAGGCGCGGGCGATCCAGGGGTCGAACTCCATCGAGGGCTACCACGCCAGCGTCGAGGACATCGAGTCGATCATGTCGGGGGAGGACCCCCTGGAGACGCCGGCCGCCGTCGCCCGCGAGATCTCCGGGTACCAGCAGGCGCTCACCTACATCGGCGCCCTCTCGCGGGCATGGGCCTTCCGCTACGACGCCGGCCTGCTGCACGCGCTGAACTTCATGATGATCGGCCACCACGTGAACAAGACCCCGGGCACGGTCCGGCCCGGAGGGATCTACGTGCGGGACTCGGCCACCGGCGAGGTGGTCTACGAGGGCCCGGACCACGAGCAGGTGCCCGGCCTGCTCGCGGAACTGGTCGAGTGGCTCAACGAGGGCGATCTCGACGCCGCCGGCTACGTGCGCGGAGCGATGGCCCACCTCAACCTCGTCAAGATCCACCCTTGGCGGGACGGCAACGGGCGCATGTCGCGGGCGCTGCAGACGCTCGTGCTCGGCCGCGACCAGATCACCACGCCGGAGTTCGCCTCGATCGAGGAGTGGCTGGGCGAGGGCCGCACCACCTACGACTACTACGACGTGCTCGGCCTGGTCGGACGCGGCCGGTGGAGCCCGCACGGTGACACCCTCGCGTGGGTGCGGTTCGTGCTGCGCTGCCACCACATGCAGGCACAGCGGGTGGGGCGCCGGCTCGCGGAGGCGGGCGAGGTGTGGATGCTGCTGGAGGAGCGGACCGGGGAGCAGGGCCTGCACCCGCGCACGGTCTCGGCGCTCTACCAGGTGTTCGTCTCCCGGCGGCTGCGCCGTGGGATGTACCAGGCCGACGAGGGGCTGAGCCAGGGCCAGGCCGCCCGCGACCTGCGTGAACTGGCGGCCACCGGATGGCTCCAGCCGTACGGCGAGACGAAGGGCCGCTTCTACTCCCCGGGGCCGAAGATGACGGAGATCAAGGCCGCGTACGCCGAGCGGGCCAGGCCGCTGCGCGACCCCTACCGGACGCTGGAGCGCTGAGCGGACTCCATCGGGAACTCGCGCCTACCGCGCCGGTGGCGGACCGAGTAACTTTCGGTCATGCACCCTGGGGCGATGGCGGCGACGGCGCCGGACAAACCGGCAGTGATCATGGCGGGCTCCGGCCGGGTGATCACCTATCGGGAGCTCGACGAGGAGTCCAACCGCCTGGCGCACCTGCTGCGGGCCGCCGGCCTGCGCCCCGGCGACCACCTCGCCTTCATGCTGGAGAACCATCCGCTCTTCCTGGTGATCGCGTGGGCCGCGCACCGTTCCGGGCTGTACTACACGGCCATCAACTCCCGCCTCCAGGCCGACGAGCTGTCGTACATCGTCGACAACTGCGGAGCGCGGGTCTTCATCTCCTCGGCGCGGCTCGCCGAGGTCGCGAGCGCCGTCACGGAGGCCACGCCCCGCGTCGAGGTGCGGCTCATGCTCGACGGCGTCGCCCCGGGCTTCGCGTCGTACGAGGAGGCCGTGGCCGGGCAGCCCGCGACGCCGGTCGAGGACGAGTGCCAGGGCATCGACATGCTGTACTCCTCCGGCACGACGGGCCGGCCCAAGGGGGTGAAGCCGCCGATCAGCCTGGCGCCGCTGGACGCGCCCGGAGTCCTGCTCCGGCTGGTCGAGCGCCTGTTCGCGCCGGCGGCCGACAGCGTGTACCTGTCGCCCGCGCCGCTCTACCACGCCGCCCCGCTGCGGTACTGCCTGACCTTCCTGCGCCTCGGCGCGACCGTCGTCGTGATGGAGCGGTTCGACCCGGAGGAGGCGCTGGCGCTCGTCGAGCGGCACCGGGTCACCCACGCGCAGTGGGTGCCCACCATGTTCGTCAAGATGCTCAAGCTGCCGCGGGAGGTGCGCGAGCGCTACGACCTGTCGTCGCTGCGCTGCGCGGTCCACTCCGCCGCGCCCTGCCCCGTCGAGGTCAAGGAGCGGATGATGGAGTGGTGGGGCCCGATCATCCACGAGTACTACGCGGGGACGGAGGGCAACTGCTTCCTGTACGCCTCGCCGGAGGACTGGCTCGCGCACCGGGGCACGGTCGGCCGCCCGCTGCTCGGGATCCCCCACGTCTGCGACGAGAACGGCGACGAACTGCCGCCGGGCGAGCGCGGCACCGTCTATTTCTCCAAGGGGCCGCAGTTCGAGTATCACGGCGACCCGGAGAAGACCGCGTCGGCGCGGGACCCCAAGGGCCGCGGCTGGACCACGCTGGGCGACATCGGGTACGTGGACGAGGACGGCTTCCTCTACCTCACCGACCGGCGCTCCTACATGATCATCTCCGGTGGCGTGAACATCTATCCGCAGGAGGCGGAGAACGTGCTGGCGGTGCATCCCAAGGTGGCCGACGTGGCCGTCTTCGGGGTGCCGGACTCGGAGATGGGCGAGCAGGTGAAGGCCGTCGTGCAGCCGCTCGACCCGGCGGAGGCCGGTCCGGCCCTGGAGGCGGAGCTCATCGCCTACTGCCGGGAGCGCCTGGCGCACTACAAGTGCCCGAAGTCGGTCGACTTCCGCGGCGAACTGCCCCGCCAGGCCAGCGGCAAGCTCTACAAACGGCTGCTCAGGGACGAGTACCGGCAGCGTACGGCCTGAGCCGTGAGCATCCGGCGGCCTCGCATAAAGTACGCGTAGGGCGCTCGGGGAACCCCGTCGCTGATCGCTTAACGTGACCTTATCGCCTATGCGTCATCGTATTACCTGTACCGGCGGAGAGCCGGGATGACCGGCGGATCCATTGAGGGGGATGGCGATGAGCTCACCTGAGCACGTTCCCGGCAACGAGAACACCGATGTGCTTCCCAGCCACGGCTGGAGCCAGTTCGGCAGCACTCCGCCGCAGCACGGGCAGTACACCGGGGCCTACCAGGCGTACGGCTCGCACGGGAGCGGTCCTTATGACACGGCACAGTTCCCGGCGCCTCCGGTGCGGAAGGGCACGTTGACCGCTCGCCAGAAGGCGGGCGCGGGCCTCGCCCTCGTGGCCGTGGCGCTGGGCGGCGGGGTCACCGGGGCCCTCGTCGCCAACGGCGTGAACGGCGACCGGCCTGTGATCGCGAGTCCGGTGGTCAAGGGGGTCTCCAACTCCTCCGGCAACACCATCGCGGCGGTGGCCAAGGCGATCATGCCCTCGGTCGTGTCGATCGAGGTGAAGACCTCCGCGGGCGGCGGCGAGGGTTCGGGTGTCATCCTGTCCGCCGACGGCCTGATCCTGACCAACAACCATGTGGTGACGGCCGGCGGAGCGGGCGGCGGCACGGTCAGGGTCAAGTTCAGCGACGGCAAGACGGCGGACGCCGTCGTCAAGGGCACCGACCCCACCACCGACCTCGCGGTCATCCAGGCGCAGGGCGTCTCCGGGCTCACCCCGGCCTCGCTCGGCGACAGCGACAGGCTCCAGGTCGGCGACGCGGTGCTCGCGATCGGCAGCCCGCTCGGCCTGGAGGGATCGGTCACCTCCGGCATCGTGAGCGCGCTCGACCGCACGCTGACCGAGAGCCCCGAGGAGCAGCAGCAGCCGCAGTTCCCCTGGGGGATGGGACAGCAGGAACAGCAGCAGCAGAGCCAGGGCACGACGATCGGCGGCATGATCCAGACGGACGCCGCCATCAATCCCGGCAACTCGGGCGGCGCGCTGGTCAACGCGGCCGGCGAGGTCGTCGGCGTCAACACCGCGATCGCCACCTCGGGCTCCAGCTCCGGCAACATCGGCGTCGGCTTCGCGATCCCCATCAACACCGCGAAGCTGGTCTCCGAACAGCTGATCAAGACGGGCAAGGCGACCCACGCGTTCTTCGGCGTGAGCGTGGCCGACTCGGTCGGCGGCGCGCCGGGTGCGGTGGTCAGCTCGATCACGGCGGGCGGCCCCGCGGAGAAGGCCGGCCTCAAGGAGGGCGACCTGATCACCAAGATCAACGACAAGCTGGTGGACAGCGCCGAGGCCGTCCTCGGCATCATCCGGAGCTCCCGTCCCGGCGACAAGGTGACCGTCACCTTCACCCGCGACGGCAAGGAGAACACCATCACCGCCACGCTCGCCGAGAACTCGCCGACGAACTGACGGCGTCCACGATCGTCGCCGGCGGGCCTCCGGGGGGATGGCCCGCCGGCGATCGGCGTTCAGGCGCGGCGCCGGGTCAGCGCCTCCGACTCCCACAGGTCCCGGTAGTAGCCGGGCGCGCCGACGAGGTCGGCGTGGGTGCCGCGCTGGGTGACCCGGCCGCCCTCCAGCACCACGATCTCGTCGACCTGCTCCAGGCCGCGCAGCCGGTGGGTGACCAGCAGCGTCGTGCGGCCCCTGGTGGCGTCCAGCAGGTCGGCCGTGAGCAGGTCGGCCGTCTCCTCGTCCAGCGCCTCGGCCGGTTCGTCCAGCAGCAGCACGGGCGGGTCGTACAGCAGGGCCCGGGCCAGCGCGAGCCGCTGAAGCTGGCCGCCGGAGACCGTGCGTCCGTCCTCGCCGAGCACCGTGTCCCACCCGGTGCGGCCCGCCCACGCGTCCAGGCGGGCCCGCCGTACGGCCGCCTCGATCTCGCCGGTGGAGGCGCTCGGCCCGGCGAGGCGCAGGTTGTCCGTGAACGAGGCCTGGAACACGTACGGGTCCTGGGTGAGGCCGGTGACGCGCGCCCGCACGTCGTCGGACGACAGGCGGCGCACATCCGTTCCGTTGAGGCGGATCGCCCCCGACTCGATCTCCACCGTGCGCATCAGCGCGGACAGCAGCGTGCTCTTCCCGGCGCCGCTCGGACCGACCACCGCGACCCGGCGGCCCGGCGTCAGCGTCAGGCTCACGCCGTTCAGCGCGGGCTCGCGCCCGCCGTGCCGCACCACCAGGTCCTCCACCTCGACCGTCAGCGGCGGCTCCGGCGGCGGCGCCGGCTCGTCCGGCTCGCGGACCGCCGGGGGAGTGGCGGCCGTCTCCCGCAGTCTGCGCAACGCCGCGAGCACCGCCGCGAACCGCTCGCCCGCGGCGCCCAGCGCGAGCGCGGGCTCGAAGGCCACCAGCGAGGTCAGGGCGAGCACCGCCGTCGCGACCCGGTCCAGTCCGGCGCCCTGGGCCACCCAGACCACCGCCGCGACGGTCAGCCCCTGGGCCAGCACGCCGATCCCGAGCGCCGCGGCGTTGATCCGGGCCTGCCCCCGTTCGAGGCGGGCGAGCCGCCCGTCGGCGTCCATCGCGGCCGACAGGGCCTCGTCCCGCGCGCCGTACGCGGCGAGGTCGGCCGCGCCGTGCACCAGGTCGGCCACCCGGGCGGCGAGGTCGGCGCGGGCCGGGGCGATCCGCGCCGACCAGCGGCGCGCGGCGGCGGCCGTGCCGGCCGGCAGGGCCAGTCCGGCGGCGAGCAGACCGGCGGCGAGCACCGGCGCGGCGACCGGCAGCAGGAAGCCCGCGATCACGACGGCGGTGAGCCCGGTGACCAGGGCGGCGACGGCCGGGAGCAGGCACCGCACGAGCAGGTCCTGCACGGCGTCGGTGTCGTCCACCATGCGGCTGAGCAGGTCGGCGCCGCGCTGCGGCAGCGGCCCGGCGGGGATCAGCGCCCGGTAGAGGCGCTCGCGGGTGCCGGCCTGGGCGCGCAGCGCGACGTCGTGCCCGGCCAGCCGCTCGCCGTAGCGGAACACCCCCCGGGTGGTGGCGAACGCCCGCACCGCCACGATGGCGACCGACAGGGCCGCCAGCGGCGGCTGCTCGGCGGCCCTGGTGATCAGCCAGGCGGCCGACGCGATGAGCGCCACCCCCGCGAGGTCGGCGGCCGACCCGGCGACCGCGGCGAGCACCAGCCGCCGCCCCGTCCCGGCGACGGCGACCACCGACAGCGGCGACGGGCCGTCCGTCCTCGTGCGGCTCATCCCGCCTCCTCCCGTCGCTCCGCCGGTTCCGTCGCGTCCCCGCGTCTCGCGCGCGGGTGGGCGAGCGCGGCCTCGTCGCGCGGTTCGCGCTCGCCCGGTTCAGGCGCGCGCCCTGAGGCGGGGACGACGAGGGCGCCGCCGTCGAGGCGGACGACCCGGTCGGCCAGCTCGATCATCGCGGGGCGGTGCGCGACGATGATCGCCGTACGGCCCCGCGCCAGCCCTCGGGTGGCCGCCACGACGGCCGCCTCGCTCCTGCCGTCGAGCCGGGCCGTGGGCTCGTCCAGCAGCAGCACCTCGGTGCCGGTGCGGCAGAAGGCCCTGGCCAGCGCGACCCGCTGGCGCTGACCCGCCGACAGGTTCGCCCCCCGCTCGCCGAGCGGGGTGTCGTACCCCTGGGGCAGGGACTCGGCGAACTCCGCCACCTGGGCCGCCTCGGCGGCGGCCCGGATCTCCTCGGCCGTGGCGGCCGAGCCGAGCGAGATGTTCCGGGCCACCGAGTCCGCGAACAGGTGCGGGCGCTGCGGCACGAACGCGAGCCGCCGCCGCCACTCGCCGAGGTCGAGGCTCGTGAGGTCCTCCCCGCCGACGATCACCCGTCCCTCGTCGGGGGTCACGAACCCGAGCAGCAGGTGCAGCAGCGTGCTCTTCCCCGCGCCGCTCGGGCCCGCGATCGCCACCCGCTCACCCGGCTCGACGACCAGCGTGACCCGGTCGAGCGCGGCCTCGGCCCGTCCCGGATAGCGCACGGTCACGTTCTCCAGCCGGATCTCGGGAGGCTCCGGCCCGCCGGGCGGAGCGGCGCCCCTCGCCCGTCTCGTCGCGGCCGGCGCGGCGTGCTCCGCACGCGTCTCCGTCGCGGGCGCGGCGTCTTCCGCCGTCACCGGGGGCTCCCCGGCGGGCGCGTCCTCCCGTACGGCTGCGCGGCCGGTGTCGTCCGTCTCGCCGGGCCGTCCGGGGGGCGCGATCACGGCGAACGCCTCGTCGGCGGCGGCGACGCCCTCCATGGCGGCGTGGAACCGGGTGCCCATCGCGCGCAGCGGCAGGTACGCCTCCGGCGCCAGCAGCAGCACGAGCAGCGCCGTGCGCAGGTCGAGCGAGCCCGACAGCAGCCGCAGGCCCACGGGCACCGCCACCAGGGCGAGCGACAGCGACGCCACGAGTTCGAGCACCAGCGACGACAGGAAGGCCACCCGCAGCGTGCGCATGGTCGCGGCGCGGTGCGCCTCGGCGACCTCGCGGATCACCGACGCCTGGTAACGGGCCCGGCCGAAGGCGCGCAGCGTCGGCAGGCCGCGCACCACGTCGAGGAAGTGGCCGCCGAGGCGGGCCAGGGCGCGCCACTGGCGTTCGGTCACCGCCCTGGTGGTCCACCCGACGAGCGCCCCGAACACCGGGATCAGCGGCAGCGTGAGCACCACGATCACCGCCGTGGCGAGATCGGCGGCGAACAGCCGGACCACGACCGCGAACGGCACGACCCCGGCCACGGCGGCCGACGGGAGATAGCCGGTCAGGTACGGATCGAGCGCGTCGAGCCCCCGCCCCGCGAGCGTGACCACCTCACCCGACCGGTACGACGGCCCGAGATCCTGCACGCGTCCGAGCAGCAGCCGCCGCAGGGCCGACTTCAGCGCGGTGGCCGCGCGGCCCGCGAGAACCCCCTGTGCCCAGCCGAACAGCCCGCGCGCCGCGACCACCAGCGCCAGGGGGAGCAGCGCGGCGACGGCGAAGCGGCCCGACAGTACCCCGGCGAGCAGTTCCGCCTGCACGAGCACGAGCAGCCCGGCCGCCACCGCCGCCGCCAGGCAGCAGACGAGGTGGAGACGGACGCTCCGCTCGGCGCGGGCCAGCCGAAGGAGATCCTTGTGCACCGGTCACCCATCTAGAAGAACGTCGGCAGGGCGCCCTTCGAGAAGGTGCGCCACACCCATACTTGCGCGCCCATGAGGAACGGGACGAACGGCACCACCATGACACCCAGCACCGTCAGTGTCTGATCCGGGGCGGCGTCGCCGAGCATCCGCCC
This sequence comes from Microbispora sp. H10949, assembly GCF_014161435.1. Classification (NCBI taxonomy): domain Bacteria; kingdom Bacillati; phylum Actinomycetota; class Actinomycetes; order Streptosporangiales; family Streptosporangiaceae; genus Microbispora; species Microbispora sp. H10949. The sequence continues at coordinate 340,944 of NZ_JABBWZ010000004.1, read as the reverse complement.
GGCCGCCCCCGCCGCTACCAGCACCGCGGGAAGCGCGGCGGCGCAGGCCGACAGCAGCAGCGAACCGCCCCGCGCGCCGTCGAGCCGCCAGGCCGCGAACGTCCGCCCGTGCCAGGCGAGCAGCGCCAGCAGCGCGACGCCTCCCGCGAGGCCGAGCGGGTCGAGGGGTGAGGCGGGCAGTCCGCGTGCGACGGCCGTCAGCACGGCTCCCCAGCCGAGGGCCAGCCCGGCGGAGCCTGCGCACACCGCGCCGTCCCACACCAGCCGCCAGCGGGCGCCGCCGGCCCTGCGGCGGAACCACAGCCCCGCGTCACGCACGATCCAGGCCAGCAGCACGACGGCGACCAGGGGATAGAGGCCGCTCAGGACCGGGCCCTCCAACGCCGGGAACGCACCGAACAGCACTCCGGCGAGCGCGATCAGCCACACCTCGTTGGCGAGCACGAACGGGGCCATCGCGCCGACGAGGCGGTCCCGGGCGGCGGGGGAGCGCCCCAGAACGGGCAGCAGGACGCCGAGCCCGATGTCGAAGCCCTCCAGGGCGAAGTAACCGGCCAGCAGGACGGCGAACGTCGCGAACCAGACAATCTCCATTGCGGGGTCCTCAGAACGAGTGGGCGGGGGCGGGAGAGTGATCGGCGGAGTGGTCGGGAGCACCGAGGGCGACCTCCCCGGGACCCCGCCGTACGGCGCGGATGATCAGGGCCCAGTCCACGACGGCGAGCAGGCCGAGCACGCCGGCGAACGCGGCGAGGGAGGCTGTGATCGCCGCCGGGGTCAGCCCGGGGGTGAGGGCGTCGGCCACGGAGAGCTTGCCGTACACCAGCCAGGGCTGGCGGCCCACCTCGCGCGTGAGCCAGCCGGCGATCGCCGCGACGAACGGCAGCGGGGTCATGAGCATGAGGAGCGGGTGCAGCCAGCGCCAGCGGGCCAGCAGGTCGCGGATGAGCAGCGGCGCCAGCACGAACATCACGCCGAACTGGGCGAACTGCCCGATCGTGATCATCAGTCCGAGTGCGATCCCAGGGACCGCCCCGTGGAACTTGTCCGGCTGCACGTCGCTGACCGGCCCGAACTGGGCGTAGCCGAACCCCACCGTGAACAGCGACCCGATGAAGGCGGTCAGCACGCCGATGCGCAGGGAGCGGGTGAAGAACTCCCGCTCGGCGGTGCGCCGGTACAGGTGATAAGCGCTGGCGCCCATCACGACGAACCCGCCGGCCCACAGACCGGCGCTCAGCACGTGGGGGAGCGCGAAGACGAGGGTCGGGTTGGTGAACAGGGCGCCGAAGTCGCGCAGCACGAGCCGTCCGCCCTCCTCGGCCGAGCCCACCGGGTTCTGCAGGAAGGAGTTGGCGACCATGATGAACAGGGCCGAGGCGTACGCCGTCAGCGTCACCAGCCAGATGCAGGCCACGTGGAGCCCGCGCGGCAGGCGGTGCCAGCCGAAGATCCACAAGCCGAGGAACGTGGACTCCAGGAAGAAGGCGAGCAGCGTCTCCAGGGCGAGCGGCGTGCCGAACACGTCACCCGCGTAGGACGTCAGCCCGCTCCAGTTCAGCCCGAACTGGAACTCCATCACCAGGCCGGTGAAGATGCCGAGCGCGTAGTTGATCACGTAGATCTGTCCCCAGAAGCGGGTCATCCGCTCGTACAGGGGATTCCCGCTGATGGCGAGGCGGGTGTGCATGATCGCCACCAGCGGGGCCAGTCCTAGTGTCAGCACGACGAACAGGAAATGCAGATTTCCCGTCACGGCGAACTGCAGCCGGGCGAGATCGACGACGTCCATGATTCCCCCAGGGAGATGCGTAGGCTGCCTACATGTAGACAGCCTACATATAGACTGAGGCCGTGACGAACCTGGATAGGCTGCGATCGTGAACGCCGACGCGCTCCGGGGCCACATGGACGCCCTGCTGCTCTCCGTGCTGGAGCGCGAGCCGCTGCACGGCTACGCGATCATCGAGGCGCTGCGCGAGCGCAGCGGCGGCGCGCTCGACGTGCCGACCGGGACGGTCTACCCGGCGCTGCGGCGCCTGGAGCGGGCCGGGCTGCTCGCCGGGGAGTGGGCCGCCGACGGCGGGCGCAGGCGGCGGACCTACCGGCTCACCGACGCGGGGCGCAAGGCGCTGGCGGGGGAGCGGTCGGCCTGGCGCTCGTTCACCAGCGCGATAGGGAGCGTTCTCGATCCGCTGCGCTGAGCGCGGTGACCGCCGTCGTGCAGCGCAGGCAGCGGGCCGCGCTGAACAGGGCGGATCCGGCGAAGAGATAACTGATGGCCGACACGGCCAGGCCCGGCAGATAGCTCCCGAACCCCACCGGGCCCCGGGCGGCCGCGGCCAGCGTCAGGCCCATCGCCGCGACCAGCGGCGTCTGCACCCAGACGAACAGCCCCAGCCGCCGGGTGACCAGCGCGGGGCGGCGGATCCGCCGCAGGCCGCGGCCGAGCGCGAGCAGGGTGAGCCCGCCCACGACCCCCACGCCGAGCTGCAGCAGGTCCACCGCCCTGGCCAGCAGGCCGAACCACCCCGGCTTGACCTGCTCGATCCGCGCGGTCTCGGGGAAGATCCGCCAGATCACCGCCCACAGGAACGCGGTCAGCGGCACGCTCAGGAACAGCAGCGCCGCCGTCCGCCTTCCCTGGCTCACCGCGAGCTCCCGCTGGAAACCGGGCGCGATCTCGTCCACCGTGCCGAAGTCGGCGATCGCCCGCCGCTCGGCCTCGGCCCGCGGCAGGCCCCCGGACTCGTAGGCCTCGGCGGCGTCCAGCAGGCCGTCGCGCGCCTCGGCCAGCAGGTCGCGCCGCGCCCCGGACGGCCCGCGCAGCGCACGCCCCAGCGCCGCGACGTACTCGTCGATCACACCCGCCCCCGCCATGGACTCCCTCCCCGGCCAGGGGCCAGCGTACGGTCCGGGGGGCCGGGGCGCATCAGGGTGATCCCCGATCCCGTACCCCATCCGCCGTGCTCGCCCGCCGGTGGGCCTGGGCGAAGGTCCCAGGACGCGGGGACCTGCGCCACCCCGGCACGAGCCCTACGGCACTGCCGCCGGCCCCCCCGACATGATCCTCTTGAGACACGGCAACGGCCGGGAAAGGAGTTGCTCTCGACTGAGCAAAACGGCGGAACGGCACCGCTCCGGTCCACCGATACCCTGTCCTCAGACCGGGCCGCATTCCAAAACATGGCCTGTTCCCGATGGGACGAGAGGGGCAGAGGGGCATTGTGGGTACGAGGATGCTCGTGGACCCCTGTCTTCTGACCGTTTCGCCACGGCAACATGCCGTTAACCCCGGTGGGCGAGACTGAGAGCGGAGAGCGAGGCGGGACGTGAACCAGCCGAAGATCGTGGTGGGAATCAACGGATCGATGGCGTCGCAGGCCGCACTTCGGTGGGCCGCCGCCGAGGGTTCGCTGCGCGGCGCGGTGGTGGAGGCGGTGTACGCCTGGGAGTGGACGGGCGGGCTGCACGCGCACTACGCGCCGATCGCGGGCCGTACCTCCCGGGAGGAGGAGCGGGGGGCCGCACTGGACATCGCCGGGCGGGCGGTCGCCGAGCTCGGCGAGCGCCATGTCGAGCCCGTCGTCGTGGAGGGCCCTCCGGCCCAGGTCCTGCTGCGCGCGACGGACGGCGCGGACCTGCTGGTGCTGGGCGCCCACGAGGCCGAGTCCGAGCCCTACCCCGTGCTCAACCCCGTCGTCTCCGCCTGCCTGCTGCGGGCCAGGTGCCCGGTCGTCGTCGTGCTGCCCGGAATGGAGCACGACCGCCGTCCCGGGATGCTCGCCGGCAGCCGCTCCTGATCCGCCGCTGATCCGGCCCGGGGCCGGACGTCCTCCCCGTTTCGGGACTTTCCGCCCTGCCCGGCCGTACGGCGCCGGGGCAGCCTGAGGACATGGATGCTGACAGGCGGCAGGGGACCGGCCAGGACATCGGCCGGCGGATCAGCCAGGGGACCAGCCGGGAGAGCGGCGAGGAGACCGGCCGGGGGATCGTCGTCGGGTACGACGGCTCCGACTTCGCCATGCAGGCGCTCGACTGGGCGATGGACGAAGCCGAGTTCCGCCGGGCGCCCATCACCGTGTGCCACGCCTGGCAGTCGCCGTACGCCCCGGGCGACGAGGAGGCGCGCAAGTCGCTGCACCACGCGGCCGAGCACGTGCTGTGGCACGGCGCCGAGTGCGCGCGCCAGTGCACGAGCGGCGTCCGCGTGCGGGAGGACCTGTTCGAGGGCCAGGCCACCGAGAGGCTCGTCGCGTTGTCGGCGACGGCCGATCTCGTCGTGGTGGGATCGCGGGGCCTGAGCGGAGCGGCCCGTCGCGTGATGGGCTCCGTCGCCGGGCACGTCGCCACGTACGCACACTGTCCCGTGATCGTGGTGCGCGGCGTGGGATCGCTGCCGCACCCGCGTCACCCCGGCCCGATCGTCGCGGGCGTCGGGGGCGGTGACGACCACGTCCTCGCCTTCGCCTACCGCGAGGCCGCCCTGCGCGGGCTGTCGGTGATCGCGGTGCACGCCATGCGCTATCCGGCCGCCGCCTGGAGCGCGGGCATGGCTCCCATGGTGATGTCCGACGTCCCCGGCCGGGAGGCGGTCGAGCTTCTGGAGGCCGCCGTACGGCCCTGGCGGGAGCGGTATCCGCAGGTGGAGACGGCGCTCCAGCCCGTCTCGGGCCCGGTGCTGGACGTCCTGGCCGACGCCTCCTCCGGCGCGACCATGCTGGTCGTCGGCGCGACCCGGGAGAAGGGCGCGCTCGCCAGGCTCGGGTCGGTCACCCGGCCGCTGATCGACGCCGTCACCTGTCCGGTGGCGGTCGTCCATCCCTGACCCGCCCGCACCGATCCGCCCGCTTCGATCCGACCGGATCTGTGCGGCCGGAGGGCGCGCAGGGAGCTGAGCCGGTGGGCTGAGCCGGTTGGGGCCGGGCCCGCCCGATGGACCGATCCAGCACCGGTCGCGCCGCGCAATGGCAGCACGCGCACTGCCGTGCCGTAGGCAGATCGTCAAATTAAGCCAATGTTTTACTAAAGACACCATTTGGTCCTGGTGTTGAGGGGGCTTGCCCTTAAAGTCCGGGGCATGCGTGCTCTCTCCCGAGTCAGCGCCGCTGACCACCCCGGTGGTCGCGGCCTTCGCCGCCGTGTTCGCGGGCGGGCCGTCGCCGTGCTCGCCGCGGCCGGCCTGTTGCCCGTCCTCGCCACCGCCATCTCCCCGGTGCCCGCCTCGGCCGAGCCGGGCACCGCCGTGATCAGCCAGGTGTACGGGGGCGGCGGCAACACCGGCGCCCCCTACACCAACGACTTCGTCGAGTTGTTCAACCGCGGCACGGCCACGGTCAGCCTGGACGGCTGGTCGCTGCAGTACGCCAGCGCGACCGGCACCGGGTCGTTCGGCTCCCAGAAGCAGAACCTGTCGGGCTCGCTCGCCCCCGGGCAGTATCACCTGGTCCAGCTTTCGGCCGGGACGACGCCGAGCGGCGCGCTCCCGGCGCCCGACACCGTGGGCACGCTCACGCTGAGCGGCACGGCCGGGAAGGTCGCCCTGGTCCGCTCGGCCACGGGCCTCGCGTGCAACGGCGGCTCCATCCCCTGCACGCCCGAGCAGACCGCGCAGATCGCGGACCTCGTCGGATACGGCAACGCCAACTACTTCGAGGGAACGGCGGCGGCTCCCACGCTGAGCAACGCCACGGCCGCGCTGCGGGCCGGCGGCGGCTGCGCCGACACCGACGACAACGCCGCCGACTTCGCCTCGGGCGCGCCCGCCCCGCGCAACACGGCCACGGCGCCGGCCCCGTGTGGCGCGCCGTCGCCGTCGGCGACCCCCTCGGCGACTCCGTCGGAGTCCCCTTCGGTCACGCCGTCGCCCTCCGTCTCTCCCTCCGTCTCTCCCTCCGTCTCACCCTCTGCCTCTCCCTCGGCCACGCCGTCCGCGTCGCCGTCGTCCACGCCCACCGGGGATCCCTGCGGCGTGTCGCCGGACCGGCAGATCGCCGAGGTGCAGGGCAGCGGGACGGCCTCCCCGCTCGTCGGGCAGACGGTCCGGGTCGAAGGCGTCGTGACCGGCGACTTCCAGCGCACCGACCAGCTCAGCGGGTTCTACTTCCAGGACCCGACGCCCGACGCCGACCCCGCGACCTCCGACGGCCTGTTCGCGTTCGCCCGCGAATCCTTCAAGGATGTCAAGGTCGGTGACCGGGTGCTCGTCACCGGCCGGGTGGCCGAGTTCAACGGCCTGACCGAGCTTTCGCCGGTCACCGCCGTCGACGTCTGCGGCACCGGAAGCGTCAAGCCCGCCGACACCGCCCTGCCGAGGGCCGCGGGCACGACCTTCGAGCCGCTGGAGAACATGCTCGTGACGTTCCCCGAGCCGCTGACCCTCACCGACCACTACAACCTCGGCCGGTACGGCGAGGTGACCGTCGCGGCCGGAGGCCGCCTCTTCCAGCCGACCGACCGGAACGGCGTGGACCCCGCGCTCGACGCGCGCCGCTCCCTGCTGATCGACGACGGCTCGACGGTGCAGAACCCCGCCACCATCCCGTATGTCGGGACGCGGGGCGTCCCCCGCCTGGGCGACACCGCGTACGGCGTCACCGGAGTCCTGACCTACGGCTTCGACGTGTACCGCCTGCAGCCCACCACCGAGATCCGCTTCGCCCGCACCAACCCGCGCCTCGGCACCCCCCAGGCGGTCGGCGGCACGGTACGGGTGGCCAGCCTGAACACGCTGAACTGGTTCACCACGCTCGGCTCCCGCGGCGCGAACACGGTCGTGGAGCAGCAGCGCCAGCTCGCGAAGATCGTCGCCACCCTCCAGGGCCTCGACGCCGACGTCGTCGGCCTCATGGAGGTGGAGAACAACGGGCAGACCGCGGTCCAGGCCCTCGTGGACGCGCTCAACGCGAAGGTCGGCGCCGGCACCTACAAGGCGCTCACCCACCCGTACCCCGGCGGCGACGTCATCCATGTGACGGCGATCTACAAGCCGGCCAGGGTCACCCCGGTCGGCGCCGCCAGGTCGTCCACCGACCCCGTCTTCCGCCGCCCGCCGCTCATCCAGGAGTTCCGCCGCGTGTACGGCGGGCCGTCGTTCACGCTGGTCGTCAACCACTTCAAGTCGAAGGGCTGCGACACGGACGCTCCCGCCCCGGACCAGGAACACGGCCAGGGCTGCTACAACGACGAGCGGGTGCGGCAGGCCAGGGCCGTGCTCGGGCTGATCGACAGCATGCACCTGACCAGCCCGCTGGTGATCGGCGACCTCAACGCGTACGGCGAGGAGGACCCGATCCACACTCTGGAGCAGGGCGGGCTGGTGAGCCTCACCAAGAGGTTCGTCCCCGAGGCCCTGCGCTACAGCTACCTGTTCGACGGGCTGTCGGGCGAGCTCGACCACGCCCTCGCCGGCGGGGATCTGGTGAGCCGGGTCACCGGGGCGACGATCTGGCACGTCAACTCCGACGAGTCCCGCATTCTCGACTACAACACGGAGTTCAACCCGCCGGGGCTGTACCAGCCCGACGCGTTCCGCTCCTCCGACCACGACCCGCTGCTCATCGGGCTGGACCTGCCCGGCGGCAAGGGCTGACGGTCCGCACGTGAAGGAAGGGGCCCCCGGAGACGGGGGCCCCTTTCCATGACGCCCCAGGACCTGCGACGCGCCGGGACCTGTGACGCCGCGCGACGGGCCCGGCGCGGTGGGCGGATCACGCGTTGGGATCGACGAAGTCCCGCTTGGTCTCCGGCGGCTCGCCCGGCTTGCCGCCGGCCCTCGGGTAGCGCAGGTCGAAGGCGGGCCGCTCGGACCGTATCGGCGGGATCGACACGAAGTTGTGCCGCGGCGGCGGGCAGGAGGTGGCCCACTCCAGCGAGTTGGCGTGCCCCCACGGGTCGTCCACCGTGACCCTCTCCCCGTGCCGCCAGGTCCAGAAGAGGTTGTAGATGAACGGCAGGGTCGACAGCCCGAGCAGGAACGCCCCGACGCTCGACACCTGGTGCATCCAGGTGAAGCCGTCGTTGGCCGAGTAGTCGCCGTACCGCCGGGGCATGCCCTGCGCGCCGAGCCAGTGCTGGATGAGGAACGTCAGGTGGAACCCGATGAACAGCATCCAGAAGTGGATCTTCCCGAGGCGTTCGCTCAGCATCCGCCCGGTGAACTTGGGCCACCAGAAGTAGAAGCCGGAGAACATGGCGAACACCACCGTGCCGAACACCACGTAATGGAAGTGGGCGACCACGAAGTAGGTGTCGGTCACGTGGAAGTCCAGCGGCGGAGAGGCCAGGATGACCCCGGTCAGCCCGCCGAGCAGGAACGTCACGAGGAACCCCACCGCCCACAGCATGGGCGTCTCGAACGTGAGGTGGCCCCGCCACATCGTGCCCGTCCAGTTGAAGAACTTCACCCCGGTCGGCACGGCGATCAGGAACGTCATCAGCGCGAAGAACGGCAGCAGCACGCGGCCGGTGGCGAACATGTGGTGGGCCCAAACGGTCACCGACAACGCCGTGATCGCGATCGTCGCGCCGACCATCCCGACGTACCCGAACAGTGGCTTGCGGCTGAACACCGGGATCACCTCGGTGATGATGCCGAAGAACGGGAGCGCGATGATGTAGACCTCGGGGTGGCCGAAGAACCAGAACAGGTGCTGCCAGAGCAGCGGGCCGCCCGTCTGCGGGTCGTAGATGTGCGCGCCGAGCTTGCGGTCGATCTCCAGCGCCAGCAGCGCGGCGGCGAGCACCGGAAAGGCGAGCAGGACGAGGATCGAGGTGAAGAAGACGTTCCATGTGAAGATCGGCATCCGGAACATGGTCATGCCCGGCGCGCGCATGCACATGATCGTCGTGATGAAGTTGACCGAGCCGAGGATCGTCCCGAGGCCGGACAGCGCCAGCCCCATGATCCACAGGTCTCCGCCGAGCTGCGGGGTGAAGGGCGCGGTCGACAGCGGCGTGTAGGCCGTCCACCCGAAGGTCGGCGCCCCGCCCGCCAGTGACGACCCCACCACCATCAGCCCGCCGAACAGGAACAGCCAGTAGCTCGCCATGTTCAGCCGGGGAAACGCCACGTCCGGAGCGCCGATCTGCAGCGGCATGATCGCATTCGCGAACCCGGCGAACAGCGGGGTGGCGAACAGCAGCAGCATGACGCTGCCGTGCAGCGTGAACATCATGTTGTACTGCTGCAGGGTGACGAACTGCATCCCCGGCTCGAAGAGCTCCGCGCGGATGATCATCGCCTCGATGCCGCCGACCAGGAAGAAGCAGAACGCGGTGACCATGTACAGGTTGCCGATGACCTTGTGGTCGGTGGTCGACAGCCACGAGGTGAGACGGGCGCCGGGGCCCCGGTGAGGCACCAGATCACTCGGCCGTACGGCGTGGGTCGTCATCCGCCTGCTCCTTCGGACGTCAGCTCAAGGGGGTCTCCTGCCCGGTGACATGAGGCTCACTGCGAATGGAATGCTTGAATCGTCCGGCTGGTTATGCCCGCTGAAGACCGACTGAAAGGAGTCGCCCATGGCAACCGTCGAGGTGACCGAGAAGAACTTCAACGACATCGCCGACAACGGCATCGTACTGCTCGATTTCTGGGCGTCCTGGTGTGGCCCCTGCCGATCGTTCGCGCCGATCTTCGAAAAGGCGTCGGAAGAGCACGCGGACATCACGTTCGGCAAGATCGACACCGAGGCGCAGCCGGGCCTGTCGGAGGGGTTCGAGATCACCGCGATCCCCACGATCATGGCGATCCGGGACGGCATCGTGGTGTTCGCGCAGCCGGGCGCGCTTCCCAAGCCGGCGCTCGAGGACCTGATCAGTCAGCTCCGCGCGCTGGACATGGACTCCATCCGTGCCCAGATCGAGGCGGAGGCCAAGAACGGCTGAGGCGCCGGGCCGCGCCGGGCCGTGTCGGCCCGGCCCTCCCGTCACCCCGGACGCGGACCGGCCGGGGCGACGGTGCCGGTCTCAGCCGGACGTCAGCTCCCGACTTCAGCTGGAGCGGTAGAGCTCCGCGACGCGGAAGGCGAGGTCGAGCGACTGACCGCGGTTGAGGCGGGGGTCGCAGGCCGTCTCGTACCGCAGCGCCAGGTCCTCCTCCACGATCGCGTGCCCGCCGCCGACGCACTCGGTCACGTCGTCGCCGGTGAACTCGATGTGGATGCCGCCGGGGTGCGTGCCGAGGGCGTGGTGGACCTCGAAGAAGCCCGCGACCTCGTCGAGAACGTCGTCGAGCCGGCGGGTCTTGTGGCCGCTCGGCGCCTCGAACGTGTTGCCGTGCATGGGGTCGCACACCCAGGCCACGGTCGCGCCGCTCGCGTTGACCTTCTCGACGAGCGTCGGCAGCGCGTCGCGCACCTTCCCTGCGCCCATCCGCGTGATGAAGGTGAGCCGCCCCGGCTCGTTGTCCGGGTTGAGCTTGTCGATGAGCGCGATGGCCTCTTCCGGCGTGGTCGTCGGGCCGAGCTTCACGCCGATCGGGTTGCGGATGCGGCTGAAGAACTCCACGTGCGCCCCGTCGAGCTGCCGGGTGCGCTCACCGATCCACACCATGTGCGCCGACACGTCGTACGGCAGGCCCGTACGCGAGTCGATCCGGGTGAGCGCCCGGTCGTAGTCGAGGATCAGGGACTCGTGGGAGGAGTAGAACTCGACGGTGTGGAACTCCTCGGGGTCGGCCCCGCAGGCCCGCATGAACGCGAGCGCCTGGTCGATCTCCCGCGCGAGCTGCTCGTAGCGCCGCCCGGCCGGGGACTCGGCGACGAAGTCCTGGTTCCACGCGTGCACCTGGCGGAGGTCGGCGTACCCGCCCTTGGTGAAGGCCCGCGCGAGGTTCAGCGTGACGGCCGAGGAGTGGTAGGCGCGCAGCAGCCGGTTCGGGTCGGGGCGGCGGGCCTCGGGGGTGAAGTCGAACCCGTTGACCATGTCACCCCGGTAGGCGGGCAGCTCGACGCCGTCGCGCACCTCGGTGGGCTTGGAGCGCGGCTTGGCGAACTGGCCCGCCAGCCGGCCGATCTTGACGACCGGGACGCGGCCGGCGTAGGTCAGCACGATCGCCATCTGCAACAGCGTCTTGAGCTTGTTGCGCACGTTCTCGGCCGTGGCGCCCGCGAAGGTCTCGGCGCAGTCGCCGCCCTGCAGGACGAACGCCTCGCCGCGGGCGACCGCGGCCATGCTGTCCTTGAGCTGGTCGCACTCGCCCGCGAAGACCAGCGGAGGCAGGCCGGCCAGCTCCGCGACGACCTTGTCGAGCTCACCGCGGTCGGGCCAGTCGGGCTGCTGGGCCGCGGACAGGTCACGCCAGGTGTCGAGGTTCGATGCGCTCACGGACACCAAGGTTATTGCACCGCGTCCCCTGTGGCCCCCTCCTTGTCCATCTGCTGAGATCCTTTCACTCGTGGCGGAAGACGGACGTGCTCGGGAAGCACGCCGAGGCCGATGAATCTGGGCAGCAGCGAGCGGACCACCGGCACGCGGGTGAGATCGGGAATCGTCCGTACGGAACGGGAGGCGAGGGCGGGCCGGATGAACCGGTCCTGCACCACCCGCTGCGCGGTCTGGACGACGACCGTGGGTATCCGGCGGCGGCGCTGCACCTTGGCCAGCAGCGCCGACGGCGCCCGGCCGTGCAGCAGGGCCGGTCCGACGATGTTGGCCGTCGCGACGGCGTCCTGCACCGCGAGGTTGATCCCGACGCCGAAGATCGGCGACATCGCGTGGGCCGCGTCGCCGATCAGCAGCAGCCCGGGCAGGTGCCAGCGGGAGACCCGGTTCACCTCGACGCGCAGCACGCCGGCCTCGTCGATGGAGCGCAGTTCGTCCACCCGGCCGCCGAGGAAGGGCAGCAGCCGCCGCACCCGGTCGCGCAGTTCCGCGACCCCCTGCGCCCGCAGCGCCTCGAAGCCGCCCTTGGGGATGACGTACGCGAGCTGCCAGTGCGTCTCCCTCACGATGGCGACCATGAGCTCGCCGGCCGACGCCCGCAGGAACGGCTGCCCCGGATCGCCGGCCTCGCGCGGCAGCCGGAACCAGACGACGTCCATCGGAGCCCCGAACCGCCGGGGCGCGAGACCGGCCGCCTGCCGCAGGACGGAGTTCCGGCCGTCCGCCGCCACCGTCAGCGCGGCCCGGATCTCGTGCTCCGCGCCGTGTTCGTCGCGGTAGCGCACCCCCCGGACGGCGCCGTCGTCCCGTACGAGGTCGGTGACCGTGGCGTTCATCAGCAGGCGGAAGTTGGGGTAACGGCGCGCCTCGCCGGTCACGAGGTCGAGGAAGTCCCACTGCGGGACGAAGGCGATGTACTTGTACCTGCCGGGCAGCCTGCTCAGATCGGCGATGCGCACCCGGCCCTCGTCGGTCTCCAGGGACATGGTGTGCGCCTCGAAGTGCGGCAGCCGGTGGAACGCCTCGGCCAGCCCGATCTCGTGCAGCACCTGAAGGGTCGAGGGATGGATCGTGTCGCCGCGGAAGTCGCGCAGGAAGTCCGCGTGTTTCTCCAGGAGCGTGACGTCGACGCCCGCACGGGCCAGCAGCAGCCCGAGCACGGCCCCCGCGGGCCCGCCGCCCGCGATCACACATGTCGTGTCCATAATTCATCACCCGTTGAGATTGTCGCACGAGCGGCTCGGTGACTCCATACCCGGCAGGCCACCAGATGGTGACCCGCCGGGAGCGGGGGAGGTGCGAGGGGAAGCGGGCCTACCGGAGCGGACCACGGCGCGCTATTTTGTGATCAGTAGAGTCGGCTGTGAGGAGTCGTCGTGATTGCTCGTGTCCCCCGCGCGCCGCGTGTCGCGGCCGGAGCGATGGTCCTGGCCTTCGTGGCCTCGGTGACCGTCGGCGCCCCCGCGGCCGTCGCGGCGACCGGCGACGCCGAACCGCACACCGGCACCGGCTGCGGCTCGCAGTCCCTCGTGCTGGACGCCTGACCCGGAACGGACCACACCCCCGTGACCCTGGGTGGTCACGGGGGTGTGGCGTGCCCGTCGGACGGTGTGACGGGCCGGGCGGGAGCCCGGTTCAGACGCGGGCGTGTGGCCCGTGCTGTCGCAGGCCGGCCCTCAGGGTGTCGAGGCAGCTCGCGAGTGATCGGGTGGACAGGTCGCGGATGCGGCCGTAGGACTCCTCCGGGTACTGCCGGGGGCCGTCCTCCACGAGCATGATCAGGTAGAGGTAGACCCGGTAGAGGGCGAGCCGGATACGGGCTCCGTCGCCGAGGTCCGCTTCACCGCCCTCCGCCCGGTAGCCGACGAGCAGCGGGTCGTCCTCGCGTAACTCGCCGAACAGGGTGGGAGTGACGAAGTCGGCCAGGGGATCGCCCCAGAAGGCCCTCTCGAAGTCGATGACCGCCTGGATGCGCCGGTCGCCGTCGAGGAACACGTTGCCGGGCCACACGTCGAAGTGGACCAGCGCCGGGGCGACCACCTCGTCGAGGACGTGCGTGTTCCTGTGGACGAGCCCGGCGATCTCCACGATCGTCGCGGGGAGCCGGGTATTGTAGTGGACGGCGTCGTCCAGCACCGCGCCCATCATGACGAGGAACGCGTCCCGCCACGTCCGGCCGGTCAGCCCCGCGTACGGGTAGCCGAAGACGCCGGTGCCCGGGATCGCGTGCAGCCGGGCGAGATGGCGGCCCAGCTCGAACCGGACCGCGTTCTCCTCCGCCGGGCCGAGAGGGGTGTCGCTCCACGAGGTGCCGTCGAGGGCGGACAGGACGAGGTAGTCGCCGCCGAGCGCCGGGTCGTCGAACGAGGCGCGCAGCAGGTCGGGCATCGGCAGCCCCGCGGGCTTGGCCAGGTGGTAGACCATCGCCTCGGTGCGCAGCAGGTGCCGTTCGTAGGTCAGCATCCGGAGGTCCGGCGGCGGCCCCACCTTGAGCACCACCTGGCGCCCGTCGTCCAGCCCGAGCCGCCACACGGCGTTGGCGAAGCCGTCGGTGAGCTCTTCCGAAGAGGTCAGCCCGCAGCCCAGCGCGTCACGGGCGATCTCGCCGAGCTGCGCGGGGGACAGTCGTCTCTTGGTCCTGCTGTCCATCAGCCTTCCTCGTTGACGGCCGCGATGGTCCACGTGGCCTCGTGCTTGTCCCCCGGCTGCAGGACGATCAGATCGGTGCCCGAGTTGAACGCGTCGGGCGGGCAGGTCATGGGCTCCACGGCCAGCCCCTGGTGGCCGAGCCCCGTACCGGTGCAGATCTGCACCCACGGCATGACCGCCGGGTCCCAGGTCAGGTCCACCCCGCCCTCCGGGCCGCGCACGCGCACCCGGCCGTCCGCCACGCCGGTGAAGGCGTGGTCGACGGCGGTCTCCCCGATGACGCGCGGGGCCCTGAAGTCGTACGGCGTGCCCGCCACGTCGACCAGGTCGGTGGGGGCGAGCAGTTCGTCGGTGAGCAGCACCCGGCCGGCCGGAAGCTCCAGCTCGTACGTGGTCACGTCCGGCCCGGCGAGCAGCCAGGGGTGCGGCCCGCAGCCGTACGGCGCGGCGTTCTCGCCGACGTTCTGCGCGGTGAGGGTGGTGGACAGGCCCTCCTCGGAGAGCGCGTGCCGCACCTCCAGGGCGATCCTGTGGGGATAGCCTTCGACGGGCTCCACGATGTACGTCAGCCGGACGTGGCCGTGGTGGTCCTCCACCACGAGCAGTTCCGCGCACTCCCAGTCGCGGTCGGAGACCAGGCCGTGCAGGGCGTGACCGCGGTCGGGCTCGTTCACCGGCAGGTGGTGACGCCGTCCGTCGAAGGCGTACTCGGCCCCGACCACCCGGTTCGGCCAGGGAGCGAGCATCGTGCCGCTGTAGTAGGGGACCGGCCCGCCCTCCGGCCAGCTCGTCACCAGGTCGCGGTCTCCGTGACGCAGCACCCGGAGCGCGCCGCCCCGCTCGCTGATCGTGGCCTGGTAGCCGCCGCCGGTGATCGTGTAATCAGGCACGGGGGGAGTCCTTTCGCTGACGCGAGGTCAAGAAACGGGTCATCTGCCGGTGTGCAGGGACTTTATCCCAGCTCATCGCCCTTGATCCAAGCGGGGTGGGAGATGAGTGGGAGCGCTCCCACCGGAGGTAAAGCTAAGTCTTTCCGACGAACGCGTCAACTTATTCCGGGATTGTGGTGTAGATCGGTATAACGGCTTTGAATTTGCCGTTCAACGGCGTCCCGCTGCACGTGCATGGGAAACCGCCCACCCGACCACGCTGAAAGTTTCAGCCGCTCACGGCACGTGTCGCCGCCCCTCGCCGGACGAGGGCCGGCGGGCGGGCGCGGGACACGCGGGCGTGCGCGCCGTGCTCTCCGGGCCGGGCGGCCCGGAGCGATGGCAGGGCAAGCCGAGCCCGTAGGCCCGGCAGTGGACGGGCGGCCCGGAGTCAGGGCCCGCCAGAGCCGAGCCGGATCCGGCGAGGGCCGGCCGGCCGGGGCGGAACCGGCCGGGCGGATGGCACAGCCCTGCGAGGCGGGTGGCACGACCCTGCGAGGCGGGCTGCGGGGGTGGGTCCACGGGGCACGGGTGGCGCCGCTTCCGCGCGGAGCGCGGCGCCCTCGCGTCAGCGCAGTTCGCCGCTCTTCACGACGTCGCGGTACCAGAGCGCGCTGTCCTTGGGGGTGCGCTTCTGCGTCGAGTAGTCCACGTAGACGATGCCGAATCGCTGGCTGTAGCCCTGCGCCCACTCGAAGTTGTCGAGCAGCGACCACACGTGGTAGCCCTCGACCTGCGCGCCGTCCTCCATGGCGCGGTGCATGGCGGCCAGGTGGTCGCGCAGGAACGTGATGCGCCGCTCGTCGCGGACGCGGCCGTCGGGGCCGGGCGCGTCCTCCGTGGGCAGGCCGTTCTCCGTGATGATCATCGGTACGCCGGGGTAGTCGCGCTGCACCCGCACCAGGATGTCGTGGAAGCCCTCGGGGTAGATTTCCAGCCATTCGGCCTGGGTCCGCTCGTGCAGGAAGACCCGCTCGCCCTTGGCGTCCACGAAGATCGGCGTGTAGTACTGCACGCCGAGGATGTCGATGGGCTCGCTGATGACGGCGAGGTCGCCGTCCAGGATGTAATCGGCCATCGGGCCGCGCTCGGAGATCCAGCGCAGCGTGTCCTCGGGGTAGGAGCCCTTGAAGATGGGGTCGAGGTAGAGCCGGTTCTCCAGGCCGTCCTGGTGGCGGGCCGCCTCAAGCGCCTCGGGAGTGTCGTCGGCCGGGTACGTCGGGTGGAGGTTGAGCGCCGGCCCGATCCGGCGTCCCGCGTGCCGCTCGTGCAGCACCCGCGAGGCGAGGCCGTGGGCGAGCAGCAGGTGGTGGCAGGCGACGAACGCGCGCGCGTCGTCCTTGAAGCCGGGCGCGTGCTGACCTTCCCGGTAGCCGCAGTCGACGACCGTCTTGGGCTCGTTGATCGTCAGCCAGTCCCTGATCTCCAGGGCGTCGAAGCAGATCTCGGCGTACTCGGCGAAGCGCTCGGCGGTGTCCCTGTTCTCCCAGCCCCCTCGGTCCTGCAGCGCCTGCGGCAGGTCCCAGTGGAAGAGCGTGGCCATCGGCCGGATGCCGCGTTCGACGAGCCCGTCGACGAGCCTGCGGTAGAAGTCGAGGCCCTTCTGGTTGGCCTTGCCCGAGCCGGTCGGCTGGATCCGCGGCCATGCGATCGAGAAGCGGTAGCTGCCCAGACCGAGATCGGCAATCAGGTCCAGGTCGTCGTTGTAGCGATGGTAGTGGTCGGCGGCCTGGTCACCGTTGTCGCCGTCGAGCACGTTTCCGGGAACCGCGCAGAACGTGTCCCACACCGAGGGCCCGCGGCCGTCCTCCGTGGTCGCGCCTTCGACCTGGTACGCCGCGGTCGACGCACCCCAGACGAAGTCGGTCGGAAACCGTGCGGGTGAGTTCATGAGAACCTCCGGTGGATACCCCCGCCTTCGGGCGGGAGCGGAATCGGACCCCTTGCGGAGCGGGGCATGGGCAGGCGGTTGTCTGCCAGGCGGAACGCCGTACGAACAATCGTGCGAACCTTGGCCGGGCGGGTGGCATGATGTGCGGCGTGGCGCAGATCGTGAGGCGGGCTTACCGGTACCGCTTCTACCCGACTCCCGAGCAGGCGTCCGAGCTTGCCCGGACGTTCGGGTGCGTGCGCTTCGTCTACAACAGGGCCCGTCCGATTCCCGATCTGACCGACCAGGGCGTCAGGGTCCCCAATCACTCGCTGGCCCGCGCCATTTCCGATGCGAGCTGGCGGGAGCTGCGGTCGATGCTGGAGTACAAAGCACAGTGGAACGGGCGGTGAAACGCCTGTGGAGCTGGGGTAAGACCTCGACGAGAGCCCTCTCGGACGGGGCGACCGGCGATGAAGCAGGAAGCCCGCCCGGTGACGGTCGGAATGCCCTCCCTTCAGGGAGGGGATGAGGTCAACCATTCTCGGTGAGGAAACGCGCGGGGGATTCGAGCGCCGACCGGAGTTCGCCGAGGAACTCCGCGGCGTCGCGGCCGTTGACGAAACGGTGGTCGTACGCGAGGCCGATCGCGGCGGTCTTCCGTACGGCGAAGCCCGAGCCGTCGGGGACGACTTCCGGGCGGGGCGCGGTCAGCGAAAGCGCGCACGTCTGGCCGGGGAAGACGATCGGGACGGCGTGCACGATGCCGTCGCTGGTGTGCAGGGTGAGCGTGATATTGCCTCCCTCGAGGTCGCTTTCCCGGAAGGACCCGGTGAGGGCCGTCTTGCGGAAACCGACCAGGTCGCGGGCGATCTCGGCGAGCGGCCGGTCGGCCACGTCACGGACGACCGGGATGAACAGCCCACGGCCCACGTCGACGGTCACGCCCACGTTGGCGGCGGTGGCCCGCCGCAGGCGCGGGCGAGGGCCGGGGCCGGGCTGGGCGAAGAACACCGGGAAGCGGTCGAGCAGCCCACCCGTCGCCTTCACCACCATCTCGGGCAGGCCGACCAGGGCGCGCAGCCGCCGGGTGAGGTCGCGGGCGAGTGACAGCACCTCGGTCACGTCGACGCTCATCACGGTGAAGGCCGCGGGGATCTCGCGCCGGGACCGCTCGACGACCTCGGCCGTCCGCTGCTGCGCCCGGGACAGCGTGATCCACTCCGCGTCGTCGTCCCGGCCAGCGTCGTCGGGCCCCGCCTCGGCCAGGGCGGGACCGGCCCGGCC
Source organism: Microbispora sp. H10949 (assembly GCF_014161435.1). Lineage (NCBI taxonomy): Bacteria > Bacillati > Actinomycetota > Actinomycetes > Streptosporangiales > Streptosporangiaceae > Microbispora > Microbispora sp. H10949. The sequence continues at coordinate 322,824 of NZ_JABBWZ010000004.1, read as the reverse complement.
CGCACCGTTCGGGGTCGAGCCGGCCGTGGCCGAGAGGCCGTCCACGTGCCCCGGCGTGCTCGGCCGGTCGCTCGCGGACGCGTCTCCGCTCGTGGCGGTGCTCCCGGCCCCGGCGGTGCTCCCGGCCCCGGCGGTGCTCCCGGCCCCGGCGGTGCTCCCGGTGGGGGAGGGGCGCGCCGGGCCGCCGAGCAGTTCCTCGACGTCGGCCCGCCTGATCACCTTGCGGCCCAGGGCGTACACCCGCTCCATGGCGACGCCGTGCGCCTCGATCAGCTCACGGGCGGGCATGGTGACGACGACGCCGGAGCCGTCGCCCGAGCCGCCGGGACCGACAGGAACACTGGGACCGCCCGGAACGGAGTCGCCGGGAGCCGCCGGGAGCCCCGGCCCGCGCGGGTCGCCGCCCGCGCTCTGCGCGCTTCCCGTACTCCTCACGGTGCCTGCCGGGTCTTCCGGGGCGGCCTCGTCACCCGGCCCGAGCAGCTGGGCGATCACCTGCCCCGGCTCGCACTCGGCGCCCTCGGCGAGCAGCCGCCGCAGGACGCCGTCCCGCGGGGCGACGACCTCCTCGGTGGCCTTCGAGGTCTCCAGCAGCACGACCGGATCGCCGTCGCGCACCGCCTGGCCGTCCTCGGCCAGCCACTCGACCAGGACGTACGTCGTGTCGTTGTTGTTGAGCTTGGGCACGGGGAAGCCGGTCACGACAGGGCCTCCCGAACCGCGGCCCGGATGTGGCCGGCCTGCACGAGCACCTCGCGTTCGAGATGGGGGGCGGCGGGAATCACGCTGTCCGCCGAGTTGACCAGGGTGATCGGGCGGCGCAGGCGGCCCCACAGGCGCGGGTAGAGCGCCGTGGCCACCTCGGCCGCCCAGGTGCCGCCCTCGGTGCCGTCGTCCACCACGCAGACGTGCGGCGCGTCCTCCAGCCCGGGCAGGTGGGGCACCGGGTAGAGCTGGGCCGGCACGAGCAGTTCGCAGACCAGTTCGTCCTCCAGCAGCAGCGCCCGCATGGCGTCGAGCGTCCGGTGGACGAGCCCGCCGTGGGTGACCAGCGTGCAGTCGGGCGGGCCCGCGCCGTCGACGTACACCCGCGCCACGTCGTCGGTCACCTCGAACCGGAACAGGTCGCCGGTGTCGTGCATCTGCCGGGTGTAGAGGACCTTGTCCTCGAAGAACAGGCAGGGCCGGGCCAGCTCGAACATCCGGGTGAGCAGGTCGCCGGCGTCGTGGAACGGCGTCATCTCGAACAGGGACAGCCCCGGCACCCCGATGAAGTGCTTCTGCGGGTTCTGGCTGTGGGTGGGACCGTAGCCGCGGTTGCCACCCGTGGGGCAGCGGACCACGAGCGGCACCGGCACGGGCCTGCCGTACATCGAGGTGGACTTGGCGGCGAAGTTCGTGATCTGGTCGAACGCCAGGGCGACGAAGTCGGAGAACATGATCTCGACGATGGCCTTGTCGCCGGCCAGGGCCAGCCCGGCGCCGACCCCCGCGATGGCGCCCTCGCTCAGCGGAGTGGACCGCACCCGGGAACCGAACCGGCTGGACAGCCCACGGGTCACCTTGAACGCGCCGCCGTACGGGTCGCTGACGTCCTCGCCGAGCAGGTGGACCGAGGGGTCGGACTCCATGAGATCGTGCAGCGCCTGGTTGAGGTGCTCGGAGACTCTGGTCACGACCGGCCCTCCGGCGACGGAGCGGCGAGGGCGGCCGAGGCGGCGGCGGGCCGGGCGGAGACCTCGGCGACCACCCGTTCGACGAGGTCTCGCTGCTCCCCGTCGATCCGGGCGAACCGCTCGGGATCGGCCTCGGCGTACCGGTCGTACCAGTCGGACTCCCGGACCCGGCGGATCTCCTCCGGCGAGCGGGTGTCGTCGCCCTTGCTGTGCGGTCCGAGACGGTGCGTGGCGAACTCCACGACCAGCGGGGACGGCTCGGCCCGTACGGCGTCCACCAGCGGGGCGAGGCCCGCCCTGATCTCATCGACGTCGGTGGAGGTGATGTGGTGGTGGCGGACGCCGAAGGCCGCCGCCCGGGCGGCGATCGTGCCGGCCATCTGGACGGACGTCGGGGTCGACTGGGCGATGCCGTTGTGCTCCACCACGACCAGCAGCGGCACCCGCCACAGGGACGCCATGTTGAGCGCCTCGTAGACGGCGCCCTCACCCCAGGTGCCGTCCCCGATGTACGCGCAGGCCAGCGCGCCCGTGCCGGCCAGTTTCAGGGCCACCCCGGTCGCCACCGGCAGGCTCTCGCCCTGTACGCCGGTGGACAGGAAGCGCTGGTGGTAGATGTGCTGGCTGCCGCCGACGCCTCCGCACAGAGCGCCCTCCCGGCCCATGATCTCGGCGAGCAGGCCGTCCGGGTCGGGATGGCGGGCGAGGAAGTGGCCGTGCCCGCGGTGGTTGCTGAACACGAAGTCGTCGTCCCGGAGCAGGGCCGAAAGGGCGACCGGGACGTACTCCTGCCCGAGGCAGGTATGGGTGGTGCCGCTCAGCACACCCCGCTCGAACAGGCGGAGCAGGGCTCGCTCGAAGTGCCGGATGAGAAGCAGCGAGCGGAGATCCTGGTCGCTCACGGCGGGCCGTGGGCTCCGAGGGGGTGCGGCGGCGGTGACGGTCAAAGGTGGTCCGCTCCTGGTGCGTCACTGACGGAGGGGCGCGCTCGGTCACCGGGTTCCCGGCCTAGGGACAGGAGCACCCATTCTGGGAGCGCTCCCACGGAGCGTAGGTGGGGTAAGGGGTGCTGTCAATCCTCGGTGATAGGGCGATTTGGCTGGTTGTAGCCCATATTGTCCGTGATCTGCGGCAATATCCTCACATTCCCCGTCCTGGGTCTAATAACGGACAGAAACTTCCATGACTCTTGACGAACGAAAGGTCCCATCCCTAGCCTCCGTTGCCGTGGGAGCGTTCCCACTTATGCGTCTTGTTTGAGGGGGGTTACCGGCGCGAAGAGCGGCGAAATTCGCGCCGCGCGCGCCGGCATCAGGCGGGAGGCCCGCCGGCGGTGATTCGGTCACCGTCGTGTCGTCGGCCGCCCGCATATCCGCACCGGCCCGCCGGCGTGCCGGTGCGCGAAGCGCACAGAGGAATGCCATGTTCATAACGCAGGATTCACCCGAGGTGCCGGCGCCGTGACCCGAACCGGTCTCTCACCTGCCAAGCAGGCCCTGCTGGCGCAGCGGCTCAAGGCCGGGAAAGCCGCGAGGGTCACCGTGCCGCCGCGCCCGGCCGGCACCCACCCGCCGCTCTCGCACGCCCAGGAGCGCCTGTGGTTCCTGGAGCAGTACGCGCCGGGCACCACCGCCTACACCGTCGCCTTCGCCGTACGGCTGGAGGGCGGCGAGATCGACGAGACGGCCCTGGAGCGCGCGCTCGCCGAGGTCGCCCGGCGCCACGAGAGCCTCCGCACCCGGTTCGTCACCACCGACGACGGCACCCCGGAGATCGTGCTGGACGACGATCCGCCGGTCGGGTTCCGGGTGTCCGATGACGCCGCCGCCGTGCACGAGATCGTGCAGGAGGAGCTGGACCGGCCGTTCGACCTCGCGAACGGCCCGCTGCTGCGGGTGCTCCTGGTCCGGCTCGGCGCCCGGGAGCACGTGCTGGTCCTGACGATGCACCACGCCGTGACCGACGGCTGGTCCTGCGACATCGTGATGGAGGAACTGCTCGCCCTGCACGAGGCGTACCGGACCGGGACCGAGGCCGATCTCGCCGCCCCGCCGGTGCAGTACGGCGACTACGCGGTGTGGGAACGCGGGCGGACCCACGACGACGACATCCGCTACTGGCGGGAGCGGCTCGCCGGGCTGCCGCCGCTGGAGCTGCCGACCGACCTGCCGCGCCCGCCGGAGCAGGGCGCCGCGGGCGCCGCCCACCGCTTCGTGCTCGACCGCGCGCTCGCGGACGCGCTGACCGAGCTGGGCCGGGCCAACGGCGCGACGCTGTACATGACGCTGCTCGCCGCGTTCGAAGTGCTGCTCGCGCGGTACTCCGGTCAGGACGACTTCGCGGTGGGATCCCCGGTGTCCGGACGCGAACTGCCGGAGCTGGAGCGGGTGGTCGGCCTCTTCATCAACTCGCTGCCGATGCGGGCCGACCTGTCCGGCGACCCGGCCTTCACCGAGCTGCTCGGCCGGGTGCGCGAGACGGCGCTGGACGCCTACGCCCACCAGGAGCTGCCCTTCGACCGGCTCGTCGGCGAGCTCGGGGTCGAGCGCGACGTGAGCAGGTCACCGGTGTTCCAGGTGATGTTCGCGCTGCAGAACTACCGGTCGGCCCCGCTGCGCGGGCAGGGCCTGACCCTGTCGGCGTATCCGTTCGAGGTGACCGCGAGCCGGTTCGACCTCGGGCTGTACCTGATGGATCTGGGCGACGGCCTGCACGGCAACCTCACCTACCGCACCGAGCTGTTCCGCCCGGCCACCGTCGCACGCCTCGCGGAGTGCTTCGAGAACCTGCTGCGGTCGATCGTCGCCGCCCCGGACACGCGGGTGTCGGACCTGGAGCTGCTCCCGGAGGCGGAGCGGCGCCGCGTGCTCGGCTTCGCCGGCGTGCCGGTGGACGGGCCCGCCGCCGACGCATCCGGCGCGACCCCGGCGCGGCTCGCTGAGCCGCCGGCCGCCGAGCATGCGCACGAGCCGGCCGCCGCGCGTCCGCACGAGTGGGATACCGCGCGTCCGCACGACTGGAACGCCGTGAGCCTGCACGAGGTGATCGCGGCGCAGGCGGCCCGCACTCCGACCGCGACCGCCGTCGTGTGCGGCGACGACGCTCTCACGTACGCCGAGCTGGACGCGGCGGCCGACCGGCTCGCCCGGCGGCTGCGCGCGCTCGGCGCGCGGCGTGACGACCGCGTGGCGATCTGCCTGGAGCAGTCCACCGGGCTCGCGGTCGCGGTGCTCGGCGTGCTGAAGTCCGGAGCCGCCTATCTGCCGCTCGATCCGGAGCACCCGAAGAGCCGGCTCGGCTACGTGCTGGCCGACGCCGGGGCCGCCCTCGTCGTCACCAGCGCCGACCTGCTGGACCGTCTACCGGACGACGTCACCCCCGTGTACCTCGACGACGACCGGGCGCTGGAGCCGCCCGCCGCCGACGGGGAGACCGGGACGCCGGGCGACCTCGCGTACGTGATCTACACCTCCGGCACCACCGGGCGGCCCAAGGGCGTCGCCGTGCAGCACCACGAGGTGCTGGTCTACCTCGCCGGAGTGCGCGAGAGGCTGGAGGTGGAACCCGGTTCGTCCTTCGCCCTGCTCCAGTCGCTCGCCTTCGACTTCGGCGTCACGGTCTTCTACCTGTGCCTGATGACCGGTGGCACCCTTCATCTGGTGCCCTCGCGCACCGCCGGCCCGGAGCTGGCGGAGATCTTCCGCCGGACCGGGATCGACTACCTCAAGATCACACCGTCGCACCTCGCCACTCTGCTCGCGTCGGTGAGCGAGGCCGCCCTCCCCGCGTCCGGTCAGGCCGTCGGCGCCGGACCGGCCGACCTGCTGCCCAGGAAGCTGCTGCTGCTGGGCGGTGAGGCGGCCCCGCGCGGCTGGGCGGCCGAGCTGGAGGCCACGAGCCGTTGCCGGGTCGTCAACCACTACGGGCCCACCGAGGCCACCGTCGGCGTGACCACCTACGACGTCGCCCGGCTCCCGGCTCCCGACGGCCCGGCCGAGGCGAGCGTGAGCCTGCCGATCGGCTCGCCGCTGCCGGGGGCGCGGGCGTACGTGCTGGACGAGCGGCTGCGGCCGGTCCCCGCAGGGGTGCCGGGCGAGGTCTATCTCGGCGGCGACCGGCTGGCCCGCGGCTACCTGAACCGTCCGGGTCTCACCGCCGACCGGTTCGTCCCCGACCCGTACGGCCCGCCCGGCGCGCGCATGTACCGCACCGGGGACCTCGGCCGATGGTCCGACTCCGGCGACCTCGAGTTCCTGGGCCGCCGCGACCTGCAGGTGAAGATCCGCGGCTACCGCGTCGAGCTCGGCGAGATCGAGTCGGTGCTGACCGACCACCCGGACGTCGCCCAGGCCGTCGTCGAACCGCGTGGGGAACAGCTCGTCGCCTACCTCGTCCCCGCCGCCGGAAACGCGACCGCAAGCGCGGCCCAAGGCACGGCCGGGCCGGCCGCCGGGACCACGCCAGGGAGCACACCGGACGGCGGGCCCGGGGAGCGGCCCGGCGAACGGCCCAGTGCCGCGGCCGTGCGCGCCTGGCTGGCCGACCGGCTGCCCGCGTACATGATCCCCTCCAGGTACGCCTGGCTGGACGAGCTGCCGCTCAAGTCGCACGGCAAGGTGGACCGCTCGCGCCTGCCCGAGCCGGAGGCCGACGTCCCGGCGGCCGAGTACGTCGCCCCGGAGCCCGGCCCCGAGGAGGACGTGGCGGGCGTCTGGGCGGAGGTGCTCGACGTCGAGCGGGTGGGGGCGCACGACGACTTCTTCGCGCTGGGCGGCCACTCGCTGCTCGCGATGCGGGTCATCGCCCGGCTGCGCAGGGCGTACCCGGACCGGCCGGTCACCGTGCTCGACGTGTTCAAGCACCGCACCGTCCGCGAGCTGGCCCGGCTGCTCACGGCCGAGGGGGACGTGCCGCGCTCCCTGCTGCACCGGCTCACCCCCGCCCGCACCGCGACCACCACCCTGGTCTGCGTGCCGTACGGCGGGGGCAGCGCGGTCGTCTACCAGCCGCTCGCCGACGCGCTGCCCGCCGACTGGGCGCTCTACTCGGTCGCCGTGCCCGGCCACGAACTGGGCGAGGAGCCCCGGCCGTTCGACGAGGTCGTCCTCGGCTGCGTGGCCGAGATCGCCGAGATCATGGAGCGTAACGGCGGTTCGCTCGTTCTGTACGGCCACTGCGGCCTCGGCGTCATGCTGTCCGCCGAGATCACTCGGAAACTGGAGGCGGACGGCCACACAGTGGACGCGCTGTACCTCGGCGGCGTGTTCCCCTTCGCCCGGCCGGGTCGCGGCATGAGCTGGATCGGGACGTTCTTCGATCACCTCACCAGCGACCAGCAGCGGGTGAACATGCTCACCGCGGCCGGGCTCGACGTCGAGGACCTCGGCCGGGAGCAGATCAAGCTGATCGTGCGCAACCGCCGGGAGGGCACCCGCGCCGCCGAGCGGTACTTCACCCGGATCTTCGAGGAGGGCGGCGGCCCGGCGCTGCGCGCGCCGGTGATCGCCGTGGTCGGCGAACGCGACCCGGCGGCCGAGTTCTACCAGGAACGCTACAAGGAGTGGCACTGCCTGTCGGACGAGACGGCGTGCGTCGTGCTCGACGAGGCCGGGCACTTCTTCCTGCGATACCGGAACACCGAGCTGGCCGACATCGTCACCGGCACGCACACCGCCCTCGCCTCCGGGCGCACCGAGGGGATGGAACGGGACGAGAGCCGCACCTGGTGGCTCCAGGGCGTCTCACGACGACCCGAAGCCGAGGCCCAGGCCGCCGCAACCGGTCGGAGCGGCGTGGACGACGTTATCCAGGACGGCCCGGCAGGCGCCACACGGAACGGTGCGCGGGGCGTCGGCCATGACGGCCCGACGGTCACCGCGAGGAACAGCGCGCAAGGCCCCGGCCACGAGGGTCCGGGAGCCACGAGTCCGGAGGCCGCCGGTCAGGGCGGCTCGGCCGGCACCGCGCGGGACGGCATGGCCGGGCGGGACGGGCAGGCGGGGCGCGACGGGCAGGCCGGTTCGGCGGACTCGTCTCCACGGGTCGGCCCGCCTCCCAGCATGCGCCGCTTCCTCGTCGTCGCGGCGGGCCAGCTCGTCTCGATCACCGGCTCGGCGCTGACCGAGTTCGCCATCCCGCTGTGGATCTATCTCACGACGGGGTCGCTGGCCAGGTTCGCGTTGTTCTCCGTGCTCGGCCTGCTGCCCGGCATGCTCGTCGCACCTCTGGCCGGCGCCATCGTCGACCGGTTCGACCGGCGCAGGGTCATGCTCGCCGGTGACCTGGCCGCCGGCGGCACCCAGCTCGCGCTGGGGGTGCTGCTGTGGACCGGCAACCTGCAGATCTGGCACATCTACCCGCTGCTGGTCTGCCTGTCCATCGCGCTGACCTTCCAGCGGCTCGCGTACGGCTCGGCGATCCCGCAGCTCGTGCCGAAACGGTTCCTCGGGCACGCCAACGGCGTCGTCCAGATGGCCGCCGGCACCGCGCAGCTCATCGTGCCGCTGATCGCCGTCGGGCTGATGGCGGCGATCGGGCTGGAGGGCATCCTCGTCATCGACGTGGCGAGCTACGCCGTCGCCACGCTCACCATCCTGCTGGTCCGCTTCCCGGCGACGATGGCGTGGAAGCGGCGGGAGAGCGTGCTCGCGGAGATGATGGGCGGCATCCGCCACTCCTGGGGCAACCGGGGCTTCCGCGCGATGCTGTTCTACTTCGCGGTGCTGAACATCTTCCTGTCCCCGCTGTTCCTGATGATCTCGCCGCTGGTGCTGTCGTTCGCGTCGCTGGCGGAGGTCGGCCGGGTGTCGTTCGCGGGCGGGCTCGGCGCCTTCCTCGGCGGCCTGGCCATGGCCGCGTGGGGCGGGCCGCGCCGCCGCAGGCTGCACGGCGTGCTGCTGTCCACGCTCGCCCTGTCGGTGTTCTGCCTGCTGACCGGGCTGCGCGCGGACCTGTTCCCGATCGCCGCCGGGGCGTTCGGCATGTCGCTGTGCCTCACCCTGCTGAACGGCGTCTACGCCACGATCATCCAGGTCAAGGTGCCGCAGCGGTTCCACGGCCGGGTCATCGCGCTGAACACGCTGGTCGCCTGGTCCACCCTGCCCATCGGGTTCGGCCTGGTCGCGCCGTACGGCGCGCAGGTCTTCGAGCCGCTGCTCGCTCCCGGCGGACCGCTCGCCGGGACGGTGGGCGCGGTGCTCGGCACCGGGCCCGGCCGCGGGATCGGCTTCATGTACGCCTGCTTCGCCCTGGCGATCGCCGCCGTGGCACTGGTCGGCATGCGGATCGGGGTGCTGCGCCGGTTCGACGACGAGGTGCCTGACGCCCTGCCGGACGACGTCGTCGGCTACCAGGCCCTGACCCGGCGGATCGCGTCGGTCCGGGCGGCCGGCGCCGGCCGGAAGGACGGTGCGGGAGACGGCCCGGCAGGCGGCCCGGCAGACGGTGCGGTGGACGTCCGGCCCGCGCCGGGACGGGCGCTGCTCGACGCGGCCGCCCCGAATGAGCCGGCCCGTGAGCCGGCCCCCGTGCCGACCCTCACGTCCGGCCGGGCAGCCGAGAAGGAGCAGGTATGACGCGCACGACGAGGACGCGGAGGACGCCCACGCTCACCGTGCCGGAGTTGCTGCGGCTGCGCGCCCAGCAGGAGCCGGACGGCGTCGCGATGATCGTGGAGGGGCAGGGGACGCTCACCTTCGCGGAGTGGGAGCGCAGGTCGGCGGCGCTCGCCGCCGGGCTGGCGGAGAGGGGCGTGGCCCCGGGCGACCGGGTGGCGGTGCACTTCGGCAGCCGCGACTGGATCGACTTCGCCGTGGCGTTCTGCGGGGTGCTCGAAGCGGGCGCGGTGGCCGTGCCGATGTCCGACCGGCTGGCGCCGGCCGAGATCCGCTACATGATCGGGCACTGCTCGGCGTCGGCGGTGCTGCTCGGCCGGGACCTCACCCTGCCGCCGGACCGCTCCGGCTCGGCTCCGGGCCCGGCGGCGCCGGAGCCGTGGACCGCGACCCCGGCGGAGCTCGAGTCCGTCGCCGGGCCCGGCTCCCGCCCGGACGCTTCGCCGGTGCGGCCCGGCGACCTGGCGCAGATCCTCTACACCTCGGGCACGACCGGCCGGCCCAAGGGGGTCGGCGCCAGCCACGCCAACCTCGCCTACGGGTGCGTCACGCAGCCCAGGCACCGCAGGTTCGCCCACTCACGGCACCTGCTGCACGCCTTCCCGATCGGCACCAACGCCGGCCAGACCATGTTGATCAACGCGCTCGACGCCCGGCCCACGGTGCTGACCCCCGCGCGGTTCACCCCCGGCAGGTTCGCCCGGCTCATCGAGACGTACCGTCCCGGCACCGTGTTCCTGGTGCCCTCCATGGCGGTCGAACTCCTCGACGCCGGGCTGCACGAGCGGCACGACATGTCCGGCGTGGTGCTGCTGGGCTCGGCGGCGGCGGCGCTGCCCCCCGCCCTGGCGGAGCGGCTCGCGGCGGCCTTCCCGAACGCGACGGTGACGAACTACTACACGTCCACCGAGGCGGCCCCCGCCCAGACCATCATGATCTACGACCGGGCCCGGCCGGCCGCGCTGGGACGGCCCGCGTTCGACGGGTCGCTGCGCATCGCCGACGAGGAGGGCAACCCGCTCCCGCCCGGGGAGACCGGCGAGGTGTGGATGCGGTCGCCCGCCGCCAGCAGGTCCTACTACGGCGACGAGGAGGCCAGCGCCCGCGCGTTCCGCGACGGCTGGGTGCGGATGGGCGACGTCGGATACGTGGACGCCGACGGCTACCTCTACCTCGTCGACCGCGAGAGCGACGTGGTCAAGACCGGCGCGTACAAGGTGTCCACGCTCCAGGTGGAGGCGGCGCTGTACGAGCACCCGGGGATCGCCGAGGCGGCCGTGTTCGGCCTCCCGCACCCGGTGCTGGGCTCCGTGCTGGGCGCCGCGGTCGTCGCCAGGTCGGGCCCCGCAGCGGTGGCGGCGACGGTTTCAGGGCCGGTCTCAGCGCCGGTTCCGGGGGCGGGGCAGGGGTTGTCGGCGAGCGAGGTACGCGCCTTCCTGATGGACCGGCTGGCCTGGCACGAGCTGCCCGAACGCATCCTCGTGGTCGACGACCTGCCCAGGAACCAGTCAGGAAAGGTCATCAAGAAGGAACTGCTCACGTTGCTGGGCGACTCCACGATCAGCAAAGAAGGCGAGTGAGATGTCACCGACGCTCACGGGCGAGGGGGAGCAGGCGTCCCTCGCACAGCACGGCATTTGGGTGACGGAGCGGATGGGCTGCGGCGGTCAGGTGTACCACATGCCGCTCGCCATCCGCTTCGACGGCCCTCTCGACACGGACCGGCTGCTGGCCGCCTGCCACGACGTGGTCGGCGCGCATCCCCAGCTGGCCACGGCCCTGGCGGAGCGGGACGCAGTGCTGCGCCCGGCCCTGGCCGCCGTTCCGCCGCCGATCGGGTTCGAGGACGCCTCCGGGCGTGAGGCCGGCGAACTGGTCGACCGCGAGGCGTCCCTCGACCTGGACCTCGGGACCGGCCCGACGGCCCGGTTCAGGCTCTTCCGGCTCGCGCCGGAGCGGCACCTCCTGGTCGTCGTCGCCCACCACGCGGTCTTCGACGGCATGTCGAAGGACCTCCTGGTGCGCGGCCTGGCCGACGCCTACGCCGGGCTGCCGCTGCCGGTCCTTCCGCTGACGTACGGCGAGGCCGTCGAGCGGGAGAACGCCCGGGTGGCCGAACTGCTCGACGAGGCCGCCGCCTTCTGGCGGGACCGCTGGCAGGACCGGCAGGACCTGCGGCTCCCCGGGCTGTCGGGGGTCTCCACCCGGGCCGCCGCGGGAGAGGCCGTCGACTTCGCCCTTCCCGCGGGACTCGCCGTCGCCGCCGAGAAGATGGGCGTCACCCGGTTCGAGCTGGTGCTCACCGCCGTGCACACCCTGCTGGCGGCGTACGGCAACGAGGACGCGGCGGTGTCGGTGGACCTGTCCACCAGGACCGAGGAGACGCGGGACCACATCGGCCTCTTCGTGAACGAGCTTCCGGTGCGGGCCGGGACCCCGAGCGGGACGTTCGCCGACTTCGCCCGGTCGGTGCGCGGCGAGCTGCGGGCCGTCTACCGGTTCCGGCAGGTGCCGCTCGCCCGCGCGGTCGGCGGCGTGAGCCCGCGCACCGCGCTGACGCCGGTCTCGGTCAGCTACCGCGGGCGGGACGGAAGCGCGCCGGAGTTCCCCGGCGTGGCGGCGTCGGTCGACTGGATGTCGTTCAACCACGCGGTGCGCGGCACGCTGCACCTGCAGGTGGTCGACGCGCCGGACGGCATCACGGCCCGGCTGCAGTTCAACCCGGCGGTCCTCAGCCGCTCCGGCTGCGAGTCCCTGGTCGAGCACCTGCTCGACCTCCTGGAGGCGGTGGCCACCGCCCCGGACACCGAGATCTCCCACCTGCCGCTGCCGGCCCCGGTCGAGGTCACGGTCGATGTCCCGGCCGGGCCGTCCTCCGTACGGACCGAGGCGGAGCCGGCCGCGGTGCCGCGCGCCGGCGAGGCGGACGCCACGCCCTACCTGGCGGAGGTCGCGGAGATCTGGAGCGAGGTGTTCAAACGGCCCGGCATCGGGCCGGACGAGGACCTGTTCGACCTCGGCGGGCACTCGCTGACGATCGTCGAGATCATCGCGAAGGTGCGCGAGCGCATGGACGTGGAGCTGTCCTTCGACCTGTTCTTCGACGAGCCGACGATCGCGGGGGTCGCCGCGGAGGTCGCCCTCCTGCGGGAGGAGGCATGCTGAGGGAACGTCTCGCCGAGCTGGTGTCCAAGGCGAGCGGCGGGGACCTGGCCGCCGCCGACGTGCTCGCCGCCGACTGCAGCCTGCCCGCGCTCGGCCTCAACTCGCTCGCCTACCTTCGGCTGATCGACATGGTGGAGACCGAGTTCGGCTGCGACGTCGACCTGGACGGCGGTTATCTCGACACGCTCGACGGCCTGGCCGGGCACATCGCCGCGCACACCGGCGAGGACGGTGCCGGGGACCGTGACGGCGGTGGCGACCGCGGCGGGCACGACGACGGGCACCCCGGCGGGCAGCGGAGGTGACCGGCAGCCCGCCTGCGGCGCGGACGCCCGGCCTCACCGCGCTGCCGCCCCGCACCGTGGAGTTCCGCGGCGCGCGGGGCGGGCAGGCCGCGCTGACCTGGGGGCAGCAGGGCATCTGGCGGTCCACCCAGTGGCTGGACGACGGCGATCCCTACTTCAACCTGCCCTGGGCCCTGCCGGTGACCGGCGCCGCCGACCTCGACGCCGTGCTGCGCGCCGTCGGCCGTCTCGTCGAGCGGCACGAGACGCTGCGCACGGCGTACGTCCGGGAGGGCGCACGCCCCGGGACCGGCACGCAGGGGAGCGCCGGGGCGGGCACAGAGGCGGGCGCCGGGGCGGGGACCGTCCAGCGGGTGAGGCGGGAGGGCCGGCTCACCGTGGGCGTGTACGAGGCGGCGGCGAAGCCGATGACCGCGGCCAAGGCGCTGGCCGCCGAGCTGGCCTCGACCGGGTTCGACTACGCGGCCGAGCTGCCGGTCCGGTGCGCGGTGGTCTGCCTGAGGGGCCGGCCGCGCGCGCTGGCACTCGCGCTGTCCCACCTCGCGCTCGACGGCTGGTCGCTGAACATGGTGGCCGCGGAGTGGCCGCGGCTCGTCGCCGGGGAGGACCTGCCCGTCCCGGAGTGGCAGCCGCTCGACCAGGCGGCCTTCGAGCGGTCGGACCCGCCGCCCGGCGCCCAGGCGCTGCGTCACTGGCGGAGCGGTCTGGCGGCCGCGCCGCGCTCGATGTTCGACTTTCCCGAGCGGGAGCCGGAGGAGCCGCGCTTCGTCCGTTACGGGATGGACTCCCCGGCGGCGGCCGTCGCCGCCGAGGCGCTGGCCGCCCGGCACGGCGTGACGACCTCCAGCGTGCTCACGGTCGCGAGCGCCGCCCTGCTGGCCGCCGTCACCGGGCACTCCACGGCCGCGCTGCAGCTCATCGTGTCGAACCGGCACCACCTCCGTACGGGGGCGATGGCCGGGCCGGCCGCACAGGACGGGCTCTGCGTCATCGACCTGGGCGCCGGCGATCCGGCGTCCGGCGATCCGGGGCGCGTCGATCCGGTGGCCGGCACCTTCGCCGAGGCGCTGGGGCCGGGGCACCGCAGGACCATGGCGACCTACCGGAACGGGCACTACGACCCCTCGCTCGTGCTCGCAGCCCGGGACGCGGAGGCGTGGAACCGCGGCGCCGACATCGACCTGGACGCGTTCTTCAACGACGTCCGGCAGGGCGGCCGCTGGTCGGGCCTGCCGGACGTCGACCCTGGGGACGCCGCGGCGCTCGCCGCGCTGCGGGGCCGCACCAGGACGTTCTTCGTCGGGGCCTACTCGAAGGTCAAGGCGAAGATCTTCTTCGCCACCGGCCCGGCCCCGTCCACCTGCGAGTTCTTCGTGCTGGTGGACACGGCCTTCCTGCCCGGGCGCGTCGCCGAGCGGATGCTCGGCGGCCTGGAGGAGCTGCTGGTCCGGGCGGTCTCGGCGGACGTGCCGCTGGACCGGGTCGCGGAGGTCGCCGGCCTGGAGCCGGTGCGGCGCCCCGCCGGATGGACGCGGATCGGTCCCGACTGGGTGAATCTGCCGGAGACCGAGGCGCTGCTGCGCCGGGTCTGCGCACCCGGGCCGGCCGCGGTCGTGGTGGAGCCCGGCGACGACGGGCCGTCCCGGCTGACCGGCTATCTCGTGGCGCGTCCCGGGCTGGACACGCCCGACGCCGTCCACGCCGCGGTGATGCGGGCCGCGGCCGGTCGCACCGGCGTGCTCGCCCCCCGGCACTACGTGCTGTGCCCGGCGCCGCCGGCTGGCCCCTCCGGCTGGCCGGACTGCCCCCGCCTCATGGAGGGCGGCGGCCGGGTCCCTGCTTCCGCAATGACTGCTTTGGGAAGGTGACATGACCGAATCCCCGATGCTCGTGGTCGTCAACGACGAGGAGCAGTATTCGGTGTGGTGGAGCGACCGCGAGCCGCCCGCCGGGTGGCGGTCCACCGGCTTCACGGGCACCCGCCAGGAATGCCTCGACCACATCGAGACGGTGTGGACCGACATGCGCCCGCTGAGCGTACGCGGCAGATGACCGGGCGGATGACCACCGCCGGCCGCCGCGCGGCGCTGATCGAGAAACTGGCCGGGCTGCCCCCCGAGCGCCGGGCGGCGCTGCTGCGCTCCCTCGGGGGCGCGGCGGACCCCGGCGGGCAGGAGTGGCCGCTGTCGCCGGGGCAGGAGCGCCTGTGGTTCCTCAGCCGCTTCGATCCCGCCGACACCAGCTACAACCTGCCCTGGTCCGTACGGCTGCGCGGGCCGCTCGACACGGCCGCGCTGGCCGCGGCGTTCACCCGGGTCACCGAGCGGCACGAGGTGCTGCGGACCCGCTTCCGGCTGCGCGGGGACGCCCCCGTGCAGGTCGTGCTGCCGCCCGCGCCGACGCCGGTGGAGGACCTCGCGACCTCCGGCGAGGCGGATGCCGACGGGACGGGTCTCGAAGAGGCGTTGCGGGAGTTCGCCGAGCGCCCGTTCGACCTGGAGAACGAGCCTCCCCTGCGGGCCGGCGTGGCCCGGCGGGGAGAGGACGATGTGGTGCTGTGCATCGTCCTGCACCACATAGTGGTGGACGGCTGGTCGCTCGACGTGCTCATGCGCGAGCTCGCCGAGTGTTACGCGGCGACGCGCGAGGGACGTGAGCCCGTCCTGGCGGAGCTGCCCATGCAGTACTCCGCCTTCGCCGTGCAGGAGAGGCGGCGGGACCACACGGCGGGGGTGGAGCAGTGGGCGGGCCGGCTCGCCGGAGCCCCCTCACTCGACCTGCCGGCCGACCATCCCCGGCCGTCCCGGTGGTCGGGGCGCGGCGCGCGGGAGGAGCTGCTGCTGCCGCCGGAGGAGGTCACCCCGCTGGAGCGGGTGGCCAGGAAACGGCGCTGCACGTCCTTCATGGCCCTGGTCGCCGCCTACCAGGCGACCCTGGCCCTCGCGTCCGGCCAGTCCGACTTCTGCGTCGGCGTCCCGGTGTCCCGCCGGACCCGCAGCGAGCTCGCCCCGCTGATCGGCTACTTCGGCAACACGCTGGTGCTGCGGGCCGACCTGTCCGGCGATCCGGCGTTCCACGAGCTGCTCGACCGCGTCCGGGAGGCGACCCTGGCGGGGATGCGGCACGCGGACGTGCCGTTCGAGCACATCCTGGCCGCGCTGCGCGTCCCCCGCGACGTCGGCAGGCCGCCGTTGTGCCAGGCCATGTTCAACCTGCACAGCGACCTGCCCAAGGACGACCTGCTGGGGACCCGGTTCGCCGACCTCGACGCCGAGGTCCACACGATCCCGCCCAGCCACACCAAGTCCGAGGTCTCGCTCGACCTGTGGCGCGGACCGGAGGGACTGGGCGGCGTCTTCGACTACAGCGCCGACCTGTTCACGCCCGCGACCGCGCGCCGCCTCGTCCGCGGTTTCGCCGAGGTCGTACGGCGGGCCGGGGCCGACCCGGAGACCCGTCTGTCCGCGCTGAGCGGCGCGTTCTCGAATTGAAAGGTGCATGACAGTGAGTGACGCGGTGAGCGGCGTGCCGGCTCGTGCCGGGCAGCCGGGAACGGACGCTGCGACGGCGCTCGCGCTGATCCGCCGGTGGCGTGACGAGAGCCCCGGCGCGGTCGCCGTGAGCGGCGACGGCGGCGTGCTGACGTACCGGGAGCTGCTCGACAGGGCCGACCGGCTGGCGGCGCTGCTGCGCGCCCGCGGCGTCGGGCCGGAGACGCCGGTGGGCCTGTGCCTGGAGCGGTGCCCCGGCATGGTCGTCGCGCTGCTCGCCGTGTGGCGGGCCGGCGGCGCGTACGTGCCGCTCGACCCGGCGTTCCCGGAGGACCGGCTCCGCCACATGCGCGAGGACGCGGGCATCCGGCTGGTGCTGGCCGGGCAGGGCGTCGACTCCCGGCTGCTCGACGGCGTCCCGGACGTCGTCGAGCTGGCGTGGGACGGTGTGCCGGTCGCGGGCCAGGGGCAGGACGGTGACGGTGACGGTGACGGGCCGGTGGGGGAGCTCGCCTACCTCATGTACACCTCCGGGTCCACCGGCCGCCCCAAGGGCGTCGCGGTCCCGCACGGCGCGGTGGTCAACCTGCTGGAGTCCTTCGCCTCCCTGCTGGAGCTCACCCCGCGCGACGCCTGGCTCGCGGTCACCACGCTGTCGTTCGACATCTCCGTGCTGGAGCTGCTCCTGCCGCTGACCTGCGGCGCCCGGGTCGTCGTCGCGTCCGCGCACGAGACGACGGACGGCCGGGCCCTGCGGTCGCGTGCCGTGACCGACGCCGTCACGATCATGCAGGCGACCCCGGCGAGCTGGCGCATCCTCATCGAGTCCGGCGGCGTCCCCGGGAACATCGCGACCCGGCTGTGCGGGGGCGAGGCGCTGCCCCGCGACCTCGCCGACACCCTCCTCACCGACGGTGCCCGGCTCTGGAACGTGTACGGCCCGACCGAGACGACGGTCTGGTCGACGGCCGGGCGGGTCGCCCTGACCGACGAGAGCGGGCTGCCCGCCCCCATCGACCTGGGTGAGCCCATCGGCAGGACGACCGTGCACATCCTCGGGCCCGACGGGCGTCCGGTGCCGCCCGGCGAGGCGGGGGAGCTGCACATCGGCGGAGCCGGACTGGCCAGGGGATACCGCGGCATGCCGGGCCAGACGGCGGACCGGTTCCGGCCCGACCCCTTCTCCGGCACGCCCGGGGCCCGCCTGTACGCCACGGGAGACCTGGCCGCGCTGGAGAACGGCAGGCTCCGTTACCTCGGCCGGGCCGACCAGCAGGTGAAGGTGCGCGGTTTCCGGATCGAGCTGGGCGAGATCGAGACCGTGCTGCGGGCCGCGCCGGAGGTGGCCGGCGCCGCGGTCGGCGTCCACGCCGGTCCCGACGGCCTCGCGCGCCTGGTCGCCTACGTCGTGCGCGCCGCCCGACAGCACACCGCCGGAGAGCACGTCACCCGAGAGGCCGCGGGGGAGACCGCGGCCGGGGAGACCTTCCGGGAAACCGGCGCGGACGCCGACGAGGCGGGCCTGTGGGCCTCCCTCCGGGACCGGCTGCGCCGCAGCGTCCCCGAATACATGGTGCCGGCGCGTCTCGTGGTGCTGGACGCCCTGCCGCTCACGCCCAACGGGAAGCTCGACCGCGGCGCCCTGCCCGCGCCCGAGTGGACCCGCGCCGGGAGCCGGCCGTACCGGGCCCCGTCCACGGCGCTGGAGGAGGACCTCGCGGCGCTGTGGGGCGAGGTGCTGGGCATCGCGGAGCCGGTCGGCGTCGACGACGACTTCTTCGAGCTCGGCGGGCACTCGCTGACCGCCACCCAGATCATCGCCAGGGTCCAGGCGCGGTTCGCGATCGCGGTGCCGATCGTGGAGCTGTTCGAGAACCCCACGGTGGCCGGGCTGGCGGCGGCGATGGACCGGCTCGACGACGACGACTTCGACCTCGCCGAGATCGCCGCGCTCCGCGACGAACTCGACGGCCTCAGCGCCGAGGACCTCGCGGCCGTGCTCGACGGGATGTCGGACCGATGAGGGCGCCGCTCTCGCCGGACCAGGAACGGCTCTGGCTCCTGCAGAAGCTCGATCCGCGCGACGCCTCCTACACCATGTATCTCGTCCGCCGGCTGCGCGGCCCCCTCGACCGGGACGCCCTCGAAGGGGCGATCGCCGACGTGGTGGCCCGGCACGAGGGCCTGCGCACCCGGTTCGAGGAGGAGGACGGCGTCCCCTGGGCGGTCGCGGAACCGGCCGGGTCCCCGCCGCCGGTGGCGTGGCCGGCCGCGACCGGCGAGGAACACGCCGGGCGGCTCGTCGCCGAGCGCGTCAACGCGCCGTTCGACCTCGCGGAGGGCGTGCCGCTGCGCGTGGCGGTGATCGGGATCGGGCCGCTGGACCACGTCCTGTGCGTCACGATGCACCACATCATCGGCGACGGCTGGTCGCTGGGGATCCTCCTCGACGACCTGGCGGAGTGCTACACCGCGCGGCTGCGCGGCCGCGCGCCGGAACTGGCGCCGCTGCCGGTCCACCCGTCCGACTACGCCCGCTGGCAGCGCCGCCGCGCCGAGCGCGCGGTGCCGTACTGGCAGGAGCGGCTGGCCGATCCGCCGCCGGCCGACCTGCCGTACGGCATCGGGGGCATCGGCGGCGGGGACGTTGACGGCGCGGAGGGCGGTGAGGGCCACGGGCAGGGCGGGTTCCAGATCGTCCGGGTCGGCCCGGAGGTCGCGGACCGGCTGGACCGGCTCGCCCGCGAGCACCGGACCACCCTGTTCACCGTGCTCATGGCGGCCTACCAGGTGCTCCTGCACCGCCACTCCGGCCACGACGACGTCCTCGTCGGGACGGTCGTCGCCGGGCGCGAGCGGGTCGAGCTGGAGCCGCTGATCGGCTACCTCACGCAGACCGTCGTGCTGCGCGGCGACCTCGGCGGGGATCCCGCGTTCAGCGAGCTGCTGCGGCGCACCGGGCGGGAGGCGCTGACGGCGATGAGCAAGACCTCGGTGCCGTTCGAGCGGATCGGGCACCCCGCCCAGGCGCTGATGCCGACCGTGTTCATCCTGCACACGCAGGACGTGGGACCCACCCGCCCCTTCGGGGACCTGTCCGTCGGCTTCTTCCCCGACGGCTTCCGGCAGGTGAAGCTCGGCCTCTACACGGAGGCCTGGCGGGACGGCGCCGGGATCACCGTGTCGTTCGGCCACGACGGGTCCAGCGGTTCCCCGCACGAGGCGGAGGCCGTCCGCCGGCTCGCCGAGCGCTTCCTGCTCCTGCTCGCCTCCGTCGCCGACGAGCCGCACCGCCGGATCTCCGAGCTGCGCGTCTGGACCGGGGACGACGAGGCCGACGTCCGCACCCTGGCCGGCGACGGCGCGGACGTCCCCGGGCCGACGGTCCCCGAGATGATCGCCGAGACCGTCCGCCGCACGCCCCAGGCCGTCGCCGTGGTCTGCGGGGAGACCGAGGTCACGTACGGCGAGCTGGACCGGCGGGCGGACCGGCTCGCCGCGTCGCTGCGCGGGTCCGGCGTCCGCCCCGGCGACGTGGTCGGCGTCCGCCTGCCCCGATCGGCCGAGGCGATCGTCGCGCTGCTCGCCGTCTGGCGGGCCGGCGCGGCCTACCTGCCGTTCGAGCCGGACGAGCCGGACGAGCGGATGGCCTTCTCGCTCGCCGACGCCGGGGCGACGCATGTGATCACGACCCGTACGCCGCCCGCCGGGCTCACCGCCGTCGACCCGGCGGGCGGGCTCGCCGAGGAAGAGGCGGCCGCCGGCGAACGGCGGCCGGACGGAGAGGGGCCGGGCGGGACACGGCCGGGAGACGTCGCCTACGTCATCTCCACCTCCGGCTCCACCGGCCGCCCCAAGGGCGTCGCCGTCGAGCACAGCGCCATCGCGGCCCGGATCCGGTGGATGCGCGGCGAGTACGGCCTGGCGCCCGGCGACCGCGTCGTCCAGTTCGCGTCGCTGAGCTTCGACACCCACCTCGAAGAGGTGTTCCCGACGCTCGCCGCGGGAGCGACCCTGGTGCTGCTCCCCGGCGGGGCGGCGACGCTGCCCGACCTGCTGGCCGCGCCGGGCGGGGAGCGGATCACCGTGCTCGACCTGCCCACCGCCTACTGGCACCACCTGGTCGAGGAGATCGACCAGATCGCCTGGCCGCCCGCGCTCCGCCTGGTGATCATCGGCGGCGAGCAGGCGTCCGGCGGCGCCGTGACGCGCTGGCGCCGCCGGTTCGGCGACGGCGTCCGCCTGCTGAACACCTACGGCCCGACCGAGGCCGCGGTCATCGCGACGTGGGCCGACCTCGGCGCCGGCCTCGGTGCGGCGCCGCACGGCAGGCCGCCGATCGGCCGGCCCGTCGGCGCGACGACGGTCCACCTGCTCGACGCCGCCGGGGTCCCGGTCCCGCGGGGCGCGATCGGCGAACTGGTCGTCGGCGGAGCCGGCGTGGCCCGCGGCTACCTGCGCCGCCCCGCGCTCACGGCCGCCGCCTTCGTCCCCGACCCCGCAGGGCCGCCGGGAGCGCGCAGATACCGCACCGGAGACCGGGCACGCTGGAACCAGGCCGGCGAGCTGGAGTTCCTCGGGCGGCTCGACGGGCAGCTCAAGGTGCGCGGCTTCCGGATCGAGCCGGGCGAGGTCGAGGCGCGGCTGCTCGACCATCCCGGGGTCGGCCAGGCCTTCGTGACGGTCCACGCCGAGGAACTCGTGGCGTACGTGACCGGGACCGCGACGGGGGAGGAGCTCGCCGCGCACCTCGCGCGGACCCTGCCCCGGCATCTCGTCCCCACCGCCTGGGTCGGTCTCGACGCGCTGCCGCTCACCAGCCGCGGCAAGGTGGACCGCGCGGCGCTGCCCGCGCCGGTCCGGGGGCCGTCGGCCGGGCACGTGCCGCCGAGCACGGACGCGGAGCTGCTGGTGGCCGAGGTCTGGGCCGAGCTGCTCGGTGTCGCCTCGGTCGGCGCGGACGACGACTTCTTCGCCCTCGGCGGGCACTCGCTGCTCGCGACGCGGATCGCGGCCAGGCTGCGCCGTACGACCGGGGTGGAGGTGCCGGTGCGGACGATCTTCGAGCGGCGCACCGTGGCCGACCTCGCGGTCGCGCTGGAGGACCTGCTCGTCGCCGAGCTGGAGGGCATGTCGGAGGAGGAGGCCGAGCGCCTGCTCTCGTCCGCCGACGGCTGAGCCCTGCTCGGAGGACGGGCTCGCAAGCACGCGAAACGAGACCGCCGCATACCCCGGGGGGTGTGCGGCGGTCTCGCGGTAGGGCTCCCGTCAGGCGGAGGCGCGGATCACCAGGTGGGTGTCGAGTATGACGACCGGCTGCTCCAGCGGCTCGCCGTTGATGCGGGCGATCAGGAGCTGGACCATCTGCCGGCCCATCGCCTCCGTCGGCTGGTGCACGCTGGTCAGCGGCGGCTCCGTGTGCAGGGCGACCTTCGAGTCCTCGAAACCGATCAGCGCGACGTCGTCCGGCACCACCATGCCGTTCTCCTTGAGCACGCGCAGCGCCCCGACCGCCATGGGGTCGGACGCCGTGAACACCGCGTCGAGATCGGGATGCCGGGCCAGCAGCTCACGCATGGCCGCCGAACCGCTCTCCTCGGAGAAGTCGCCGTACGAGACGCGTTCGCTCATCCCGGTGGCGAGCAGCGCGTCGCGGTACCCGGCCAGACGGTCGACACCCACGCCCATGTCCTGGGGACCGGCGATGGTGGCGATCCGGCTCCGGCCCTTGGAGACCAGATACTTGACCGCCTGCCGCGCGCCCGCGCGGTTGTCCATGTCGACGAAGCTGTAGGGGTTCAGCCCGACGGGCCGGCCACCGAGCACCGTGGGGACGCCCAGATCCTCCAGCCGTCCCGGCAGGGGGTCGGCGCCGTGCACCGAGGTGAGCAGGACGCCGTCGACGTGCTGCCCGGTCAGGTAGTGCTCCAGGCGGTCGTGCTCGGCGCGGTTCTGCGCCATCGTGAGGATCAGCTGGAGGCCGGTCTCGCCCAGCGCCGAGCCGATCCCGCGGATCAGCCCGGCGAAGTACGGTTCGTCGAAGACGCGCTGCTCCGATTCCGACACCACCAGGGCGATGGTGTCGGTCCGGTTGGTCACAAGGGTACGCGCCGCCCGATTGGGCACGTAGCCGAGCTCCTGGATCGCCAGTAACACCGCGTCGCGGGCACGGTCGCTCACCTTCGGTGAGCCGTTGATGACCCGCGACACGGTGCCGCGGCCGACGCCGGCACGCGCGGCGACCGCTTCCAGAGTCGGCCGACCTCCGGAACGGCGGTCCCCGTTCATCTATACTGCCCCCTTATCGCGTCTGCGCTTATTGTGCCCGACCCAGCAGGCCGCCGTGCCTGATGGTGTCGGCATACCACAACGCGCTCGATTTCATCGTCCTCGCCTGGGTCTCGTAGTCCACGTAGACGAGGCCGAAGCGCTTGCCGTATCCCCACGCCCACTCGAAGTTGTCCATCAGGGACCAGGCGAAGTAGCCCTGGAGCGGGACGCCGGACTCGATGGCGGCGTGGCAGGTGCGCAGGTGCGCCTCGATGTAGGCGACGCGATCGGGGTCGTGCACGGTCCCGTCCTCGCCGAACACGTCGTCGTACGCCGCGCCGTTCTCGGAGATGTAGAGGGGGACGCGCGGGTACTCGTCGGCGAGCCGCCGCAGGGTCTCGTACAGCCCGCTGTCGTCGACCTCCCAGCCCATCGCGGTGACCGGGCGGCCGGCGTTGACGAACCCGACGTGCTCACTGCCGATCCACGGGGACCCGGAGTCGGTCGGGGCGGCCGCGGCCGACACGGCGCCGCCGGGGGCGCCCGACACGGTGAAGCGGCTGTAGTAGTTGACCAGCAGCATGTCGAGCGGCGCGCCGATCGCGGCCAGGTCGCCGTCCTGGATGAAGGACATGTCGGAGATGTGGCTCAGGTCGGCCAGCACGTCCTCCGGGTACGCGCCCTTGAGCAGCGCGTCCAGGAAGAACCGGTTCTGCAGCCCGTCGATGCGGCGGGCGGCGTCCTGGTCGGCCTCGCTGGCGGTGGCCGGCGTGACCGGGTAGAGATTCACGCACCCGCCGATCTGCGAGCCGGCGTTCTGCGCCCGCATCGCCTGCACGGCCAGGCCGTGCGCGAGGTTGAGGTGGTGCGCGGCGCGCAGTGCGGCGGCCGGCTCACGCCTGCCCGGCGCGTGCTCGCCCGAGGCGTACCCCAGGAACGCCGAGCACCAGGGCTCGTTGACCGTGCTCCAGTTCCTGACCCGGTCGGAGAGCTCGGCGTGGACGGTCGCGGCGAAGTCGGCGAAGCGCTTCGACGTGTCCCGCGCGGGCCACCCGCCCGCGTCTTCCAGGGCCTGCGGAAGGTCCCAGTGGTAGAGCGTCAGCCACGGGTCGATGCCGTAGCTGAGCAGCTCGTCGACGAGCCTCTTGTAGAAGTCGAGGCCCTTGGCGTTGTACGCGCCCGAGCCGTCGGGCTGGATCCGCGGCCAGGAGACCGAGAACCGGTAGGCCGTCAGGCCGAGGTCGGCCATCAGCTTCACGTCGTCGCGGTACCGGTTGTAGTGGTCGATCGCGATCTCGGCGTGGTCGCCGCCGACGATCCGGCCCTCCTGACGGCAGAAACTGTCCCAGATCGAGGTGCCCCGCCCGTCCGCGGTGAGTCCACCCTCGATCTGGTATGCGGAGGTCGCGGCGCCCCAGACGAACCCGGTGGGGAACATCAGGCCGGCCGCCTCCGCCTCTGGTCGTGTGTCTTGCGTTGTCACGCCTTGACCGCACCTTCCATGAGTCCGCCGATGATCTGTCGGCCGAACAGGATGAAGACGACGATGAGCGGGAGGATCGACAAGAGCGTGCCACTGAAGATCAGCACGTAGTCCGTCCCGTATTTCGCGTTGAGCGAGTTGATCGCGACCTGGACCGTCGGGTTGTCCGGGTTCAGCACGATCAGCGGCCACATGAACTCGTTCCAGTTGAGCATGAACGTGTTGATGCCCAGCACTCCCATGCCCGGCCGTACGGCCGGCAGGATGACGTTCCACCAGATCCGCAGGGTGGACGCGCCGTCGACGCGGGCGGCCTCGACCAGCTCGTTGGGCACGGCCTGCTCGGTGTACTGCGTCATGAGGAAGACGCCGAAGCCGTTGAGCAGGAAGGGCAGGATCACCGCCTTGATCGAGCCGACCCATTCGAGGTTGACCATGAGGCGGTAGAGGGGGACGATGCCCATCTGCTGCAGCGGGACCATCATCGTCAGCAGCACGAACAGCAGCAGGATCTTGCCGCCCTTGAAGTGCAGCCGGGCGAACGCGAAACCGGCGAACGTCGAGATCAGCACCACCGAGACCGTCACCGTGGCGGAGATGATCAGCGAGTTGGTGAGACCGGTCAGGTAGTGCGCGTCGGGGTTGGTGAGCACCCGGTTGATGTTCTCCCCGAGGTTGCCGCCCGGCAGGAACGGCGGCGGCATGTCGGTCGCCTCGGTGTTGGTGCGCGAGGCGATGACGATCATGTAGTACAGCGGGAACGCCGAGATGATGATCGTGACCGCGAGGATGAGCCTCGTCATCGGCGTGGCCGACCAGATGCCGGCGGCGCCTCCCGGCGCCTTGGCGCGGCGCCGCCGCGTGCTGGCGGGCGCGGAGAGCGTGGTCACTTGTTGCCCCCGATCCGGCGGATGAGCATGAAGTTGATGGCCGACCCTACGAGGATGAGCAGGAACAGCAGCCAGGCGGCCGCGGACGCGTAGCCGTAGTCGAACTCGCGGAAGCCCTGCTCGAAGATGAACATCGACACGGTCTGGAACTGGCTGTCGGTGCCGCCGTGGACGTTGCCGTTGTAGAACGTCGTCGGCTCGGAGAACAGCGTGAGACCGCCGATGGTGGAGTTCAGCACAACGAAGATCATCGTGGGCCGGAGCATCGGGATCGTGATCTGCCAGAACTGGCGCCGCCGGGACGCGCCGTCGATCGAGGCCGCCTCGTAGAGGTCCTTGGGGATCGTCTGCATGCCGGCCAGGAAGATGATCGCGTTGTAGCCGGTCCAGCGCCAGTCGATCATCGTCGCGATGGCGAGCCAGGAGGGGAGGCGCTCGGTCTTCCAGCTGACGGGATCGATGCCGAACCAGCTCAGCACCCAGTTGACCACGCCGTAGTCGCGGCCGTACAGCTGGGTGAAGACGACCGCCACCGCGACGACGGAGGTGACGAGGGGGAGCAGGACGCCCAGCCGGACGAACAGCTGCGCCTTCATCCGCTTGTTCAGCGCGTTGGCCAGCAGCAGGGCCAGCAGCATCTGGGGGACCGTCGCGATGACGAACATCGCGAGGGTGTTGACGACCGCCTTCCAGAAGTCGGCGTCGCCGAGCATGGCGGTGTAGTTGCCGAGGCCCGTCCACTCGACCGTGCCGGTGAGGTCGTAGTCGAAGAACGAGTAGTACAGGGTGAACCCGAGCGGGAAGAGCCCGAAGAGCAGGAAGAGCAGGTAGTAGGGAGAGACCAGGAGGTACGGAGCGGCCTTGAGGTCCAGCCAGGTGAGGAAGGACCGGCCCGATCTCGGCCGGACGTGCCTCCGGCCGGGCGGCATCGGTGCGCGGGTGGGTCGCCCGGCGTCGACGTGCAGGCTCATAAGTTACCTTTCGGGTGAAAGCAGGCGACCGGCCCGCCGGCGGGGTGCCGCTGCGGCGGGCCGGTGCTCACCTGGCGGGCAGGATCAGCCCGCGGCCTTCACTGCGTCGTCGACGAGCTTCTTCCAGCCGTTCGCGTACGGCACCGAGCCGTCGTCGATGGCGGAGACGACCGACTCGACCGCGTTCTTGACCTGGGCGTGCTTCACGCCGAGGAAGACCGGCTGGAGCGCGGAGGCGGACTTGGCGAAGATGTCGCCGACCGGGGCGTCGTTGAAGTACTCGTTCTTCGCGCCCTGGACGGCCGGGTCCTGCTGCGCCTGCACGTTGCTCGGCATGTTGCCGGCGAAGTTGAAGACGCTGACCTCGGCCTCCTTACCGGTCAGGTAGTCGAGGACCTGCGCGGCCTCCTTGGGGTGCTTGGACTGCTTCGGCACCGCGAGCCAGGAGCCGCCCCAGTTGCCGCCGCCGCCGGGCACCGCCGCGACGTCCCACTTGCCCTTGAAGTCCGGTCCGGCGCCGCCGTCACCGCTAACCGCGCCGAGCATCCACGACGGGCAGCCGAGGGTGGCGAACTGCGACTTCTTCATGCCGGTGTTCCACTCGGGCGTGAAGTTGCGCAGCTTGGCCGTGAGGCCCTCCTGGCTGATCTTCTGGGCGAATTCGTAGGCCGACTTGACCGCGGGGTTCTTGTCGACGATCAGGTTGTTGTCCTTGTCGAAGTAGGAGACGTTGCCGTTCTTGGCGGCCTCCTGCACCAGGACCACGTTGTAGAGCGTGTTGGTGCCGTCGACGAACTTGGTGTCCTTGATCTTGTCCTGGAACTTGTGGGCGACCTTGACGAAGTCGTCCCACGTCGGCCAGAGCTTGCTGACCTCGTCGCGGTCGGCCGGCAGGCCCGCCTTCTCGAACAGGTCACGGCGGTAGCAGAGGCTCATGCCGCCGACGTCGGTGCCGAGACCGAACAGCTTGCCGTCGGCGGTGACGCCGTTCTCCCACTTCCAGTCCGCGAAGTCGGCCTTGCGGTTCTGCAGGCCGAACTCGCCGAGGTCGGCCCACCACTCGGGGTGCGCCTTGGCGAGGCCCATGCCGCCCTCGTCGATGCCGACGACGTCGCCGGCGCCCGCGCCGGACTGGAGCCACTGGATCATCTGCGGCCAGTAGACCTGCTCGAACTGGTCGGTCAGGTTGTCATACTTGATCGTGATGTCCTTGTGCTCGGCGTTCCACTTGTCGACGGCCTCCTTGTAACCGAAGTTCTTGCCGCCGCCGAACGTCTGAAGCGTGATGGTCACGGGACCCGCCGCCGCGGTGGAGCCGCCTGCCGCGTTGTCGGCGGGCTTGTCGTCCGAGCCGCAGGCGGTGGTGACGCCGAGCGTCAGCGCCGCCACCGCGGCGACCGCGAGCAGCCTGCCGCGGCGCGAGTTGTTGAACATTCTTCCGGACCCCTCTCAGGTGGTACCCGAATCTCTTGGGAGGTTCATCCCAGGCCGGTCCCCGACGTCACGGCCCGCGATCAATGGTTGTGCTTGTATGGGCGAGCACTGTTGGGAGCGCTCCCACGAAGGGTCCTCTATGAGCAACGCGGGCGTCAATATGCCGAAACCTAACTGTTACTCCCCGGGGGGTTAGGGGTTCTAAAAGGGATGTTACGTTACATACTACGCATGGGAGCGCTCCCATCACCATATGGGCAGAAATGAATACCGGTTGCCCCTAACCTGCGGCCGGAGTCGCCGTTATGCCGAGCCGTCTCCGACGCCGACGGCGTCCGTCAGCGCGCAGGTCATCCCGGCGCAGGCTCGGAGCAGCGCCAGCCGGGCCGACAGCACGGCGACGACGCCGGGCTCCGCCGAGCCCGCGATGTTGCGCAGCTCCGCCGGGTCCTCCCACAGGTCGTAGAGCTGCCGTTCCCCGGTCTCGTACTCCACGTACGCGTAGCGGCCGGTGCGCAGCACGGCGTAGCTCGGCGGCGACTGCGGTGAGTAGGAGGGGTGGTAGAACTCGACCAGGACGGCGTCGCGCCAGGGCACGTCGAGCCCGCGCAGCAGCGGGACGAGCGAGCGGCCCTCCGCGGAGAGCGGCACGGACGCTCCGCCCAGCTCGGCGAACGTCGGCGCGAGGTCGACGGACGAGGCGAGCCCGTCGATCACGCCCCCGGCCGGCACGCCGGGCCCGCGCACCACCATCGGGACCCGGATGTCCTCCTCGAAGGGCGTCGTCTTGCCCGGCCTCAGCCGGTGCTGGCCGAGATGGAAGCCGTTGTCGGAGGTGAAGAAGATATAGGTGTCGTCGAGCCGCCCCGCCCGGGTGAGCGCGTCCACCAGGGCGCCCACCATGTCGTCCACGCCGAGCATCGCGCGCAGCCGATCGCGGTGGACCCGGTCGATCCTGCGCACGTCGGCGTCGGACAACGGCGTCCGCTCCTGCAGCCATCGGGGCTCGGCGGACAGGTCGGCCTGGTCGAACGACGCCGTCCGCGGCGCCTGCTCGTCCGCGAAGGCGGCCGCGTGACGCGGCGCGTGGTGCGCGGGCAGGTGCGGCGCGACGGGGGCGAGGTAGAGGAAGAACGGTGCGCTTCCCGACGAGGCGAACGCCGCCGCCTTGGCGCTCAGCACGTCCTCCAGGTAGTCCTCCGGAGCGTCGCCGTACCGCCGGATCGTCCCGTTGTCGTTGAGCGCGTAGCCGTACTCCTGGTAGAGGCGGGTGACCGGCACGGCCCACTCGTCCCAGCCGGGCGGGACGTACGTGCGCGGCGCTCCCTGAGGGTAGTTGTTGAGATACTTGCCGAAGAGCGCGGTCCGGTAGCCGGCGTCGTGCATCCACGTCCCGATCGTGGACGCCTCCAGCGGCCGGAACTTCGTGAACCCGCCGGTCGGCGCCCGGTTGCTCTCGACCTGGTGACTGTGCATGAACTGCGAGCGGAGGATCGAGGAGCGGGAGGGACAGCACCAGGGATTGGTGACGAAGAAGCGCGACAGGGTGGTGCCCTGGCTCACCAGCAGATTGCCGATGTTGGGGAACCGGCTGAGATCCGCCGCGTCGAGGTCGTCGGTCAGGATCAGCACGATGTTGGGCCGGTGCTCCGGCGGGGCGGGCTCGACCCGGGCCGCGCCGGTGAGCCCGAGAGCCAGCAGGAGCGCCGCGGCGAGCCCTGCCCACAGCTTCGTCGATCGTCGCGGTTGCGGCACGGCAGCAACCATATCCCCCTGCCCGCCTGCGGAAACGCACGCGGGGTGACCCTGTGGACGCGCCCCGTCCGGTTCGGGAGGCTTCGCCGTGACATGCGTCCCCGGCCCGGCCACGCCTGTCCACTCTTATTGCGCTCACGCCGGGCCCGTCCCCTCACGCCGGGCCCGCTGCGTGCCCGCGCCGGCTGCGCTCACCCCAGGCCCGCCCCCCCCAATGCCGCACCCCGCTCCGCGGATGCGCGCACCCGGCTCGTACGCGCCGCCCTCCGCTCGGCGGGGTGCCGCGGGGAGGGCGGCGCGACCGTTCTCTATAGGGCGCGCTTTCTATAGGCGAGTTCTATAAGGCGCGGGTTCCGCGGGGCGCGGGCCGGTCTTCCTGTCCGGTGGGCCGGTTCCTATCCGAAGGTGGCGGGGTCGGGCCCGAGGCGGCGACCGGCGTCGAGGGCGTCGATCGCGGCCATGTCCTCCGCGCTCAGCTCGAAGTCGAAGACCTCGATGTTCTCCCTGATGCGCGAGGGCGTCACCGACTTCGGGATCACCACGTTGCCGAGCTGGAGGTGCCAGCGCAGCACCACCTGCGCGGCGGTCTTGCCGTACCGGCCGCCGATCTCGGCGAGAACCGGCAGGTCGAGCAGGCCCCGGCCCTGGCCGAGCGGGCTCCACGCCTCGGTGGCGATGCCGTGCCGCGCGTGGAACTCGCGCAGCTCGCGCTGGGCGAGCTGCGGGTGCAGCTCGATCTGGTTGAGCACGGGGACCACGCCGGTCTCGGCGAGCAGGCGCTCCAGCGTGTCCACGGTGAAGTTGGACACCCCGATCGCCCGGACCCGCCCGTCGGCGTACAGCTTCTCCAGGGCCCGCCACGTCTCGACGTACCGGTTCTGCTTCGGCGAGGGCCAGTGGATCAGGAAGAGGTCGACGGTCTCCAGGCCGAGCCGCCGCGTGCTGCCGTCGAAGGCGCGCAGCGCCTCGTCGTAGCCCTGCTGGTCGTTCCACAGCTTGGTGGTGACGAACAGCTCCTCGCGGGGGATGCCGGAGGCGCGCAGGGCCCGGCCGACGCCCTCCTCGTTCTGGTAGAGCCTGGCCGTGTCGATGCTCCGGTATCCGCATTCGAGCGCCGTCGTGACCGCCTTCTCCGCCTCGTCGTCGGCCACCTGCCAGACGCCGAAGCCGAGCCGGGGCATGGGAACGCCGTTGTTCAAGTCGATGTCTTCCATGCCCCCATGCTGCCCCAACGCCCCGGCATGATCCCTTCGGGGTCCGTTCACCCCGAGTTCCCGCGTACGTCGCATGGGGTGGCTAGGGTGAGCGCGTCGTGAACGAATCCTCACGCGGCGTGGATGACGAGGGACGGCGCCACGCCGCCGGGCAGGGGCAGGCCGTCGCATGGGTGGAGTCCCCCCTGCAGCTTCTGTGCGTCGTCGAGGCGCACAGTGCGGGGCTCCTCGGCAGCATCACCCGGGTGGTGCCTCGGGCCGGGCTGCCCGCGCTCCGGATGACCCGGCGTGAGCTGGGGCGGCTCGGGCTGCCCGAGGGGCTGGAGTTCGCCGAGCCGTCCGAGCGGATTCCCCGGCCGAGCCGCACCTGGGCGGTGGGCGACGCCTTCTCCGGGCGGGTCCAGCTCGCCCTCGTTACGGCCGTTCCCGGGCGCACCGTGCTCGTGGACGACGGGCTCGCCACGATCCGCCTCCTGGAGTTGCTGGTCGCGCGGCGCCCCCTGCTGCGCGCCCGCGCGACGGCGGGCTTGGGCCGCAGGGTCCTGGGCGCGGCGGCGGGGCTCCGCCTGCGCACGCGCCGCCCTTCGGTCTTCACCGCGCTTCCCGTGCCCCCCGGCCTCGCCGAGGAGGTGGAGGGCGCGGGCGTCCGGCTCGTCCGGCACGACTTCGCCTGGCTGCGCGCCCAGCCCGCCGACCGGCCGCCGCCGGAGCGCACGGTCGTGCTCGGCACCTCGCTCGTACGCAACGGGCTCATCCACCGCGACCGCTACCTGCGCTGGCTGGAGCGGATCGAGGAGCCCGTCGCGTACTTCCCCCACCGGCGCGAGGACCCCCGCGACCTCGACCGGGTGCGCCGCATCGCCGGCCTGACCGTGTACGACGCCGGGGCCCCGGCCGAGATGACGCTGCGCGACCTGCGGCCCGGCCAGCGGGTGCTGAGCCTGCCGTCCACCGCCGTGACCTCGCTGCGCGTGCTGCTGTCGGCCCGGGGCGTGCCGGTGGAGGCCGTGGACGTGCCGGACGACTGGTGGACCTCCTCGGCCGCCCCGTCCCTCCGTTCCCATCTCCAGTTGTTCGCGCACCAGCCCCAGCAGGTGAGCGGGGCGCCGCCGGACTCTCCCCGTACAAGTGAAGGAAAGGTCGCTCCTTGACCCGTCTGCTCGCCGTGGCCGACTCCGATTCGTACCTCAAGTGGGCCGCGGGCCTGCTCGACGCGCTCCCGGAGGACTGGACCACGGACCTGGTCGTCGTCCGTACCCCCATCGCGCCCTCGGCGGCGCAGATCGCCGCCGCGGTCAGCGGCACCCGGGCCGGGGCCGCGGGGCGGGAACTGCCCGCGGTTCTGCCGGCGCGGCAGTTGCGGCGGACCGCCGAACGGTTCCGGCCCGACGTCGTGCTGCTCGCCTGCACCGGACCCGTCGTGGACGCGCTGGCGGCGGAGACGCTGGCCGGGCTGCGGCCCCGCCCGGTGCTGGTGTCGGGGCTGCCCGGCATCTCCGTGCCCGCCACGGAGAAGGCCTGGCTGTTCCGCAGCGGCTGCGACCTGTTCGTGGTGCACAGCGGCCGCGAGGTCGCCGAGTTCTCGGCCATCGGCCGGGAACTGGGCGGGGGAGGGGCGGTGGCGCTCGCCCGGCTGCCCTACCTGGACCTCGGCGGCCTCGGAGCGGAGACCGGCGGGGGCGTCCGCGACCGGGTGGTGTTCGCTACGCAGGCGAAGGTGCCCCGCCGCCGCGAGGAACGCGAGAACGTGCTGCTGGCCCTGGCCGCGCTCGCGGGGGCCCGGCCGGACCTCGATGTGGTGGTCAAGCTGCGGGCCCGCGACGACGAGCGGCAGACGCACAACGAACGCCACCACTACGAGCGGCTGTGGAACGCGCTGGCCGACGAGGGCCGGGTGGATCGCGACCTGGTCCGCTTCGCCGCCGGGCCGATGCACGAGCATCTGTCGCGCGCGGCCGGGTTCGTCACGGTCAGCTCGACGGCCGCGCTGGAGGCCATCGCCGGGCACGTGCCGCTGCTCGTGCTGTCGGACTTCGGGGTGAGCGCCGAGATGATCAACTTGGTGTTCGAGGGCAGCGGCTGCCTCGGCACGCTCGACGACCTGGCGAAGGCGGACTTCCGCACCCCGGACGCGGAGTGGTGCCGGGCCAACTACTTCCACGACGCCTCGGCCACCGACTGGACCGGCCGGGTGGCGGCGCTGGTCTCCGCGGCCCGCGCGGGCACGCTGGAGCCCGCCCGCTCGCTCCTGGACGGTCCCGAG
The DNA here is from genome assembly GCF_014161435.1 of Microbispora sp. H10949. Lineage (NCBI taxonomy): Bacteria > Bacillati > Actinomycetota > Actinomycetes > Streptosporangiales > Streptosporangiaceae > Microbispora > Microbispora sp. H10949. Next base: position 290,294 of record NZ_JABBWZ010000004.1, on the reverse strand, counting down.
CACGCCGCCGCCCGCCGCCGCGCCCGGCTGCGCCTGGAGGTGCCGCCCAAGGTCCTCCGGTACGGCTACCGCGCCAAGCGCCGCATGCGCCGCTACCTCAAGGCCCTCTAGACGACGGCGTCCGCCGCCCGGAGCGCCCGTCGCAGCGCCTCCGGGCCCGCCGGCAGCAGCGGCAGCCGTACGCCGGGGGCCGGGATGCGGCCTCGCGCGTGCAGGACGGCCTTGACGACGGTGGGATTGGGCTCGGCGAACAGAGCCGCCGACAGGGCCGCCAGGCGGTGGCCGAGCGCCCGGGCCCCGGCGGCGTCGCCGGACCGCCACAAAGTGATCAGTTCGGCGAACCGCGCTGTGGCGAGATGCGCCGAGGCGAGGACCCCGCCGTGCGCGCCGAGCGCCAGCAAAGGTGAGATGACGACGTCGTCACCGCCCAGCACCGCGAAACCCTCCGGCGGATCCGCCAGAAGCTCGACGGTCTCCGCGTCGATCCCACCGGCGGAGTACTTCACCCCGGCCACACCGGGCAGCTCGGCGAGCCGCCGGAGGGCGTCGGCGGACAGGTGCTGACCCGTCCGGTACGGCACGTGGTAGACGACCAACGGCACCGGACTCGCCGCGGCGAGCGCGGTGAAGTGCGCGACCACCCCGGCCTCGCCGGGCCGCACGAACGGCGGCACGAGCGTGAGGGCGGCGGTCACCTCGGGACGGCGGCGCAGCGCCGTCAGCGCCTCCGCCGTGTTCGCGCCGACCAGAAGCTCCGCCGAGCGGGCCCGGCAGACCCCGGCGACCACGTCGAGGACGGCGCGCCGCTCGCCGTCCGTCAGCGAGGCCGGCTCTGCCGTGGTGCCCAGCGCGACGACGCCCGTCGCGCCGGCGTCCAGCACGTCGTGCGCCAGGGCTTCCAACACTGTCAGGGCGACGGCGCCCTCGACGTCGAAGGGGGTGATCAGCGGGACGTACAGACCGGTCAGTGTCATGACGGCAGCGTCCGGCACCGCGATCTGTAAGAACAATTTAATTCTCCTGAATTTATTTATTAGCACCTCTAATCGTGGCATCGATGCCGCGTTGCTTTCAGGGGAGCCACTCCTGGAGTCCGGCGAGATGCCCGAGTTCCGACTCGACGCGTCGCCTGTCGTCGGCGGTGAGCTCCAGACCACGCAGATCGGAGAGCCAGGGATCGGCGGGCTCACCGAGGACCGTGGACAGGTCGAGGAGGTGGCACAGGGCGATGGCCCGCTCGACCGGCGAGGCGTCCGCGCCGTGCCTGCGCACCGCGGACTTGAGCGCGCGGAAGGCCTGCAGGTCGTCGTTCTTGAACTCGCGCAGGATCCGGGCGTTGTCGAGCGCCTTGGCCAGGCCCGTCAGCTTCTTCGAGCCGCCGTACTCCACCTCGGCCGGCTCGTCGCGCTGGATGAATATGATCGAATTCCCGGACGGATCCATCAGCGTGAACCGGGACGCGCCGGGGCGGTAGCGGGTGATGCGGGGAAGGCCGGAACTCAGCACCTTCCCGTAGACGCGGCGCATCGCCGCGACGAACGCCGCGTGGTACGGCGCCACGGCGTCGACCAGGACCAGGCAGCTTCCGGACGCCTCCCGGGCCGGGTCCAGGTCCTTGGGCGCCGGGCCGAAGTGCAGCTGGAATCCGCTCCACCGCAACGCCAGATAGACATAGGGCTTGCTCTGTTTGTAGGTCGCCTCGAATCCCAGCGCCTCGTAGAACGCCAGGGTCTCCTCCACCGACGCGCACGGCATCAAGGGCACCGTCGTCTCGTTCGGCCGGACCGCGGGCTCACTCAAGTCATTCCCCTTCCTGTCGCCCGGCGATGGTTACAGCCTTCGGCGGCACTCGCACATGGATCGCTCCAGACGCCGTGCCTCATGTCACCAGGTGCGGCGGGAGCGCTGGAGCCGGGAAGGTCACGGGCCGGAACCTGTCCCGTGCTGCCCACCACCGGCCGCACCATCCCCGGCACCCACTTGAACGGCTACACCACCGACGAGAACGGCGGCCTGGAGGACATCACCCGCTCCGACTCCTCCCATGCCTGAGCCGCGGGCGGCGTCATCTCCAACGCCGCCGGCCTCAACCGTTTCTACTTCCGGTCCGGGTTGTGAGGACCGGGGTCTCTCCGTCCTCGCGCAAACCGGCCATCACATTGGGCAGGTCGCGCAGAGTCTGTTCCCGGGTGCTGCGAACCAGGAAGAAGGTCTCGTCGCGATGCAGAGGAGGAAAGAAGCCGGAGTAGCAGAGTTCTGCCTTCGCGAAACCGTACGCGGCCATGAGGTCGCGTCTCTGAGCACTGTTCGAGAGCACGATCCCCGTGTCCCAGTCGCTCCCGAACAGCTCCATCGTGAGGATCTTCGCCATGGGGAGGAGGATTCCCGGTATTCCGTTTCCCCGCCAGTCCGGGTGGACCCAATGTCCACCGTAGTGCGCCACCGCGCCGGAGATGACCGGCGTATCCGAAGGCAGAAGAAGATTCAGTGGCCCTCCCATCTCCGAGGGGAGCGGGTCGAACCACAGCCGCATGGAGCTCATGTGCTGCGCGAAGTCGTCCGTATGGATCATTCGGGCGGCGATGCACGCGACGGTCCGTGCGTCGCGGTCCCTGACGTCCAGCCAGTAACTGTTCCCTGGGGAAACGGGACTGTGTTCCGGGTCATAAGTAGGATTTATGCCGTCGGTCGCGGGCGCTGTTCGCATATGAAGGACCCAGTTCGAGACGTCCTCGTCGTGTCTCAGAGTCAGCCCTCGCCGGCTGAACCAGGCTTCACACTCGCGAAGGAGATCGTCCAGTACCGTGGCGGCGACTATCCGTCCACGCCCTGTCTCCGGGATCTCGTGGAGCAAAATCCGTACCTCCGAACCGGTGGTGTCGCATGGTGCGGCGGGTCGCTCTTAACCGAGTGACCGCGGTCTGTCGGTAGGGGCCGGGCTCCTGGGCTGAACCCACTGTGGCCGGTCATCGGATCGCCCTGCGAGATCCGGGCGGGGCCGGCCGTCGTGGGAGATCACCAGCATCTGTTCGGGATGGGTGTGGGTATGGGCGAACGCCACAAGCGACTGCAGCGCGCCTCTACCGGGGGCGTCCGCTCCGGCTGCGGTGGCCAGCGGGATGTCCGCCAGGTAGCGGTGGAAGAGATCCCGCTCGCCCACGTTCTGCAGGGCGTAGTTCCGCCATCCGGGAACGGGGTCGCCTCGCCTGGCCTGCAGTCCCACGACCGCGTACCCGAGCGGGGCGAAGACGCGGTGCAGTCCCGCGACGGTGGCGCCGGTGCCGAACCCGCACACCAGGTGGCGGATGCCGGGCCAGTCCGCGCGGAGCTGCCGCAGAAGACGCCATGCCCACCGCTCCACGTATCCCACCAGGGCCGGGTTGGTGAACTGCCTGGGCCAGTACCAGCCCGCCCGTTCGTACTCCAGGCACACCTCGTGTGCTTCGCCGATGCTCGTGATCGTGTGCACCCGGCCGCGGAAGCCGCGCCGGGTGAGGTGATCGCGGCCGGACGCGTCGGCGACGGCGACGGTCGGCAGTCGTCGTCTTCTCCCGAGCAGGTCCAGGGCGAGCGCGGTCGAGGAGCCGGAGATCTCGACGAATCCCCGGGCGGCCCGGGGAACCGCGTTCAGGCACAGCTCGTACGTCAGGTGTTTGAGGCTGCCGGATTCGTACATCCCGCCCCACAGCACGGCGGGGCCGTTCTCCTCGGGCCGGGTGAGGGGGAAACGAGTGGGCGTGGCGTTCATGTGGGGGAGACGCAGCCGGCGACCGAGCCTCGGACATAGCGGTGGTCGAACAGGTCGACGTACAGGTATTCGGGGTGGGACACCATCTGATCGCGTCCCAGCAGGATGCCGCGCATCATCTCGCCGACCATCATCCCGGCCGCGGTGGTGGCTCCGAGAATGCAGGTGGGAGCGTGTCCGCGTCCGGCGAAGCAGGCGTCCCAGTACTCCTGGACGACGTAACTGCCGAGCCCGGGAACGATCTTGGGGAGGTCGACGCGTCCGTCCGGGAGAATGAACAGGTCTTCGTAGAGGGGCGCTTCGGGCTGGAAGACGTGCAGGGCGGCGCCGAATCCCAGCATCAGGCCGGTCATGACGACGATGCCCCGCTTGCGGCATTCCTGATGCAACCATTCCTTGGCCCGGGCGCCGGCGATGTCGATGGTCTCCACCACGTAGTCCACCGGCTTGCCGTCGAATCCCGACAGCAGCGAGTCGATGTTGTCCTCCGTCACGCCCTCGGCGGCCTTGCGGATGCGTAGCTCCGGGTTGATGTCCCGGCACATGTCGCCGACGACCTCGATCTTCGGCTGACCGAGGGTGCTGTCGAAGCAGCCGATCTGGCGGTTGGCGTTGTGCACCTCGTAGACGTCGAAATCCGCCAGCGTCACCCAGCCGAAGCCCAGGCGGGCCAGATCCACCGCGCACTGCCCGCCCGCGCCGCCCACCCCGGCCACGAGAACATGGGTGTCCGCGACCTTCCGCATGGACTCCTCGTCCAGGATTCCCAGATTACGTTGAAGCCGGGGATTCACGGTGAAGCCTTCCATGGGCAACCTCATTTCTGCACACGGAGCCATTCCGCTGTGGAGTGCCGCAGCGCCCTCGGCAGGCCGAGTCTGTGTTCCGAGCCGGGGGCGCGCATCTGGATCCTGCCGAGGAAACGCCTCACGGAATGCCCGACGGGCGTTTCGGTGTTCGTCTCATCGCAGATGCGCGCGGCTCACGGATATAGGAACGGATATAGGAGGGGAAGACCGCGGCCACCGTCCTACTTGGAATGACGGGCCGCCCTTCGACGTCCACGGCGACCGTCATCGGGTTCCACGCCGACATCCTAGACATACCCGATGTGGCACTGTCAAGATTATAGTGACCAGCGCGAACGTCGCCGTCCTCAGGCGAGTGGGCCGGGAGCTCACTCGCGTACCGGCCCGATGCGCCGTACGCGGGGAAGCCCGCGCCACGCGGGCGTGCGACGATCCGCGACTTCGGCTTCGCGTGGTTAAGGATACTTCCAGCGCCTTTTAAGAGCGGCCATAAGTGATCCTCAAGCATGCTCGCGCACCATGGTGCAGGACATCACGTGAACGATTCGAATTCTCGCTGGGAAATCGTCGTCCATGTTGCACGCGCTCATTCATGAAGGGCAGGAAGAAAATGAGAACCCGTCGTCTGGCCGCAGCGGCGCTGGTAGCCGGTGGGCTGGCTTTCGGCGCCGTGACCGGCTCCGCCACGGCCGCCTCCGCGCAGGCCGCTGAGACGTGGCACCTCACGGGGTACTACCAGTATCGCGACCAGTGCTTCAGGGCCGGTTTCCAAGCCATCACCAGCGGCGGCATCGTCCAGGACTTCAAGTGCGAGCTCGCCGGCTCCCGATACGCCCTCTATCTCTACTACTGAACCGCTGACGACTCCGTTCCGGGCCGGCGTTCGCATCGGCCCGGAACGGCCGCCCGGCTGCCCGAGGCCTGACACAGGCTTCGTCCGGACCGGACACGCGTCATCGACAAGGAGAGAGACTCCGTGGACGACAAGATCTTTCAGGCCGGTTCCACCGCGGAAGCGCAATCCATCATGGAGGAGTATCTCGAACGGATCTCCCGGCACGAGGTGGTGCTGAGCGTACGAGCCTCGGCTCTGGACCTGCTGTCCGTCCGCACGGGCGAACGCGTGCTCGATGCCGGGTGCGGGCTCGGAGAGGTGGCACGGGACCTCGCCCGGTCGGTCGGGCCGGCCGGATCGGTCATGGCCGTGGACCTCAACCCGGCGATGCTGGCGGCGGCGCGGAGAAGGCACGTCGGCGTCCCGGAAGCGGGAACGGTCACCTACCGGATCGGGGACGTCGCCTCCCTCGACCACTCGGGCGCATTCGACGTGGTGTGGTGCGAGCGCGTCCTGCAGCATGTGGCCGACCCCGGCTCCGCCGTCCACGCCCTGGCCCGGATGCTCGGCCCCGGCGGGCGTCTGTGCGTCATCGATGTGGACTGGAGCGGGCTGGTCGTCGACGGAGTGGACCAGACCCTGACCGCGCGGGTTCTGCACGCCTTCCGGGGCAAGGTGTCCCACCCGACCGTCGGCCGTACCCTGCGACGCAGGCTTCTCCGGGCGGGACTCGTCGATCCCGTCCTGCGGGCGGTCCAGGCGGTGTCCACGCGTCTGGACGACGCGGCATCCGTGGTCCCCGTTCTCGACCGGCGGGAATCAGGCCTCGTCCCGGACGTCGACAGGTCCCTGTGGTTCCGGTCACTGGACCTGGCCGACGCGCGGGGAGAGCTCACGATCGCCCTCCCGATCTACGTGGCCGTGGCCAGGAGACCGAGGTAGCCGGCGGCCGCTCGCCGCGCCGAGCGGCAGAGCCTGAAAGACCGGTTGTGAATCTCTCGACGGGCAGCGGTGCGTGGCGGCGGCCGCTTAAGACAGACGCGGGACGGTGTCCTTAAGCGGCCCATCAGTAATCGAGAAGGCCGCTCGTGTTCTCTGTGCAGGCGGGCCTCGGCGGTCGCCGAAGACGTCCCGACGAACATCGGATATGAGGGTTGCGGCGTGAGCGAGAACGGTGCGGGCATGACGGAGCGCGCGGGCGCGGACATCCACCTGCTGGAGGACGTCGCCAGGGCCGCCTTGCACCGCAACGCGCCCGGTGCGGAGGACGAGTGGGAGATCCGCCACCGCACGCCGTGGACGTATGTGACCCCGAAGGGCGCGGAGACACCGGCACAGGGCTGGAAGCTCCACGTGTCGGCGACACAGTTGTCGGCTCCCGTCGTGCTGGCGCGGGTGGTCGAGGTGCTGGCCCGCCACCGTTGCCCGTTCAAGTTCGCGGCCACCTTCGCCGATCTGGCCGGTCTCACGTCCAGGGGTGCCAGGCGAGGATCGGTCGGCAAGTTCGTCACCGTCTACCCGCCCGGAGACGAGGCGGCGACGGTGATCGCCGAGGACCTGCACACGGCCACCTACGGCCTGCCCGGCCCGTCCATCCTGTCCGACCGGGCGTACCGGCCGGGCAGCCTGGTCCACTACCGCTTCGGGGTCTTCTCGGCCCAGAACGTGCTCGACAACGACGGCACCTACAGTTCTACGCTGACCGCTCCCGACGGCACCCGTATGGTCGACCAGCGCAACGCGTGGTACTCCCCGCCGGAATGGGCCACCTGCCCGTTCGAGTCGGGCCAGGCCCCGGTGCGGTCCACCGCACCGGAGGCCGTTCTGCTGGCCGGCCGCTTCGTGGTGCGCCAGGCGATCCGCCACAACGCCAAGGGCGGAGTCTTCCTGGCGGAGGACCGGCTCTCCGGGGGCCACGTCGTCATCAAGCAGGCTCGCCCGCACATCAGCTCCACCCTGCAGGGACACGACCAGCGCGACCAGCTCCGCCACGAGGCGCACATGCTCGACCTCCTCGCGCCGCTGGGCATCACGAGCCGCAAGGTGAGCCTGTTCGAGCAGGGGGACAACCTGTTCCTGGCGCAGGAGCATCTCGAGGGCGCCATGTTGACGACCTGGGCCGCCGAGGAGAGATCCGCGGACCCCGGCCGCCGGCAGGGCCTGGCGGTGACCGTGGTGCACGAGCTGGTCCGCCTGGTCGACGCCGTACACGAGCGGGGCTTCGTGTTGCGGGACCTGACCCCGAACAACGTCATCGTCGGCCCGGACGGCGACTGCCGGCTGGTCGATCTGGAGATGGCCGCCACTCCCGGCACCCCGGTGTCGAGGGCGTACACGCCCGGGTACGCGCCGCCCGAGCAGGCACGCGGGCCCAGGTACGGTCCCGCGCCGGGGATCGAGGTGGACCTGTACGCCCTGGGAGCGACCGTTTTCTATCTGACCACGGCCTGCCGGCCGATGCTCGGCGACGACGAGCCGCCCGGGAGCCGGTCGTGGGACTCCCGCGTGCGGGCGCTGTGGGACGTGGCGAGTGCGGGCAACGCCCTGGCCCAGGCGCTGGCACCGATGATCCTGGGCCTGATGCGGGAGGACCCGGCCGGGCGCTGGGATCTGCGGCGGGTCGAGAAGTTCCTCGCCAAGCTGGACACGGAGCCCCGGCCGTTCACGGCGCACGTCACCGGTTACCGCCTCGGCGTCGCGGAACAGGACCGCCTGCTCCACGACGGAGTCACGTACACGCTCCGGCGGATGAACCGGGAGGCCGCCGCCGATCCGGCCGGCAGGGGGCATCTGTGGCCCGTCATGGAGTTCGGGGCGACTTCGGACCCCTGTGCCGTCCAGTACGGCGCCGCCGGGGTCCTCACGCTGCTGGCGTCGGTGGCGGAGAACGGGGGCGGGGAAAGCGCCGGGCTCCCGTCCTGGCACGCCGATGTCACCGCCACCCTGAGGGACGCGGCGGAATGGACCGTCCGGCGTCTGGGGAGCGAGGCCAGGCCCTCGCCAGGGCTGTACTTCGGCCGGGCCGGCATCGCCTGGGGCCTCCACGAGGCCGGTCGCGTGCTCGGCGACGACGGGCTACGCTCGGCGGGCGTCGACATGGCGCTGGGCCTGCCGGTCGCCTGGCCGAATCCGGACGTCTGCCACGGCCTCGCCGGAACCGGGCTGGCCCTGTTGCACTTCTGGCACGCCAGTGGCGACGACCGGTTCCGCGACATGGCCGGCCGGTGCGCCGACACCCTGCTCGCGGCCGCCGAGCGTACGCCCGGCACCGTGTTGTGGAAGATCCCCGAGGACTTCGCCTCGGCGCTGGCCGGTGCGGTCCACTACGGCTTCGCCCATGGCGTGGCCGGGATCGGAACCTTCCTGCTCGCCGCCGCCACCGTCCTCGACCGCGACGACTGCATGGAGACGGCCCTGCTCGGCGGGCGGACGCTGCTGGCCGCGGCCCACCACACGGGCGACGCCGCCTGGTGGACGGAGTCTCCCGGCAACACCATCAGGCAACCGTACTGGTGCAGCGGGTCGTCAGGAGTGGGCACCTTCCTGGTCCGGCTCCACTCCGCCACCGGCGAGGCCCGGTTCCTGGAGGCCGCCAGGGCGGCAGCGATCGCCGTCCACGCCTCCCGCCTGTCCTCCGGAACCGTCGCCTGCCATGGCCTGGCGGGGGAGGGCCAGTTCCTGCTCGACATGGCCGACCTGCTCGGCGAACCCGCCTATCGCGCCCAGGCCGAGGAGCTCGCCGCATGCCTGTGGGCGCGCGCGGTGACGCGAGACGGGCTGCTGGTGGTGCCGGACGAAAGCGGCGACAAGGTGAGCTTCGGCTGGAACACCGGCCTGGCGGGCGTCCTCGATTTCCTGCGACGGCTGTGCCACGGCGGCGCCCGTCCCTGGATGGCCGACGTCCCGGCCCGTCTCACCGTGCCGGCCCGAGGCGGGGAGGCGCGATGAACGCGCCGACGACGAGCGCGGTGATCGACGGGGCGCTGGGACCGTCGCATCCCCCGCAGGTGTGGCGGACCAACTTCCGCTTCTCCGGAAGCGGACGGTACGCCGTGTGCCTCACCGCCCGGGACCGCGGCGGCCTGGCTCCCGAGCTGTGGGATCTCACCGGTGCGCGTCCTCGGTCCCGTGTCCTGAGCCTTCGGGACGGCATCAGCCCGTGGAGCGCCGCGGTGCCGACCGGCGACGGGAACATCCTGGTGAACAGCGTCGAAGCCGGAGGGACCCGCCGGGTCCTCCTCGCCGTCCCGGCCGCGACCGGCTCCGTCACCTCGGTCCGGGAGCTGCTCACCGTCCACGACGGGGACCTCGCGCTGGTGGCCGGCCGGACCTCCGGAACCGCCGCCCTGGCCCTGCTGAGGATCCCGGGGCACGGCACGACCGTGTGGCGGCTCCCCGGTTCGCCCGAACGCCCCGAACAGGTCGCCGACGTGCCGAGCTTCCTGTCCGGAGGCGTTTGGCTCGACGAGAGCGGGGACCTCCTCGCCCTGGCGAGCTCGCAGGGCCGGGCTACGCGAACCGCCGTGCTGGATCCGTCCCGTGGCACCGTCTCCCCCCTTCCCGGCCTGCGCCAGGGCGAGCATCTGCTGCTCGCCGCTCCACGCGGCGGAGTCCTGCTGACGGCCCTCGAAAGCGGAGGCGTCCACCGGCTGGGAATCCGGCGGCGGGACGACGACGGGCCGACCGTCTTCCCCGAGGACCTGAACGCCGTCGAGGGCATGGTCAGGCCGCTCGCCCTCGACCCGGCCGGAAGGCGTCTCGCACTGTCGGTCACCCGCGGCGTCCGCTCCGTCGTCCTGCTGTACGACCTGGAGGAGGGCGGCCTCCGGGAGATCGGCCCGGCGGGCGGCAGCCTGTTGCCGGCCGCCTGCTGGAACGAGGACGGGCTGCACGTGGTCCACTCCGCTCCCGACCGTCCGCCACGGGTGGTGACGGTGTCCGATTCCCGTGCAGCGCATCTCGTGGCGGACGGCGAACGGACCCCTTGGGCGCCCGCGGTGGTACGCCGCTTCGACGGACCAGCCGGCCCTCTCGAAGCCGTCGTCTACGGTGATCCCGTCCGCGCCGCGCGTGTGGTGCTTGCCCTCCACGGAGGGCCCGAGGCCGCGTGGCAGCTCACCTACGACCCCCTGTTCCAGCGCCTGGCCGCGGACGGCGTCGCCGTGGTCGCGCCCAACCAGCGCGGCAGCACCGGATACGGAGCCGCCCACCGCGACGCCATCCGCGGCGCCTGGGGCGGGCCCGACCTCGCCGACGTCCTCCATGTGGGGCGGACCCTGGCGGCCGAGCGCGCGCCCGGCGGCTCCCGGCCGATCCTGTACGGCCCGAGCTACGGCGCCTACCTCGCGCTGCTGGCGGCCGCCGCCGAACCGGACCTGTGGTCCCGCGCCGCCGTCGTCGCGCCGTTCCTGTCCGGACGGGAACTGTACGCCGACGGGCCGGCGATGGTGCGCAACCTGCTCGACCGCCTCGGCGGCTGTGAGGAGATCACCGGCGACGCGCTCGGTCCCCGTGACCTGCTCCGGCTGGCCGACCGCCTCCGGCTGCCGCTCCTGGTCATCCACGGCGAGCGGGATCCGGTCATCCCCGTCGGCCACTCTCGACGACTCCGCGACCGGATGGCCAGGGCACCTCACCACGGTGCCCGGCTGACGTACCTGGAGGTGCCGGGTGCGGGGCACGACCCGTTGACCGGACCGGATCGTCACCTCGTCCTCGAACGTCTCGTCGCCTTCCTCCACGCCGCGCCACTCTCCGCCTCGTCGAATGGTTAGGCCGGCTCGCGGCGGAGGGACGACGGGGGACCGGCGTCCTCGCCGCATGCCGCTTCCGGCGGCACCACGAACCCGCCGGCGGCACCGCCAACCCGGTGCCGCCGGTGGAACCAGAAAGAGCCCATGTCGAAGTGGGCTGTCCGAGAAAAGGAGAACACCGATGGAACTCGACATCACCGCGCTGGACATGCTGCCCGCTCCCCAGGAGTCCGCGCTCCAGCGGTGCAACGTCACCTTCAGCACCTGCAACGACGAGTACGGCACCTGCGGCACCACCCTCTGACCCCTGGCTCCTGACCTTCGGTCAGGGCCCCTTACCCGGCGATGCCGGCCCTGCCGGGCCGGCATCGCCCCCGCCGGGCCAGTACCGGAAGAAGGAGGATGTCAGATGCCCGTGCCGGAACAAGCCGAAGAGCAGGTGAAGCAGAGACACGGCGACCGCCTCATCGCCTCGCTGGTCCGCGGGACGTGGGCGCCGCTGGCGGTGGCCGGGGTGTCCGCGGCGGCGTCGATCGGCATCTCTCTCGCTCTGCCCGCGGCGCTGGCCGCCGCCGTGAACTCTGTCCTCGCCGGCCAGGCCTCGCCGATCGCGTGCGCCTCCCTCGCAGCCCTCCTCGTGGCCGAGGCGTTCGTCGAGATCACCACGCACGTCGCCGGCATCACCTCCGTCACGTCCGCGACCAGCCTCCTTCGCCTGCGCGTGATCGACCGCCTTCTCCAGTCGGACGTCGGCGGCGCGGCGGCTCTTCCGGCCGGGGAGCTCACCAATCGCCTCGTCGGCAACACGTCGACCGTCGGCTACGTCCCCGTGACGGTGGTGAGCGCCGCCGCGGGTGCCGTCACCTCTCTCGGCGGGGCCGTCGCGCTCTTCGCCATCGACTGGAGGGTGGGGCTCGCCTTCCTGGCCGGCGTCCCGGTCGCGGTCGTGGTGACGCGCGTGCTCGTCGCCCGGATCTCCAGCCTGTACGGCGCCTATCAGAGAGCCCAGGGCCGGCTGGCCGCACGCCTCACCGAGACCCTGGCCGGAATCCGCACCGTACGGGCCGCGGGCACCGCCTCCCGTGAGATCACCCGCGTGCTCGAACCGCTGCCCGAACTCAGCGCCGCCGGGCGCGCCCTCTGGAAGGCGCAGGCGCACAGCGTGTGGCACCTCACGCTGCTACTGCCGCTCATGGAACTCCTCGTGCTGGCCGTGGCGGGTCTCGGCATCGCACAGGGCCGGCTGCAACCGGGCGTGCTCCTGGAGACGGCCGGCTACACCGCCCTGGCCCTGGCTTTCGTCAAGCAGATCGATCCGCTGCTGAGCCTGGCCTACGGCCGCTCCGCGGCGGTTCGCGTGCACGACGTGCTCGCCCTTCCCGCCCTGCCCTCCGGTGGCGCGCCCCTGGCCGAAGGCCCCGGAGCGCTCTCGTTCCGCGGCGTGACCGTGATGCGCGGGCAGACTCCCGTCCTCGACGACATCGACCTGGAGATTCCCGCAGGGGCGCTGACCGCCGTCGTCGGCCACTCGGGCGCGGGCAAGACCACCCTCGCTTCGCTGGCCGGACGGTTGACGGACCCTGATCGCGGACAGGTGCTCCTCGACGGCACACCCCTCGGCGACGTCGATCCCGGCCTGCTGAGGAGCGCGGTCGCCTACGCGTTCGAACGCCCGGTGCTCCTCGGCGGCGACATCGCCTCGGCCATCGCCTACGGCGCTTCCGTCAGCACCCCCGAGGCTGTCAGCGCGGCGGCGAGGGCGGCGGGCGTGGACGACGTCGTCCGTCGGCTTCCCCTGGGGTACGCCACCCCGGCGGCGGACGCACCGCTGTCCGGTGGTGAGGTGCAGCGGCTCGGACTGGCCCGCGCCTTCTTCAGGCGGGCCCGTCTGACCATCCTGGACGACGCGACCTCCAGCCTGGACACGGCGACCGAGGCTCAGGTGACCAACGCGCTGGTCGACGCCATGCGAGGGCGGACCCGTCTCGTCATCGCCCATCGCCCGGCCACGGCCGCCCGGGCCGACCTGGTCATATGGCTCGACGGCGGCCGGGTGCGGGGTCGCGGCGCCCATCGGGAGCTGTGGCGCGACCCGGCGTACCGCGCCCTCTTCGCCTCCGGCGACGATCCGGGGGCCATCGATCCAGGCGACGACACGGCCGCCGCCGCGGAGGGAACCGGCCACGCGGCGGCGGACGAGGAGGAAGCATGCACGTCCGTGCAGTGACCGAGGCCGGACAGGGATCCGGCACCACGCCGTCTCCGCCGATCCCGGACCGCGGGCACGCCCCCGGCCCCTGGCGCCTCCTGGCGGATCTGCTGCGTCCCCGGCGGCGTCCGCTCGCGCTGGCCATGACGTGGTCCCTCGTCGAGGCGGCGCCGGCACTGCTGTCGGGCCTGCTCGTCGCCGCGGCGGTCGATCAGGGTTTCCTGGCCGGCCGGCCCGGCGCCGGGATGGCCTGGCTGGGCCTCATGGGCGCCACGATGCTCGTCAAAGCTGTCGCGACCCGGCTGATGTTCCCCCATCTCGCCGCGGTGGTCGAGCCCGTGCGCGACGACCTGGTCCGCGCCGTGGTGAAGGCGACCGTGGTCCGCGCCGCCGACGGCGGCGAGACACCGGACGCCGCCGCGGTCAACCGGCTCACCAGGCAGATCGAGACGCTCCGCAGTCTGCTGTCCGCGATGCTGCGCAACAGCCGTGAACTCGGGATCTCGGTGATCGCCGCGCTGGTGGGACTCCTGGTTCTGTCGCCGGTGGCCGCCGCCCTCGTCGCGGGGCCTCTTGTCGCGGCGCTGGCCGTTTTCGCCAGGCTGCTGCGGGTGCTCGTAGCCCGCCAGCGTGAGCTCGTCCTCTCGGAGGAGACGCTGACGGCGCAGACCGCGCACATCGTGGCGGGACTACGTGACATCGCCGCCTGCGGGGCACAGGACCCGGCGAAAGCCGCACTGCGGACCCTCGTCGACGCCCAGGCGAGAGCGAGCCGCGCGCTCGCGTGGGCGGGCACGAGCAGGCGGCTGGTCGTCATGCTCGGGGCCCACGTCCCGCTGATCGGTCTGCTCCTCGCCGCCCCGCTCCTCATCCGGCACGGTCACCTGACCGCCGGCGAGGTGGTGGGAGCGGCGACGTACCTGTTCACCGGCCTCGAACCGGCCCTGCGCGCGATTCTCGACAGCGTCGGATCCTGGGGAGTCACCCTAACGGTGACCGCGCGGAGGATCGCCGGGACCATCACACTCCCCGCCCTGCCCGCTCCATCGCAGGATTCGGCGCGCGACGGCGTTCCTACCGGCCACGAACTGCGGGCGGAGCACCTGACCTTTTCCTACTCGCCGCAGGCGACCCCCGTCGTACGGGATCTGGACCTGACGATCGGCGAAGGCGAGCATCTCGCGGTGGTCGGCCCCAGCGGCGTCGGCAAGTCCACGCTGGCCATGCTGATGACCGGGTTGCGGCGGCCCACCGGCGGCCGGATGCGGCTCGGCGGAGCGCCGCTCGTCTCGGTCCCGGAAGCGCGGCTGCGGAGCTCTGTCGCGCTGGTGCCGCAGGAGGCGTACGTCTTCGCCGGGACGGTGCGCGAGAACCTGGCGTACCTGTGCCCGGAGACGACCGGCGACGAGTGGTTGCGCACGGCCGTGGATGCCGTCGGCGCAGGAGCGCTCGTCGAACGGCTGGGCGGGATCGACGGCACGATCGAGGAGCCGTCGGCGCTCTCCGCGGGAGAGCGGCAGCTCATCGCCCTGGCCCGCGTCCACGCCTCGCCCGCCGGCGTCGTGATCCTGGACGAGGCCACGTGCCACCTCGATCCGGCGGCCGAACTGCGTGCGGAGACGGCCCTGGCGGCCCGGCCGGGCACCCTGATCGTGATCGCCCACCGCATCAGCTCGGCCATCAGAGCCCGCCGGGTCCTCCTGATGGACGGAACCTCGGCGCTTACCGGCACCCATGCGGAGCTGATCGACCGGTCGCCCCTGTACGCCGACCTGGTCGGCCACTGGCACAACGACGGGATGCGCGACGGCGTCGTCAGCGCCGTTTCGAGCCGAGATCGTCGGGAGTGGAGGCGAGCAGGGAAAGGAAGTGGTCGACAGGTCCCATGAGGGAGATCCGCCCGGCGTAGGGCAACAGCCTTTCGTGGGTCGCCCGGCAGGCGGGCAGGTCACCGACGGCCGCCTGAGCCGCGCCCTGCAGACACGTGGTGGGCAGCCACGACCAGTCCAGCGGTGGGGCCGGCCACCCTTCCGCGGCGAGCTGCAGAGCCTCGTCCAGGCGGCCCTGGGCGCACCGTTCCAGCACCCGGGCGTCGTGGTCCGCGCTGGGGTGGATGCCGCCGACCAGATCGATCAGCGGTCCTGCGTCGGCCATCGTGCCGCGTTGATAGCACAGCATGAGACGACCGCTGTTCACGAGCGCGCTCACGTACCACATGCCGATTCGCTGGGCCTGTCGTTCGGCGTCGTCGTAGAGGGCGTCGGCGTCGTCGAACCGGCCGTCGAGGGCGAGCCGGGCAGCCCGCCACAGGGTGTGCTGGAAACGCGGCCACGGTAACTGCAGATGGTCGAGCAGGACGTCGCAGCGGGCGGCGGCCCGGTCCGCGCCGGCCAGGTCGGCCTTCTCCAGCTTGTAATGGGTGTCCATCATGTGGGCCAGCAACTCGAACTCCGGAGTTCCGGCTCGCGCCGCGAGGACGTGCATCTCCTCGGCGATCTCGCCGACCTCGGAGAGGTGCGTCACCTGCGGCAGGGACAGCCAGCGTGCGTTGAGCGCCCGCATGAGCAGGTGCGGATCGCCGATCCGGCGCGCCATGGCGACGGCTTCGGCGGACAGGGACGGGCAGCGGGGATCGCCGGTCCCGTCGTGCAGTTCCTGGGCCAGGCCGCCCAGCAGCAGCGCCCGCTCCGGCGTGTCGTCTTCGGGCAGCGCGCGCAGCGTGGCTTCGAACTGCTCCACCAGGCGGACCTCCACCGGTTCGTACGGGTTGCGTAGCATCCACACGGCCGGGGCGTCCAGCGCGGTGAGGGCTCGGGCGGCCAGCCCCGGGTCCGCTCCGGCGCGGTCGGCGACACGTACGGCCTGCACGCGGACCTGACGCGCGCCTATGGCGTCTCCGGCGTCCAGCAGGGCGCGTACCTGGTGCAGCATGAGCTCCACATGCTCGGCGGGGTCCCCGTCGCAGGCGCCGTGAGCGGTGACGGCCCGGCCCCACCAGGCGGCGGCCTCCTCATAGGCGCGGTACAGACTCGCCTGCTCGGCCGCCGCGCGGGCCCAGCGCACCGTCTCCCGGTGCGCCACCGGACCGGCCTCGACCGCGTGGTGGGCGATGACCGTCACGTCGGTGCTGGGCTTGGCGGACAGGACGGTCATCACCTCCCGGTGGATCAGCGCCTTACGCAGCGGCGGGATGCCGCCGATCAAAGTCTCTCTCACCAGGTCGTGGACGAACGTCATGAACCCGTCGCCGCTGGTGATCAGCCCGGCCTGGGCGGCTTGGTCCAGCATGCTGTAGATCTGCCCCGATCTCCATTCCGATGCCTCGCACACCCACATATCGGCGACCAGGCCAGGATCGAAGGTGCGGCCGATGACCGCGGCAGTATTGAGTATCTTGGTCGCCTGCGGTCCGAGCGCGGCCAGTCGCTGGCGGAGCAGATCGGCCGCCGCGTCGGGCACGACCTCCAGGCCCTGGCCCTGCGCCAGCAGCCGCACGCTTTCGCGTACCAGGAACGGGTTGCCGCCGGTCCGCTCGGCCAGCCGCTCCGCCGTGGAGTCGTCGACCGTGACGCCCATCTGTGCGGCGAGGGCCCCGATCTCCGTGCCGTTGAGGCCGGTCAGCCGGATGCGAACCAGATTGTAACGGCCAAGCCGGTGCAACTGCTCATCCAGGCATGGATTCAGGGCGTCGCCCGGGAGGACGGCACCGAGGTGCGCCGAATCGCGGAACGCGGCGACCAGGATCAGTGCGGAATTCCCCGGCGGGGTCTCCGACAACACGGCGATATCCCTGAGCAGATCGAGCGTGGCGGAGTCGGCCCATTGCAGGTCGTCCAGGACGATCACGAGGGGCCGCAGCCGCGCGGTCTCGACGAGCCAATGCGCGATGAGCTGGTTCCGGCGGCGCAACGCCGGCTCAGGGAGGCCGCTGGGCCACTCGTCGTCCAGCAGCCCGCCCAACGCCTGGCGCTCCGGCGGCGGCACGGTCTCGGCCAGCGCGCGCAGGACCTGCAGCCACGGCCACAGCGGCGGCACTCCCTCCCCCTCATGGCAGCGGCCCCACAGCACCAGATGGCCGAGATCCTCGCAGTCGTCCCGGAACGCTTGTAACAGCCGGGTCTTGCCGATACCGGGCTCGCCGCTGACCGCGGCGACCACCATGCCGTTCCGGTCCGCCAGGGCGGTGAGCCCCTTCAACTCCGCGAGCTGCTGCTCCCGGCCGATAAGAGGTTCCCGGAACGCGCCCCGGGGAGGGACGGCCTCCGCGTGCCGGGCCTCTCCGCCACGGGCTCCTTCGCGTACGGCATCGGTCGTCGCTCCGCCGCCAGGCGGTGCCGGCGTCTCCCCGTGGCGCCAATCCCGGCCGTGCACCGGAGGGACCTCGGAGGGGGCGGAGGGCAGAGGATGGTGCAGCACAGAGACGGGCTCGGGCGGTGGCACGAGCGACTGAGCCTGCTGGAGGATGTCCCTCTCCAGCGCCTGCAGCTCTGGACCGGGATCGAGGCCGAGCTGATCGGCGACGAGCTTCCGCGCCCTGCGCAGCGCGGCCAGCGCGTCGGCCTGTCTCCCGGCCCGGTAGAGAGCCAGGGCCAGGAACCACCACAGGCGCTCTCGCAGGGGGTGTTCCTCTGTCTCGGACTCCAGCTCGTGGATCGCCGCCTGGGGACGGCCGAGATCCAGCAGTGCCTGGGCGCGGCGCTCGATCGCGGTCAGGCGCAGCTCGCGCAGGCGGGTCGACTCGGGGATCGCCCACAGCTCGCCGGCGAACTCCCCGTACGGAGAGCCGCGCCAGAGCCTCAGCGCCTCCTCCAGGCGGGGCAGAGCCTCCGCGGGCGGACGTTGTTCCGTGTCCTTCACCAGATCGCTGAACCGCAGCGCGTCGACGTCCGTCGTGGTGAGCAGGTAGCCGGGCCGCCGTGCGATCAAGAGCTGCGGGGGAGTGCGAGGCGCGCGTTTCGGCTCGATCGCCCGGCGCAGGTTCGACACGTAGACGTGGATCGAGCCCAGCGCGGTCACCGGCGGCCTGCCGTGGTACAGATCCTCGATCAACGTATCCGTGGACACCACTGTGCCCGCCGCGGCCACCAATCGGGCGAGTAGCGCCCGCTGCCGCGGACCCCCGATGCCGATGACTCCCTCTGCGCCGTGTACCTCGAACGACCCCAGAACCCGGAATTCGACGTCGCTCACGTGACCGATCGCTCCTTGGGTGCCTCCGCAACGTTCCTTACCGAGCCTCCTGCACCGCTCCACACCGGCTGCCTCCTCCGAAGAGAGAGTCACGAGATCGCTCCATCTTGACCCGCGTTTCGCGCCGGCTCGTCCCTCGCAAGAGTGATCCCCTGTCCGTCGGAAGCGGGACGCCCTGCCGCCGGGCGGGCTCTGTCGTGAGAGAACGCGCACGACGGGGGAGACGACGGCCTGCCCATTCGCCGGTAATGCCATGCTCCGAACACGCCGCTCTTAAATCTCTCTTGTCCGCCCCTTACGCCCGGTGCCCGGCCGCGGGCGGGGGACATTTAAGCCCGCGACAAGCCGCTGCAGGGATTCTGCTGCCGAATCGCTCGGTTCGTGACGCGAGCGGAACCGTTCGTACGAGGAGATCTCGCGGGGCACGTGAACGAGCGACGGCACTACTCACAGGAATCTCGCGAGCTGTAACGGGATGCCGCCGGGGACGGCCTCTCATGGGGGACGGATTCAGGACCGCGACTCAGAACACCGGCGAAGGTGCGCGCAGGAACGAGCGCGCGCACGGCAAACACGAGGAGGCTCTCGTTGGGCGCGAAGATGGACGAGTACGAAGCAGAGCTGAAGGACAGCCGTCAGCGATTCATCAATGATCCGGCCATTTCCCCGCTGTTCTCCCCCGAGTGCGAGGACCGGCTCTTCGCCCGGTGGATGCTGCGGTACAACGCGCACGGCATCCACATGACCCACGACGTCGAACGCTGGATCTCGAGCGCGGGCGAACGGTGTGGCGAGCTGGGGATGGATCAACTCGAAAAGGCCCTCAAGGCGCATTCCCGGGCGGAGGCGGGCCACGACCGGATGATGGTCGCCGACACGCACGCCATCGCGAACTGGTGGCGTGAGCGCTACGGAGAGCCTGTCGACGCCGACGGCCTCCTCGCCCGGCCGCCGCTGGCGACCGCCGGTTTCTACGCCAGGTTCCACGAGCAGGTCATCGCCGGCCCCACGCCGTTCGCCCAGCTCGCCATCGAATACGAGATCGAACGACTCTCGGTCACCATCGGCCCCGTCCTGCTGGCCACCTGCGAGCGCGTCTTCCACCCGGATGCCTCGTGCTACAGCTTCCTGGCGGAACACGTCGAACTCGACGCCGGCCACACCGCCTTCAACCAGCGGCAGCTCGGCGGCGTTCTCGCCGCTTCTCCCGGCGCGCTGAGCACGATGATCGAAACGGGTAAGGCGGCGCTGGCGTCTTACGCCGCTTTCATGGCCGAGTGCCTTGATCTGGCCAGGGGCGATCTGGAAAGCGAGCGGGTAAGCCCGTGAACTCGCCTCGGCATCCCGGCACCGAGCTGCGTTATCCGATTCCCAACGATCGCGGTCCCGGGACGGCGGACGAGCAGATCGAGGCTCGCTGCTTCGAGGTGTGGATTCGCAGGCACCCGGCCGGGGGCCGCCCCGCCGAATGGCTCCAGGACATCCGCCGGTTCCGCGCCGAGGTCTTCTACGACCAGGGCCGCCGGCCGGGCTTCCGCGCCGCACAGGGCGAGTACGCGGATTCGCAGGACCTCGACCTGGGCGCCTTCCATCTCACCGCACATCTGGACACCACTGACGAGATCGTCGCCTGTGTCCGCCTGGCGCCACCCGGCCTGGCCGCCGGGTTCCAGGCGCGACGCCATCTCGGCGGACAGGCGTACGCGGAGTTGCTCGCCGAGCTGGGCGCCGCGAACGCGCCGGTCTTCGAGGCCGGCCGGCTCGTCGTCGCCTCCGGGATGCAGGGCCGGGGACTGGGGGGACGGATGGTCGCCGCCATGGTGGCCACCGCCCGCGCCCTCGGCGCCTCGCTCGTCGTCTGCACCTCCGGCACCGGTCATCGGCAGGATGTGCTGTTCGGCCGCCTGGGCTTCCACCCCTGCCCGGGCACCGACAGATACTCCACGCATTACCAGGACACCGTGCGTGTGCTCGCGCATCGCGTGTCCGAGGGGGCGTACGAATTCGAAGCCGTCACGTCGAAGCTGCGGCGAGGTCTCGACGACCTGCCACGCGCCGAGGTGGCCAGAATTCCGCTGTGAGATCAGTGGACGCCATAGGTCGCACACACACGAGAAGTCACAAGATGACCGCGATACCCGTCTTCACTTCCGAATTCTTCCAGGACCCCTATCCGACCTACAGGTTTCTGCGGGAGAACCATCCCGTGTGCCGGACGACCATTCCCTTCACCGACGTCGACGTGTGGCTGGTGAGCCGATACGACGACGTCAAGGAGGGGCTGGCGGACGCGCGGCTCAGCAGTGACTACGCGAACGCGTCGCCTGCTTTCCACGCGGCCTCGCTGGCGTTCGGATCGGGCACGGTCGGCTCACGCACCATGCTCAATCTGGATCCGCCCGACCACACGAGATTACGGAGGCTGGCCGCCTCGACCTTCACCGATCGGCGGATCGCCCAATGGCAGACGGCGATGGGGGCGGCGGCGGAAACCCTCCTCGGCTCCCTGCCCGGGAAGGAGCCCGTGGACGTCTTGGAAAGGATCGCCGCGCCGCTCTCAGTGGAGGTGATCTGCACCGTCCTGGGCGCTCCACCCGGTGACAGCGCGCAGTTACGGGAATGGGGGGACCTGATATTCACCGCCGACCCGAACCTGCGTCACCTGGCGTTCGAAGCGGTGGAGTCGTTGGTCGCGTACACGAGCGATCTCATCGCCGAGAAGAAGAGGCATCTGGGCACGGACCTGATGTCGGACCTGATAAGGGCGAGCCGCACTCCCGGCATGCTCAGCGAAGACGAGCTTCTCGCCACGATGGTCGGACTCATCGTGGCGGGGTACGAGTCGACCATCGCTCTGGTCGGAGACCTCTTCCTGGCTCTGCTCGACCATCCGGAACAGCATGCACTGCTTCGCAAGGACATATCGCTCGCCGACGCGGCGATCGAAGAGGTGCTTCGCTATGACGGCCCTCAGGCGTCGTCCTTCTGGCGCTTCCCCACCACGGACATGGAGATGGCGGGAGTCCGGATCGCGGCGCACGAGACGGTCCTGCTTCTCGTCGGATCCGCACATCGTGATCCCGCCCGCTATCCCGACCCCGACGACTTCGACATCCTCCGGAAAGACAAGCGCCATCTGGCCTTCGGGCATGGGATCCATCGCTGCCTGGGCGCACAGCTGGCCCGCCGGAACGCCAGGACGCTCCTCACGATGACGCTGGAACGATTCCCTCACATGTCACTGGCCGTACCTCGTGCCGACATCGTGTACAAACCGAACCTGATCGTGCGTGGTCCGGCGTTCCTTCCGCTGGCTTTCGACCAGTGACCGGGCCGTACCGCCCGTTCCCCTCCATCCGCCGGGCGGCGGCGGAGACGGCATGCCGAGGGAAAACCGAACCGACACAGGAGAGCGCGTCATGCCGAAACTGCGGCCTGCCGGATTTCGCAACCCCTACCCCGCCTACAGCCTTGATCTGCCCGAGCGGCTGGCCGGCGTCACCATGCGGCAACTCGCCGTTCAGCATCGCGCCGGCGACGAGGCGGCCGGCGTGCTGGCGGGCGTCGTCGGCAGCCTTCACGGTGCGCACGCTCCCGTGACGTACGAGCATGCCGCCCACGTCGACCGGCTCGGCTACACCAACGACGTCATCCTGGCGTACTGGCTGGACGGCGATGCCGAGAAGTCCTGGTCCGAAGAGCATCCGCTCGGTTCGTGGGCCGCGCCGGAACTGACCGTGAAGGGTGGGCCGATCGGCCTGTGGACGGAGGTCCTTCGGGCACCTGCCGGCCACTTCGAGACGTCGTACTCGTACGATTCCCCGACGTGGGGCCTGGCGTCGCAGTTTCCCGCGGTGCCGAACGCCTGCCATTCCTACCCGGGCTCCATGCGCGACCGCATCCCGGCCGCCGAAGACGCGGGGCTCGCCGGCGAGGTGGACTCCGTCGTGCAGGCGGCGCCCGCGGACTCGGCCGGTCGTCACCTGGTCGTGACCACCCCGGGCAATCTGTGTTTCATCCGGAGTCCGCAGGGCTGGAACACTGCCCGGACGACGAACGCGCCTGGTTCGAGGAGCGGGTTCTGCCCGTCTACCAGGACGGTGTCGGATATCTGGCCGCCAACCCGGAGGAGACCGGGTGCCTGTCCGCCCGGCTCGCCGACCTGATCGTCTCCAACGACGACCGGGTGCAGACGGCCACGCTCGCATGGTTCCTGAGCCTGTCGCACCTTGAGCGCTGGGCACACAGCCATGCCACGCACCTCGCGATCTTCAAGAGCGCCGGCGAACTGATCGCCCGCTTCGCCCCCGACATTCACGTGACGCTCGGCCACGAGGTCTACGTGGCGCCCGAGGGCGGCCGCATGGAGTACCTCAACTGCCACGACCAGACCGGCTTCCTGCCCTACTTCCCCGCGCAACACCGATAGGCCGCCGCGAGTCCCGGTAAAGGGTTGCGGCGGCCGTCACGGGCATCACCTTGAGGAAAGGACAGAGGTGAAACAAAAGATCATGTGTACGGCGGTCTCGCTCGCTCTCGCAGCGGGCCTGGCCGCCACACCCGCCTCCGCCCAGGCGGCCGCATCGGCCCTGAGAAAGTTCGACTTCAACGGTGACGGCTACGGCGACGTCGTCGTCGCCCAACCGGCCAACGGCGGCACCGGGGCGGTGCCCGTCCTGTACGGCGGGCCCGGCGGGCTGAAGGGGCAGGTGCTCCTCCGTCCCCCTGGGGACTGCTCGACCTCGGCCTACTCCTGCAACTCGTTCGGTGCCCAGCTGTCGGCCGCCGACGTCGACAACGACGGCAGGACCGACCTCATCGCCGGCGGCCGGTTCTACACGATCGTCAGTTCGTGGACGTCCACGGGGATCGCCCAGAGCAAGCACTATGTCGGTTACACGCCGTACAACGGCTGGGACGCGGTCCAGGTGATGCGGGCCGGGGAGTTCGACGACCGGCCCGGAGCCGACATCGTCAAGCCGATGCGCACGTACTACTTCTCCAGCGACGTGCTGGCCGGGTGGTACAACGGGGCCGAGCAGGGCACCTACCAGTATCTTCCTCGCGCCCAGGACGGGACCGCCACCGCTGTCTCCTCGACCGCCTCCGGCGACGTCAACGGCGACGGGAAGACGGAACTGGCGTACGTCAGCAGCGAAAACGTGGTCGAACTGAGCATCATGTACCCCCCTCACACCTCTCCGCCGCAACGCGTCCTCCTGGGCTCGTCGGCGACGTGCGGAGTCGTCTGCCCCAAGTACGACTCCCTGGTCCACATGGGCGACGTCAACGGCGACGGCCACGACGACCTGGTGATGGTCACCGCCAGCCGCAACTCACTGCAGGTCTGGTACGGCTCGTCCTCGGGCCTGTCCGCCACCCCGGGCTTCTCCACCGACCAGCTGACCTGGCTGGCGAACCAGGCGGCGAGCACCAGTCTGGCCGTCGGCGACGTCAACGGCGACGGCTCCGCGGAGATCGCCGTCGGTGCCGCGAACACCACCGTCTCCGGCAAGGCGGGTGCCGGCATGGTGGTGGTGATACCCGGTTCCACCGGCGGCCCCGTACCGGCCCGCGCGCAGTTCGTCACCCAGGACAGCCTCGGCTCCGTCCCGAATCCGGCCTCCCCGGTCGCCGATCCGATCAGTGAGCGGTCTCAGCCCAAGGACAACTTCGGCGACGCCGTCTCGATCACGGACGTCACCGGCGACGGCATGGGTGAGGTCGTCGTCGGCGCTCCCGGCAAGAACGCCAACACCGGCATGCTGGCCGTCCTGCGCGGCTCGCCCACCGGCATCTCCGCCACCAATGCTCAGGTCGTCCATCCCGGCACGGTCGGCGTCAGCAATCCCTCCTACTTCGGCGCCCTCCTCCTGCACTGACGATCGGCCGAAGCGGGATTTTCTACCTGGAGGTGCCGGCCGAGGTCGGCCGGTTCCTCCTTGAACGGAGGTATATGTGAAGCGCGCTGTCGTGATCGCGTTCACCTTCCTGGTCACGGCGACGCCGGCGGCCGCCGCGAAGGCCGGGCAGCCGGTCGCGGAAGCCGGCCGGGAAACCGAATACGTGGTTCTCTACAAGGAGGGCGTGAACGCCGCCGACGCCAGGGGCGCCGTCCAGGCCGCGGGCGGCAGGATCCTGAAGGAGAACGGCACCGTCGGGCTGGCCACCGTCAGCACGACCGACCCCGGCTTCACGAGCCTGTTGCGGGGCAGCGCCCTGATCGAAGGCGTCGCCCGCAACCGGTCCGTCGGCGGCGTGCCAGACAACGCGCCCATGAGTGACGGGGCGGTGCGCAAGGCCCTCGGGGCCGAGGCGTTCGAGGAGCCGGGGAGGGGGGAGCGCGGCGCGCCCTCCGCCGCCAGGCGGCGCAAGCCGGCTCCTCAAGCCGAGCCGCTGTCGGAACTGCAATGGGACATGAAGCAGATCGGTGCCACCGTCGACGGCTCGTACAAGTACGAGCAGGGAGACCCCGAGGTGCTGGTCGCCATCCTCGACACCGGCGTGGACGGCTCCCATCCCGACATCGCGCCGAACTTCAACCGGGAGCTGAGCCGCAATTTCACTGTGGACATCCCGGTCGACGCCGACGGCGAGGAGGTCGACGGCCCTTGTGAGGAGGAGCCGGACCGTTCGTGCGAGGACCCGGCGGACGTGGACGAGGACGGCCACGGGACGCACGTGGCGTCCGCGCTGGCCGCACCGATCAACGGGCTCGGCATCGCGGGCGTGGCGCCCAAGGTCTCGATCGTGAACCTGAGGGTCGGCTCGGACGTCGGCTACTTCTTCCTCCAGCCGAGCGTCGACGCGCTGACCTATGCGGCCGACATCGGGGTCGATGTCGCCAACATGAGCTTCTACACCGACCCCTGGCTGTCCAACTGCACCGGCAACCCGTCCGACTCCCCGGAGGAGCGTCTGGAGCAGACCACGATCCGCAGGGCCATGCAGCGGGCGCTCGACTACGCCCACGCCAGGGGCGTGACTCTGATCGCGGCCATCGGGAACCAGGCCGTCGACCTCACCAAGGACTACGTCGACAGATCGAGCCCCAACTTCGTCAGAGTGCCGGGCGAGAAGCCTCACTCGCGTACGATCACGCCGGACTGCGACATCATGCCGGTCGAGGGCAACCACGTGATCAGGGTGTCCGCGACCGGCGTCAGCGAGCGCAAGTCGTTCGGCTCCAACTACGGCGACGGCTCCACCGACCTGGCCGCCCCCGGCGGGGACACCTACGACACGCCGGACAACACACGTGACACGACCCGGGCGACGCTGGCGGCCTACCCGAAGGCGCTCGCGGTGGCACGTGGCGAGCTGAACCCGGACGGCACGCCCAACGTCGCCCGCGTCGTCCGTGACTGCGACGGCGCCGTCTGCGCCTACTACCAGTACGACCAGGGCACCTCGATGGCGTCGCCGCGCGCCGCCGGCGTGGCGGCGCTGATCGTCAGCGAGCACGGTCACCAGGACCGGAAGCACGGCGGCAAGACGCTCAACCCCGACGTCGTGGAGGCGATGCTGAAGACGACCGCCACCAGGAAGGACTGCCCCACCCCCGCCGCCTACACCTACACGCGGCACCTGCCCAACGGCACAACCGTCACCGACACACACCTCTGTGAGGGGAACCGGTTCCGCAACGGCTTCTACGGCTACGGCATCGTGAACGCCCTGCGGGCCGTCCGCTGACCCGGCCGGGCACCTGCCGTTCACGCGTCGCCCGCGTCAGGTGAGATGGTGGAGCAGGGTGCGGGCGAGGGACTCGACGTCGCCTCCCGGGTCCGGGTGTACGTTTCCCTCCAGCAGGAGGTTGGCGAGACCGTGTGCCAGCGCCCAGGCGGCGAGCGCGGCCGTGCGGTCAGCCGGCCGGAGCAGTTGCTCCCCGGCCCGTTCCCGGGCCACGAGGAGCTCGGGGTCCCGATCGATGCACAGTTCGGACGCCCGCATCACCGCGAAGTGCGCGGGGTGCGTGGTCGCGAACCTCAGGTAGGCGACGGCCCGCTCGGTCAGGTCGTCGCCTCGCACACGCTCAAGCTGGTCGGCCAGCAGGTTGTAGCCCTCGGCGGCGATCGCGGTCAGCAGCCCGGCCCGGCTCCGGAAGTGGTGGGAGGGAGCGGCGTGGGAGACGTTCGCCCGCCGAGCCAGCTCGCGGAGACTGAGCTCGCCCAGCCCGTCCTCGGCGATCGCCTCGAGGGTGACGTCCATCAGCACACGA
Organism: Microbispora sp. H10949; assembly: GCF_014161435.1. Classification (NCBI taxonomy): domain Bacteria; kingdom Bacillati; phylum Actinomycetota; class Actinomycetes; order Streptosporangiales; family Streptosporangiaceae; genus Microbispora; species Microbispora sp. H10949. The sequence continues at coordinate 263,529 of NZ_JABBWZ010000004.1, read as the reverse complement.
CGCAGGTCGCCGTGATGATATGGCTGCTTGCCGGCCGGGGCACTCACCCCCCATATGCTACGGATATCGTCGCCACCCGATGTCGTCTCCCTGGCCCGCGTGAGCGACAGGCGGCCGGTCCCGGCGTAGGCCGGAGAGTTCCCGGACGAGGCCCCGGCCGGGCGGAGCCGGTGCCGTACGCCCGTGCCCGGATCGGGTTTCCTCAAGGGCCGGGGCAGGGGCGGCCGAGTGTCTCATCAGAGTCCCGGGCGACCGTGGGTCCGAGCGTTGGCGGGGTTTCCGCAGCTGCGCGGCACGGACGTGGAGCGCTAAATCCCGCCCTCATTGGAGACCGGATGGATGCTCAGGTGTCACCGTTCACAGGCGTCTTCACCGAGGAACACGAGGCCCTGGTCGCCGAGGTCCGCGTCGAGTGGGCGGAGAGCGCCCTTTCCACGCGACCGGCCGACCGGAGCGCGGCGGAGCGGGCCGTGCGGGAGGCGTACACCGCCATGCGGCTGGAGCCGCCGCGCAGTGTCGTGTGGGCCGACTCCCCGGTCGGGTGCCTGCGGGCCTGCCTCGAAGACGGTACTTCCGAACGGTCAGGGTCTACGGACGCGTTCTCGCCCGAGCTCGTGTCCAGACTCGGCCGTGAACTGCGGCGCCGGTATGAGAGCAACCCGTGGAGAGAACTGGAGGACCGGCTGCTGAGCCGGCTTCACGACGCGCTCGGGCCCGAGCTGTGGGACGAGCTCAGGTCGCAGATCGGGTCCCGGATCAGGGAACCCCTGTGGGACCGGTTCGGGGTGCGGCTGCGCGGTCATGTCCTGAGCCGGCTCAGCGATCAGCTTCCGTCCCTGCTGGGCGGTCAGCTCGGCGGGGTGCAGGACGTCTGGCGGGACGCGTACCGGATGGCGCTCTACACCTGTGCCTTCCGGATCGCGCGGGGGCGACCGGACGATGGGCTTGAGGCGCTCTCCGACGTCACCCGCCGCGTCGGCTGGTGGATCCCGTCGAGGGACGGCGTCATCCTGTCCGACCGGCCCGGGGTCCTCCTCCGGGACGAGCTGGAGCGGCTTCACTCCGCGACCGGTCCCGCCCTGTCCTGGCCGGACGGGTACGCGCTCCACGCGTGGCACGGCACCCCGGTGCCCGAGTGGGTCATCACGGATCCGACGCCGGAGGCGATCAGGGCAGAGGACGACCCGGAAATACGCCGATGCGCGATCGAGTCCTTCGGCTGGGAGCGCTACATCGCGGAGGTGGGGATACCCCTCGTCGCCGAGATCGAGGACCCGCGCGACCCCGGCTCGAAACTGGCCCTGTACGACCTTCCGGAAGACATCTTCGATGAACCGCTCCGGGTCCTGGTGACCACCGATGCGCAGGCGCGGAGCGTGTATCTGGTGCTGTGAACGGCGACCGCCACCGGCTCGTGCGGCCGCGTCGAGGTGCTCCGCATCAAGCAGGCCTGGGTCGAGAAGGCGTGCGGCACCCTGCGAAGGCCGCCCAGATCCGGCGGGTGGTCGGATCCCCCCCGGCTCAGGCCGGCAGCAGGACGCGAATCGCCACGCTTAAGGCGGACGTCGTCGACGCGGCTCTCACATGGAGCTCCGGCACGTCTGGAGATTGCGGAGGCAGGCCAGCCTGACCGGCTGGTCCCGGTCGACCTCGGTGTTCAGCAAGACGATCGCACGCTCGAACACCGGTACGGCGGCCTCTGGCCGACCGCGTTTCCAGAGGGTCATCGCGAGATTGTTGAGCGCGACCGCGAGCTCCGGATGGGCCGGGCCCAGGCACCCTTCCTTGATCGCGAGGACCTTGCGGAAGCCGGCCTCGGCCGCCTCGAACCCGCCTCGCGAATAGTGGATCGAGGCGAGGTTGTTCAGGCAGGAGGCCACTTCGTAGTCGTCCTGGTCCAGCCGCGTCTCGAACACGGCGAGTGCCTCCACCAGCAGGCGCTCGGCCTCGTCGAGGTCGCCGAGCGCGTGGACGATCGCCGCCAGCGCGGCCTTGTCGGCGGCCAGTTCCGGGTCCGCGGGACCGTGAGTGCGCCGCCGGATCTCCACGGAGCGGCGGGCGAACGGCTCCCCCTGAGCGTGGGTCCCGCGGGCATGGTTCAGCCCGCCGAGATTGTGGTAAAGGGTGGCCGTGAACGGGTGCTCATCGCCAAGGTCTGCTTCGAGTATCGCGAGAGCCCGCGAATAGAAGGACTCGGACTCCTCGAACCGCCCCGTGTACTTGTGGAGCACGCCCAGGCTGTTGCAGATCCGCGCGACCGCGAGAGAGCCCGCTCCCGGCGTCTCCTCGGCGAGGCTGAGCGCGCTCCGCAGGATCTCGTCCGATCGCCGGTACCTTCCCCGAAAGCGGAGCAGCTCGGCGAGGGCGTCGAGTGCACGCAGATGGGCGTCCTGGGACGGTTCGCTGTCTCGGGTGATCTCAACGGCCCGTTCCAGGGTGCGTTCGGCTTCGTCCAGCCGTCCGAGCCGGCGGTACCGCCCGGCCGCCGACAGCAGGGCCTCCGGCGCGGTGTCGCCGCCGGTGTCGTACGGGGTGGCGCCCGGGATGGCACTGTGTCCCCGGGGGTCAGGCGCCATGGCCCGCGCGTTCGGCGTCGGTGTCGGCGGCGTCGGCCTGGCCGGCGCCGATGACGTTCGCCGCGGGGGCGAGGAGGCGGTCGAGCCTGGTCGCCTGCAGGGCCACGAGGCCGAGCGCCAGGGCCAGGGCCAGGAAGAGCAGGGATCCGCGCCCGGAGCCGACCATCGCGCCGGCCACCGCCGGCCCGACGATGTAGCCCAGCGTCTGCGCGAAGCTGTAGGCCCCGTTGTACCTGCCACGGTTGTCGTCGGACGCCAGGTCGTTCACGATCGCCGGGACGCTCGGGGCCATGAGCGTCTCACCGGCGGCGAATAGGACCATCGCGGCCGTGAACACCGCGACGGCGGCCGGGCCGCCGCCGAGATGCGCGGCGCCCACCACGGTGAGCCAGGCGAGGGCCATGAGCACGGCCGACAGGGCGAACGCGCGGGTACGGCGACGGCCGGTCACGAGGCGCAGGACGAACAGCTGGGTGAGAACGACCGTGCAGGTGTTGGCCAGGAAGGTGAGCTGCAGCGCGGCGGCGTCGAGGCCGCCGCTTCGGATGGCGAAGACCGGGTAGGCGCTGTAGTACTGGCCGTAGCCGCAGACGAAGACCACGGCGACCAGCACGCAGATCCGCAGCAGCAGCCGGTCGGCGAGTATCGTCCGGTATCCGCCGCGAGCGCCGCCCGTCGGGGAATCGCGCGCACGGGCGCCCCGGTCCCGGCGAGCGCCGTGTCCGGGGGCGGCGCGACCACGGCCCGGTGTTCCGGCGATCAGCACGGCGAAAGTGAGGAAGGTGCCCGCGTCGGCCACGTATATCGTGACGAAGGTCCGCGCGGAGGAGAGGTCCACCAGGAAGGCGGCGAGCAGGCTGCCGGCGCTGAGCCCGACGTTCAGCAGGGCATGCCGCACCGCGAACACCTGCGAGCGGCGGCCCGGGCGAACCGAGGTGCTCAGCAGCGACTGGAAACACGGCTCGGCGATCGCGACACCGAACCCGTAGAGCGCGGCCCACAGCGCGCCCTCCCATGCGCTCCGTACGCCGATCATCCCGGCGGTTCCGGCCGCGGCGAGGACGAGGCCCGCCGCGGCGGGCCGCCGCGGACCGAGAAGATCCGCGAGCAGTCCGCCTACGGGGGTTCCCACCAGTCCGGCGATCGCGATCGCGGAGAGGACGAGCCCGGCCGGGCCGAGCTCGACGCCCCGCACGTCATGCAGGTAGACGAGGAGAAAGGGGAGGGTGAGGCCGGCTCCGACCGCGGACACGGCGTCGCCACAGAGGATGAGCCATGCGTGACCGGGCAGACGTGGAAGCAATCCCTGCGACCGCATCCGCTCCACCTGTTCGTCCTTCCGCAGTCACGAGTGCCCTGGCGGACGCTCGACGGGCGCTCGCGCTTCCGCTACTCGCCGGAGCCGGCAGGCGTTGTCAGGCCAGGACGGTCTCGTTGTGGTTGGTGGAAAGGCCGGGTTCGAGGACGGTCTCGTTGTGGTTCGTGGAAAGGCCGGGTTCGAGGACGGTCTCGTCGTGGTGGAGAGACATCGTGACTCCTTGTGGGGTCGGAGGGTCCGCCCCGGCGGGGGGTCGCTCGGGGCGATCAATCTTGACGATGACAAGACTGTCTTATGGCTTCCTTAAGGCGCGGCGAAGCCACGGCGCCCGGCCCGGTGGATCCCGCAAGAGTCCACAACCGGTTCTTTAGACCTCATCGCTAGACAGAGCCCCGGAACATCACCTGTAAGTCCTGGGGGTCCCCGTGGTACGGCGGCGATTGGTCGGCATCCTGTGTGCGCTGGGAGTGCTGGCGGGCTTGGTCACAGCCGTGCCGCAGGCCGCCACCGCGGCCGCGCAGCCCGACGCGGAGACCTCGGCCCTGCTGTCGGTCGTCGAGCGCTTCGCCGCCCTCGGCAGGGGCCTGGGCGCGGTGGGCCCGATGAACGAGCAGTTGCCCCTCGTCGGGCTCGTCCCCGGCGCGGAGGACGGCCTCGGCCTGGGCGACCTGTTCGACGTGGCGGTGTACGACCAGCTCAGAGGGCTCACGAGCCTGGAGGATCTGGAGGACGAGTACCCGCTCTCCGGCCCGCGCGCCGGGCGGCTGCTGGCCAAGGCGAGCACCCAGGGCGGGGTCAGGCGCCTCGACCTGACCCTGGAGGTGACCAGGACGGTCGCCGACAGGCCGATCTCCGTCAGCAGCGCCCAGCCCAAGGTCTCGCTGACGACCTCCGGGGGAGTGGACGTCACCCTGAAGCTGGTGGCGAAGCTGCCCTTCGCCTACGATCCCGCCACCAAGGCCGCCTGGCTGGGCAGGGACGTCGCGGTGACGGTGCAGGCCGACGGGCGGCTCGCGGCCGGGGCCACGCCCTCGGCCGCCTTCGGCATCCTCGGCGTCGACCTGTCCACCGCCTCCTCGCTCTCCTTCACCTCGGCGTTCGCCTCCTCCGCCGCGGACCCCGACGGCGACGGCAGGCTGAGCCAGGACGAGCTGGGAGCGGACGGAGCGGCGTCCGGGCTTTTCGCCTTCACCAGGAAGGGCTCGGCGACCGCCGCGCTGCACGTCACCGCGAAGCCGTTCGCCGGCGCCCAGGTCGAGGGCGCGACCGCGACCGTCGGCGTGAGCTGGCCCGACCTCGCGACGGGCGGGCCGCAGGTGAGCGTGAGCCGGCCCGACCTGGACCGGCTGGGCCGCTTCCAGACACTCACGCCGAAGGACCTGCTCGACGGGCTGACGCACCTGTCCGGCGCTATCACCGCCGTGCAGCGGGCCCGCTGGGGCGACCAGGGCGATGTGGACCTGCCGTTCATGCGCGGCTCCCTGGCCGACGCGGTGCGCGTCTCCGAGGCCATCGACGCGTTCGTCACCGGCAACGTCGACCGGAACACCGGCCAGCCCACCTTCACCTCGATCCAGGACATGTTCGCCGCGCTCGGCAGGGCGCGGAACCTGCCCGGCGGCGCGATCATCAAGGTCGCCGACGCGGGCTACGACGACGCCGGCAAGAAGATCGCATTCACGCTCGTCGTCGACCGCCCGGTCAACCCCACACCCGAGACGCTCAACCCGGCCGGACAGGCCACCACCGGCTCGGGCGCCGGCGTCGCCTACACCGCGAAGACGCTCAAGCACACCGGCCAGAAGTGGACGCCCGGTGAGCTCGCCGGCCGTACGGTCACCGCGGGCACGGCGAGCGGCATGGTGGCGGACAACACCGCCGACACGGTCACCCTCGCCGGGGACGGGTGGCGCGGCGGGGCGCCCGCGGCCGGGACCGCCTACCGGATCGCCGCCGCCGATCCCATGATCGGCCAGGTCACCCTCGGCGACACCTTCAAGGCCCGCGCGGGCCTCGCCCAGGCCAACGCGGACGTCGCCGTCGCGGGCGTCATGCGCGGTTACCACGCCGCCGCCACGGTCGTGCTCGACCTGAGCGACCCGGTCACCGGTCAGGCGTGCGCCTCCCGGCCGGACGGGCAGCGGAAGGCCTGCCCCTACCGGCACGTCAACCCGGACGGCAGCTCCACCGTGGTGACCGAGCTTCCCCGGTCCGCCGACCGCGTCATGCTGCGTACCGGCCGCGACCTGTTCGGCGCGCAGGTGTCGGTCAGGAGCGCCGTCAACGTCAACGCCGTCGTCGGCTACCTGGCCGTGCAGGTCACCGGAGACCTCACCATGACGGGCGCGAGCGGCGGCGACGTGGTGAAGGTCGCGCTCAAGGACATCGGCGACGTGCCGCTGACACGGCTGTTTGAGCGGCTGTCGGGCAACCCCGGCGAGGTCCTGACCTCTCAGGTGGACGCCGCCGCCCGGGCCAGGCTGACCCTGGGCGTCCCCGGCATGGCGGACTTCTTCGGCGGCAGGGTGACCGGCGACGTGGAGATGCCGGACGTCCGCAAGCCGGACACGCTGAACTTCCGCGGCTTCGACCAGATCGGCAAGGTCAAGGGCTTCGCCTTCGACCCCGACAACCCCCAGGCGCTGTTCGGCACGCTGATCAAGTCGCTGGGCGCGCTGGCCGGCTACCTCGACCACGTCCAGGGCGACGGCCCGGTCGGCAAGGCGATGACGACCAGGCTGCCGCTCCTCGGCCGGTCGATTTCCGACCTGGTCGCCGCCGAGGAGATGGGCTCGGGCCCCGGCGTCGTGTACGGCGACGGCGCCTGCGGCAGCGAGCACGGCTTCGTGACCGATCCCTCGCGTACGTTCACCCAGGCGCACATCGGGCGCGGTGTGGTGATCGGCACCCGCGTGATGACCGTCGAGGCGGTGTGCGCCGAGCACACCCTGGCCTTCACCGCGAAGTTCGGCGAGGCCGCTCCCGCGCCGGGGAGCGCGTACGCGCTGCGCTCTCCGCTCAGGGACGCGATCGACCGGCTGACCGCGGCCCCGCCGGACACCGTGCAGGCGCTGGTGGCCGAGCTGAACAGGGCACTCGGCGGCCAGGTCCGCGTCTCCTACGACGACGGCGCGCTGCGGCTGTCGCTGGCGTACGACAAGAAGGCGGCGATGAACGAGGCGCTGCGCTTCTCCTTCGGGGAGCGCAGCCTGGTCGCGGCCTCCGGTTCCGGCACGCTCGACGCTTCCGTCACCGGGCAGGTGCGGCTGGGCCTGCGTGTCGCGCTCAAGCGCGACTTCGACCTCGCCCAGGACCTGCTCGTCGACACCGACTCCGGCCTCGACCTGGAGGCGAGCGCGCGGCTGGACGGCACGGTCAAGGCGGACATCGGCCCGCTGCCCGTCTCCGTCGGCAAGGCCGGCGACGACCCGCTGCAGGCCAGGCTCGCGTACGGCGTGAGCCTCCGGTACGACGGCGACCCGCAGGAGGCGGTGCCGCCGGCCGACTTCTTCGCCGGGCTCGGCCTGTCGCTCAACGAGACGACCGAGTCGGTCACCTGCGACCGCGACCCCCGGCGCGACGAGACCGACCTGGCGCTGTGCGCGGTGCTGCCCGCCTACCTCAACGGCAGCCCGATCACCGCGGACGGCAGGCACGCCTTCATCCTGCGGCTGCCCAGGGTCGCCCCGCTGGCCGAGATGTTCGACCTCACCGCGAAGCTGCCTGGCGACATCGACCGGCTGGAGATCCCCAGCTTCGACTTCTCCACGCTGCCCGCCGGGCTGGAACTGGACTGGACCAACCTGGGCGACGGCCTCGACCGGTACCTCACCGCGCTGGAGTCCGGCATGCGCACGGCTTCCTACGGCGGCAGGCTGCCCCTGGTCGGCGCCGACCTGCAGCAGGGCGCGGACTTCGTCGGCGCCAAGCGCGAGGAGATCAAGGCGGCGATCGCCAAGCTGCCGAACGGCGGCCGGGTGCCGACCGGCAAGGACCTGCGTGAGTGGTACAACGCCGAGCTGGCCCCCAAGGTCGGCCCTGGCGTGCAGCCGCTGATCACCTGTGTGCAGGCGCCGGAGCCGGCGGAGCCGACGGCGTGCGACGCGGCGAAGGGCACCGAGCTGACCGGGGTCACATTCACGGTCGACATCGGCAAGGGCACCGTGGACCCCCAGCAGGGCTGTGTCGAGGGCTGCGCGAGTCTGGAACGGCGGCTGAACATCGGCATCCCCGGTCTCGCGCTGCGCCAGGGCCCGGGCAAGGGCGTGCAGGCCAGGCTCGGCTGGCACGTGAAGGCCACGATCGGGCTGGACCGGACCAACGGCTTCTACATCGACGCCGGCCAGGACAATCGGCCGCAGGCGGGCATCGGCGTGAACGTCGCGCTGCCCGAGGAGATCAACGCCAAGCTGGCCATCCTCGACGTCACCCTGAAGAACCGCACGCCGCGGTCTGCGGACCTGTTCGCCGGCACCTTCACCGTCGGGCTCAAGCCGGTCGGCAAGATCGGCCTCGGGCAGCTGGCCGACGCCGGGGACCTGGTCGAGACCTCGCTGAAGGCCAAGACCGCCGTCGACTGGCGCTTCACCGTGACGCCGGGTTCGCCGATGCTCCCCGGGCTGTTCGGCGACTTCACCCTCGACTGGGACCTCACCAAGGCCGGCGGCCCCGACCCTGCCGACCTGCACATCGCCTTCACGAACGTGAACCTGGAGGCCGGCGACTTCTTCCGCAGTGTCCTCGGCCCGGTGGTGACCCAGGTGAAGCGGGTCACCGACCCGGTCAGGCCGGTGATCGACCAGCTGTACGCGCCCATCCCGGTGCTGTCGGACCTGAGCCGGGCGGCGGGCGGCGGCGACGTGAACCTGATGACGATCGCCAAGAAGTTCAACACCCTGGGCGGGAACAGCTCGACGCAGTTCGTCGAGCGCATGGTCGAGATCACCAAGCTGGTCACCTCATTGCCCGACTGCCGGGGCGAGCTGCACATCCCCCTGGGCGGTTTCACGGTGGCCGGCGACAGGGCGCTCGTCACGCAGAACTCGCCGGACGTGGCGGACTCGCTGATCGGGAACACGACCCCCGAGACGCAGGACCTCCTGGCGGCGCTCGACCAGGGCGCACGAACCTGTGACAAGGCCACGGCCACGGCCGGCGCCGAGCAGGGGCCGATGGGGCAGTCCTCGAAGGCCGGCTTCTCCTTCCCGGTCCTGGACAACGCGGGCCGGTCGATCTTCAGCCTGATCATGGGCAGGGACGTCGAACTGGTCGAGTACGACTCCGGGCCGCTGCGTCTGGGCTTCACCTACAGCCAGTCCTTCGGCCCGGTCTACGCGCCGCCGCCCGTCATGGTCGTCATCTCCGGCACCGCGGGGGTGGAGGCGCGGATCAGGGCGGGCTTCGACACCTACGGCGTCCGCAAGGCGATCGAGCAGGGCAAGGCCGATCTCCAGGTCCTCGACAGCCTGTACCTGAGGACCGCCGACGAGCGGGGCCGCCCCCTGCCGGCGATCACCTTGTCCGGCCGCCTGGAGGCCGGGGCGGCGGTCGACGTGCTGCTCGTCAAGGCCGGAGTGAGCGGAGGGATCTCCCTCGGCATCTCGATGAACTGGGCCGATCCGACCAACGACGGCAAGTTCAGGTTCTACGAGTTCTCCGGGATCCTGCTGCGCAACCCGCTCTGCCTGTTCACCATGGACGGCAAGCTGAAGGTGTACCTGAAGGCGTGGGTGGAGATCGGCATCTCGATCTTCAAAAAGCGCTTCGACTGGACGATCGTCGAGGCCACGCTGCTCGACTTCTCGGCGAAGCCGAAATGCGACGAGGCCCCGCCCAAGCTCGCCACCGTCAGCGGCGAAGCGCTGGTGCTGCACATCGGCCCGATGCGCGGCGCCAGGGGAGGCAGCACCGCCAAGCCGGGCGACGACGCCGAGCAGTGGACCGTCAGCCAGCTCCCCGGCGACGAGGGCTTCGTGGTGAGCGCGCTCGGCGTCCGCGAGGAGCACCACACGGCGGGCCTCGACCGGGTGCTGGCCGACGGCCGCGGCGCCACGGGCGACCTCAAACTGGTCTTCCAGGGGTACGCCGACGCGTCCGGCGCGCCGTACCCGTTCGACCGGAAGATCGTCGCCTTCGGCGGCGACGGCGACGACATGATCCTCGCCGGGTCCGGCAGCACCGTGGCGGACGGCGGCAAGGGCGACGACCAGATCACCAGCGGCGACCAGTACGACGAGCAGGGCAAGACGGTGGTCGTCGTCGCCGGCGGTCCCGGCGACGACTACCTGACGGTGGGCGGCGCGGGCGGCTGGGTGGCCGGTGACGGGCGCCTGACCCCCGCCGTCCGGAAGGTCGGGAACGCGGAGGTCGCCGACTGGAACGCCGACGGCCCGCCCGGCGCGCCGGCCGACGCCCCGGGCGACGGCGACGACCGGATCGCCGCCGGACTCGGTGAGAACCGGCTGTACGGCAACGGAGGAGACGACACCGTCGGGGTCGCCTCCGACAGCCCGCTGGCCGCCTCCGACCCGTCGCCGCGCTTCCGCGCCCAGCCGAGCCTGCTGGTCGGAGGGCCCGGCGGCGACACCCTCACCGGTGGTTCCGCCGCCGACGAGATCTACACCGGACCGCGGGAGGAGTTCGGGCCCGACGCGCCGGGACCCGCGGACTCGGGGCCGAACTACGTCGACACCGGCGCGGGCGCCGACAGGGTGTACGGCGGCGGAGCCGTCGACCTGGTCGCCGGGCGTTCCCGTCCCGGCGAGACCGTACGGATCCTGGGCGGCGGCGGCGAGGACGTCCTCGCGGGCGGTCACGGCAAGGACGAGATCTTCGGCGGCCCCGGCGACGACTGGGTGATCGCCGAGCCGTCCGACGTGAGCGAGGCGCAGGGCCGCGACGAGTACGGCCCCGCCCGGCAGGTACGGCACCTGCCGCTGCCCGCGGGCGTGGAGCCCTCGGCCAAGCTGCTCGTGGGCGGCGACGGCGACGACCACATCGTGGGCGGCGACGGCGGCGCCACGATCTTCGGCGACAGGGCCCGTGACGAGCCCTGCACCGACGCCGAGGCGGACGGCGACGGCCGCGACCTCGTCCTCGGCGGCGCCGGCACGGAGACCGTCTCGGCCGGCGGGGGAGCCGACCGGGTCGAGGCCGGTGGCGGCCGGGACCGCGTGTGCGGTGAGAAGGGCGACGACACCCTGTACGGCGGAGCGGGCGACGACGAAGTCGGCGGCGGCCCGGGCGACGACATCGCCTACGGCGACGACGGAGCCGACGAGGTGACCGGCGGCGCCGGCGGCGACACCCTGTACGGCGGAGCGCAGGACGACGTGGTCGCGGGCGAGGCCGGCGAGGACACCGCGTTCGGCGGCCTCGGCGACGACCTGGTCGTCGGCGGCAGCCGCACGGCCGGCCGGGCCGACGCGAGCGACACGCTCTACGGCGACGCCGGAGCCGACCGGCTGGTCGGCGACAACGGCGACGCCACCGGCCCGTCCGACCTGGACGGCACACCGGAGGAGGCCGGCGGGCCCGACGTGATCCACGGTGGCGCCGACGCCGACACCGCCTTCGGCGGGATCGGGACCGACGAGGTGCACGGCGACGCCGGCGACGACCACCTGGAGGGCGGCAACGGGGCCGACCAGGTGCTCGGCGAAGCCGGTGAGGACGAACTCGTCGGCGGCGGCTCCGGGCCGCACCCCGACGCGGGCGACACCCTGCTCGGCGGTGACGGACCTGACGTGATCGCCGGTGACAACGCCGTCCTGAGCACGACCGGCGCGGCGACCCCGGTCGCCGTACGGCCCGGCCAGCTCCACACCCACCGGGTGGAGCCGCTGGCGGGCGGATCCGGCGCGGACGTCGCCGACGGCGGCGCGGGCAACGACGCGATCTTCGGCCAGGGCGGTCCCGACCGGCTGCGCGGTCAGGAGGGCGACGACTACGCGGAGGGTGGCGCGGGCGTCGACTGGGCCGAGGGCGACCAGGGCGACGACGACATCGTGGGCGGCTCGCACGCGGCGGCGGACGACGACGCCGACGCGCTGTTCGGCGGCCCCGGCGACGACGTGGTCACGGGCGACAACGCGGCGGTGACACTGGCGGGCACTCCCACACGGGCGACGGTCCGCCTCGGCTCGGCCGGTGCGCGGATGACCCCGCGGGCGGTGAAGCTCCTGGCCGAGGGCTCGGGGGACGACCGCGTCTCCGGCGGCTCGGGCGTGGACGTGCTGTGGGGGCAGGACGGCGACGACCAGATCTCCGGCGGCGGCCAGGGCGACTATATCGAGGGCGGCGGCGGCGCCGACCGGATCCGCGGCGATCTCCCGCTGTCGGCGGAGTCGACCCGGACAGCCGGCGAGCCACTCGCCGACCCCGGCTGGAAGGGGGTCGCGAGCGGGACCGCCGAACTGGAGGGCGACGACGCCGCTCCCGGCCAGGACGACCTCATCGGCGGCTCGGCCAAGCCGGGCGCGGCCGACAAGGGCGACGCGATCGAGGGCGGCGGCGGCGCCGACGTCCTGCTCGGCGACAACGGCTCCCTCGTCCGCACCCTGACCGGGAACACCGAGCGCGTCTACACCGAGCGCTACGCGGCGGGCCAGGCGCCGGCCGACGCCACCCGCAGCCGCACCCACGACCCCGCGCTGCCCGGCGGGTCCACCCGGTTCTGCACGCAGGCCCAGCCGGCGTGCGAGCCGGAAGGCTCCTTCGGCGCCGACCGCCTGTACGGCGACGCGGACGACGACGGGCTGTGGGGGCAGGACGGCGACGACCGGCTGGACGGCGGCGCGGGCGACGACGACCTGTTCGGCGAGCTCGGCGACGACGAGATGGACGGCGGCGCGGGCGAGGACGCCATGCTCGGCGACCGCGGCGGCGTGGTCGACGAGCGCATCGACGCCGGGGACGCGCAGCGGCTCGGCTTCACCGTCAGCCTCAACGCGCCGCCGAAGGAGACCTACCACGGCTTCCCGGCCGGCTCCTACGACCGCCGTACCGACCTGCTGCACGACGTGGACGGCGACGCCTGGGTGAGCGCGGCCATGCCGTACGACGGCTTCGCCAAGGGCGGCGACGACCGCATGCGCGGCGGGCCGGGCCGTGACAGCATGCACGGAGGCGCGGGCGACGACCTGATCAACGGCGACAGCGGCGGCGACGAGGTCTTCGGCGACGACGGTGCGGACGTCGTCTGGGGCGGCAAGGGCTGCGACCCCGTCCTGGACGCGGCGACCGCCGACTGCCTCGGCGGCGGCGCCTTCGACCCGGCCGCCCGGGGCACCGGCGACCGCTTCGTCGACCACGTGTTCGGCGGCGCGGGGGCCGACCTGCTCGACTACAACCCGCGCGGCTCCTATCCGGACGAGTGCGCCCCCGGCCGCATGCCCGACGGCGAACTGACCACCGTCGTCGACCCGTGCCTGTGGTTCCGGATGACCGGCAAGGACAACGCCTCGGCGGCCGACGACCAGCACCACCAGGGCGTCGACTGGCAGTACGGCGGCGCGGACCGGGACGTGCTGCAGGGCGACCGCACCGCGAACGGGCCCAACCCGGGCGACAAGATGATCGACTGGAACGGCTCGTTCAACCTCTACACCCACTGCGGACCGGCCAACGGCGGCCACAACATCGTCCGCCAGCACTCGCCCGCGATGCGCGACTTCCTGGCCAAGGTGGCCTGGGGCGCGGGCGCGGGCCGGAGCGCGGGCGACGCGTCCGGCGCGCGGGAGCTGGCGATCCCCGCCGGCGACAACGGCTCGCCCTATCCCACCTCACCCGGGCACTTCGACTCGCCCATCGCCTGCGCGAGCTGATCAGGAGAAATGGGATGTCACGCCCCAACCCGTTGGGAGGGGAGTCACTTCGACTCGCCCATCGCCCGACCGGCCGAGAAGGGAAGTTCATGTTACGTCGTTCACTTGCGGTGGTGCTGGTCGCCGTCGGCCTTTCCCCCGGAGGGGTGGCGGCCCGGGCGGAGACCGGGACCGGACCCGCCGCGGTGGAGCGGTGCGTGCCCGGCGACTGCTTCGCCGTCACCGCGGCCCTTGACCGGGCCCCGGCCGTGGGGCAGACCGCCACACTGACTGTCACGGTCACATCCAAGGAGAAGGCGGCGGACGTGCGGGTCGTGACGGACCTGCCGGCCGGCCTGCGGTGGGTCAGCCCGCCGGAGGGGGTGAGCCGGGGCCCCGCGACGATCGGGCGCAGCCGCCTCGATCGCGCGAGCCGTACCGGCCCGATGCGGAAGAACGAGCGGGTGACGTACGCCGGCACGGTCACGGCCGTCGAGCCCGGCCCGGCCGCCGTCACCGTGCACGTCACCGACGGGCGGCCCGGCCCGGGCAGCGAGGCGCTGGTCTACGTCACCGTCGGCGAGGAGACGTCCTTCTTCGGCATGGCACGGCCCGCGACCGCGCTCACCACCCCTCCGGCCGGGGAGGCGGACCCGGCGGTCGCGGCGGCGGACGCGGACACCTGCGTGCAGGGGAGGGTCACGCACGTGACGGCCGAAGGTCCTGTCGAGGGCGTGCCGCGGCTCAGGCTGCAGGCCTTCGACCGGGACGCCGACGGCCATGACGACGTGCTCGCCAGAGGCGAGACCGACGACCAGGGCGACTACGAGCTGTGTTTCGACGGAAACGACGGCGACGAGAGCGGCGGCCAGGACGTCTACGTGAAGGGTCTGTCCTTCAGCGACTACTGGTCGGTCACCGATCCGAGGACCAGGGGCCTCTACACGTTCCAGACGCCGGTCGTCGCGGATGTCGAGCAGGGCGGAAGAGAAATCGTCAACTACCTTCCCCCGCCCGGCAGCGCGGACGAGGGCGCGTTCCGGATCTTCACGGCCGCGCACGCCACCTGGAAGGCGTACACGGGCTGGGCCGGCAACCCCGGCGGCTGCTGGGTCGCCGGCGCGACGCCCTGCCGCCAGGCGGCGATTCTGTGGGCCCCCGACGTCACGATCCCGGTCGATAACTACACGGTTGAAGACGACACCATCCATCTGAGCGCTACGACTCAGCTCGAGAAAATGACGGTGTCCCACGAACTCGGCCACTTCATCATGGACTACGGCTACGCAGACGCGTATCCGCCGAACCCCTCGTGTTTCACCCACTTCATGCTGAGCGTGACTTCGGAGGGGTGCGCCTGGACGGAGGGCTGGGCGGACTGGCTGGCGGTCCAGACGTACGGGGAGACCCACTACCGCTGGGGACCGCTGGACGGGTCGATCGAGCTGGAGACCCCCACGTGGGGCAGCCTCGGCTGGGAGGGGTCGATCGGGCCCGACATCGAGGGCCGGGTGGCCGGCGCGTTGATGGACCTCGCCGACGGCGACCCGAGGAACGAGATCTACTGGGACCTGTCCTCCGAGGGCCCGGAGAAGATCGTCTCGGTTGTCCGGGCGAGCAAGCCGAACACCGTGGGCGAGTTCAAGAACGCCATGGTGGCGGCGGTGCCCACCGCGGGAGGGAAGTCCAACGTGCTGGCCACCCTCTTCCAGAACACCGTCGACGACGTGTTCTACGAACCCTTGCTGGACAGGGTCGAGCTCAACCGTCCGAGTTTCTGGGGCGGCGACTTCTCCTTCACCACCACACGGCCCACCTGGTCCGTGGTAGCTGCGCTCCACGTGGGTGATCCGGCCAACGACACCAACCTGTCCCTGTACAAGGCCGCCGGGGCGACCGGTGGGGACGTGGTCGCGAGCTGGATGCCCCGCAGCGATCAGCCGGACTTCATCGCGGTCGACGCCACGTCCGGTCCGAGGACCCACCTGCCCCGCGTGTCGGCGCTCTCCGCCGCGGATTCCTACCTCGTCGAGTTCGCCGAGTCGGAGGGCTCGCTCGCGCCGAAGACCTCTGCCGAACTGTCCATGGAGTCGGCCGACGTCGTCGAGATCCGCACGGCGGACCTCACGGCCGGCGTCCCGGTGACCTTCACCGTCACCCCGCTGGACGGTCAGGACCTCGACGTCTTCCTGATGGCGCCCAGCGGGACGAAGTGGGCGAGGCCCAGAGCCGACGCGAAGGGCGCTTTCGGCAAGGGACCGGGCACGGCAGAACGCCTCACCGTCACGCCGGGCGTGACCGGTGCCCACGCCGTGATCGTGATACAGAAGAGCGGAAGCGGGCGCTTCAGCCTGGCCCGTTCCTGACGAGGCCCGGCCGCCGGGAACACGGCGGCCGGGCCGCTCATAGGGTCGTGAACACCACGGCGACGTTGTGACCGCCGAACCCGAAGGAGTGGTTGAGCCCGGCGATCTGCCCGCCGGGCAGGGGGCGCGGCCGCCCGCGGACGACGTCCACCTCCACGCCGTCGTCCGGTTCGTCCAGGTTGATGGTCGCGGGGACGACGCGTTCGTGCAGCGCCAGCACCGTGAAGATGGACTCGACGGCGCCCGCGCCGCCCAGCAGATGACCGGTCATCGACTTGGTCGCGGTCACCAGCGGATGCGTCCCGATCGTCTCCTTGATCGCGACCGTCTCGACGACGTCGCCGGCCGGAGTCGAGGTGGCGTGGGCGTTGATGTGCCGCACGTCGGCGCCGGTCAGGCCGGCGCCCTCCAGCGCGCGCCGCAGGGCGAGCCGGACACCCGCACCGGTGGGCTCGGGCTGCGCGATGTGGTGGGCGTCGGCGGAGTAGCCCGCTCCGGCGGCCACGGCGTAGGTCCTCGCGCCGCGGGCCCGCGCGTGCTTCTCCGACTCCAGCACCACGATGCCCGCGCCCTCGCCGAGGACGAACCCGTCACGGCCCCTGTCGAACGGCCGGGACGCCCGCTGCGGTTCGTGATTGCGGGTCGACACGGCCCGCATGGCGGCGAACGCGCTCAGGCTCATCGGATGGATGGCCGCCTCGGTGCCGCCCGCGACGACCACGTCGGCGCGGCCCTCCCTGATCATCGCGATCGCGTAGCCCACGGACTCCGCGCCGGAGGAACAGGCGCTGACCGTGGCGTGCACGCCGGCCTGGGCGCCGAGTTCGATCCCGATCCACCCGGCCGCGCCGTTCGGCATGAGCATGGGCACAGTGAAGGGCGACAGCGTCCGCCATCCCCGCTCCCTGACCGTCTCGTACGCCGACAGGAGCGTGGTGATGCCGCCGACGCCGCTGCCGACGACGACGCCGAGCCGCGCCGGGTCGACCTCCGGGGCGCCCGCGTCCCGCCAGGCCTCACGGGCGGCGACCAGGGCGAGCTGCTCGCCGCGGTCCAGTCTTCTGGCTTCGGACGCGGAGAGCAGCCCGGCGGGATCGACGGCCGCCACACCGGCGATCCTCACCGGGACGGAGCCGGCCCAGTCCTCGGTGAGCGCACGGATGCCCGACCGCCCCTCAAGGAGTGCCGACCAGGTCGACGCCACATCCCCGCCGAGCGGCGTCACCGCGCCGAGCCCGGTGACGACGACACGTGGCCGCTCCTCGCTCAACTCGCCGCCTTCTTCCCACTCGATCCGAGGAGGTGCATGTCAGCCCCGCTTCTCCGGAATCCAGCCGGGCGGGCCGAAGAGGTGCCCGAGACGGTCGCGCCAGTGGTCCGCCGTACGGACGTCCCGCCACAGACGCGCGAACTCGCCGAAGGCCACCCGAATGGGGTTGTGACTTTCGACGTTCTCGGTGAGCCCGTAGACGACTCGCCGGTCCTCGGACCTGAAGGTGCCGAAGAGGCGGTCCCACACGATGAGGATCCCGCCGTAGTTGCGGTCCAGATAGACGTCGTTCGAGCCGTGGTGCACGCGGTGGTGGGAGGGCGTGTTGAAGACCGCTTCGACGGGCGCCCACAGCCTGTCCACCCGCTCGGTGTGCAGGAAGAACTGGTAGAGCAGGCTCACCGACTTCTGCAGGAAGATCATCCAGGGCGGGACGCCCAGCAGCGCCAGGGGGAGCCAGAAAGGCAGGGAGGTCATCGGCGTCGTCCAGCTCTGCCGCAGCGCGGTCGACAGGTTGAAGTACCGGCTGGAGTGGTGGACCACGTGGCTGGCCCACAGGAGGCGGATCCGGTGGTGCGACCGGTGGAACCAGTAGTAGGTCAGGTCCTCGGCGAAGAACAGCAGCACCCACGTCCACCCCGAAGCGGCGGAGAGGTGCCGGGGCGCCACCTCGTACAGGCCCGCGTAGGCGAGGACGGCCAGGATGTGCCAGGGAAAGTCGATCAGCTGGTTGACCAGTCCCATGAACATGCTCGTCGCCGCGTCGCGGATGGCGTAGCCGCGCTCGTCGTCGCCGGGCAGGAACCGGTACGACACCGCCTCGGCCACTACGAGCAGGAGGAATGCCGGGATCGCGTACATGACCGTGGTGACCACTCATACCTACCGGTGCGATGAGAACGCCGACGTGGAGGCGGTCGCGCGCTACCAGCGCACGAGGACGAGTTCGGACGAGAAGCCGGGACCCAGCGCGATGAGCAACCCCGGCGTGCCCGGCTCCGGGGGCCGCAGGGCCAGGGTGTCTCTCAGGACGTGGAGCACGGATGAGGACGAGAGGTTTCCCGCCTCCGCCAGGGACCGCCAGGTGAGGTCGAGGGCGCCGTCGGGAAGGCCGAGAGTCTCCGCGACCGCCTGGAGGATCTTCGGGCCGCCCGCGTGGCACACCCAGGCGGTCACGTCCCGCGCCGACAGGCCGTGGTCGCTCAGGAAGCGGTGCACGTCCTCCCTGAGGTGGGCGCGCACGATGCCGGGAATGCCGGGGTCGAGCACGATGCGGAAGCCGCTGTCGGAGACGTTCCAGGCCATCACCTGCTCGGAGTCCGGGTAGAGGCGGCTGCGGCTGGCGACGACGGTCGGACCGGGGGCGCGCCGCGCGTCCGTGTCCGTCCTGCCGGGCCCGCAGGCCACGACTGCGGCGGCGCCGTCCCCGAAGAGGCCGCTGGCGACGAGGTTGGCCGGGGAGGGGTCCTCCCGCTGCACGGTGAGGGAGCACAGTTCCACTGAGAGGAGCACGGCGACGTGGTCCGGCCATCCGCGCAGGTAGTCGTGCAGGCGTGCGATACCCGAAACGCCGCCGAGGCAGGCGAGGCCGAACATCGGCATCCGCTTGGCGTCGGGACGCATCCCGAGCCGGTTCGCCACCCTCGCTTCGACCGAGGGCAGGGCGATCCCGGTCGCCGTCGTGAACATGATCATGTCGACGTCGCCCGGTGTCAGCCCGGCGGCGTCGAGCGCATCGCTCAGCACTTCGGCCCCGAGGTCGACGGCCGCCTCGATGAACCTGTCGTTGGCCGCCCCGAAGCCGTCGAGCTTGACGTACCGCTCCAGCGGCAGCACGAGGCTGCGGTGCTCGACCCGGGCGGAGGCGTGCAGCCGGTCGAGCAGCCGGCGGCTGCCTCCCCGCGGAAGGCACACCTGCGCGAACGCGTCGGTGATCTCCGACTGCGGGTAACGGTGTGGGGGAAGGGCACCGCGGACGGCGGCGATTCGGGTCATGTGAGCTTCCCGGTTGACTGGCGACGGTGTGTCACGAATGAAAGGCCGACATCGGAAATCGCCGCGCGTTCGGAGACAGGCGTTGTTCGCCGGGACCGTCCGAATGAGGCTCAGACCGGCAAGGGGTGGCCGGGCCCTTCCTACTCACCTCGATGAACTGAACTTGTCACTGACAAGATGCGCCCGCGCGGGATCGATTGTCAATGGGGAACGTCGGGACCGTGTTCAGGCGCGCTCACGTTCGGCCCGCTGCCGGACCAGCTCCTCGATCGCGCTCGGGAGGGTCGTCTCGAAGTCGATCAGCTTGGCCCAGGTCGGGGTCAGCACGATCCGGACCATGCCGTCGTAGAGCGAGCGGACCTCGGCCTCCCACTCGACGCGCTGCTCCGGCGTCATCTCGTACGAGCCGTTCATCTGGAGGTACTCGTCCGGGATGCCGTCGACGACGTCCAGCTCGGCCCGGCCGCGGATCAGCAGGATCCTGGGCGGATGCACCTCGGTGTCGATGGTCAGGGCGACCATCGGGTTCTCGCGCAGGGCCGGGAGCTTCGGGGCGTTCTTCGTGGTGCACATGACGATCTCCGAGCCGTTCCAGGTGAACGCGATCGGGACGTTCCGGGGCGTGCCGTCCTTGGCCACGTACGCCAGCCGGGTCACGTCGCGTGCCAGCAGCTCTCGGCTGATCGGCCGGTCCAGAATCTCGGCGGCTGAAGGCACCGGCCAGATCTGGGCCGGTAGCTCATCCGCGGTGAGCTCTGGCAGCGACGCCCCGGCCGCCGTACCCGCCGGCAAGCTCACCGACGGCTGGCACCTGCGCTGGCGCGCCCGCGCCACCGACACCGGCGCCACCACCTCCTCGGCCTGGTCCGGATGGCAGACCGCGGCGATCGCGGTGCCCGACCTGGTGGTGGACCAGATGCAGGCGACTCCGTCGCAGGACCTGTCCGGGACGAAGGTCACCTCCGCCCTCACCCCGGCGCTGGCCGCCCGGGTCACCACATCCGACGGCGGAGCGTCCCGGGTGGAGTTCGAACTCGAGCACGACCCGGCCGACACCGCCCATGGCACCGGCCAGATCTGGACGGGATAGCGGCGTGTTTCTCCAGTTCAGGGGATGCTTTAGGTGACAGATTTTGGATTCTGTCCGGTCAGCCTCCTATGCGGCCCGTTTCTACCTATTCCGGTGGCACCCGACGAGCGTGAGCAGCAAGCGGGAGAAGCCCAGGACTCCCGGAGCTACGGCGAGTCGACCGGCAGCTGTCCAGATCGGGCCTACCGGTCTACCTGAGTCTTCGCGGGAATACGCCCCGATCCGCGAGATGGTCTCCCTGGAGATCGCCGAGCACATCGACCACCCCCCTCCCCCCGGCTCCTCGCCGGGAAGACGGCGGGGGTGTTCAGTTCTGATCGCCGCGGTCCGTCCGCGCTATCTGGCCTTCGTGCTCGATGACCTGACGACAGGGGGCCTCGGCATCGCGGGCCATCCGCTCGGGCCACCCTCGCGGACGGGCCTCTCAGTTCATTGAGGGAGCCGAGAGGTCCGTCGATGGCCAGCGTAGGGGTTATTTCCACGATTCGCATTTCAACGAGAGCTCACTAAACCACGGGAATAACTCAATGCATTTGGAATGTCGCTCTCCATAATCTAGAGAAAATTTAGTCGACTCATAGCTTGATATTCCCTGACGCTCCTATTAGCTTCAGACATGCGTAACTACGGCAGGGGCGATAACCACGGAGTAATTGTTCAAAGCAGCGCCTGCCACGACGCGCACTCCGGTATACAGACAGCAGAAAAGAAAGGGGAACCATGCACGATCAGCTGGCCAACTCCCCGCTGAGGCTAGGTCACAAACTCACGGCCGCACTTATCTCCCTGCTGGCGTTCACAGCACTCTTAGCTGCTACCTCAAACGTAGCAAACGCCAGCGCCTCATCCGCGTCCCGTCCTCCGGGAATGCACCTTCTTCCCTTCATTGCTGGGGAACCAGGAGACGGATGCAAAGTCGGCGATCCATGCGTTGGAAAACCGCCACCGCCGGCTCCCGATGCAACTACTTACGACGCGCAGTCCTGCACAGGTGTCAGCTCAGGCGTTGGCTACGTATGCGGCGGCGTTTACGGGACAGAGAAGTACATACACGACTTCTTTGTCACACGCCAGCCTCTCCCGGGTATCTCAACCTGCGACTATCAGGGACACCTTGGAGTGTACAACAAAAGTGGATCGCTGATCTACAGTAAGTACACGTCACGGCATAGCGGGTGTTCCTTGCGCGGGTACTTCGATAACCAGCTCGTGCAGAAGGATTTTCCCACTGGCACACAGGCCTGTGTCTCCTATTTCGAAAGCGGAGATCGTGTCGGTCGCGTCTGCTTTGCGCTTACTTACTGAGCGAAACCGGAAGCGGTAAGGTCAGACCAAGAGAACGGACTCCTCCACTTATGAGCCAAGCGCGCCAGCTCCTCCGGATGCTTCTCGCCCCGGTGCTGGTAACGGCAGTCTACGTGCTGGCCGTTCCAACTTCGGCATCTGCGCTTCCGATTCTCCCGGCCCAGTCTCCTGCTGCGTCGGGCGATGGCCCAAGGCCGCTGGATGCCTCCAGCTGTCTATACCAGGGCGCGACCGGTGGGAGTGTTTGCGGTGAAGTCATAGGCGACTCAAATTACGTGAGTTCCGCGTACGTAGCTCGACACCGCCAGGGAAGCATCTGCAAATACCAAGGGGTCTACCGTATCCTCAATTCTAGCGGCGCTACGGTAGAAACACGCAATGGTTCTTATCATTCCGGCTGTGTCACTAATGACGCTTCCGCGTCCTGGACACCACGCAAGACCTACCCCACAGGGAAGCGAATCTGCCTATCGTGGTATGAAGGTGGGAGCCTCGTGGACACCGTCTGCCACTGGCTGGAAGACTAGACGCCTAGTCATAGGTAGCCGATAATAGGGGGGCTAAGGAGCGTAGCATGCTCCTTAGCCCCTCTCTCTTTAGGAGTGTAAATGCTGGGTTTTGGATGGGTCGAACTATCATTCCTGGGGATCATGATCCTGCTGGTCACCCTGGTTGTCTTTCGATTCGTTAAGATCATCCGCAAGGTCCGCAGGAACCATTGATACGTAAGTAGTAACTGATGCTTACGGCACACCTCCTGGGGCCAGTACGCCGAAGCCGAGTCTGGGCTATCCCGCTGCACGCATCCGGCTGATCGACATCGCCATCACCGCCCGGCTCCTGTCGGCCGCCACGACCGTGACCGGGCTGTCTCCCGCGGGGAGTCGCCCTCGTCCTATCCGGCCGTGCGCTGCTCGACATCCGCGGCCAGGCCGCTGCGGCGCTAACTCATCTGGCCGGCCAGGCCCGGCGCGACGGCCGCGAGATCACCGAGGCTGACTGCGGCGAGGGCGCGGGGGCGGTGACGGCCTCAGCCCATCCCAGTCCCGCGCCTGCCTGTCCCTTTCCTGCGCCTTCTCGTGCGGTGAGGGTTCCGGCGAACACGCGGACGTCGTTGACGTCACCGGCGAAGTAGTCGACGTAGCTACCCCGGTACTTGACCCGGCCGATCTCGAGGCCGCCGCCGGCGTGCCAGCCCGACGACGGCCGTACGTCGGAGAGCTGTCCGTTCACGTACAGCCGGATCTCCTTGGCGACCTCGTCGTAGACCCCCGTCAGGTGGGTCCAGGAGTTGATCGCGGAGCAGTCGATCGGCTCGGCGGACTTGTCGACCGTCATCACCTCGGAGTCGGTGTCGTCGCTGGCGGTGGAGAAGCCCCAGCGGGGCACCTTGACGCCGCTCT
This sequence comes from Microbispora sp. H10949, assembly GCF_014161435.1. Lineage (NCBI taxonomy): Bacteria > Bacillati > Actinomycetota > Actinomycetes > Streptosporangiales > Streptosporangiaceae > Microbispora > Microbispora sp. H10949. Next base: position 240,403 of record NZ_JABBWZ010000004.1, on the reverse strand, counting down.
CCGTGTAGACGCGGTAGCTAGGGGGATGTCGGTGTCGGCCTGGGTGCGCCTGGCCGATACGACCAGAAACTCCACGGTGATGAGCCAGTCCGCCGGCAGAGGCGGCGGTTTCCAGCTCTACTACTCCGCGACCTCACCCACACACTGCCCGCGCCGTCGTCGTAGTCCTTCAGCCCGAACGTCGTGTTCGACCAGCCGTTCTTGGCGGCCTTGACGATCGCGGAGGTGGCGTCGAACTCGATGCCCTTGTCTGTGCAGGAGGAGCTGTATCCCGCGTCGGAGGCGACGCTGTCCAGGTGGTCGGCCCGGGACGGCTGGTGACTCCAGGTGGTGGATTTGGAGGTGCCCCCGGTCAGCCAGAGCTGGACGACCTGGGGATCCGAGGTACGGCCCCACGACTTGGTCTGGGTGATCCGGAACGTCGCCTTGAGGAGGATGTGCTTGCCGTTGACGTTGTCGGAGTCCATCCGGAAGAACGACCGCTTTACCCCGCTGCCGTAGTAGCCCACCTCGGGGACGTGGTCGGAGTTCCAGTACGACTGGGACGGGTAAGCCTTGTCCACATACGTCCAGGCCAGCTTGATGCCTGACCATTGGGGGTCGATGTAGACGGGATAGGTCGTGTCGGGGGCGGTGAGCAGGGAGCGGTCGGGGGAGATGGCCATCCGGTCACCGGCGACGTCAACGCCCATCACCGCCTGCTTGTTCTGCCGCTGCGGACCCGCCACAGGTGAGGTCTGGGGCGTGGCACCGGAGGAGTCCCACATGCGAGGCATGGGCGAGTGGAACACCTCCGCGCCTGTGCCGGTCACGGCGCTCAGGCCGCCTGTCGGTGTCCTGCGCACCGTCAGGCCGTTCGCCCGCATCCCGAAAGAGAGCCTCACCAGTGCGGGGTTGGCGGCGGCCTCCCTGGTCTTGACCACCAGCACCTCGGAGTACCCGAGCACCGAGGCTGCCACCTTCAGGTCGACACCGGGCAGCCCGACGCGTACGTCGCCGTGTTCCCGTCGAGAACGGGCTTCGGCAGCGTCGTCGGCCAGGTCGTCACGACCGAACGCGCGCCCTCGCCGATGGTCGCCAGCGGCGAGGTCCCGCCACCGGAGAAGGACAGGTTCAGCGGCGTCGCGACCGGCCGCACCGTGCCGTCGGCGGAGAAGCGGAGGGTGGTGTCGACGTCGGCCCAGTCGGCGCCGCGTCGCACCCGTTCGGGCAGCGCCGACGTCTCGGAGGTGAGAGTCCCGTCGGCGTTGACGAAAACCTGCCGCGTCTCGGTCCGCAGCGGCAGCACTTCCACCCGTTGCCGCGACGCCCGTGCGAGGTCCACGGCCTGCCTCTCGCTCGCGGCCATGGCCGGAGGCGGGGACGAGCCGGCACCGCTCTCGGCCAGCGCGGGCCGGGTGCCGCCGACCTAACCAGAGGCGACCAGGAGGCGGTCGCCGCCGTCGCATCAGCGTCCGATGCCTACTTCCAGGCATGTCTGTCGCCGTACTGGCCGCGCATCCGGGCACAGGTCGCCCGGGAACGGGCAGGGCGCGCCCGGATACTGTACGACCATGGGTGGGGGGCGGTGTTCTCCACGCTGCATCCCTCGGCCAGGTGGAGCTTGCCGACGCTCGAACTGTCCTATCCCGCCGACCACGACATCCACCCCAACGGCCGGGGCCTGGTGCCGCAGCCCTCGTTCTTCTGCCGGGAAACACCCATCACCCTGCGCGATCCCGAGCTTCCTCCGGTGCTGGTCTACCCGATCGAACACGACCCCGGCTGGGCGCACGACGAAGCTGTGGACGGACGCCCCGCCCTGACGCGGCTGCTCGGCCTGACCCGCACCCATGTCCTCGAGGCCATCGCCGACGGCGACTGCACCACGGGAGAGCTCGCCCTGCGGCTCGGCATCCCCGGATCGACCGCCAGTCGCCAGGCGACCACACTGCGCGAGGCAGGCCTCGTGCAAAGCCGGCGCCTCGGACAGGCGGTGATCCACACCATCACCGACCTCGGCACCGCGCTGCTCGAAGGTCGCCGCCCGGGGCTGATCGCCTGACGATCGTTCCTGCGGCAACCAGAACCGGTGACTTCAGCCGCGGCAGACCTGTTTGTCGGGCATCTCTGCCACCAGCCCACGCGCGAGATCGTCATCGACGGCTGGAGTATCAGGCGGCGCGGGTGTGAGTGGGACCTTCCTATTTCTCGTGCTGCCGGCGTACGAGTTCGGTGATCCAGATCGGCGCGTACGGAGAGGTGCAGCCCGGGGGAGTCGGGTAGTCCTTGAGCACCTCCAGGCGCTCGCCGATGTCGATCGCCCGGGCACGATGCTCGGCGTGCTCGATCCCGATCTGCGCCAGACAGTGGTTCATCGCCCACTGCAGGCGATCCGGGGCGTTCTTCATCTCCGCTTCGATGACGTCGAGCAGCCCTGCGAGGTCGAGGCCCTCGGGCTTCTTCGTCACACGTTCGGTGGTCAGCGCCCAGCCGGCACTCGCGACCACGGGATCCGGATCGGCGGACCAGGCCAGGCGCAGCTCTTCGGCGTGCGGGTTCTTCTTCACCACGTAGTTCACGAGCCAGTCGTGCACCTTGGGGGCACGCGCCTCGCGCAGCATGCCATCCAGCTGGTCACGCTCGAACGCCTTCGGACGGCAGATCAGGATCGCCAGCAACCGCGCCGCGGTGTCATCCGTCTCCCAGAGCCGGCACGCGAGTTCCTGCTGCGTCTTCAGCCGCTTCGCGAGCGCGCGCAGCTTGCCGAGGTTCACACCGTGATCGTCGCCGTGTCTCTCGTTCACCTCGCGCGCCCTCGGGTCCTCGAGCTCGGCCAGCTCGGTCATCACCTCGGGCAGCGTCGTCTCGGTCGGGGTCGTTCCGGCCACCTCAGCCTCCTGTCCGTCACGTGCGAGAGCAGCCTACGAGCACTCGTACGTTCGGCTCAGTCCTCTCGAAACAGGCCACCACCGCTGACGGCGTCCGTGGCGTCGTCGAAGACCGTGTTCAGGCGCGCTCACGTTCGGCCCGCTGCCGGACCAGCTCCTCGATCGCGCTCGGGAGGGTCGTCTCGAAGTCGATCAGCTTGGCCCAGGTCGGGGTCACCACGATCCGGACCATGCCGTCGTAGAGCGAGCGGACCTCGGCCTCCCACTCGACGCGCTGCTCCGGCGTCATCTCGTACGAGCCGTTCATCTGGAGGTACTCGTCCGGGATGCCGTCGACGACGTCCAGCTCGGCCCGGCCGCGGATCAGCAGGATCCTGGGCGGATGCACCTCGGTGTCGATGGTCAGGGCGACCATCGGGTTCTCGCGCAGGGCCGGGAGCTTCGGGGCGTTCTTCGTGGTGCACATGACGATCTGCGAGCCGTTCCAGGTGAACGCGATCGGGACGTTCCGGGGCGTGCCGTCCTTGGCCACGTACGCCAGCCGGGTCACGTCGCGTGCCAGCAGCTCTCGGCTGATCGGCCGGTCCAGAATCTCGGCGATCTCGTTCGCTCGCATGGCGGTCCCTCCAGGGTTGTCGTCGTGATCCGAGCCGGGGACGGAGCCGCCGGAGCGTTCTCGACATCCGCCGGCCTCCGAGTTGCCGAATTCTTCCGGCTGCAGCTCGGTCGAGGCGGGTACGGCGGTGGAACCAGCGGGAACGTGCCTGGTGGCGGCGTTACTGGCTAGGATCTCGGTCTGCGACAACGCGACTGCGCACGGGCGGAGGCCGGATGCAGGGCGAACGCCTGAACGACGGACTGTCCGTGGCGGCTACCGGGAACGGCGCACCCCTGGTCTTCCTGGCCGGCCTCGGTCCGGGTGCCGACCTGTCCCAGGGGGTCCCGAGAGCCATGGCCCGGTCGGCCCGCGCCGTCGCGCTCGGATCTGGCCGCACGGTCCACCTGATCAACCGTCCCATCGACATGCCTTCCGGCACGACCATAGCCCGATTGGCCGGATGGCACGCCATCGCACTGCGGGAGCGGTTCGGCAAACCGGTCGACGTCATGGGCAGCTCCGGTGGAGGCGTCACCGCGCTCCAACTCGCGATGGACCACCCCGAAGTCGTACACCGCCTGGTCATCTCCGTCGCCGCGAGCCGCGTCAGCGACCGCGGACGACATGACCTGCTACGGAGCGTCGAGATGGAACGCCGGGGGAAATCCGCCGCCTGGATCAGCAGCGGCCTGGTCGCACACGGACTCCTGCGCGTGGTCGTCGCGGCCATGTACGCGCTCGGCGCCGGCCGACAGCGAGCCCCTGGTGAGGTCGCCCTCATCGAAGCCATTCAGGAGTGGGATGTGACGGCACGGCTGGGCGAGATCACCGCACCCACGCTCGTCGTGGGTGGCACCCGGGATCCCATCGTCCCACCCGCGCTCGTCGAAGCGACCGCACGCGGCATCCCGAACGCTCGGCTCCTCCTGCTCCGTGGCCGAGGGCACATGACAACGCTCTTCGACCCGCGCGTCACGCGGGCGACCACCGCCTTTCTCGACGGTAGGTGATCGTGCTGTTGGCTACTCCAACCACGCGAGCATCGCGTAAGCAACGCGGACGGTCTCCTCTGCGGCGATGAGGTGTACGGCGGCTGCACTGGCTTGCGCAGGTTGATCCCGCTGACCGTCCCGGAGATCGGGCGCCTGCTCACCGCTGTCCTGCAACCCGTACATCCGCCCGGTCATGCCACACGCCGGCTGTGCTGGCGACGCCGCCACCAGGCACGTTCCCGCTGGTTCCATCGCCGTGCCCGCCTCGACCGAGCAAATGTCTCGGTCAGCCAGGAATCGGCGACTGCCGTAGTAAGACGCCGGGTGATATTCCGCGTCAGGGCGAAAAGGCCGCGTGACCATTCGTCACACGGTTTCCGAAAATTCGCATCCGGCCAATCTCGTCGAAAAGTTTCGAACCTAATTCGATAGTTTCTGTTCAGAAGTGTAGACAGGTTACAGATACGTGTCAAGCATCATGAGTGCCGTGGTCGGCACGGCGCCACCCTGAGGCGCGCTCCCGCGACACCGCAACCAGGCCGGTGAGCAGGGGTGTTGAACCAGAAGGCCGGTTTCCCCGACGCGTGCGTCCCGCCTGTCCCGGGTCGGCGGGGAGGCTCGGACGGCGAGCCGAACGCCACACCGTCCCTGCCGTCCCCCTGCCGGCAATGGCCGGAGGATGGCGGGCGCCCCTTTCTGTGGCGAATTACGCCGAAATTTTCGGGAATCCGGCCGGACATATTGAGTCACACGTTTCGGCGTGCTATTTCTGTGAGTGTTCCGGGACTGTCCGGCCATAGAGGAGTTCGTCCCGCACACGTCGGAGTCGCCCTCGGCACGAGCCCCCACCGACCGTTCCGCAACCGCGCCGCGGCCGCATGACGCCGGCCCTGCCCAGATTCCGAGGTGCCTGTGCAGGCGCGGAAACCCCCTCGACACCGGAGTAGCCATGCGTAAACACGTCCTCGCGGCCGCACTGCTCGCCGTTCCGCTGATCGGGCAGGCGCAGCCGGCGGCCGCGTCGCCGGTCACCATCGACATCGACGACAGCGTGAAGTACCAGAAGATCGACGGGTTCGGGGTCTCCACCGCGTTCCGGCGCAATGAGCTGATCAAGGCCCTGCCGGAGGACAAGCAGCAGGAGATCCTCGATCTGTGGTTCAGCCGCCAGAAGGGGGCCGGGCTCAGCATTCTCCGGCTCGGCATCGGAGCGCGGCCGGCGGGCAGCCCGTACGACCAGATGGTCTCGATCCAGCCGGAGGACCCGGGCGGCCCGACGGCGCCGCCCAGGTACGTCTGGGACGGCGACGACAACAGCCAGGTCTGGATGGCCAAGGCCGCCCAGAGGTACGGCGTGCGGCGTTTCTTCGCCGATGCCTGGAGCGCGCCCGGCTACATGAAGGACAACGGCGACGCGAGGAACGGCGGCAAGCTGCTGCCGGAGTGGCAGCAGGCCTACGCGAACTACCTCGTGCAGTACACGAAGTTCTACGCGCGGGAAGGCGTCAGGATCACCGACCTGGGCTTCACGAACGAGCCCGACTGGACGGCCGGCTACGAGTCCATGCGCTTCACCCCCGAGGAGGCCGCCGGGTTCGTCAAGGTGCTCGGCCCGGTGGCCGGGGCCGCGGGCGTGAAGGTGGCGTGCTGCGACTCCTTCGGCTGGGACCAGGCCAAGGCGTACACGGAGGCGATCGAGGCCGACCCCGAGGCCGCCCGCTGGGTGCGGGTGCACACCGGCCACTCCTACGCCAGTCCTCCGACCTCCCCGTTGCCGACGGACCGCCACACGTGGATGTCGGAGTGGGGCCCCGGCGGCAGCACGTGGGACGAGCAGTGGGACGACGGCAGCGGCCAGGACGGCATGACGGTCGCGCAGGCCGTGAACGACGCGCTGACGCTCGGCGGCGCCTCCGCCTACGTGTACTGGCTGGGCGCTTCGAGCGGGGCCACCAGGGCGTTCATCCGAATCGACACGGCGACGCAGACCTACCAGGTGTCCCGGCGGCTGTGGGCGATGGCCGCCTACAGCAGGTTCATCAGGCCCGGCGCGGTGCGGCTCGGGGCGACGGCCTCCGACCCCGGCCTGAAGGTCTCCGCGTTCCGCAACGCCGACGGTTCCCGCGTCGTCGAGATCCTCAACACGGGTACGGACCCCGTCACCTGGGACAAGATCAAGGGCCACGGCCGGGCCCGGGCCTACCTGACCGACCAGGACAACGCGGTGGCCCCCATCCCCCTGCGGGGCAAGGGCGTGACGATCGCGCCGCGCGCCCTGACGACGATCGTCCTGGGCTGAGCCGTCCCGCCCCGGCGCATGAAGATCCTGGAGTCTGATCGGCGGCGCGGGACCGCCGGTTCCGCTGTGTCCGCAGGGACGGCGGTGCCGCACTAAGATCGCGTCCCGTGCTTCCGGACAGTCTCTGGCGGATCCTCAGGATCGGATCGGCAGGCCTGGTCCTCGCGGCGGCGGCCGTGGGCCTGGTGCTGGGCGACGCCTGGCTCTGGGTGGCCGTCGAATGGTCGCCGCCGGCCTTCGCGGGGTTCTACACGCGCGGCGGGTTCGGCACCTCCACGACTGCGGCCCTGCTCGTGGCCGCCCTGGTGAAGGCCGCGCTGCTGTGGCTGATCCTGCGTGCCCCCGCGCCGGGACTCCTGGACCGCCGGGCGAGGGCGCTGCGCCTGCTGCTGTACCTGGCGGTGGCGTACGCCCTCGTGCTGTGGTTTCCGATCGCGCTGCTCCCCGACGCGGTCGACGCGGCATTCCAGCTCGCGCTGTGGGCCGCGATCGACGTCCTCTACCTGCTCGTCATCCGCTGGCGGTCCCGCGTGCTGCGCGCGGCGGCCGGAGCGATCTTCGCGGTCGAGCTGGCCGGGATGGCCGACGACCTGCTCGACGAACTCGACCTCCCGGAGCTCGGCTCGGGCGGCGTCGTCGAACTGGGCCTGATGCTGGGCGGAGTGGCGGCGACCGTCGTCACGCTCGTCGGGCAGCGGCGCGACGGCCGGTGGAGCCGCGGCACCCAGGCCGCCGGGTGGGTGTCGGTGGGCGTCTGCGTGCTGGTGATCCCGCTCAACGTCCGCTTCGCGATGATTCCCAGCGGCGGCGATCTGGCGATACCGGTCATGATGGACGCGCTGGGGCTCGTCAGCACCGTGTGGATCGCGGCGACCGCCCGTGAACTGCCCACCGAGGGCCGCCCGGCGGACCTGCCGCCCGCGCGGCGGCGCGTGATCCGCGTCGCGGCGGCGGCCGTGGCCCTGCTGCCGGTCATCGCGATGATCCACCCGGAGCAGACCCCGCACTTCGCCTACACCGGCTGGTCGGCGAACTGCTATGACCGGCCCAGTTTCGGCGACCTGAAACCCGCGGAACGCGACGCCGCGTTCCTGTGCCGGGCGCGGAGCACGGACGGCGGAGTCCCGCCCATGTTCCCGGACAGCATGTCCGACCAGCAGGTCCTCGCGTACGGGCGGGCGCTGTGCCGAACGAAGGACCGCGAGGAACAGGAGGCGATCCTGACCCGGGCCGGGAGCGCGCGGCCCGCCTGGGGCGCTGACCCGTGGGACCTCGTCTACGTCTGCCCGGAGATCGTCGGCGCGACCCATCCCGAGCTGTTGCGGTCGACCGCCGAGACGAAGGCGGCGAACGACGCCTACGTCGCCGAGCGGAACGCCGAGTGCCGCGACCCGTGGCCCCGGACGAAGGGCGTCGTCCAGGCCACCGCCAACTACTTCCTGTTCGCCGACGGCGATCCCGGCTACCTGGTCTACGACCCGCAGGACGAAGCGGCCGACGAGGCGGCGGAGCGGGCGACCGACAAGTCCTTCGAAGACAGCGCCCTCATCGGGGTGGCCGGCAGCGCGGTGCTCGTCGGGCACGTCGAGGACGTCGCCGACCTGTGCCTCACGGTGAAGGCCTTCCGCACCCCGCCGCCACGGCGGACGGCCGGGTGGGATCAGGTCGACGAGGTGCCGGTCGTCAGCCGCAGCGGCCGGCTCACCGTGCCGGAGATGGGCGAGGGCGGAGAGGTGGGCGCGGGCGCCCCGATGCCGAACCTGGCGATCGCGGGGAAGGGCCGCTACCGGGTCCGTGTCCACGTGCGGGTCCGCGGTCTGGGAGAGGAGCACCTGGTCGTCGTGTTCCCGGGCGCTTCGAGGAAGAGGCTCAAGCTGAGGCCGTGAGCGGTGCGGGGCGCACGCAGGCCCGTCCGGTGTACGCCCGCGCGCGGTCAGCGCTTCTTCAGCAGAAGCTCGGTGTTGCGGTCGCCGGGCAGGCCCGCCAGCCCGCTCCGGATGCCGGGGGAGTTGAACGAGAGCTCCCGGTAGAGCGCGGCGAGGCCGCTCTGGGACAGGTCGGTGAAGTCGGTGCGGTGCGGCGCGGCCGACTCCACCAGCGTGGTGAACAGCGACAGCGTCCCGTCGTGGTTGTCGGCCAGTTCGACGACCCTCGCCAGTTGGGGGTAGTCGACGTGGGAGGCGGTGGAGATCTCCCAGAGGCCGCCATGCGGAACGATCTTGTTGAGGTGGGAGTGACCGTTGATCCAGGCGGCCACGTTGCCGTGCTTCCTCAGCACCGCCAGCAGCTCCTGCCCGCTGTGGCGCTTCTCGCCGGGCCTGGCCGGGTTGGGAGTGAGGTTCGTCATTGCCCAGCTCGGGTGGTGACTGAAGATCAGCGCGATGTCGTCGGCGTGGGTCTTCAGGGTCCGCTCCAGCCAGGCGAGCTGCCGGGTGCCGACCGATCCGCGGTAGTCGCCGCCGCGGTCGGTGGTGTCCAGGCTGATGCCGACGACACCGTCGGCGATCCGGAAGGAGTAGTCCAGCCGGCCGCTGTCGAGGTTGTCGCGGGTGTAGCCGTGGCCGGCGGGTCCCGAGCCGGTGTACGCCGGGTCGAGGTGGGCGGCGATGTAGGCGTGCGGGCTCAGCGGGGCGCGGCGCTCGTCGGCGGTGACCGTGCGGGTCTTGCCCCGGTAGCGCTTCCACGCCGCGCGGAAGCGGGCCCCCGTGGGGTCGCCCCGGCGCAGCGCCTGGTAGACGGCGCCGGCCTCGGAGGCGGGCAGGGAGAACAGCTTGCGCGAGCCGGTGGCCAGGTCGGCGAAGAAACCGCCGGCCGAGGAATAGGCGCCGCCGAAGAGCTGGTCGTGGTTGCCGATGGTGGAGTACCACGGTACGGCCAGGCCCGGGCTGCTCACCTCGCGGATGGCCGCCTTCAGGAAGCCGTCCAGATGAGGGAACCCCACCCGCTTGTCGACGTCGCGCAGGCCCGAGTCAGGCTGCCAGTAGAGGCCCAGGCCGGAGTTCTGCACGCCCTCGTACGCGCCGGGGTCGCCGGTGTTGGGAGTGAAGCGGCCGCCGGTCATGGCGGTGAGGAACCACTCCATCTCGATCCGGGAGTTGTTGTCGGTGTTGTCACCGGTGGTCATGACGAAGCCGATCGGCGCCCGGGTGGCCGGGCCGTGCCCCAGGGCGTTGATCTGCTCGATCAGTGAGACGGCGCCGACGGCGGTCAGCGCCTCCTGCGGGCGCCAGGAGCCCAGGTCTCCGGCGCGCAGGAACTCGTAGCGCTGCGGGTTCTGCGCGTCGGTGATGTGCAGGTCGGTGAACTGGACGAAGCAGGCCAGCACCGTACGGCGTTCGGCTCTGTCCTTCTTGGCGTCGGCCAGTTCGGTGCGGGTCACCCGCCGCCAGCCCGGGCCGTCGGACAGCCTGCGGTAACCGCTGGTGCCGTGTGGTCTGGCGACGGTGCGGACCGTCGTCATGGGGGTCGTGGCCGAGGGCGTCACGGCCGAGGCGGCGGCGGGGCCGGCGGGAAGTGCGATCTCCAGCGCGAGGCCCGAGGCGGTCGCTCCGGAGGCGAGGAGGAAAGCGCGGCGGCTGAGGGCGGGATCCATGATGTTCCCCAGTGGTGGCGTCGAGGCGAACGTCCACTGGGGATGTTTGACAGTCGGAATGACTCCCGGCCTAACGCGGCTGAAACGCCGTCCAGCCAGATAACGCCTAGATATGGCCGTATGTGATACGGACATCTGGCGGCAGCAGGCCGGAAGTCTGCCGCTCTCCCGCCGTTCAGAAGGGCGCTGTCCGGGCCCGCCGCCCGCCTCAGGCGGAGGCGGCCTCCCAGACGAATCCGTCCGGGTCGGTGAAGGGCCCGGCGTCGCCGCCGATCACGATCCGGTGCGATCCCGTGCCCTCCTGGGAGACGCCGGTGTCCTTGGCGAGGGCGCGGCGCGGGTAGAGCGCCAGCGTGACCGCCGACGCCGGGGTGTCGAACTCGGCGTACCTGCCGCCGAAGCTCTTGGCCACGGCCAGGCCGCGGTCGGCGTAGAAGCGCCTGCTGGCCTTGACGTCCGCCACTCCCAGCAGGAGCGCGACCTGGTCGACGTGCCGGGCGGCGGGGCGGGTGTCCTTCTTGTTCGAGGTCGCGATCTTGCAGATCGTCCCGTCCGGGGCGCGTACGACGCCGCCGTAGCCCCAGAACCCCTTCGCGGCGGGCTTCAGCGTCGTGGCGCCGGCGTCGAGGGCGGCACCGACGAGGGCGTCGACGTCGCCCGGCTGGGACGCCAGGAGCGACAGCGCGAACCCGCGGAAGCCGTCCGCCGGCGCGTCCGAGGCGCGTACGTTCACGTACGGGCCCAGGCCGAGGGCGTCGTAGAAGGCGCCGGCGGCCGTGGGGTCGGGAACTTCGAGGGTGACGGACGTGAAAGAGGTCATGACGGGTCCTTCGGGCGAGGTGGGTTCGGCGTCGTGGCGGCGTCGTGGCGGCGGACGGGCCGCGGATGGGACAGGGGAAGGCCGGTGCTCACCGGTCCTGCAGGAGCCCGAGGATGTTGCCGTCGGGGTCGGTGACGGTGGCCACCAGGCGGCCGCCCCCCACGTCGTGCGCGGCCTCCTTCACGGTGGCCCCCGCGGCGGCCACCTCGGCCAGCTTCGCCTCGATGTCCGGGACGTGCCAGTAGGCCACCGGCGAGGTCATGCCCTGCGGTCCGCCGTCCGGCACCAGTCCGATGTGCTGGCCCTCCACGTCGAAGCCGACGTAGTAGGGCGAATCGGTCTGCGGCGGGATGCCGAGCAGGGCCGCGTACACCGCCTTGGCCTTGGCCAGGTCGGACACGGGGTGCAGCACGGTCCTGATCACGTTGGGGGAGGCGTCGGTCATGGTCACTCCTTCGGTGGTGGGTCGCGTCGACCCGCTGGGTGCGTGGTCACAGCCTTTCTTCCAGCCCGGTGGGCCCACATCCGTGGTGACCACGGAACCGGCCACGGATCGAGAGCACGGATCGAGAGCACGGATCGGCGGCACGGATCGGCGGCACGGATCGAGAGCACGGATCGGCGGCACGGATCGCGGACGGTGCGGATGGGAACGCGGCGCGGATACGCCAAAATGAGGCCAATGGGTACAGAAGCGGAGATCTCGCCTCGGGAAGCCGAGGTGCTGGAGCTGGTCGGCGCCCATCTCAGCAACGCCGAGATCGCGGCACGGCTGTGCCTCTCGGTGCGGACCGTGGAGAGCCATGTCTCCTCGCTGCTCCGCAAGCTGCGGGTGCCGGATCGGCGGGCGCTCGCCCGGCGTGCGCCCGAGGCGGCCGGCGCCGCTCCCTCGCATCCGGCGCCGGTCCTGCCGGCCCCGCTGACCTCGTTCGTCGGCCGGGCGAGCGAGCGGGCCGAGCTGACCGAGATGATCAGAGCGCACCGGCAGGTCACCGCCGTCGGCCCTGGGGGAGTGGGCAAGACCCGGCTCGCGCTGGCGGTGGCCGGGGAGGCCGTCGGCGAGTACTCCGACGGGGCGTGGTTCGTCGACCTCGTCCCGGTCACCGATCCGGGCATGATCGCGACCGCGGTCGCCGGGGCGGCCGGTCTCGGTGAGCAGCCCGGCCGTGACATGACCGAGTCCGTGGTCGCCGCGCTGGCCGACCGTCACGCGCTGCTGGTGCTGGACAACTGCGAGCACGTGGCGGACGGGGCCGCGCTGTTTCTGGAGCGGCTGCTGGCGACGTGCCCTCGGGTGACGGTGCTGGCGACCAGCCGGGCCCGGCTGATGGTGCCGTTCGAGCGGGTGTATCCGGTTCCGCCGCTGTCACTGGCCGTCGACGGCGAGTCGGACGCGGTCGCGTTGTTCATGGAGCGGGCGGCGGCGGTCGGCTGGCCGCTGGATCCTCCGCTGCGCGGCCAGATCGCCGCGATCTGCGCGCGGCTGGACGGAATGGCGCTGGCGATCGAGCTGGCCGCCGCCCGGTATCCCACGCTCGGGCTCGACGGCATCACCGCGGCCCTGTCCCACCCGCTGCGGATGCTCACCGGCGGCTCCCGCGCCGATGAGCGGCACCGCTCGGTGCGGGCGGCGCTGGACTGGAGCCACGCCCTGCTGGAGCCGGCCGACCGGGCGCTGCTCCGGCAGGTGTCGGTGTTCACGGCGCCGTTCACCGCCGTGGCGGCCGCGGAGGTGGTCAGGTTCGGGCCAGGCCCGGTCGGCACGGGCACAGTCAACGAGGACACGGGCAACGAGGACACGGGCGACGAGGACACGGGCGACGAGGACACGGGCGACGAGGGCCCGGCCGATGAGGGAATCGTCGCCGACGGCCTGGCCCGGCTCGCCGAGCAGAGCCTGCTGGTGGTGACCGCGTCCCCGGCCGGGACCGGATACCGGGCGTTGGAGACCATCCGCCAGTACGGGACGGAGCGGCTCGCCGAGGCCGGTGAGCTGGTCGACGCCCGGTCCCGGCACCTGCGCTGGTGCCTGGCTCAGGCCGCCGGCCTGACGGTCGTACAAGCGGATTGGCGGGCCCGGTTCGACCTGGTGGCCGACGACCTCCGCGCGGCCCTGGCGTGGGCGGCCGACCGGCCGGAGCGCCGCGCGGACGCGTACGAGCTCGCCCGGCGTCTGGCGGAGCTGACCTTCACCCGGCACCTGACCGGCGAGTCCCAGCGGCGCTACGAGCAGGCGGCCGAACTCGCGGGCGACCCCGCCGACAGGGCGTCGATGCTCCGGCAGGCCGCGGCCGTGGCCGGCTGCCGGACGATCGGTGATGACATGTACCGCCTGCGCCGCGCGGCCGCGGACGCCGCCCGCGACTCGGGCGACAGCGCCGGCGCCGCCGCCGACCTGGCGACCGCCGCCACCGTCGCGTTCCGGTTCTCGACCACGTTCGTGCGGCTCCCGTCCCGGGAGGAGGCGCTCGCGCTGGTCCGTGAGGCGCGGGAGCGCGCCGGCGACGACCCGGCCGCGCGGGCCGCGGTGGCGCTGGCCGAGGCGGGGGTGCTCACCGACGCGTTCGGCGCCGCCCAGGGACCGTCGGAGAACGAGGTGCCGGAGACGATCGCGCGCGCCGAGCACGCGGTCGACCTCGCCCGCCGGACCGGCGACCCGCTCGCCGAGTCGGCCGCGCTCGACGCGCTCATCGGCGCGCAGAGCTGGGCCGGGGACACGTTCGCCGCCGCCGGCACGGCCCGGCGCCGGATCGCGCTCCTGTCGTCCCTGCCGATCTCGCCGGCCGGCACCCACGAGCTGGTCGACGCGCTCGCCATGGTCACCGAGGCGGGACTCGGCGCGGGGGACGTGCCGGGCGCCCGCCGATGGGCACGCCGGCTGGCCGGCCATCCATCACTGGCGGAGGTCGGTCACCGCGCCACCTGCCGGCTGCTGATGGTCGACGCGCTGGCGGGCAACGTCGCCGAGGTGCTCACCGGCAGCGTCCGGTTCCTCGACGCGTGGCGGCGGGCAGGCGGCCCCGCCCTGTCGATCCTCCGCCCGGCGGCGGCCGGTGTGGCGATGATCCACGGCCTGCGCGACGACCGGACGGCCCGGCGCGAGTGGCAGGAGGTCCTGGAGCGGCTCGGCACCCCGCCAGAGGGCACCTACGGCTACGGGGCCGTCTTCGACGCGTTGCTCCTGCTGCACCGCGGGCGGGCGCCGGAGGCGCTGGAACGGATGGCGCCCGAGGCCGGGCAGGTGTGGAAGTGGGTCACCTGGATCTGGCACCACTGGTACGTCGCGCTCCGCACCGAGGCCGCCGTGCTCGCCGGGAGCCCCGGCGCCCGCGACCGTCTCGCCGAGGCCCGCACCGTCGTGGCCGGCAACCCGGTCGCCGGCGCCATCGTGGAGCGGGCCGCAGCCCTGCTCGACGGCGACCGGGAGGCGCTGCTGGCCACGGCGGACGCGTTCGACGCCGCCGGCTGCCGCTACCAGTCCGCACGGACCATGGTGCTCGCCGGCGGCCCCCATGCCGAGCGCGGCGAGGCCGTGCTCGCCGGCCTCGGCTTCGCCCCGATGGCCCCTGCCCGGAGCCGATGACGACCTCGCGGCCGCGCCCGGCCGCGCCCGGCGGGCGTGGCGCCGGAGAGCCCGGCTCGGCGCGCCTCGCGCCGGCGATTCCCGATCCCCCGGACGCCCGTCACCTAAGCCGGGCGCGCCGCCCCGGTCTCCGCGTGCGGCGCGGGCTCGGCCGACGCCGCCGGCTGCTCGGGCGGCCGCGGTGCCGTACGGCGCCGGGTGAGCAGGAGCGCGAGCGATCCGGCGACCAGTCCCCAGAAGGCCGATCCGATGCCCGCGAAGGAGGTCGTCGAGGCGGTGACGACGAAGGTGACCGCGGCCGCCTCCCGCCGGTCCGGCCCGGTGAAGGCGGTGGCGAGCGAGGAGGCGAGGGCCGGGAGGAGCGCGAGCCCGGCCACGGCGGTGACCAGGACCGGCGGTGAGGCCACGACGAGCGCGGTGGCGAAGGCGGCGCCCAGCCCGAGGGTGAGCTGCCCGGCGCCGAGGGCCAGGGTGGCGGTCCAGCGGCGGGCCGGGTCGGGGTGGGCGTCGGGTCCGGCGGTCAGGGCGGCGGTGATGGCGGCGAGGTTGACGGCGTGCCCGCCGAACGGCGCGGCGGCCGTGCTGACGAGTCCCGTCGTCACCAGTGCGCCGCGCAGCGGCACCGAGTATCCGTAGGTCGACAGAACGGCCGCCCCGGGCACGTTCTGTCCCGCCATGGTCACCAGGAACAGCGGCAGTGCGATGCCGACGATGGCCGGCAGGGTCACGTCGGGCATCGTGAACACCGGTTCGGGGCGCAGGGACGCGGCGGGGAACGCGGCGCCGCCGATCGCGAGGCCGGCCACGGCCGCGACCAGCGCCCCGGCGACCGCCCACCGCCGGGCGTACCGCATGAGCACCGCCCAGGTCAGGGTGACCGGTCCCGCCAGCAGCGGGACGTCCACCATCGCGCGGAGCGGGGCGGTGCACAGCGGGAGCAGGACGCCGGCGAGCATGGCCGCCGCCATGGGGCCCGGGATCGCGGCGACGCCGCGGGCCAGCCACGGGACCAGCCCGGCGAGCACCGTCAGGACACCGCACACGGCGAAGGCCCCGATCGCCGCCGGGTAGCCGCCGGAGACCTGCCCGGTCGCGACGAGCAGCGCGGCGCCCGGAGTGGACCACGCGATCGCGATGGGCATCCGGTACCGGACGGAGAGGACCGCGGCGGCGACGGCGATGCCCGCGCACAGCGCGAGCAGGCCGGAGGCCGCCTGCCGCGGGTCGGCCCCGACGGCCTGGAGGCCGGCGAGGACGACGGAGAACGAGCTGGCGTAACCGACGACGGCGCTGACCAGTCCGGCGAGCACCGGCTGCAGGATCCGCACCGTTCCTCCCTGGAATCCGGCCACAACCACGAGCGTTCCGTTTACGGAACGATTTCAGGTGTCACCATAGCCAGGTGGGTGCAGACGGGACAAGCCGGTTCGACCCGGCCATCGGGCGGCGGCTGCGCGGGCTGCGGGAGGCACGCGGGCTGTCGCTGTCGGAGCTGGCCCGCCGGGCCGGCGTCGGCAAGGCCACCGTGTCCGGGCTCGAGCACGGGACCCGCAACCCCACGCTGGAGACGATGTACGCGATCGCGGGCGCGTTGTCGGTCCCGATGAGCGCGCTGACGCTGGACCCCGGCGCTCCGGCCGGCGCGGCCTCGCCGGTGCGGGGCGCGGCCGTCGTCTCCACCCTGCTGGAGGTGTTCCGGGAGCCGGGCGCGACCTACGAGATGCTCCGGCTGCGGATACTCGCCGGGGTCGAGCAGACCTCGCCCGCGCACCCGCCCGGCGTCACCGAGCACCTCTCGGTCGTCCAGGGGACGATCAGGACGGGCCCCGCCGCCACGCCGCTGACCGCCGCCGCGGGGGAGCACATCTCGTGGGCCGCGGACGTCCCCCATGTCTACGCGGCCCTCGGCGGCGAGGAGGCGCACGCGATCCTCCTCATCCGCACCCCCCACGACCCGCCGGCGCTCAGCGGGTGAGCAGGCGGCGCAGGCGTGAGGCCGGCTGCGCGGGCGGGGGAGGCGGGGGCTCGATCAGGCCCAGCGCCTCCAGCCTGCGCTTCTTGAAGTAGCGTGCCGGGCCGTGGTCGCGCACGTAGGCCGCCGCGGCCTCGCGCAGCCCGGGGTGCGCCGCGCTCTGCATGCAGTAGCCGACCGCCCCGACCAGGGCGGGAAGGTCCAGGGCGGGCGGCTCGGCGATCGTGCCGTCGGCCTCCAGCCGGGGCAGCGTCGCGTCCACGATCGTCGCCGGGATCCGGTTGCTGTTCTCGTACGGCGTGAGCCGTTCGAGCACGAGGCCGGTTCCGGCGGCCGCGACCGGCAGGCCGAACAGCCGCCGCGCGGTCACCAGCGCGGTGGAGAAGCACCCGGCGACCAGGTCGGGGCGGTGCGCGGCGAAGCACGCCTCGGCGGGCGTCGTCTCCGGCGCCACCAGGAGCTCGACGCCCAGCTCCGCGGCGACCGGCCGCAGCTCGCGGGCGTGCCGCCGCCCGGCCGCGGGGTGCGGCTTGAACAGCACGGTGCGGTGGCCGCGCGCCGCCAGGCCGCGCAGCATCCGCTCGTGCAGCCCGGCCTCCTCGGCGGCGGTGAGCAGGCCCAGCGAGGACAGGTACTGCCCGAGGATCATCGCCTCGGCGCGGGGGGCCGCCTCCGCCGCCTCCGCGACCCGGCCCGTCACCCGCGTGAACGACGCGTCCGCCAGCGCCTCGGCCGGCACGCCGTGCTCGGCCAGCAGCAGGGGGGCCAAACCCAGGACGAGATCGAGGTGGAGCAGCCGGCCGATCCGGCCGGCGATCTCCTGCGGCAGCGGGTCGCGGGTGGGCCCGTAGCTCATCAGCCCGTCGGAGTAGACGGTGATCGGGCAGTCCTTCACCAGGCCCGCGAGCGTCCGCGCCGGCGGCACCGCGATCGACTCCAGGACCAGCTCGCCGGGTTCCCCCAGCAGGTCGCGCAGCAGGCGGCCGAGCATGGGCGTCTCGATCGAGCGGGGCTTCCAGTCCGACGGGTGCAGCGGCGCGATGATCTCGTTCCAGGACAGCACGCGGTCGAACGCCCCGCGCAGCGCGGCGAACCCCGGCGCCTCGTCCGGCGCCGGGGTCACCTCCGGGATCGCCGCGTTGTTCGACACCAGCAGGACCCTGGGCCCGCCGCCGAACCGTCCCTCCTCGATCGCCGCGGCGAGCGTCATCGCGCCGAACAGCGTGGAGGCGTAGAACAGCGTCGGGTCAGGCACTCGGGCCTCCGGGAAGGTAAGGGCCGAGCAGGGCGGCCCGCTCGGGCTCCAGGCCGCCGAGCGCCTCGGTCAGCGTCTCGCGCGGCAGCCGGGCGAGCGCCGCCCGCGCCCGCTCGTCGAACCGGGCCCGTACGGTCGGGGTGAACCGCTCGGCCAGCTCGGCGTGGTGGGCGAGCAGCGCGCACAGGTTGCGGGCCGCCTTGGGCAGGTAGCGCGGCTCGGCCTCGTCCAGCACGATGTCGTAGGCGTCGAAGAAGTGCAGCTGCCGCTCGTCGCCGATCTGGGTGAGCGAGGCCGGGAGCCCCCGCCGGTAGAACAGCCCGGCGAGGGACACCACGGCGTACGACCGGGCCAGCCGGTGCAGCCGCCAGATCCACGGGCG
Organism: Microbispora sp. H10949; assembly: GCF_014161435.1. Taxonomy (NCBI): domain Bacteria; kingdom Bacillati; phylum Actinomycetota; class Actinomycetes; order Streptosporangiales; family Streptosporangiaceae; genus Microbispora; species Microbispora sp. H10949. Next base: position 222,040 of record NZ_JABBWZ010000004.1, on the reverse strand, counting down.
GTCCTCGGCGGTGTGCAGGCCCGAGGGGAACGCCAGCAGGTCGCCCAGCTCGCGCCGGTAGATCCCGGCCCAGGCGTAGGGGTAGTCGACCATGGTCTTGAGCCCGGCCGGCAGGATGCTCTCGCGCGGGTCGAGCACCACCCCGCGGCGCGGCTGCGGCGCCCGGTGCGTCTCCCGTTTGCGGCCCTCGGCCTGCACGTGGTCCACCCGGACGAAGTCGCAGCCCAGCCCCTCGATCGCCGCGACCAGCCGGGGCAGGTAGCCCGGCGCGAGCCAGTCGTCGGCGTCGAGGAAGGTGACGTACCGTCCGGAGGCCAGCTTCAGCCCGGCGTTGCGGGCGTCGGCGAGCCCCAGCGGCGCCGCGTTGCGGACGAGCGAGAGCCCCGGCAGGTCGCGCCGGAAGTCCTCGGCGACGTCCGCCGTCGCGTCGGCCGAGCCGTCGTCGACGACGACGACCTCGGTCTCGAACTCGCGCGTCCGGTTGCGCGCCAGGGACGCCAAGGCGTCACCGAGGTACGCCTCGCCGTCCCTGACGGGCACGATCACGGAAAGGGTGATCACGCCGTGACCCGGCGCAGGCGGGCCCGCGGGGCCTCCTCACCGGGGTAGACCCGCTTGACGCCGTCCCCGAGGGACTCCTCGATGATCCGGATGTCGCGGACGAGGTGCTCCAGGCCGCTCGGCTCCAGCGAGGCGGCGTGGTCGGAGCCCCACATCGTGCGGTCGAGCGTGATGTGCCGCTCGACGGTGACCGCGCCCAGCGTCACGGCCGCCAGCGAGATCTGCAGCCCGCGCTCGTGCCCCGAGTAGCCGACCGGCACGCCGTACCGCTGCCGCAGCGTAGTGATCATGCGGAGGTTGGCCTCCTCCGGAGGCAGCGGGTAGGTGGAGGTGGCGTGCATCATCACCAGGCGCTCGGTGCCGAGGATCTCCACCGCGGCGTCGATCTCCTCGATCGTCGACATGCCGGTCGACAGGATGACCGGCTTGCGCGTGGCCGCCAGCGCCCGGAGCAGTTCGTGGTCGGTCACCGAGGCCGAGGCCACCTTGTGCGCGACGACGTCCATGTTCTCCAGGAACTCCACCGACGGCACGTCCCAGGGCGAGGCGAACCAGTCGACGCCGCGCTCCTCGCAGTACTTGGCGATGTGGGCGTACTCGTCGGCGCCGAACTCGGTGCGGAGCTTGTACTCCATGTAGGTCATCTCGCCCCACGGCGTCTGCCGGATCTGGTCGCGCTGCTCCAGCGGCACGCAGATCTCCGGCGTCCGCTTCTGGAACTTGACCGCCTGGCAGCCGGCGTCGGCGGCCACGTCGATCAGCCTGCGCGCGATCTCCACGTCGCCGTTGTGGTTGATGCCGATCTCGCCGATCACGTAGACCGGCTGCCCGGGCCCGACCAGCGACCTGCCGATCCGCACCGGCCGGGGCTCCGCGAGCGGGGCCGCGCCGTACGCCGGGAGAACGGGGGCGGGGACCGTCTCGGGGGCGGGTTCGAGGGCGGCGGCCGGGCGGGCGGCGAGCACCCGGTCGGACAGTTCGCGCACCGCTCCAGCTCCGCCGGGGGCCGACAGCACGACGCGGGCGGCGGCGCGCACCCGGGGGTGGGCGTCGGGCACCGCGACCGGCCAGCCGACCATCGCCATGCAGGACAGGTCGTTGACGTCGTTGCCGACGTAGGCGACCCGCTCGGGGTCCAGCCCCTCGGCGGCGAGCCACGCGCGCAGCGCGGCGTCCTTGGCGCCGAGGCCCTGCAGCACCGGCACACCGAGCTTGGCGGCGCGGGCGGCGACGACCGGGTTGCGCTCGGTGGACAGCACGAGCGTCTTCACCCCGGCGCGGCGCAGCAGCGCGATCCCCATGCCGTCGGAGCGGCTGACGGCGACCATCTCCCGGCCCTCGGAGTCGACGAACGCGCGGTCGTCGGTGTGCACGCCGTCAAAGTCGGTGACGACCGCGTCCACGTCGATGGGCAGCGGCTCGTCCACGAACGGGGCGAGCGCCCGGGCGATCTCCAGATCCTCCGGGACGTCGATCTCGACCGCGTGCCGGCTCGGCACCGGCTGGACCGCGACGGTGCCGAAGAACCGGTGGCCGCGCTCGCGCAGGCCCGCCGTACGCATGACGTAGAACGCGCCGGTCTCCCGGAAGTGGGGCTCGCGGTCCTGGCGGCGCGGGCGCACGGCCGGGTCGTGGTTCACCCCGTGCCCGGCGCCGGTCCAGACGAACTCGTAGGTCTCGACGCCGGAGAAGACCGAGTCGGCCTCGCCGCCGAGCACCCTGCCCACGGCCGCGTCGAGGTCGCGGGGGTCGATGAACGCGCTGGTGCACTGGACGAGGACGACGATCTCCGGGTCCTCGCCCGGCGTCTCGGACAGGGCGTGCAGCACGGCCGACTCGCTGGAGGCGGTCGGGCCGCTGAGGTCGGCGGGGCGGCGCACCACGCGGGCCCCGGCGTCCTCGGCCGCCCGGGCGATCAGGTCGTGGTCGGTGCTGACGACAACCTCGTCCACGAGCTCGGCGCGCAGGCAGGCGTCGACCGCGCGGGCCACGAGCGGAATGCCGCCCACCTTCTCCAGGTTCTTCAGCGGGACGCCCACCGAACCACCTCTGGCGGGGACGACTGCCAGCACTCGCACGAGTGACTCCTTCACCTGCGACATCGGGAACCCCGGGGGTCCTGGGGGGCGGGGTGTCGAGAAAACTAGCCAGCAGGTTGTCCCGTTGGGGGTTGCCCGGCTGAACGCGCAGGGGCGCCGGTCTTAACTTTGGGTGTCCTCGCCTCCGGGCCGCCGGTCCCGGCCGTCCGGCCGCGCGTCCTCGCCGTCCGGCTACGCGTCCTGGCCGCCGGGTCCCGGCGGCCCGTCCGGCTGGTCGGGCGCCAGCGGCAGCCGCAGCACGAACCGCACGCCGTCCTCGACGTTCTCCACCCGGATCGACCCTCCGTGGGCCTCCACGACCTCGCGGGCGATGGCCAGGCCGAGGCCGGTGCCGCCCCGGCTGCGGCTGCGCGCCGCGTCGGTCCGGTAGAACCGTTCGAAGATCCGTTCCTGGTCCGCCTCCGGGATGCACCCGCCGTCGTTGCGCACGCACAGGACCGCCTCGTCACCCGCCCGCTCGACGCACACGGACACCCCGGTCAGCGCGTGCCGCTCGGCGTTGTCGAGCAGGTTGGCCACCACCCGGGCGAGGTGCCGGCGCATGCCCCAGATGATCACCCCCGGCGTCTCGTGCAGCTGGGTCGGCAACCGGCCCGGCCGCCGGTCGACCTCGGCGACGACCAGATGCGACAGGTCGACCTCCTCCCTCGCGGTCTCGGGGACCGTGGGGATGCGGGCGAGCAGGAGCAGGTCGGAGACGATCGCCTCCAGGCGCTCGGTGTCGCGCAGCGCCGCGAGGACGGCCTCGGGGGTGTCCTCGGGATGCAGCCGCGCGCTCTCCAGCTGGGCGCGGATCCCGCAGATGGGGGTGAGCAGTTCGTGCGAGGCGTCGGCGGCGAACTGCCGCTGCCGCTGGATCGAGGTGTCGAGCCGGGCCAGCGCGTCGTTGGCGGTCCTGGCGAGGCGGGCGATCTCGTCGTCGCCGGGCGGCTCGGGCACCCGCGAGCCGGGGTTCTTCCCGCTGATCCCCGCGAGCTCCGACCGGATGGCCTCGACCGGGCGCAGCACGCGGCCGGCCGTCTTCCAGGCGGCCCATCCCGAGAGCGCGGCGAGCATCAGGGCCAGCAGGAGCAGCGTCGGCAGGCCCAGGGGGCTGGTGAGGACCGCCGGGGCGGCGCGGCCCGCGTAGACGAAGTCGGAGCCGGGGCCGGGGAAGACGCGCACCACCGTCACGTACAGGCAGTCGCGGCCGTGGGGGGCGCAGGAGGTCGTCTGGGTCACGTCGCCGTCGGCGGCGGGGTGTAACGGGCTCAGCCGGTGGACGCCGTCGGCTCCCGCGCTGCTGGCGATCACCCGGCCGTCGGAGCTGACCACCTCCACCAGGTCGATGCCGTTGCCGCCGGTCGCCACCGGATTGGTCAGGCTGCCGTCGCGGACCGAGGCTGCGACGCGGCTCGCGGTGTCCAGGCTCTCGTTCCAGATCCCTTCGGCGACCGCGTGCCGCACGAGCACGTTGAGCACGACCGCGATCGGGATCAGCAGGCACGCCGCGAGCCCGGCCGCGATCAGCGTCAGCCGGGCTCGGAGTGACCGGGGGTGCTTGGGAACGAGCATCACCCGAGGCTATCCATGGTCATTACGCGAAAAACTCGCAAGAGCGGAAATAGAGCACCAAAGTTACCCAAAGACGGATTTATGCCTCATTGCTGGACGCCTCGGTGAAGACCGCGACCGTGCGGGCGGGCACGCGCAGGACGCCGCTCGCCGGGTCGGCCGCCGACTGTCGCACCACCGGGTCGGCCGACGCCGCCTGCACCGGGTGCAGCGCGACCTGGGCGCCCCTGACGCCGGGCACGGCCGGAGCGGCGGCCTGCGCGGTGGCGTTGAACACCACGTAGAGCGCCTTGACCGCGGGGTCGGCGCCGGCGGCGTCGATCCGCATGACGATCACTCCGGGCGTCCCCGAGGGCGGGAACGTCACCCGCCGGGCGATCTCCGCCGCCGAGCCCAGCGAGAACGCGGGGGAGGAGTACCTGATCCGCAGCAGCTCGCCGAACCCGGCCCGGGCCGCCCCGATCGCCGCGCAGTCCGGCCGCAGCGCGGGATCGGCCAGCAGCGGCCGCGCGTACGGCCAGCGCGCCTCGTTGTCCTTCGCGGGCGGCAGGCCGGCCCCGAAGCCGTTGCCCCCCTCGCAGTCCCACAGCAGCCGGTTGAACCAGTCGCCCGAGTCGTAGGAGTTGCGGTCGAGCGACTTGGACCGCAGCCGCTCGCTGCCGGCGTGGACGAACGCCGTGCCCTGGCCGAGCAGGGCCGTCGCCAGCGACAGCGTCTGCATCCTGACCCGGTCGGCCATCGGGGTGTCCCGCGGCAGCTTGTACGCCAGAGCGTCGAACAGCGTCTCGTTGTCGTGCGCGTCCACGTACGTCACCGCGTCGCCCGGCGTGGCGGCGTATCCCGCGGGGCCGCCGTTGTAGTCGATCTGCGAGCCCTTCACCGGCGTGCCCGACGACCCGGTGAACGTGAAGTCGCGCAGGTTGCCCGCGAGCCCGAGCCTGATCAGGTCCTCGTAGTGCGCGAGCCGGTCGCCGGGCCGGTCCGCGAGGCCGGAGCCGAAGCCCTGGACGCCAGGGTCGGCGTCGAACGGCGAACCGCCGCGCACCGCGTCGCGCAGCCGGTCGTTGAAGGTGCCGATCCCGGTCCCGGCCATGGCGGCCTGCGTGGCCTGCTCGAACCGGGCGCCACCCGCGACCTCGCCGAAGTCCCAGCCCTCGCCGTACAGGATGATCGACCTGCCGTCCACGCCGTCCCTGTCCGGCGTCAGCGCGTCGAGCGCCTTCCGCACGGCGAGGATGTTCGCCTTGGGGTGATGACCCATCAGGTCGAACCGGAACCCGTCGACCTTGTACTGCCGCGCCCAGGTGACGATCGAGTCGACCACGAGGCGGCCCATCATCGCGTGCTCCGGGGCGGTGTTCGCGCAGCAGGTGGAGGTGGCCACCGTGCCGTCGTCCATGAGCCGCTGGTAGTAGCCGGGGACGACGCGGTCGAGCACGCTGCCCGGGTCCTGCCCGGCGGCGTGCGTGTGGTTGTAGACCACGTCCATGACCACCCGCAGGCCCGCGCCGTTCAGCCCCGCGACCATCTCGCGGAACTCCCTGATCCGCCGGTCCGGGTGGGTCGCGTACGACCCCTCCGGCACCGTGTAGTGCAGGGGGTCGTACCCCCAGTTAAAGGAGTCCTTCGCGGCCGTCTCCGCGACGCACGCCTGCTGGCGGTCGGAGTCCGGCGGCAGCGCGGCGAGGTCGCAGCCCGGCTCGGCGCGGTCCGCCGCCAGGTCGGGCACGGTCGCGAAGTCGAAGACCGGCAGCAGGTGGACGTGGGTCAGCCCGTCCTTCGCCAGGCTCCGCAACTCGGTCATCCCCGCGCTGCCCGTCTCGGTGAACGCCTTGTACGTGCCGCGCTCGGCGGCCGGCACGGTGGCGTCGGAGGCGGAGAAGTCGCGCACGTGCAGTTCGTAGATCGACGCCCGGTCCTGCCGCACCGCCGGGGGCTTGCGCAGCGCCGTCCAGCCGTCCGGCCGCAGCGCCCGGTCGTCCAGGTCCACGAGCTGGCTGCGCCCCGACCCGGCCGACACCGACAGGCTGTAGGGGTCGGTCACCTCGTTCGTCACGATCTTCCCGGCGGCCGGGGCGTAGACGGTGACGAGATAGGTGTAGTACCTGCCCCGCCAGGACGGCGGGCCGGCGACGGACCACACGCCGGTGGCGTCGTCCCTGCGCATCGGGTGAACCGTCCGGTGGCCGGCCGACGGGCCGTCGTAGAGGGCCAGTTCGACGGTGCGGGCCGTCGGCGCCCACACCGACAGCGCGCCGCCGCCGGTCGGCCCCAGAGGGGCCCTGGCGGCCGCGGCGTACAGGTCGTCGAGCACGCCGGGGATCTGCACGCCGGTGGCGGTCAGCAGCGCGCCCGAGGGCCCGCGCTCGACCGCCACGACCTGACCGCGCAGCGCGTCGCGTACGAGACCGGCGTCGCGCGGGTCCACCTTCAGCGCGCCGTACGCCGCCAGGTGCGGCCAGGCGGCCTTCTGCGCGTCGCTGAACTGCCCGGGGGCCAGCCGGATCAGGTGGACGTCGCCGGTGAGATCACCCTTCTCGTACGCGATGTCGCCCTTGGGGGAGTAGGCCAGCGCGTAGTGGTTCGCCGCCGCGACCTCGCCCTTCCAGGCCACCGTGTCGCGGTCGATCCACTGGGCCGTGGCCTTCGACAGGTCGGCGTCCGCTCCGGAGGCCGGCGGTTGCGGCAGCAGGTATCCGTCCACACCTGACAGTTTCCACGCCTCGTTGCCGGTTATCGCGAGGTCGAGCGACTGGTCGGCCTGCTGGTCCTTGACGTCGCCCTTGTGGACGATCCAGCCGAGCGACCGCGCGCCCTCCTTGAGCGGCACCTCGAAGTACACCCCGAAGAGGTCCTTCCCGGCCGGTTTCAGCGGGTCGCCCCACTCGACCGACCCGGCCGCGTCGCCCCAGAAGTGCAGGCCCCAGCCGTCGTAGTCGCCGTCGGCCCGGTGATAGTGCAGCACCGCGACGTGCCGGGCCGCCGCCGCGCTCGCGTGGACCGCGTTCTCGCCCGCGTTGACGTACGCCTCGGGCTGCCGGGCGGGGACGAACGACTGGTCCGGCCCGGGGTCCTTCGTGTCGCCCTTGTGCACGATGTAGTTCAGCGGCGCGTCCGCGTCCTTCAGCGGCACCCGCCAGAAGGCCCCGAAGGCGTCCGTGCCGTCCGGCGGGCGCGGCGAGGCCCACTCGGTGCCCGCGCCGTCGGCGAGCGCGTCGCCCCACAGGTGCAGGCCCCAGCCGTCGTACGCGCCGTCGGGGCGGTGGTAGCGGATCGTGGCGTAGCCCTGGGCGGCGGCCCGGGAGGCGTAAACCCCGGGCTTCCCCTCGGTGAGCCACACCTCGCCCGTACGGGCCGGGTTGACCGTCCGGTCGCCCTGGTCCTTGGTGTCGCCCTTGTGGGTGATCAGGCCGACCTCGGTGGCCCCCGGCTTCAGCTTGAGCCAGGCGAAGCGGCCGAAGGCGTCCTCGCCCTCGAAGGCGACCGGCGAGCCCCACTCGACCGTCTGGTCGATGTCGCCCCAGGCGTGCAGGCCCCAGCCGTCGTAGTCGCCGCCGTCGCGCCGGTAGTGGACCACCAGGTGGTCGCGCTTCACCGCGCCCGGCTCCTCCCCGGCCGGCTCCGGCCCGGCGGTCGCGGCCGCCGTGGCGCCCGCGTACCGGCCCGCCGCGTCCTTCACCACGGCCCTGTACGTGAGAGGGGTGCCCTCCGGCACGCCGGTCAGGTCGTGGAACACCCGGTAGACGCGGCCGTTGGGCGCGTCGTCGGTGCCGAGCACCCGCCACGGCGCGTCGCCCGCCTTGACGGCGAACGTGACCTGGGCGAAGCCGCCGTCGGGCACCTCCGCCGAGATCGGCACGCGGCCGTCGCCGGCGGTTCCGCGCAGTGCCGTCCCCGGCAGCGTGAGGGAGATCCGCGGAGCCGCCGCCGGAGCGGCGAGGGCCCTGCCCGCGCGGTAGACGACGGCCGTCAGCGGCGGCACGGTCACGGCCAGCCTTCCGTCCGCCGCGCTGGTGATCGCCTGCGTGCCCCCGTACACCTGGGTGAAGGAGGCCCCGGCCGAGTACGTGGGGATCTGGACGGCTCTGGCGGCCGTGCCGCTGTTGAGCGCCACCACGAACTCGACCCGCTCCTTGGCGCCGAGCCGGGAGAACGCGTACACACCGCCGTCGGCCAGCCGTTCGATCTGCGCGCCGTCCGCCAGCGCGGGATAGCGGTCGCGGAGCCGGGCCAGTTCGGCGATCGAGGTGTAGAGCGGGTGGGTGGTGACGTAGTTGTCCGCGGCGTGGGTGGCGGTGGTGCCGATGAGGTCGTCGTCGAGGTAGTCGGCGGTCCTGGAGGCGAACATGGTCTGCCGGGCGTCCTTGTCGCCGCCGTCGCCGGTGAAGCCCTGCTCGTCGCCGTAGTAGACCACCGGCTGGCCGCGGGTGAGATACATGAGCTGGTGGGCGAGGCGGTCGCGGGCGAGCAGGGCGGCGTCCCCGGCCGACGGGGCGGCCTGCTTCAGGAAGTAGCCGATGCGGCCCATGTCGTGGTTGCCGAGGAACGTCGGCAGCGACGCGGCGTTGGAGTCGGCGTCGGTGAAGTAGTCGTCGGCCGCGTACAGCCTGCTCAGGCCCGCGGCGTCGCCGCCGGCCGCGTAGGAGCGGGCCGCCTCCTGGAAGCCGAAGTCGAGCGTGGCGTCGAGCGTGCCCGTGGTCGAGTATCGGCTCTCCACGGCCGGATCGGACGTGTAGACCTCACCGAACATGAAGAACCTGTCGTTGCCGAGCCTGGCCGCGTACGTGTGCAGCGCGGGCGCGAAGCGCTGCCAGAACTCCAGGTTCACCTGCTTTGCGGTGTCGATGCGGAAACCGTCGATCCCGGTCTCCTTCACCCACGTCCGGTAGATGTCCGTCATGCCCTTGACGACCTCGGGACGCTCGGTCCACAGGTCGTCGAGGCCGGAGAAGTCGCCGTACTCGGAGCTCTCGCCGGAGAAGGTCGAGTCGCCCCGGTTGTGGTACATCGTCGGGTCGTTCAGCCAGGACGGCACCTTCGACCTCGCCCGCACCACCGGCGTGTACGGGAAGGACTTCGCGGTGACCTTCGGGAAGTCGTCGCGCAGGGCGTAGTCGCGGTCGTCGAAGACCCGGCCGGAGGCGTCCACGTAGGGATAGGCGGCCTTGCCGCGATAGCCGTACGTCTTCTCGGCGTAGTCGACGAGGTCGGCGGTGTGGTTGGTGATGATGTCGAAGAACACCTTCATGCCGCGCTTGTGCGCCTCCTTGACGAGGCTCTTCATCTGCGCGTTGGTGCCGAGGTGCGGGTCGATCGCGGTGAAGTCGGTGATCCAGTAGCCGTGGTAGCCGGCGCTGGCCTCCGCCCCGGTGCCCTGCACGGGACGGTTCTTGAACGACGGCGTGAGCCAGATGGCCGTGCTGCCGAGGCCCTTGACGTAGTCGAGCCTGGAGATCAGCCCGGCGAGGTCGCCGCCCTGGTAGAAGCCCTTGTCCGCAGGATCGAACCCGGTCGTCAGCCGGTCGCCGGTCAGCCCGCCGCGGTCGTTGGAGGCGTCGCCGTTGGCGAACCGGTCGGTCATCACGAAGTAGAGGCGCTCGCGGGACAGGTCCACGCGGAGCGCGTCCCGGGCGAGCTCGGCGTCCGGCGGCGCGGCGGTGGGGGACGTGGTGGGGGACGTGGTGAGGGACGTGGTGGCGGAGGCGGTGGCGGGAGGGGCGGCGAGGAGCGCGGCGGCCAGTGCCGTGGCCGAGAGAGCCGCGAGGGGCGCGCGCCCGCGCCGGTGCTGGGGGGTCACCATGGCCCGGAAGCTACTGTCCTGACCACGTCGGTGCAAGCATTTGCTGAAATTTCCAGAAACATTCCAGTCGTTTCGTGACCCGCCGCCGTAACAGGCGTGAAACCTGTGTCCGACACTGTTGGTGTCGCGTCGCCCGGCGCGGATGGAGGAGGAGGTGGTGGGGATGTTGCTGCGGCTGAGGGTCTCGCTCCCCGACCGGCCGGGGGTGCTCGGCCAGGTGGCGCGGGCGTTCGGGGTGATGGGCGCCGACATCCTGCAGGTCACCGTGCTGGAACGGGAGGCGGGCCGGGCCGTGGACGACTTCACCGTCTCCTGGTCGGGGGTGTTCGAGCCCGCCGAACTGCGCGACCGCATCGGAGTGGTGCCGGGCACGCGGGTGGAGGGCGTGTGGCCGACCCGGGAGGTGCCCGGCGCGAGCCTCGACTACGACCTTCTCGGCCACGTCGCCGGCGACCCCGACCGCGCGTACGTCACCCTCGTGGACGCGGTGGCCGACCTGGTCAGCGCGGAGTGGGCGGTGACCGTCGACTCGACCGGCGGCGCGGTCGTCCACGGAAGCTGGCAGGCGCCCGAGTCGGTGCCGGCGGCCGAGTTGACCCCGCTGCGCGCCACGGCGTTCGAGGAGGGCGACCTGCACCTGGTCAGCGTGCCGATGGGCACCGTCCACCTGGTGGTGGCCAGATCCCAGGGCCCGGCCTTCCACCGGGCGGAGGTCGACAAGATCGTCCGGCTGGTGGGGATCGTCTCGGTGCTGGCCGGCGGCGTCAGCCGTACGGTGTGAGCCCCGGCCCGCGGGCCGGGACGGCGGGTGGCGTCAGCGGCGGGGCGGGTCGATGCGGTTGCCGTCCATGGTGAAGAGCATGAGGCGGGAGACGTCGACGGCGACCCGGCCGTGCTCGCCCGCGCGCCACACCGGCCGGTTGCCCAGCCGGACGATGAGGTCGGCGCGCCGGTGCGTGCCCGACGACGTCGAGACCGGCGGCGGTTCCTCCTCCTCCGGCGCCGGCGATCCGTTCAGCAGGCGGCGCATCATCGACCGCGCCCTGCCGCCGCCGTTGGAGCCGTTCATCTGGCGGCGGTCCGGCGGCTCCGGCGCGGTGACGGCGGGGATCCCGGCCTCCAGGTAGGCCAGCCACTCGTGGCCGTGGTACTCCAGCGTCCTGACCCGGCCGAAGAAGGTCGGGCCCTCGGTCTTCTCCGGCACCGGTACGAGCCCGTCCGGCCGGATGCCCACGATGATCTGCATGCCGGTGTGCTGCGAGACCGCGTACGCGCGTGGATCGGTCCATGGCATGGTGATCTGATGGGGGCCGAAGTCGAGCATGATGAACTTGTTCTGCGGGGTGCGCACGGTCGCCGCCAGCAGGTTGAGCTGCTGGGAGTTGAGGAACGCGGCGGTGAAGGCGGTAGCCGGGTCGTTGTAGACCTGGGCGGGGGTGCCGAGGTCCTGCAGCACGCCCCTGTTCATGATCGCGATACGGTCGGCCAGGGTCAGCGCCTCGACCTGGTCGTGCGTCACGTAGATGGTGGTGACCCCGAGCGCTCGCACCAGTGACGAGATCTCCATGCGCAACTCGGTGCGCATGCCGGCGTCGAGGTTGGACAGCGGCTCGTCCATGAGGAAGAGGGAGGGCTGGCGCACGATCGCGCGGCCCATGGCGACGCGCTGGCGCTGTCCGCCGGACAGCGTGCCCGGACGCCGGTCCAGCGTCTCGTCGATGTGCAGCGCCCGCGACAGCTCGACGACCCGCTGTTTGGCCGCGGCGGGGTCGGCTTTGGCGATCTCCAACGGGAACGACAGGTTGCCGCGCACCGTCCGGTGCGGATAGAGGGCGCCGTTCTGGAACACCATCGCCACGTCCCGGTCCCGGGGGGCGAGGTGGTTCGCGAGCTGCCCGCCCAGCCACAGGTCGCCGGAGGTGATCTCCTCCAGTCCCGCGATCATGCGCAGCAGCGTGGACTTCCCGCAGCCCGACGGGCCGAGCAGGACAAGAAGCTCGCCCTCGTCCGCACGCAGGTTCATGCGGTCGACCGCGAGGTACCCCCCCGGGTAGATCTTCGTCACGTTGTCGAGGACGACGGTGCTCATTGCAAGCTCGTTCCTCCCGGGCAGGAGAGCCCGGATCCCCAGCCGCCGATGTAAATGATGAGGTAGTACATCGCGTCGCGGGCACTCATGTCCATACGTGTCGTGAAAGATCCGGCATCTGCCTGCAACTTGCCGTTACTCCAAACTTTCCCCTTGCTAAAGCCGCGTGTCAGGGTTATGCCGTGACCTCCCTGACGCACTCCGGGAGGGGTCAAAGGTAACGAAATTGCTGAAACTTTCTGTAAGGCCTTTCATCGCCGGTGGCCCCCTGTTACCTTCCGGTCAAATCCCCCGACCAAGGAGTGCGACACAGATGAGGCGAGCCCTCACGTCCGCGGTGGTCGCCGCGGCGCTGGCTTTGGCGGTCACGGCCTGTGGCGGCGACTCGGGCGGCGACTCGGGCGGCGCCGGATCGGCGCCCGCCGGGAGCGCCGCTCCCGCCGAGGTGTCCGGCACGGTCACCTGGTGGGACACCTCGGACGCCACGACCGAGGGTCCGGTCTTCCAGGAGCTCATCAAGGACTTCGAGGCCAAGTACCCGAAGATCAAGGTCGAGTACGTCAACGTGCCGTTCGCGGACGCGCGGGACAAGTTCAAGACCGCCGCGCAGTCGGGGTCGGGCGCCCCCGACGTCCTGCGGACCGACGTCGGCTGGGTCGCGGAGTTCGCCTCCCTCGGCTACCTCGCGCCGCTCGACGGCACCGCGGCCGTCGACAAGCCCGAGGAGTTCCTGCCGGTCCCGGCCGCGAGCGGCAAGTACAACGGCAAGACGTACGGCGTGCCGCAGGTGACCGACACCCTCGGCCTGCTGTACAACAAGGAACTGCTGAAGAAGGCGGGCTACGACGAGCCTCCGGCCACGATGGCCGACCTCAAGAAGGCGGCGCTCGACGTCAAGTCGAAGACCGGAGCGGGCGGGCTCGCCCTGAACGTGGACGCCTACTTCCTCCTCCCGTTCATCTACGGCGAGGGCGGCAACTTCGTCGACGTACCGAACAAGAAGATCACGATCTCGTCCCCGCAGAGCGTGGCGGGAGTGAAGATCGTCGAGGACCTGATCACGTCCGGCGCCGCCGTCAAGCCCGCGCTACAGGACAGCTACACGAACGCGGAGACCGCGTTCAAGGACGGCAAGGTCGCGATGATCTTCAACGGCCCGTGGTCGAACGCCGACAACCTCGGTGGCAAGGTGTTCAAGGACGACCCGGACAACTTCGGCGTCGCTCCGGTCCCGGCCGGCTCGGCGAAGGCGGGCGCGCCGCTGGGCGGCCACGACTACACCGTCTACGCCGGTTCGAAGAACCTCGACGCGTCCTACCTGTTCGTCCAGTTCATGGACAGCGCGGAGAGCCAGGCGAAGATCGCCGGCAAGCTCGGCCTGCTGCCGACCCGCCAGCCCGCCTACAGCGCCTCCGAGGCGACGGCGAACCCGAAGATCGCCCAGTGGCAGAAGCCGATGGAGTCGGCCGTCGAGCGCCCCTGGATCCCCGAGGCCGCCTCGCTGTTCCAGCCGCTGGTCGAGGGCTACCAGAAGCTCGCGGGCGGCCAGACGACCACCGAGCCCATGCTCAAGGACGTCGCCACCGCATACCAGGGCATCCTCAAGGGCTGGAGCCTGTAGGCGATGACGGCTGACGTCGTCGCGACGAGAAGGGCCGCGCCCCGCAGTGGGGCGCGGCGCCTCCTGTCGCGTCACTGGTACGCCTGGGCGATGACGGCGCCGGTCGTCATCGTGACGCTGGTGCTGGTCGGCTATCCCCTCGCCCGTGGCGTCTACCTGTCGCTGACCGACGCGACCGAGGCCAACATGGGCCGCACGATCGGGATGAACGTCATCCCGTCCACGTACGAGTTCGTGGGCCTGAAGAACTACGCCGCCATCCTCACCTCGCCCGAGTTCCTCGGCCGGCTCGCCTGGACGATCGTGTGGACGGTCGTGTGCGTCGCCCTGCACGTGGGCATCGGCCTCGGTCTCGCGCTGCTGCTCAACCGCCCGCTGCGGCTGCGGTCGCTCTACCGGATGCTGCTCGTGCTGCCCTGGGCGGTGCCGGCCTTCGTGTCCGCGTTCATCTGGCGCTACCTGCTGAACGGCGAGTTCGGGGTGGTCAACGCCATGCTGCGGGCCGCCGGGTTCGCCGGGATCGCCTGGCTCGACGACCCGTTCTGGGCGAAGGTCTCGGTGATCGCCTGCAACGTCTGGCTCGGCGTGCCCTTCATGATGCTCGCGCTGCTCGGTGGTCTTCAGGCCATCCCGCGCGAACTGTACGAGGCGGCCGAGGTCGACGGCGCCAGCCCATGGCAGCGGTTCCGGCACATCACGCTGCCGGGCCTGCGCCCGGTGTCGAGCACGGTCGTGCTGCTCGGCACGATCTGGACGTTCAACCAGTTCCCGGTCATCTTCCTGCTGACCCGCGGAGGACCGGGCGGATCCACGGAGATCCTCGTGACGTACGCCTACCGCCAGGCGTTCGAGGGCATCAGGAACTACTCCGGCTCCGCCGCCTGGGGCCTGGTGATCCTCGCGCTGCTCGTCGTCCTGGCCACCGTCTACAAGCGCGCGCTGCGGCGGCAGGGGGAGGCGTGGTGAGCCCCGCCGCACCCGCCCCTGAGCCGAGCTCTGCGCCGGGCCCGAGCCCTGTGCCCGTCCCGAGCCCTGTGCCCGGCCCCGCTTCCGCCGCCCCGGCACCCGCGCCGGCTCCCGCTCCCGCCGGGGCGTGGAGCCGCGACCGGCGCACCCCGGTCCGGTCGGCCGCCCTGCACCTCACGCTGATCGCGGCGAGCATCGTGTCGGTGTTCCCGGTCGCGTGGCTGGTGCTGACCTCGCTCAAGCCGAGGAGCGTCATCGAGACGGCCTCGGTCGCGCCGGTCGACCACCCCACCCTCGCCAACTACGCCCAGGTCCTGGGAGAGACCAGGTTCCTGACCTGGGCCGCCAACTCCGTGATCGTGTCGCTCGTCACGGCCGCGCTCGGCGTGCTGCTGTCGGCCACCACCGGCTACGCCGTCAGCCGGTTCCGCTTCCCCGGGTTCCGGTCGGTGATGTGGATGCTGCTCATCACGCAGATGTTCCCGGTGGCGATCCTCATCGTGCCGATCTACAACCTGATGGCCGGGCTCGGGCTGATCAACCAGTTCCCGTCG
Source organism: Microbispora sp. H10949 (assembly GCF_014161435.1). Lineage (NCBI taxonomy): Bacteria > Bacillati > Actinomycetota > Actinomycetes > Streptosporangiales > Streptosporangiaceae > Microbispora > Microbispora sp. H10949. Next base: position 206,796 of record NZ_JABBWZ010000004.1, on the reverse strand, counting down.
CTGGTCGTCGCGTACCTCACGTCCACCGTGCCGTTCTGCGCGTGGATGATGAAGGGCTACTTCGACACGGTCCCCGTGTCGATCGACGAAGCGGGCCGGGTGGACGGCCTGACCCCCTTCGGCACGTTCTGGCGGCTGATCCTGCCGCTGGCCAAGCCCGGCCTGGCGGTGGCCGCGTTCTACTCGTTCCTCACCGCGTGGGCGGAGGTCGCGTACGCGACCGCGTTCATGACGGGCGACGACAAGTACACGCTCGCGGTCGGGCTGAGCCAGTTCGTCGGCCAGCACAAGGCGGAGTGGGGCCTGCTCACGGCCGCGTCGGTGCTGATCGCGATCCCGGCGGCCGCCGTCTTCCTGCTCGTCCAGCGTCACCTCGTCACCGGCCTGACGGCCGGCGCGACGAAGGCGTGACCCAACATGAGAATCGGGGGATCCCCATGACAGAACTCGCCGTCCCGCCGCCGGTGGTCACCACCCGGTGGTGGCGCGACGCGGTGATCTACCAGGTATACGTCCGCAGCTTCGCGGACGGCAACGGCGACGGTGTCGGCGACCTGCTCGGCGTACGCAGCCGCCTGGGCTATCTGTCCGACCTCGGCGTGGACGCGATCTGGCTGACGCCGTTCTATCCCTCGCCGATGGCCGACTTCGGCTACGACGTGGCCGACTACCGGGACGTCGACCCGATCTTCGGTTCGCTCGCCGACGCGCGGGCGCTGATCGAGGACGCCCACGGGCTCGGCCTGCGGATCATCGTGGACGTGGTGCCCAACCACACCTCCGACCGGCACCCCTGGTTCGAGGCGGCGCTGCGGGCCGCGCCCGGCAGCCCCGAGCGGGCCCGCTACATCTTCCGCGAGGGCAAGGGCGTCGCCGGTGAACTGCCGCCCAACGACTGGGAGTCGATCTTCGGCGGGCCCGCCTGGACCCGGGTCGGGGACGGGCAGTGGTACCTCCACCTGTTCGCCCCCGAACAGCCCGACCTCAACTGGGAGCATCCGGAGGTGCACGAGGAGTTCGCCGACGTGCTGCGCTTCTGGCTCGACCTCGGGGTGGACGGCTTCCGGATCGACGTGGCGCACGGGATGGTCAAGGCCCCCGGCCTGCCCGACGTGGGCGCCGCCGGGCAGGCCGAGATGATCGGCGCCCAGGTCGTGCCGTTCTTCGACCAGGACGGCGTCCACGAGATCCACCGGGCCTGGCGCCGCATCCTCGACTCCTATGAAGGAGAGCGGATCGGCGTCGCGGAGGCGTGGGCGCCCTCGCCCGAGCGGCTGGCCAACTACGTCCGCCCGGACGAACTGCACCAGGCGTTCAACTTCCACTTCCTCAAGGCGCCGTGGGACGCCGTGCGCTTCCGCGAGGTCATCGACGAGTCGGTGCGCACGTCGGCGCTGGTGGGCGCGCCGCCGACCTGGGTGCTGTCCAACCACGACGTCAAGCGGCACGTCACCCGGTACGGCGGCGGCGAGCGGGGCCTGCGCAGGGCGCGCGCGGCGGCGCTGCTCATGCTCGCGCTGCCCGGCTCCGCCTACGTCTACCAGGGGGAGGAACTGGGACTGCCCGAGGTGCTCGACCTGCCGGAGCGGTACCTCCAGGACCCCCAGCGGCTGCGCGACCCCGACAGCGGCCGGGACGGCTGCCGGGTCCCGCTGCCGTGGACCGACGCGGGCGAGCCGCCGTACGGGTTCAGCCCGCCGGGCATCACGGAGAGCTGGCTGCCGGTGCCGGCCGGCTGGCGCGAGCTGTCGGTGGAGGCCCAGGTCAGGGATGGCGCGTCGATGCTCAGCCTCTACCGGGCCGCCCTCGCCCTCAGGCGGGAGCGCCCGGAGCTGGGCGACGGCACGCTGACCTGGCTCGACAGCCCGCCCGGCACCCTCGCGTTCCGGCGCGGCGACACGTTCGCCTGCGTCCTGAACATGACGTCCGGATGGGTGGAGATCCCGCCCGACCGTGCCGCGGAGTACGGAGAGCCACTGCTGGCCAGCAGCGGGCCGGAGTCCTCCGGCGGCGTGGTCCGGCTGGCCCCCGACTCCGCCACCTGGTGGACCAGGGACGATGTCTAAAGTGGTGGCCATGCACAACACGCGCCTCGCTGACATCGCTGCTCAAGCCGGAGTCAGCGAGGCGACGGTGAGCCGCGTGCTCAACGGCAAGGCGGGGGTCGCCCCGGCCACCCGCCAGGCCGTGCTCACCGCCCTCGACCTCATGGGCTACGAGCGGCCCCAGCGGCTGCGCCAGCGCAGTAACGGCCTGGTCGGCCTGGTGATCCCCGAGCTCGGCAACCCGATCTTCCCGGCCTTCGCCCAGGCGATGGAGAAGTCGCTGATCCAGCACGGCTACACGCCGATCCTGTGCACGCAGGAGCCCGGCGGCGCGCCCGAGGACGAGTTCACCGAGATGCTCCTCGACCGGGGCGTCTCCGGCATCGTCTTCGTCTCCGGCCTGCACGCCGACACGACCGCCCGGATGGACCGCTACACCCGGCTCACCGACCGCGGGCTGCCGATCGTGCTGGTCGACGGGTACAGCGACGCCATCCCGGCGCCGTTCATCTCGCCGGACGACCGGCTCGCCGCCCGGCTCGCCGTACAGCACCTGGTGGACCTCGGCCACGAGCGGATCGGGCTCGCGCTGGGGCAGCGGCGCTTCGTCCCGGTGATCCGCAAGATCGAGGGCTTCCGCCAGGCGATGGCCCAGCTGCTCGGCCTGAGCGACGTCGAGAACCTCGTGCAGCACTCGCTGTTCTCGGTCGAGGGCGGGCAGGCCGCGGCGGGCGCGCTGATCGAGCGGGGCTGCACCGGCATCTTCTGCGCCAGCGACCTGATGGCCCTCGGCGCCATCCGCGCCGCCCGCGAGCGCGGGCTGTCGGTGCCGGGGGACGTGTCGGTCGTCGGGTTCGACGACTCGCCGCTGATGGCGTTCACCGACCCGCCGCTGACGACCGTGCGCAAGCCGATCGGCGCCATGGCCGCGGCCGCGGTGCAGACGCTGCTGGAGGAGATCGGCGGCACCCCGGCCAAGCACGTCGAGCTCGTCTACCAGCCGGAGCTCGTCGTCCGCGGCTCCACCAGCTCCGGCCCCCTTGTCAACCGCTGACGCCGTGCTCCCGCCCCCGGGGCGTCTTTCCGGAGGCGAGGGGGGCGCGGGGCGCGGCGCGGAACGCGATCTGTCCGGGCGGACGGCGGCGCGGTATGCGTATCGCGCCGCACGTGTGCTAAGTTAGACGTAGTTGCAGTTGTGGTACCCATGATGAACTTGTGTGCACCTGACGGTATGTAGCCTCAGGTGCATTTTTGTTTGCCCGGTCTACTCCGGGTGTGGGCCTATCGCGGCAACGCGGAATTCGTGACGACGCGGATTCCGGCCACACCTGTCAAGAGGAGATCGACATGGCTACCGGTACCGTCAAGTGGTTCAACGCGGAAAAGGGCTTCGGCTTCATCGAGCAGGACGGCGGCGGCGCCGACGTCTTCGCGCACTACTCCAACATCGTCTCTCAGGGCGGCTACCGCGAGCTGCGCGAGGGCCAGAAGGTGGCCTTCGACGTCACCCAGGGCCAGAAGGGCCCTCAGGCCGAGAACATCGTCGCCGCCTGACGAAACAGCGTCACGTATCGGGGCTCGCACCTTCACGGGTGCGAGCCCTCATTCGTCTCCGGCCGCCGCACGTGAGTCCGCGGCGCGGAACGCCGATCACGGCCGCGCGGCTTCTCCGGCTGGGCGGCCGCGCGCGTCGTTGACGCGCAGCGCTTCGGCGAGCTGGTCTTCCAAGCTGATGATCCGGCAGGCGGCTTCCACGGGAGTGCCCTGATCGACGAGTTCCCGGGCGCGCGCGGCCAGCCGCAGCTGGTAGCGGGAGTAGCGGCGATGGCCGCCGCTGGAGCGTTTCGGCTCGATCAGTTTCGCGGCGCCCAGAGCCCGCAGGAACGCGGGGCTGACACCGAGCATCTCCGCGGCCGCCCCCATGCTGTAGGCGGGGTAGTCCTCATCGTCGAACCGATCCTCGAACCGGTCTTCGGCCCCGGACCCGGCCGAGTCCGCAATGCCGCCGTGAGCGTGTGTGGCACCCTCGGCAGCCGAATGAGGTTGAACCATACGTTCCTTTCATCACGCGTCAGGGGGCCCCGGCACCTGTCGTGCCGGGGCCCCGAAGAGTTCAACACCATCTACCGGCCATATCCGGCCGGCCAACTGTTTTCCGCGTCCGCCGTACTGAGCGGCGGCGTTGCGGGGATCGCGGATGCGTGACCGTAGACCACCTGCTTCCTGTGGAACTGCGGTACCCGAGCGGCGAGACTCAGCCGGCAACGGGCGATCCTGATGGCGTCAGCACTCCCTTCATCTCTTCTTCCCGGACCATCGTCCGGCTTCACCTGCGGCAGCGCGCCGACGATCAGGGCTCTCAACCACTGCACCGGCCCGTCACACCCGGCCTTCTGCCGTCGACTTCGTCGTGCTCCGGGCAGTTCGTCGTGATGCAGATACTTCCGCTGCCCGGTCCAACCGTTCCTTACGATGCGAGAAACACTAGCCCCGGCGGGCTCAAATGTCTACTGCGGCGAACACAGATTTTCGGCGCCGGGCGCGGCAGTCTTTCGTCGGCCTCGGTGATCTGGCAGCGTCGTACCGCCTTGATTCCGCGCCGCGACCGTCCGGAGCCGACGTGACCCGTGATGATGCCGACGACCGCGTCGTCGCCGACCGCCCGCCCGACGTCCTCGTCGTCGGCGGCGCCGGCGTCGACACCACCGTCTACGTGCCCGAGCTACCCCTGCCGTACGCCGACACCTACACCGTGCCGCCCGTCGTGGACCGGATCGGCAACACCGGCGCCGGGGTGGCGCTCGGCTGCCGCGCGCTCGGCCTGCGGGTGACGCTCGTCGACCTGATCGGCGACGACCCGCAGGGCGCGCTGATCCGCGCCCACCTCGCCGCCCGTGGCGTGGACGTCGCCTTCGCGGTGGCGGCGGCGGGCACCCGGCGCAGCGTGCTGCTCGTCGGCCCCGACGGGCGGCGCACCTCGCTGTTCGACCCCCGGGCGGTGGCGGGGGAGCGGCTGCCCCGGGACCTCTACCTGCCCGCGCTCCGCGCGGCGCGGCACGTCCACCTGTCCATCATGGACTTCTCCCGGCACGTGTACACCGACGTCCCCGCAGGCACGACGACCTCGACCGACCTGCACGACTGGGACGGGGAGGCCGAGCACCACCGCGACTTCGCGCTCTCCTCCGACATCGTCTTCCTGTCCGCCGCCAGGCTCGGCGACCGGCGCGAGACGGTCATGCGGTCGATCGCGGAGCGGGGCCGCGCGTCGCTGGTCGTCTGCACCGACGGCGCGGCGGGCTGCCATGTGCTGGCCGCGGGCGGCCTGCGGCACTTCCCGGCCCGGCCGCTCCCCGCGCCGGTGGCCGACACCAACGGCGCCGGCGACGCGTTCGTCTCGGGCTTCCTGTACGGCCGCCTGGACGGCCGGCCCCTGGATGAGTGCGTACGACTGGGCGCCGTGGCGGGGGCGCACGCGTGCACGGTGCCGGGCACCCACGAGGACCCGATCGGCCTGGACGCACTGCTCAGCGCCTGAGGACGCGCTGCTACGTACCTTCGTCGGGGCGGTCCGCGGCGACGGCCCTTCCTGCCGCCGCGGCCGAGATCGCTGCCGTACGGCCGCTCAGGAACGCGATGAGGCCGAAGAGGTCTTCCGCCGCGAGGTGGTGGAGCGGCACGTGCTGCTCGCGCTGCCCCGGCCGGCGTTGGTCAAGCCCGAAGCTGTCGTCGCTGGCGAGGTGGGTGCCCTCACCGTGGACTCCCGCACCGGCTGCGCCGAGGCTTTCATTGCGCCGAGCTCGACGGTGGCCACCGCGACGAGACCCGGCCCAGCCGGTGACGTGGCTGGACCTGGTCTCCTCCAGTCGACGGGACCGGTCCTGGGCAGCTGAGCCGTCGCAGGTCTTGATGACGACCTTGCCGCAGGCGAGAACGGCGTGTCGACATCGAGGCCGGGATGGGTCAGTTCTTTGGCCATCCGTCGTCGATATGGCCAGTCTCGGTGAGGGTGCGCCAGTCGGCGATCAAGGTTTCGGCCGAATCGATCCGGTGGACGGTGTAGTGATCTCCGCGGTACCAGACGCACAGGGCGACACGCTTCCCGTCATTTTTGAAGTCCCGGCTGACGGTTACCTTCTTCCACTGCTCCTTGATTTCTTGGGAGGTGGTGGTGACCTTCAGCTCGTGCTCGTAGGAGGAGCTGACCGCGGCGGAGAATCCCTTGTAGGAGAACGAGAGGTCGAGGTTGACGCGGATGTCGGTGGTCTCCTCGACCACCTGCTCGTTGCGAGTGGTCAGCCCGATATAGGCCTCTTCGGTCTTGGTGTAGTTGCTGTTGCCGGCGTGCTCGTAGTAGAGCACCTGCTGCCAGTAGCCGTAGCGCCGCACGATGTAGTACGGGCTGTGCCTGGCCTGCCAGGTGGTGTCCTTGCCGGGCTCGTTGATCGCCAGGTAGGGGATGGCGGCCTGGCCGATGAGGACCTCGTCGGTACGCATCTTGGGCTGCTGGAAGCCCTTGAGCCGGTCCACGTCACCGATCCGGGACGGGTCGGTGTCGATGTGCGCCAAGTTCTCGACCTTGGGCAGGTGATTGACCCTTTGGAGGGTGAACCGGGCCAAAGCTTCATCGTCGTCCCCGACGACCAGCGGCGGGTCGCCTGCCTTCTTGCGGCGGGCGTACAGGCTGGTGCTGGCGTTGGTGATCTCGTAGTCGACGCCATTGCCGACGATGCCCCAGTGGGTGAGACTGTTGGCCGCCCAGGCTCGCTGCTGGCCGGAGGTTTCGATCACAAGGTTCGTGTCCGCGGCGCTGCTGAGGTTCTCAGGCATCACCAGCTCGCCCCGGTTGGCGTTGACGATCCAGAAGGTGGTGCGTGCGCTGTTGATCGGCATCAGGTGGAAGTAGTTGGCGGCCTCGGGCTTGGCCGCCAGGTCGAGTAGGCACTTGGGCAGCTCGGGCCGGTACACCCGCACGTTGTTCCCGTCGGCCTGCCTTATCAGATAGATGCCGCCCGGCTTGAGCGTGGCGCCGGAGGTCTGGGAGGCGTCGTAGGTCTCGTCGGCTGTCGTCACAGCGCGCTCCTTGGGAATGAAGGATCACAGGGAGGCTGGCCTCGCCGCGACCCGGACCGGCCCCTGTGAGGGCGCGGTCCGTCCCCGGCGGCCTGGCCTGGCCGGTAGAAGGCTCCAGAACAGGCCGCGGGGGATCGCCGCTGCGGGACCAGGTCGGTGATCTGTCTGGGTGAGAGCCGGTAGGCCGGCGGATCAGTCGGGTGCCGAGACCGTTGCGGTCACGGAGGCGTTGTTGCCGTTACCACCGGTGTAGTCGATGTCGAAGACCTGGTCGGTTTGGTCCCAGTCGTAGCTGTTGCGTCCCGTGTAGGGGTTGTCCCAGTGGAAGCGGATCCGCTTGCCTGACTGGGTGCAGTTGCTGGCCAGGTAACTCACTGCGGCCTCGGTGCCGGTCATGAATCCGTCGGACTCGGTCTCGAAGCTGTCGCTGGTGCCGGGCTGAATCGTCTGCGCGGGGTGTGTCACCCAGATTCCGTGGTTGAGCTCCTTGTCGCGCAGTGTCAGCACACACTTGGTGGTGTTGTTGAACGTGACGTCGACGCTGCGCGCCGCGCTCTGCTGTTGTGCCATCGGGTCGTGGGCCGGCGCGGCTTGTGCGGTGCCGGGAACCGCCGCAAGCCCGGCTCCCAGCACCGCTACGGCGGCCAGGTGAACCCAACGGGTCATCGAATGCTCCTCTCCTGAGATGAGATGCCTTTGACCGGACGTCGCGCAAAGACAAGGCAGACCGAAATCGTCTGTCCTTTCCCGGGCGGGGCCGGCTGCGGATCCCCCAGTAATCCCTACGCTGGGTAATCGACTCGTGACTCATCGTATTCACTTGCCCTCCTCCGGGCAACGACTGATCCGCCACCATGCCCTTACCAGGAGACGGCACCGCCACCGCAGGGAGTTCGGGCACGAAGGCATCGACCTTCGCGTCGTGACCCTGTACTCATCTCGCGTATTGGCACCACGGCGCGCGGATCGTGTGCCGAGGCCGCGCCGGCGTCTCAACGCCCTGATGCTCGAACCCGAAGCGGGTCGTCGAGAAAGACCCCCGGACCGTGGTCAGCTGCACCGCGAAGCCCAGGCGGGGGTTTCCGTGGGCGTTACGTGAGGCGGTGGGGTGACCTGGCGGTTGCGCCGGCCGGCGGCGCGGTCCAGGACGCCGTGGCCGCCACCGTCGGGGATTATCGCCCAGCTTCTTGACATCGATGTGGACCAGTTCCCCCGGACGGTCACGCTTGTAGCAGCGGACGGGCGCACCGGTGGCCCGGCCCAGGTGATTCAGTGGCGGCATGCCGTACCGGAGCAGTACGCGGTGGAGGGGGTCAGGCCCAAGCGGGCGGCGATTCGGGCGGGTCCGAGCCGATGGCTGAGGCGCAGCTCGCAGATGAGCCGTTCGGTCCGCTGCCAACAGCAGCTCCTGAAGAGTCCACCCACGCGTTGGGCCCGCTCGAGACCGGTGACGCGACCGCCCCTGGTAAGGCGCACGGTCCCTGGGATGGAGGCGCGTGCAGCGCTGGCCGCCGGGCGAGTTCGATGATGGTGCCGTCGAGGACTATGTGCGGGCTGTGCAATGGATCAGGGCTGACTCCTGGGCATGCCCGCGTTGCAGGGCTGGGTGCCGGGATCACGGTAGAGGGCCAGCAGGCAGAGGCCGAGCGCCTGCTGGCCGAACGCGTTGGGGTGCATGGCCTCCTGCTGGTGTCCCTGGCTGATCTTCGCGCCGGCGGTGCCGTACCGTACCCATTCCATCGTGTCGCCGAGTTCGGCGGCGTCGTCCAGCGGGCCGGCTTGGCTTGTGCCCTGCTCGCACAACGCGTGGCCCTCTACGGCGCTCAGCATGCTCAGGAACTCCGCACCGGTCGCGGTGGCGACCCGTCGCAGCATGGCGTCGATCGCGGGTGCCAGGGTGTCGTGCATCAGGTCGAAGTCGGCGTCCCACAGCGGGCAGCCGCCCACGAGCGTACGCTTGGTGGCCTTGCCGCCGCCGCCCTCGCCGTAGCGCACCCGGGCCGAGGAGGGCACCGGAGAGGGATAGGACTGCAGGATCAGCCGGTATCCGGCGGAACGGGCCGACGCCTGGCTCATCACCTGGCGGATCTTCTGAACCGCCAGGGTCACCTGCTGCTCCACCGCCGGTAGCGCAGCGAGAAACCGATCGCCCTCGCCCGTTGAGGCGCAGGAGCGCCTGTCGCCCGCCATGTACATCGCGGCGCAGCGGCGCAGCATCCCGGACAAGTTCAGGTCGTTGCCGCCGATCGACAGCACGACCACCTTGACCTGCTGGGTGGCGGCAACCTGCGCAAGCAGTTCGGCTTGGGAGGCGGTGTTCTCCTTGAACGCCTCGTTGATGACGTGCCGGGTCTCCGCCCCTGAACAAGCCAGGTTGACCGGGGTGAGCCCGGCCTGGCCCAGCCCGGTGATCTCGGCCACGTCGGAGCGGTGACATCCGGTGCCCTCTCCGTGCACGGCCGTGCCGTCATACACCCGCTGGGGGTCGTAGTAACAGATCAACAGCTTGCGATAAGCGGCCCGGTCGGTTCCGCCGCGGGTGCAGCCCGCAGCGGCGGACACCGTACTGTTGCCCCACCACCGGCCTGCCTCGCCGGAGATGAAGCTGTCCCCCAAGGACACCGCCACCTGCTCGGCTGCCTGGGCCTGGGCGGGTGCGGGAACGGCCGGGGCCGTGGCGGTCAGCGCCAGGATTGCCAGAACCCGACCGGCACGCCCGGCACGGCGCACGTGGCGGCGGCGGGGGACGGCGGGAAGGCTGCGGGGATGCAGCGGGACGGTAGCGCTCACTGCTGTTCCTTTCACGGTGCGTGGGAGACGCCTTTTGAGCCGGCCTACGGGGCGTGGAAGAACGAAAACGTATGCCTGACCTCGGTGTTCGGGGGAACGCGAGTACATCCGTGACCGCACCCTGGGAGGCCACGAGTCCGCGGGCAGCCGCGGCAAGACCACCGGCGGCGCCGCCGTCACCGACGACGCCATGCTCTCCATGGCCCTTCACCTGCGCGAGCAGAACCTCAGCCTGCGTGACATCGCCAGCCGGCTTGTCATCACCAAGGGCAAGAAGAAGGGCCGACACCCGTCTCCGGCCACCGTCTGCGCATGCTCCGCGAGCACGACGCCACCGCGGCGTCGGTCGAGGGCTGACCAGCCTGTCGGTGCGGACCGGAACGGCCACACCAGCCGCTCCGCGGGGGTGGTAATCGCCAGGGCGCCCGAATCCGCGCTTCAGGAGAAGACGACGGAGCGCACCAGCAGGCGCTCTGAAGCGCCTGCGCCGGGGCGCAGGCTGTAGAAGACATCTCCCATGCAGCCGGCCTCGAGGAAGACCGTGGCCGTTGAGTCGGTCAGGTTATTCGGCGCGTAGGCGGCCGACGTGCCGTCAGAGCCGGCCCCTTGGATGTCGATACAACTCCCGCTCTCGGGGTTGTTGAAGAAGCCGACGGCCTCGTACCCGTCGGCGGTCTTGTAGGAGTAACGGAACTGGCCTGTGGCGGCCGATGCGGAGCCGGGAACCGCCAGAACCAGCATGAGGGCGCCGCTGGCGGCGGCCACGGCAGAGCGCAGACGCATGGATCCTCTTCCCGAAACAACGACAACACTGTGTGTAATCATTAGGTCACAATAAGTGTTGGATGTCGAGCGCCTGCCGATCAGGGAGTGCGTCCAAGCGCAAGTGATCTCCAAGAGGCGGAACTCACCCTGCGGACATGAACAGCAGACGCGACGGCTCCGAAGGATCCAGCGACGCCAAGCTCGGCAAACAGACCCGGCGGCAGATCGCGCTGGCTTTGCTGGCCAGCCTGCTGCCGGTCTGCCTGGTCGCGGGCGTGCTCCTGGTGGCCGCAGTGAAGGCGTCCCTGCCGTGTGTGTCGCCGCCCGAGGGCACCTGGCCGCCGCCCGCCGCCCGCACCTACACCTACGTCGATTTGCCGCATACAGCGGCGGAGATGCGCCGTGCCACCCCCAACCCGGGCAAGGAGCCCGTCATTGTCGCGGTCTACAAGACGCCCGGCGGGAAAAGGGTCCAGGTGTGGCCGCTCTACGCAGAACACCCAGATCCGGGCGCCTCGCTCAACGAAAAACTGCGGCGGTCCGGCAGCAGGACGGTCATGACAAGGTTCCGCACCAAAGTCGTCGACGAGTGCCCCGACGGAATCGTGGCGATGCCGACCACCCCGCTCGGCGGAGCGGCCGCCTGCTACCCAACCCGGTTCATAGAGCCGAAGACCTACATCGACAAGCCGGGGGCGGTGTGTATTTTCTTCGACCGGTGGTCCGGGGCGGAATTGGAGGCGCCGGGCATGACCGTGAGCGAGCTGGCCGGGCTGATGTCCCGCCTCCGACCCGCTGTCCAGGTCCCGCGCACCCTGTGACCGCCGCCCCCGCAGGAACCGCCGCCCCTTGAGCAGTTCGTCGCTGCCGGGTAGCAGACGATTGGACACGGCGGGTCGGCAGCGGCACAGGCTGGGAGAGAGCCGATCAGGACGGATCGGCCAGGTCGGGCAGGGGAGTGTTGGGGCATTCCTGTGCGGTGGTGGTCAAGGTGGTCTTCTCCGCGGCGTCGACGGTCAGGTTCCAGTTGATCTTGACGGCGGTCCACTCCGCGATGTACCTGCGCCAGGCACTCTCGGACGGGGGCAGCCACTCGGCCGGGTCCTTGTCGGCCTTGGATCGGTTGGCGCGGGCGGTCACCGCAGCCAGGTGGTACGGCTGGGCGAGGTCGCTGGCGTACGCCTCGCGCTGCGCCGGCGTCCAGGCGTAGGCGCCCGAGTCCCACGCTTCGGCGAGCGGCACAAGGTGGTCGACGTCCAGGCCGGAGGCTTGATCGACGGTGGTGTCGTCGTAGTAGGAGTACCGCTGCCCGCCGGTGAGGGTGCAGCCTGGCCCGACCTGCGGAGGCGTGACGGCCTCGGCGAGGAGGACTTCGGCCCGGGTGCTGCATCCGTCGTGGTCGGCGTCGATCCAGTGCTTGAACGAGCTGCGCTTGTATCCGGTGCGGTCTTCGCCGGCCAGAGGCAGGGAGGAGATCGCGTCCCACGGCAGGGGCCCTGAACCGCGCCGGGTTTTGTGGAGCGGATACGCCAGCTAACGGGCAGGGCAGTCGCGGCCGACGGTGATAGCGACAAGCATGATCACCGCTGGTCGCTCGCACCATCCTCGCGGTGACCACGGCCGTTATGTGGGCGTAGCGTTCTGGGTGAGGGCCTCCGCGATCTGGAGGGCGGCCTGGGCAGGCGTGAGGTGCGTGGTGTCGACGACCTCGGCCTCGGCGTGTAGCCAGGTGTGGGCCGCCTCGGCGTAGGGCCGAAGGTATTGGAGGCGAAACGGGGACGGGATGGCGTGTTGCCCTTCGATACGCCGGCGGAGGGTGTCTTGGTCGGCATGGAGGACGAAGTGCCTTACCGGGATGGCGTAGTGGGCGAGGCCCGCGCTGATCTCGCGCCAATACTGCTCGACCAGGACAGTCATAGGCATTACCAGAGTGCCGCCGGTGTAGTCGAGTACGCGGCGAGCGGTCTCGACTACGAGCGGCCGCCACGGCGGCCAGTGTTGGAAGTTGTCCGTCTCGGGCAGTCCCGGCGTGATGTCCATGAGTGTCTCGCCGACCTTCTCGGCGTCGAACACCCGTGAGTTCGGGATCAGTTGCTGCACGAGGGCGCTGGTCGTTGTCTTGCCGACGCCGTGGGTTCCGTTGAGCCATACGATCACGGACCCGACGCTAGCTACTCGGAGGTCGAACGCGTCCACCGCACCGTCGTCGCAGGCCGTCATGAACACGATCGCCGGCAGCTGCACGAACCGGCAGCGAGCACCGATCCGCCGACAGAGCCGGTCGGCCGACCGCCGACCGCCGGCCGCCGGCCGCCGCGGCGAGCGCGGGGGGTTGGGCAACCGGCCCGGCGGTCAGATGCGCAGGAACCGCAACACGGCGAGGACGCGGCGGTGGTCGGTGTCGGTCGGGGGCAGGTCGAGCTTGCTGAGGATGCTGGTGATGTATTTCTCGACGGCGCTGTGACTGACCTTCAGGGTGTCGACGATGCCGTGGTTGGAGCGGCCCTCCGCCATCAGCCGCAGCACCTCCAGCTCGCGGGGCGTGAGCCGGTCCATCGGGTCCTGGCGGTGGCGGACCAGCAGCTGCGCGACCACCTCGGGGTCCAGGGCGGTGCCACCGGCGGCCACCCGGCGCAGGGCCGCGAGGAAGTCGGACACGTGGGCGACCCGGTCCTTGAGCAGATATCCGACGCCGCTGGTTCGCACCGACAGCAGGTCGGTGGCGTAACGCTCCTCGACGTACTGCGACAGCACGAGGACGGCGACCGCGGGAAACTGGTGCCGGATGGCGAGGGCGGCGCGGATGCCCTCGTCGGTGTGGGTGGGCGGCATCCGCACGTCGATCAGAGCCAGGTCGGGACGGTGCTCGGCGACCGCGCGCAGCAACTGCTCGGCATCCGCCACCGCGTCGACGACGTCGAACCCGCCGTCGGCGAGCAGTTTGGTCAGACCCGCGCGGAGCAGCACCGAGTCCTCGGCGATCACGATCCGCACGGCAGCTCCACGGTGACCGTCGTCGGCCCGCCGGCCGGGCTGTGCAACGCGAACGTCCCGTCGACCGACGCGGCGCGCTGAGCGAGCCCGCGCAGCCCTGTGCCGCCGCCGAGCGTGGCGCCGCCTCGGCCGTCGTCGGTGACGACGACGCGGAGCCGGTCGGCGACGCGATCCACGGTGACCTCGGCACGGCTCGCGTGGGCGTGCCTGGCGATGTTGGTGAGAGCCTCCGAGACGACGAAGTAGGCGACCGCCTCGACGACCGGCGAGCAGCGACCCGGCACGCTGACGGCCACCCGCACCGGGACAGGTGCGCGGGCTGCGATGCCGGACAGCGCCGCGTCAAGGCCACGGTCGTCGAGCACCGCCGGGTGCAGGCCGCGGACGAACTCCCGCAACTCGGCGAGGGCCTGTGTGGCCTCGTCGTGGGCCTCCACGATGGCCTGCCGGGCCGGTGCGGGCAGGTCGGTGAGGTTGGCCCGGGCCATGCCGAGATTCATCGCCAGGGAGACCAGCCGCTGCTGGGCGCCGTCGTGCAGGTCGCGCTCGATCCGGCGGCGCTCGGCGTCGGTGGCTGCGACGACCTCGGCGCGGCTGCGCGACAGCGCCTCCACCCGCTCGGACAGCTCCTCGTTGCGGCTCGGCCCGAGCAGCGCCCGGGCCGCCGCCGTGTCGGCGCGCGCCACGACGCGGGCCACCCACGGTGCGGCGACGAGCGCCGGTGCCGCGAGGACCAGGTAGGCGGGCTCGGCCCAGGCCAGGAGAGTCGCCGACCAGCAGACCGCCACCGCGGCAGCGCCGGACACCCCGATGAACAGGCTGAGCACGTGGTAGCCGAACTGCCGCCACCACCCGTGCGACGGTGTGATCTCGACGTCGAGCAGCGCCCGGAACCGTCGGCGCTGCACCGCGGACAGGCCCCGCACCACCCGTGGCAGCGACAGCGTGGCGGGGACGGTGAGCACGACGAACAGGATGGTCAGCGCGAGGTCGTCGCCGGAGGCGTACAGCAGGCTCCAGATCGCGCTGTAGCCGACGCCGACCGGCAACCCGCACGTCAGCGCGAAGGCGGCCACGCCGAGCGGCAGCCCGGCCAGCGCGTGGAGGGTGGCACGCCAGGTGCGCGCCGGCCAGAGGGCACTCAGCACCGTGGGGAGCGCACCGCCGCGCCGGGGTACAGCCTTTTCCACCGAGGTCACGGGATCAACCTAGACCGGCCCGCCGGCGCGGGCCATGGTGCCACCCCACCCGCGGGGGTACGGGTAACCCCACCCCGAACCGGCTGCCCGCCCCACCGACAGCGCGCCCGGATCCCGGCAGGGTGATCCACGTTCACCCCGTCTCCTGAGGAGTCGCACCATGCCCGGACCCGCCCCGGCCCTCACCCGCCGGTCGCTGCTGTCGGCCGCTGTCCTGACCGCCGGCCTCGGCGTCATCACACGCGCGCCGGCCGCCGCCCGGCCACGATCGGCCGCCAAGGGGTACACGCTGCCCATGCAGACCGGTCCCGAGCAGCTCGGCACCATCGCGCTCCACCTCGTCGACCGCACCCGTACCGATCCCTGGGTACCCGGCCTGCCGGTTCGCGAAATCATGATCCAGATCTGGTACCCGGCCGGGCACATCCACGGCCACCCGGCGGCGCCGTGGCTGTCGCCGGGCGCGGTGCCCCACTTTTCCAAGGTGTTCGGCCTGCCCGCCGAGAGAGTCCGTGCGACGGCCACGCACGGCCGGGCCGGCGCACCGGTGCACGGCGGCCGTCCGGTCGTGCTCTACTCGCCCGGTCTGGGCGGCGACCGCGGCACCAGCACCGTCCTCGCCGAGGAGCTGGTGAGCCACGGCTACATCGTCGTCACCATCGACCACACCCACGACGCCAGCGAGGTCGAGTTCCCGGACGGGCGGGTCGAGGTGGCGGCCATCCCGCCCGACATCGACGAGCAGATCATCGCCCGGGCCGTCGCGGTTCGTGAGGCCGACACCCGGTTCGTCCTCGACCAGCTGGCCGTCGTCAACGCCGGTGGCAACCCCGATGCGGGGAACCGCCGGCTTCCCATCGGACTGCGGGGCGCATTCGACCTGAACCGGATCGGCATGTTCGGCCACTCACTCGGTGGCAGCACCGCCGCCGCCACGATGCACCACGACCGGCGGATCAAGGCCGGGGTCAACCTGGACGGCACATTCGTCGGCGCGGGCGCCGTCGCGGGCTCCGACCGGCCGTTCCTGCTGCTGAGCAGCGACCACGGCACCGACCCGGAGGACCCGACCTGGGACGCGTTCTGGAGGAGCCAGCGGGGCTGGAAACGTGAGCTGAGCCTGACCGGCTCGGTCCACGGCTCGTTCAACGACGGCCAGGTGTTGTACCCGCAGGCCGCCCCGGAGATCGGCCTCACCCCCGAGCAGCTCGCCGGACTGGTCGGCACGCTCCGCCCGCAGCGTTCCGTCACCATCCAGCGCGACCACCTCCGGGCCTTCTTCGACCAGCACCTGCGGGGCCGGCGCAGCCGGCTGATGTGCGGCGCGGACCCGCGCTATCCCGAGATCCGTTTCGTCCGGTAACGCCGGTCAGCCGAGCGGGGCGTTCATCGCACGTTCGAGCAACGCGTCCCGGGAGCCGGCGCCGTCGCCTGCCGCCCATGCCCGCATGGCGGCGTTCAGGCAGGCCACGGCGGAGGCGACGAGGGCCCGGGGCGCGGGGTCCCGATCGGCGGGCAGGTTACCCGGCAGGCGGGCGGCGACCAGCGGGACGAGCAATTCCTCCCAGGCCTGCTGCTTTCCCCGGTGGCGGGCCGCCATGGTCGGGTTGGCCTCGATCATCCGCAGGAACGCCAGGGAGTGCTCGGGCGCGTCGGCGTTGATCCGGGTGAGCACGTCGAACGCCCGGCGCAGCGACCGCCACGGGTGCTCGTCCGCGGGGCGTTCGGCGAAGGCCCCGGCGAGCGCCGGCCCGAGGTCCTCCAGCCAGGTCAGCAGTCGTCGTCAGCACCTGGGCGATCTGCGGCCAGGACCCCTTGATCTGCAGAGCCTGGGCGGGACGTCATCGCCGACGTGGGCGCGCTCGGCGTGGAAAGCGTGCCGTACGGGATCCTGGCCGCGGCCGACGCCGTGGTGCTCGTGCTGCGGCCCACGGTGCGGTTCGTGTCGATGGCCGGGCCGCGGATCGACGCGCTCAGCCGGGGCGCGCTGGCCGGAACCCACCGCTTCCTGCTCTTTGTCGGTGAGGGACCCTACCCGCCCAGGGAGGTCAGCCGGGCGCTCGGCGGCACCCCCGTCCTGGGGACGGTGCCGCTGCTGCCGAAGGCCGCGCGGGTCCTGTCCGACGGGGCGCCGGTGGGCATGAGGTGGACCAGCCGGCTGCAGATGACTTCCCTGCTGCGGGCCGTGGGGAGCCTTACGGCCGACCTGCTGGGCAGGCTCCCCGCCGCGCCCCTGCCCGGACCGGCCGCCCCCGCCGCGGCCGCGGGCGAGGTCTCGCCGCCGCCGTCCTTCGGCGCCCGCCCCGGCCTGCGCCCAGAGCCGGGCTCTGAGCTCGGGCCCGGCTTTGCCGCCGGCCTTGGGGCGGGCGCCGACGCGGGCGGAGGACGGCCGTGAGTGAGCATCCGCTGTGGCTGATCGAGGACGACTCCGGCCCCGTCGCCCCGCCGTACGGGGCGCCAGACACGCCGCCGGTTCCCGTCTTTCCCGCCCCGGCCGACAGCCGGCTAGACGACGTAGCGTTCCGCACAGCGGTCGGCGACATCAGCGGACGGGTGGCCGACGCGCTGGAAGGCGCGGCCACCCGGCAAGAGGCTGGCCGGCTCATCCATGCCGCGACCGCCGCCTGGGCCCGCGAGCAGCTCGCCGAGGGCGTCGTCGTCTCCCCGGGGACGCACGCCCGCCTGGTGCGGGCCGTGGAGGACGAACGCTACGGCCTCGGCGCGCTGCAACCGCTGATCGCCGACCCGTCGGTGCAGAACATCGACGTCAACGGATGCCGCGAGGTCTGGGTCACCTACGCCGACGGGCGCAAGGTGCGCGGGCCGGCGGTCGCCGGCAGCGACTAGGAACTCGTCCAGCGGATCCGGATGTGGGGCGTGCACGGCGGTCAGACCGCCCGGGAGTTCTCCACCGTCACCGCGATGCTGAACGCCGCGCTGAAGGAGCGGGTGCGGCTGTCGGCGGTCATGGCGGTCACGCCGCGCCCGCACGTGTCGATCCGCTGTCACCGGCACGTCGACGTCGCGCTCGCCGACCTGGTGGAGCTCGGCACCCTGGAGGCAGGGCTCGCCGCGTTCCTCGCCTCGGCCGTGCGGGCACGCAAGGACGTCCTGGTCACCGGAGGGGTGAACGCCGGCAAGACCACCATGCTGCGGGCCCTGGCCGCCGAGATCGACCCCGACGAGCGGATCGCCACGCTGGAAAGCGAGTACGAGCTCTACCTCGACCCGCTGCCGCACCGGCACCGCGACGTGGTCGCGATCGAGTCGCGGCAGGCCAACAGCGAGGGCCACGGCGAGATCACCCTGGACGCGGAGATCCGGCACTCGCTGCGCCTGAACCCGGTGCGGATTATCGTGGGGGAGGTCCGCGCCGACGAGGCGTGGTCGATGCTGCAGGCGATGAACTCGGGCCAGGAAGGCTCGCTGTGCACCATCCACGCCAACTCCGCCGAGGAGGTCTTCCCCCGCCTGCTCATGCTGTGCCGCTCCGGCGGGCTCGCGCTGGACTCCGAAGATGTCTATGCGCTGGTCGGCATGGCCGTGGACTTCGTCGTCCACCTGCGGCGCGACGTGCGGACCAATCGGCGGTACGTCAGCGAGGTGCTGGAGGTGCTGCCGCCCGCCGACACCGCGATGCCGGCGCGCAACCACATCTACCGGCCCGGCCCCGACGGCCGCGCCGTCCCGGCGACCTCGCCCCAATGCCTCGACGACCTGGTCGCCGCCGGGTTCGACCCCGCCGCGCTATGGAGGGCGTCATGACCGGCGCCCTGCTCGCGCCGCTGGCCGGCGGGCTCATCGCAGCCGGGCTCGCCTGCCTCGTGCCGGCCGTGCGGGGGAAGGCGCCGGCGCCGCCCCGCCCCGGCGGGCGGGTGGCCACGCTGGCGCGCGCGGCCGCGGACCCGGCGCTGCGATGTCAGGCCGGTGCGGCGGTGCTGCTCGGCCCCGCGGTGCTGCTGCTGACCGGCTGGCCCGTCGCCGGCATCGCCGCCGCCGGCGCGTGCCTCGCCGTGCCCCGCCTGGCTGCAGGGCGCGGTGCTCGCTCACGCATCGCCCGCCTGGAAGGGCTGGAGCAGTGGACCCGGCGGCTTGCCGACCTGCTCAGCGCCGCCTCCGGCCTGGAGGACGCCCTCACTCGCAGCGTCGAGCACCCGCCCGAGGCGATCGCCGCCGAAGTTCGCGACCTCGGCCGAAAACTCGCCATGCGCGCCGACACCGAGCAGGCGCTGCGCGCCTTCGCCGACGCGCTCGACGACCCCGTGGCCGACCTGATCGCCGCCGCGCTGATCCGGGCCGCGTCCCGGCGCGGCGCCGGCGTGCGGAACGTCCTGACCAACCTCGCGACCATGGTCGCGGCCAACGTCGCCGCCCGGCGGGAGGTCGAAGCCGAACGCGCCCGCCACCGCGCCACCGTCCGCTGGATCATGGTCTTCCTCCTCGGCTACAGCGGCTTCGCCGCCCTCAACCGGGACTACGTGGCCCCGTTCGGCACCACCGCCGGGCAGGCCGCCCTCGCGGTCGTCGCCGCCTGCTACGCCGCCGGCCTGTGGTGGCTTCACCGGCTCGGCACCGCCCGCCCACCCGGCCGCTTTCTCACCGGGGGCGGGCGATGAACCTGTTCCTCGCCGCCGGCGCCCTGGCCGGGTTCGGGCTGTTCCTGCTGGTGCGTGAGCTGCGGCCGGCGCCGCCCCGGCTCGAGGAGGCCGTCGCCCGTCTGCGCGCCGGCTACGTCCCGCCCGACACCTCCGGCGACCTGACCCAGCGGATCGGCCGCCTCATGGCCACCCATCTGGGGTCGCTGCCGAGCCCGCACCGCGACCTGGCGCTGCTCGGCCGGCCCGTCGAGCGTTTCCTCGCCGCCAAGCTCGGCCTGGCCGTGCCCGGCCTGCTGCTGCCCGCCGCGCTGTCGGCGCTGCTGGCGACACGCGGCGGCGACCCCGGCATCGCGCTGCCCGCCGGGGCGTCCCTGCTCGCCGGGGTCGTGCTGTTCTTCACCCCCGACCTGGCCGTGCGGTCCGAGGCCGCCCGCAGGCGGGCCGACTTCCGGCACGCCGTCACCGGCTACCTCGACCTGGTGGCCCTGGAACGCAGCGCCGGCGCCGGACCCGCCGACGCCCTGGAAAAGGCCGCCTCGGTCAGCGACGGCTGGGCCTTCGCCCGCATCGCCGCCGTCCTGCAGCAGGCCCGCCGCCACCAGCGCCCCGCCTGGGAGGGCCTGGCCCGGCTCGGGGAACAGGTCGGCGTCACCGAACTCACCGACCTGGCCGACATCGCCGCGCTCGCCGGGCAGGAAGGCGCCCGCGTCCTGGACACCCTCATCAGCAAGGCCGCCTCCATGCGCGGCCAGGCCCTGGCCGCCGCCAAGGCCGAGGCCAACGGCCGCACCACCGCCATGGTCATCCCCGTCGCGCTGCTCGGCGCGGCCTTCCTGCTGATGCTGACCTTCCCCCAGATCTACCGGCTGGCCATCGCCGGCTGATTTCCCGATGAGGAGACCGATGCGCCCCGTGAAGCTCCCACCCCTGCCGATCGACCGCCTGCTCGTGCGGGCACGGCTCGCCCTGCCGCGCCTGCGCGAGGAACGCGGCAGCAGCACCCTGGAATGGGTCGTCATCACCACATTGATCATCGCGGTTGCCATCGCCGCTGCGGCGGGGATGAAGGACAAGGTCACCGAATGGCTCGCGAAGATCCCGTGACCGCACCCGCCGCCGGCCACCCGCCACGCCGGGCGGCCCGGGAGCGGGGCGCGGCCACCCTGGAGACGGCCGTCCTGTTCCCGCTGCTGCTCCTGGTCGTGGCCGCCGCCGTCCAGGCCTGTTCGTCTACCAGGCCCGCTCCACCGCCCAGGCGGCCGCCCAAGAAGGCGTGCGGGCGGCCCGCGCCCACGGCGCGAGCCGCTCCGCCGGAGCAGCCGCCGCGGTGCGCTTCGCCACCCGCGTCGGCGGCGCCTTCCTCACCCACCCCGCCGCCCGGACCGGCGGCGACGCCGCCACCGTCGAAGTCGTCGTCACCGGCCGGGTGCCGTCGTTCCTGCCCGCAGGCGACTGGACCGTCGCCGAGGCGGCCCGCGCACCGGTCGAACGCTTCGTCCCCGCGAGCCGCCCATGAGACGACGTACGCGGCTCGACGGCGAACGGGGGAGTGCCACGCTGGAACTGGTGGTCCTCGCCCCCACGCTGCTCGCGCTCATCTCCCTGGCCGTCTTGACCGGGCGCATCGCCACCGCCTACGCCGCGGTCGAATCAGCCGCCCGCGACGCCGCCCGGCAGGCCTCCATCGCCCGCGACCCCGCCCAAGCGAGGCACGCCGCAACCACCAGCGCGACCGCCACGCTCCGCGACGAGCACCTGCGCTGCGGCCCGTCCATCGCGCTGGACACCTCCGGCTTCTCCCGCCAAGTCGGCGCCCCCGCGCAGGTCACCGCCCGCGTGACCTGCACGCTCCGGCTCGGCGACCTACTGCCGGGACTGCCCGGCCACACAACGGTGCGCGCGTCTTTCGTCTCGCCCATCGACCCCTACCGGGGACGAACCCTCGGGCTCGCGACCTCCGCAACCTCCTCGACCGTGCGCCGGAGCGCCGGGGCGGGAACTCGCCATGGGTGAGGCATCAGGGTGGCGCACCGGGATAAGAGCGGACCCGGACGTCGGCAGGCCGGCCACCGCCTCCGAGAAAGGCGCGGGCCCAAAGCCAGGCGCTCTCGAACTCGGCCGAGGTCAGAGGCTGCGGCTCGTAGCCGTCCCACTCCCGCAAGGGGATCCCGGCGGTCGCCCCAAAGGCCGCCTCATACTGCCGCAGACGCCCAGCGATCTCGGCCTCCTGCCATTCCGGCCACGACGTCGCGGTGAGGGGCGTGTCGTCCGGGCCGCGCAGTTCGATCTGCCGGACCACCCAGCCGTCGTCGCCGACCTCGACGTAGAACCAGGTGTCCTCCTCATCCCAATAGGCCCGAAACCAGCGCGTCGTGACCCCAGATTGCCGGACACGACCGACGCGGCAGGCGTCCGTTGCGACGAGGCGGAGACGATCGTCGGCTATAGCGCGCCGGGCCCCGGCGTGGACGCCGACGCCGACCCGGCGACCCTGCTCTCGCCCACCAGCGCCGCCGCTGACCAGACGGTTCCCGACGGCCGCATTGCGCTGGCGGCGGTGGCATGACCCGGGCACGCGACCGCGGGTCGGTCACCCTGTTCACCGCCACGGCTATCTTCCCGCTGATGCTGCTGCTCGCCGCCTTCCTATGGGACGGCACCGCCAAGCTCCGCGCCGGGCGAGAGGCCTACAACGTGGCCGAGGAAGCCGCCCGCGCCGGCGCCGGACAAGTCGACCGGCGCGCCGCCTACACCGACGGCCGCTACATCGTCGACCAAGCCGCCGCCCTGCGCGCCGCCCGCGCCTACCTCACCGCCACCCGCCACACCGGCAGCGCCACACCAGTAGGCGCCCAGTCCATCCAGGTCCGCGTACGGGTCGCCAAACCCACCCTGTTCCTGGCCCTGATCGGCATCGACGACATCACCGTGACCGGGACGGCCACCGCCCGCCTCGTCCCCGGCGTGGAAGGAGAACTGCGATGACGAGGTTCCGCCTCCTGGACGGGCTGCGCGCGCTGCTGGCCGCCGCCGTCCTCGCCGCGCTCATCGCCGGCGTTCCCCTGGCGCTGTATGCGCTGGCCGGATCCCCCCTGCCGCCCACCTGCCCGACCTGGGCGAACTCGCCCACACGCTCACCCACCGCGACGACGGCACCCTCTTCCTCACCGTGGTCAAGGACCTCAGCTGGGCGGCATGGGCCGGCTTCGTGGTGAGCACCCTCGTCGAACTCACCTCCCGGATCGGCGGCCGCGCCGCCCCGCACCTGCCCGGCCTCGGCGCCGCCCAATGGCTTGCCACCCAGCTCATCTCCTCGATCGCGCTCGCCGCCGGGTCACCGGCCGCGTTCGTCATGGCCGCGGTCCCGCCCGCCGCCGTGGTCGCCACCGCCCCCGCCGCACTGGCCGACACCACCCCGGCCGCCGTGGCGGGTACCACCCGCGAGGCCATCCGGCTCACCGGCACAGTTCCGCCGCTGGCCACCACGAGCCCGGCCGCCGCGCACGCTCCCGCCGGGGGCGCCCCCACCGCAACCGGCCACGTCCCATCCCGCCCTGGCGGCGCTACCGTACGACCGAGTACGAGATGTGCTACGACGGCACGTCATGCGAGAAGCGCCCTCACCAGCCCCTTCTCTTCGTCGACTTTGAACCTGCCGAACCGCAATACGAGGTCGTTGGTTACTCGTTTGAGGGTCCAGATCCCACGGAACTACCTACCTATGAAGAAGCCCTCGCTCGGCAGGCTACGGACGGTTCTCGTTATGATGGACAGGAACCAGACCCGATAACGCCTGACCAGTTTCGGGAGGGCATGGAGGCCAAGCAGGATGATGCCACCGTTGCGATTGCCGATGAGTTACCGCAAAGCCCTCCAGACCCTGACACCACACCTCCGGCTGTTATAGGGACTGCGCCCACAGCGAACGCAACAGATGTTCCACTCGGCACCGCGGTAGAAGCATCCTTTAACGAATCGGTTAGCGATGCTCAGCTTGTTCTGAAGGATTCGGACGGAAACCCTGTACCCGGTACGGTGACAGCGGACAATACGACCATAGTCGTCACTCCGACTGCACCCCTAATGCAGGCAAGCTCCTACACGGCCGAGGTCAGTGGTGCAGTAGATGCCTTTGGCAACGCGATGACAGGGACGTTAGTGGATCCCCCGGCACCCTCATGCTTTGGAAGGGAAGAATCTTATGCGTCTGGACGTCGAGTTCGTCGACCAGGTATGCCTAACCTATGTCGACAACGCAAACATATCTGCTGTGCTTGGCCTCTTCAGCGCCCAACCTCTGATCGAAAGTACGTATGCGCCGCTATCGGATGGTCTGACTGTCGGCGACTGGTCGGAAGACCCTCGGCTCGCCACGATCAACGAGTGGGGAGATGGTGTCCTCGTCGCCGAATCAAACAGCGGCAGTGCAGGTGCGCAGCCGCATATCCTCACCAGAATCGCCAAAGCTGGATACTTGACATTAACAGTATGTTGGCACGGCCGGGGCATACATTACGGCTGGGGTGATCGGCGTAATCTGATCGCTCACGTGCAACAAGGTCGGTTAGCAGTGGCTTTCGATCCCGTGATAGATCAGGAGGAGCGCGTCGGATGGGCCACCGACAGCCTGGATCCATATCTCGCCGACCTATCCTTTGACGGTGACTGGCGAGAGTCTGGGGTGCGCCTGCTGGAGCGGTTAGCACATGCTGAACTTACTCACGAGATTGTTTGGGGCGTCGGCAATGACCCCGCTCAATACTACCTAATTATGCAACCATCGGCGGACCTACAGGAAGACGAATGGTTGCGGTTCCTTAGTCCCTCTTCCTTCAGTGCTTAAAGCCTCGGGGTAGCCGTTAGTGATCGATTGCTCGAGTGGCATGTAGCGTGCGTGCTGTATACGCACGGAAGGGTTGGCTACCCAGCCCATCGCATTACTTCACAGAAGACTAGTTCCCGGAATTGTTCAGCGGCGGCCATAGGCCAACCGGCCGCATCAGGTTGTCGCCGGATGTCGGTGTGCATGAACGAACCTGGGCAGGTCAGCGACATCTCGAGTCAACTAGTCGTGCTGAGGGAGGTGAAGAGCGTGGACCGGATCGTCGCGGCCGGTCACTCGACACGACGCCGCCCCGGTCATAGGCCCACGCGCAGTATCGGGTTGTTCTTCCACTTGTCTCGGTGGCGGATGTACTGCATGACCACGGGGGACTTTTCCGACCAGCGGCCGTGCTGGCAGATTCCGGACATGGTCGCGCCGGCGTCGGCGGCGTCTGTGGCTCCGCCGGCGCGCAGGCCGTGAGCGGAGTAGCGGTCGGCGTGCGGGAGGGCGGCGGCTCGGGCGGCATTTTTGACGACTAGGTTGATCGCCTCGGGGGTCATGCGGATGCCATCCCCGCGCCCGGCCCGCCGGACGGGCACGCCGTCGTCGCCGATCGCGCCCGCGATGCGGCCGTTCTTGTCGATGGCGCGGAACACCGGCCCGCTGGTGATGCCGTGCTCGGCGAGGATCTCCAGCCACGCCGACTCGACCCGCACCGGGCAGGTTCCCGGATGGGAGCCATACGGCAGCGGCACGCTGACGCCGCGGGCGTCGCGGTCGGTCTTCGACATCGGAATGAAGAGCTCCAGGCCTTCCCGCAGGAAGGTCAGGTCCTCGATGTTCAGGTGGTGCAGCTCGATCCGGCGCGTCATCGCCGCGTACCCGACAGTCAGGATGGCCCGATTGCGCTGTCCCGTAGGACCATCCTCCGGCTGGGCCTCGATCATCGCCCGCAGGATCTCGATGGTGATGGGCAGCGAGCGCCGCGGCCGGAATCCGGCCTTCGCCCGCAGCTTGCGGTAAGAACGCAAGGCCTCCCGGATCGGCCGGGTGTTCGGCCGTTCGGCGCCGGTGTCGGTGTGAATGGACAGGATCGCCGAGACGGCCCGGTCGACCGTGGCCGGAGCCCGGCCCAAAGTGGTCAGGTAGACGATGTAGTTGACGACCGTCGCCGTGGTGGCCGGCAGCGGAGACGCTCCATTGGCGGCACACCAGTCGGAGAACCTGGCCCAGTCGCCGGCGTAGGCCCGGTGCGTGTTCTCCGCGCGAGCCTGCCGCAGCAGTTCCGCTGCCTCGTCGCTGAGGACCTCCTCCACAACGGCGAGGTCCAACGGACGCGGGACGATACGTCCCTCGATCGCCGGGTCTGGGTCCACATCGCCGCGCATGTCCGCAACTACCTCAAGATCCTCGAAACTGATTTCCGATAAGATACATTATCGGAATTCAAAGTTCGTCGAATCAAGAAAGTCATAGACCGTCTTGTACGGCGGGAAGTTATGCGGCGGGTACTCCCAGGCGATCCCGGTCCGGTACACATACAAGATCGCGTTGCTCACAAGCTACCGACAGGGAGACCGCGCTCGAGTCTGCGAACACCCCGATCTCGTCAGCCCCAGACGGGACCTAGATATTCAGTGGGGTGCAAATCACATAAGACCATATCGCCCTCGGCCGTGAAACCTGCTGGCACCGGTGAAACGCCGTGACACGGCAATGCTGCGGTTAGTTGCGCTCGGGTGCATTGCCTCGTACGTGCGCACGAATCGCGCGCATGGCAGCGCGCTCGGGCGGGTCTTCGCCCCTGGTCCCGCGGGGGTCTCGCCCCCCGAACCGGGTGCGGGATCGCCTGGCGGGGCCGGCGGCGGTCGTCAGCGCCTTCCCGGCGACGGAGGGAGAAGGGCGACCTGGTAGCGGTCGCGGTAGGCCACACGGGAGTCGGGGGCGTTCTTGACGCGGATCACCCGTACGGTGTGACCCGCCTCGCGCAGCTCGGCCCAGTGGGCCCGGCCGTACACGCGCCAACCCTCCTCGGTGTACCAGAACCGGACCCGGCGGTTGTTCAGCGGCGGCAGGCGCAGCCCGTCCAGCGAGGAGCACGGACCGCCCGACGCCCACGCCCCGCGCAGCCGCGTGCCCGAGGGCCGCTCGCCGTCGTCGCGGGGGATGTCCGCGTCCGCCAAGCTCGTGATCGTGTCCGCCAGGATCCGGTAGAGCATGCCGGCACCTCCCGCCCCAAGGATGGGCCGGATCGCCGGCGGTGACCAGGGTGCGGAGCCTCAGGCGGAGTACGGGTATTCGCGGTGGGCCTGGCGCACGCGGTCATGGGTGTTGCCGTCTGCCCCCTCTGCCAGCCCGCAGCCGGCCGGTCTTCTTCTTGCCGGACAGCCAGGCGTCGGCGGCCTCGCGCCGCTTGGTGGCGGCGCCTTCGGTTACGCCAGGCGGGTGATCCCGCGCAACGACCTGCTCATCTCGGTGGCCGGGCTGGGGTCGTGGCCGTCACAGCAGCTTGATGCGCCCGCTCAGTTGTCGAAGGCCCATACCGCGGTGGCGATCGGCTCGAGCCCTGCGGCCAGTTCGTCGAGCTCGTCCGCACTGAGCACGTCGTACGCCGGGGCTGCCAGCTCGTCGGTGAGGGCCTCGATCCGCTGCCTGGTCTCCCGGCCGGCGTCGGTGAACCCGCCGGCGGCGTCCACGAGGCCGCGGCCGCGCAGCCCGTCGACCACGGCGGTCAGCCGTGCCTTGGGCAGGTGGTGGATCCGGCCGAACTCCTCCGCCCTCATTCCGAGGGAAACAGCCATGAGGACGTGGGCCTCGGTGCCGCCGATGCCGTGGGCGAGAAGGGCGGCGTTGTGGCCGTCCCCGCGGTGCTCCCGCAGCAGCGTCGCCGCGTGCCAGAGCCTGGCCACCGGCTCCTCGGGCACGTCGAGCGCCCGCAGCCCGGCGTACAGTGGTCGGCCCTCGGTCGGCGCGCTGACCGCTGCTCTGGCGGCGAGGTCGGCGGCCCGCACCAGACTGGGCGAGTCGGCGAGCTCTCCGATCATTTGCCGCAGGGCGGCGGTGCTGCCCCGTTCACGCACGGTGATTGCCTCCTGCGGGGTGATCTTTCCCCACACCCAGGGGATGTGGCGTGCCACCTCGCCCTCGGCGAAGTTGTAGAAGACCGCGTGTACCACCGCAGCCGGTGCCGGCCCCAGCGGTGCGGCCCGGCCCGCGAAGTATCCGTCCCAGTAGTTGCGCATGCCCAGGGCCAGGAACGCCTCGTTCGCCACCTCGGAGAAGGTGGAGGTGGCGATCGGCTCGACGAGCTCGAACATGCGGTGGATCTTGGCCTGTGGGTGCTGCATCGGTCGGCATCTCCTTTGGTCGTGACAGCTGATCGTGACAGCGCCCTCGTGGACGACCGTTCACCCTGGCTACGAACGACGCGGCCCAGATACGACAACTCCGGCGAGTGTTTTCCTAGCCGGGAGGAACTGCTGCGGACGGTCTACCCAAGGTGTGTCGAGGAGACCCTCGCGTCGATGACCGGGGCCATCGAGAAGACCCTGCCGACGCTGGACGACCGGATCGCGGCCGGCATGGGGGAGCACATCCGCTTCGTCACCGCGGACACACGGCGGGCTCGGATCAGGCATTTGGAGGTGCGCCGAGCGGGGAACGTCCTCAGCGAACTCCGGGGCAGGCGCAGGACGAACGCTGCGCCCCGGTCAGGCTCGCTGCGCACCGCCGCGGACCCGCCGTGTGCCTTGGCGAGCTGCCGCACGATGGCCAGCCCCAGTCCGCTGCCGCCGGTCTGGCGGTTGCGCGATTTCTCGGCCCGCCAGAACCGGTCGAAGACGTACGGCAGGTGCTCGGGCGCGATGCCCGGCCCGGTGTCGGCCACCTCGATCAGCACGTCACCGTCGCCGTCGGCGTACGCGCGCAGGCTCGCCCGCCCGCCCGCCGGTCGGCGTGTGGCGGAGCGCGTTGGTGAGCAGGTTGCCGACCGCCTGCCGCAGCCGTACCGGATCGGCGTCCATGTAGGGGCGGCCGGTCACCTCGACGGTCAGCACCGGCCCGGCGGCCGCGGCGCGGTAGACGGTCGCGATCTGCTCGAGCAGGCCGGCCACGTCGACTGGCTCGGGGTGCAGCCGCAGCTTGCCTGCGTCGGCTAGCGCGAGCTGCTGCAGGTCGTCGACGATGTGTTGCAGCACCATGGCCTCCTCGACCAGCGAGGCGGTGAGCGCCGGGTCCAGCTTGGCCACGCCGTCCTGGGTGGCCTCCAGCCAGCCGCGGATGTTGCTCAGCGGTGTGCGCAGCTCGTGCGAGACGTCGCTGACCATCGCCTTGCGCTGCTGCTCCATGCGGTCCAGGTGCTCGGACATCTCGTTGAACGCGGCGCCCAGCTCGCCGACCTCGCCCTTGGCGCGGACCATGACCCGCGCCGACCCGTCGCCCGCCCGCATCCGCCGGGCCGCAGCGGTCACCGCCCGCATCGGCCGCGTCAGCCGGGTGGCGACGAGCACGCTGACCCCAACCGCCAGGACGAGGATCACCGCGGTGACTCCCGCGATGTCGTAGGGGCAGCGTACGGTCCTCCGGCGAGCCGATGTAGATCAGCGCGGCCGGTGCGACGTGCGGCCTCAACTGGGCGCGACGCGCGGTGGCCAGGCACTCGGCGGCCGATGCCGCGGCTGACGGCTTGCCGGTCTCGTCCAGCCACACCTCGACCCGGCTTCCGTGGCACTTGCGGACCAGGGCGGCGAGCTGGATGAGCGCGCGCTTCTCGGTGGTGGTCGGCCGGGCGCGTTCGGGGAGCACGACGGCGAACCGGGCTGTGACGCCGCGGACGGCACGCTGACGGGCGGACCCGGGTGTTCGGTGTCCGGTGCCGAGGTGGCAGGACCGCCCTCGCGGCGGAGGTAGGGACGGCCGCCGGGCCCGATGGCGACGGTGGCGCGCCAGCCCTCGTGGCGCAGGCACGCCGCCTGCGCGTCGACCTCCTCGCGCAGTCGTGCCCGTTCGGGCCCCGGCAGAAGGAACGGCCCGACCGCGCGCGTCGATCCGGTCGGTGGCCGCCCCGGGCACCAGCGAGACGTCGACGGCGAGCGGTCGACCACGGCCGAGGCGCGCGCAGGCAGCGCCGGCCTGCCGGTCGCCGAGTCCGCGATCAGGGCGCCGGATCTCGCCGGACGTGCTGCGCGCCGCCAGCCACGCGGTCACCACGATCGAGCACACCGCGATCAGCACCGAGCTGGCGACTGAAGCACCCGGCCCCTGGAGTGTTCGAGCGTGTTGGCGGGTGGTCGTTGGTTGCTCAGGGGCGTGGGGGTTCGGCGGTCGTTGGGTCGAGGCGGGCGAAGTGATCCCGGATGAGGGAATGGGGGAAGCGGTAGGAGGCTGAGTCCTTGAGGAGGAGGCCGCGGCGGGTGGCCTCGTCCAGGAGGCGGCGGAGCCGCCAGGGTAGAACGTGGGAGAGGGCGAGGACCGTGAAGTCGCGGCGGCCTGAGCTCTCGCCCTGCAGGCCGATGGCAATCATGTGCATGTAGTAGGTCACACCGGCCGTGGCCACCAGCAGGATCAGCTCGGGCGGGCCTGCTGAGGCGCCGAGGTGCCCGGTGAGGCCGAGGGTCAGGCCGGCAATCGCGAGGGTTAAGAGGGCGGGGATCCACGGGGCAGGGTGCACGAGGTCGGTGTCGCCGCGGGTGGCGTGGAGGCGGGTGCCGAAGGGCAGGGCGATCACGCAGAGCGGCTGGATCATGGCTCCGAGGACGATGGCGGTGACGCCCGCGCCGTGCGGCGGTGACGCCCACCACAGGAGTAGCGCGTAGACTGCCGCGACGGACCAGATCGCGCCCAGGAGAAACGGGACGTCGCCCTCGCTGGTCCCTGCCAGGAGGATCCAGGCGGTCGCCCCTGCGAGGATGGTGGCGGCGACGGCGAGGTAGACCCCATCCGGCAGGGAGTCCAGGGATCGGGAGATGACGAGCACGGCACCGCACAGCGCCGCTACGAGCAGCAGTGCGAGCAGGTGCGCCGCCCACCAGCGCAGCCGGACGGCGAGGGGCGGGCGCGGGGCTCTGGGGACGCTCGAGCTGCGGCTGCTGAGCGACAGCGACATGATGACGCCGCCGATAGCCAGGCCCGAGATCCCCAACCGGATGCCGAGCACCGTCGCAAACAGCACGCCGACGGCTCCGCCGATCCACGGTTGGACGGTGTTCTGGCAGTAGAAGCGGTCGACCGAGCCGAACAGGTGGCTCCAGCCCTGGCCCACGTCCACTCGGACCCGCAGCGGGGTGCGCCGCAACGGGAGCACACCCGCCTGGTTTGAGACGGCGGCGACGGCAGCGAGCACCCGGACGGTCGTCGTGTCGTCGTGGCGGGCGGGGCCGCCGCGTAAAGGACGCGCCAGCATCCGGGCGACATAGTGGTCGAAAAGACTCGTACGGCGCTGGGTCGTCGTCCCGACGAGCGCGCGGCCCCGGGTCTGGAAGGCGAGCGTCATGAGGTTGAGCCAGAGCGGGGCGGTCATCAACTCACGGAGCGTCGGGTCGTCGGTGACGGCAACGCGTAAAGCGGCGGAGGCGGGGTCTGCGAGGTAGCGATCGATCTGGTCGTCGGTGAGCGGGCGGATCTCGACGGCGCCGCGTAGGTGGAGGAGCGGGAGGGCGGCGTAGTCCTTGGTGCGGCAGGTGACGGCCGTCCGCAGACGGGGGTAGAGCTTTTGGAGGGCGTTGAGGCGGGCGACGCAGGCCGCGCGCCGGGCGGTGGGCAACTCGTCGAGGCCGTCGAACAGCAGTACGAGGCGGTCGTCTTCGAGGCAGGCGCGACCCAGGTCGCGGCCGAAGTGATAGTCGACCTCGATCCGCTCGGTGATCCAGCGGGTGAAGACGATGTCGGCGTCACGGGCGGGCTCCGGCCAAGAGTTCAGCTCGATGATCACCGGGACAGGGCCATCGCCGTCGAGTAGGGCTGAGGCGAGGTCGAGCAGGAGCGTCGACTTGCCCGCGCCGGGTTCGCCGAGGATCAGCAGCGACTCATCAGCCAGCGCGAACGCCTCCACGATGGTCGCTCCCGGTGCGAGGTCCCAGCCGTCCGGGTCGCCCGCGTAAGCCGCGAGCGGCGCAACGACGGCAGTGCCGCGCCTGTCGAGCTCCAGCTCGGCCCGGCCCATCACCCCCAGCGACTGCCCCAGCCGCCGATTGACATAGGCCCTCACCCCAGCGACCAGCCGGTCGCGATCGCCTGGGCGTGACGCGATCCGGCGCGCCGCCAGCCGCACGGGCACGTTGACCGCCGCCGAAACGGCCACCGTCCCGAACACTGCGATCGCCACCCAAGCCAGCCAGGGCCGGCCGGCGAGGAAACCCGGGACGTCCGCGGTCGCGTAGTTGGTCGCCACAGGTAGCAGGATGATCACACAGACAGCCGAGACGATACCCGTGATGGTGCGCCTCACCCGTGACCTCCCTTCCGGTGACGGTTATCCGTCTCCGGCACGCTCTCGGAGCATTCTTGGTGCATGGACGCTGGTCATCCGGAAGCATGTGACACAAACTTGCATTATCCGTCACATGGACTGCCATCGGGCAGCGTTCGCCCAGCTCGGCATCCGTCGCGGCCGCAGCCACCTGGGGCCGGCACCTGTCCGCGCTGGTCTCCTTCACCACCTGGGCCCAGCGCCAGGACCTGCCGGCCACCAACCCGGCCCGGCGGCTGGAGCGGCGCAAGAGCGCCCGGCGCGGTGACCGCGCCCTCCCTGCCGCGCGGCTGAACAAGCTGTTCACCGACCCCGCGCACGCCCTGCGCGAACGGGTGCTGTGGCGGCTCCTGTACGACACGGCCGCCCGCGCCGAGGAAATCAACGTCGAGGACCTCGCTGGTCTTCTCGGCGCACGCAGCAGCGGCTGCAGCCGCGCCCACTGCGCATCGGTCAGGTCAAACCGCCTCGTCACCGCTAAGGTGGCCAACGAGGTCTCCGGTGTCCAGGTTCTTCTTGGTCGATGAACCCTCTACCGGAGCCCTCACTGCTTGTCCGGGCACGGCACGTCGCCAGATAGCGGACTTCGAAACAGGTCCTAACAGCTTCCTCGTCATATCAGTTTGGGCGAGATATCAGCACGTCGTGCAGAGCGGCTTCGTCGGCCTCCAAGGCGGCGAATACGGGGAAGCCGTAGCAGGCGTCGCGTGGACGGGTCGTGGGATGCGAGGCGGCGGCGTCTGACGTTCTTGTCGGACCCTTTCGGCACGATGGCCGCATGACTGAAGCACCCCCGATCGACGCGATCCCCGACGAGACCGCCTATGCCGAGGCGGTCCAGCTGGCGGCCGACGCGGCCGCGGCCTACTACGGTGACGGCACCTCCCCGCTGGACGACGACGCCTACGACCGGCTCGTACGGGGCATCGCCGCCTATGAGAAGGCCCACCCCGGCCAGGTGCTGGAGGACTCGCCGACGGGCAAGGTCGCCGGAGTCGTGGGCGATGTCCCGCACACCGTGCCCATGCTCAGCCTGGACAACGTGTTCGGGCCCGAGGAGCTGGCCGGCTGGGCCGCCTCTCTGGAGCGCCGGCTCGGCCGTCCGGTGACCGCGTGGTCGGTGGAGCCGAAGTTGGACGGGCTGGCGGTCGCCGCCCGCTACCGTCACGGCCGCCTCGTCCAGTTGGTCACCCGCGGCGACGGGAGCGCGGGCGAGGACGTCTCACACGCGATCGGCACGATCGTCGGCCTCCCCGGGCGGCTCGCCGACCCGGTCACCGTGGAGCTGCGTGGCGAGGTGATGATGACCGCCCGGCAGTTCGAGGAGGCGTGTGCGAAACGGCAGGCGCATGACGGGACCACGTTCGCGAACCCGCGCAGCGCCGCCGCGGGCACGCTGAGGGCGCAGGACCGGCCGTACGTGTGCGAGCTGACGTTCTTCGGGTACGGCGCGCTGCCGCTGCCCGACGACACCTCCGGGCTCGCCACGCGGCTCCGGGAGCGGCCGCACAGCCAGGTGATGGACTGGGTCGCCGGGCAGGGTGTGCAGACCACGGCCGGCACTGCGGTCGCCGGGATCGTCGCGACGACTGTGGAGCAGGTGCAGCGGCGGGTCGAGGAGATCGCGGCCGCGCGGCCGGAGCTGCCGTTCGGGATCGACGGCATCGTGATCAAGGCGGATGACGCGGCGGATCAGGCGCAGGCCGGATTCGGCTCCCGGGCACCGCGGTGGGCGATCGCCTACAAGCTGCCCGCCGTGCAGAAGATCACGAAGCTGCTCACGGTGGAGTGGAACACCGGCCGGACCGGGGTGATCGCCCCGCGGGCGGTTCTGGAGGCGGTGGAGCTGGACGGCTCCGTCGTGACGTACGCCACGCTGCACAATCCCTCCGACATCACGCGCCGCGGGCTGATGCTGGGGGACAGCGTCGTCGTCTACAAGGCCGGCGACGTGATCCCGAGGGTGGAGTCACCGGTGGTGCACCTGCGCACCGGCGACGAGCGGCCCATCGTGTTCCCGGAGGTGTGCCCGACCTGCGACGGTGAGATCGACACCTCCCAGGAGCGGTGGAGGTGCGTGCGAGGCCGGAACTGCCGCGCGATCGCCTCGATCCGGTACGCGGTCGGCCGCGACCAGCTGGACGTGGAAGGGCTGGCCGACAACCGCGTCCAGCAGATGCTGGACGCCGGGCTGATCGCCGACTTCGGCGACCTGTTCTTCCTCACCCGCGAGCAGCTGCTGGGCCTGGAGCGGATGGGGGAGGTGTCCACCAACAACCTCCTGGCCGCCATCGGCAGGGCCAGGACCAGACCGCTGAGCCGGGTGTTCTGCGCGCTCGGCGTCCGGGGGACGGGGCGCTCCATGAGCCGCCGCATTGCCCGGCACTTCGGCACGATGGAGGCCGTCCGTGCGGCCGACGCCGAGGGGTTCCAGAAGGTGGACGGCATCGGCCCGGAGAAGGCGCCCGTGATCGTCGCCGACCTGGCCGAGCTGTCCGACCTCATCGACAAGCTCGTCCGGGCCGGGGTGAACATGGTGGAGCCCGATGCGGCGGCGCCCGCCGGTGACGAGGGCACGACCACCCCGACGTCGGGTGAGGACGAACCGGGTGCTCTGCCGCTGACCGGGATGACGGTCGTGGTCACGGGCGCGATGAGCGGGCAGCTGGCGGCACTGTCCCGCAACCAGATGAACGAGCTCATCGAGCGGGCCGGAGGCCGGGCGTCCTCCAGCGTCTCGGCGAAGACCTCGCTGGTCGTCGCAGGAGACAACGCGGGGTCCAAGCGGGCGAAGGCCGAGTCCCTCGGTGTGCGGATCGCTTCCCCCGAGGAGTTCGCCGAGACGGTCGCGCACCTGTTGTAGGCGACCCTGCTCGTCCGCCGGCGCCCCGGGGCTCGGGCTGGGACACCGTACGGTTGTCGCATGTCGGCGCCGCCGTACCACTGACCGGATCCGTCGCTCGCGGCCCGGAAACATCACATCCACAGATAGTTGATCTTCGGCACGCCTTGGACTGGCAGGTGATCACGTAGCGCCATCACGGGACAGAACCCGTGCACTGGACAGACCTGGGCGCACCTGCTGTACCCATCAAAGTGTCTTTACGGCCAGAGCGTGGGCCTGACGAATGGCGTCCTCAAGCACAACCTGCTGGTTGGCCAGATCGTCAGACAGCGGGAGCACGACGAGGCGGACCTCGATGAGGTAAGCACTGAGACGAGCAAGGGCGACCCACGTAGTCGGATTGGACCCTGACTCGTCCACCAGGCGGTAGGCCACGGCCCGTTCACTCGGCGGATGGGACAACGCGGTGCGCTGATATCGCGCGGTCCATGTGGTTCGTCCGTCACTGAGTCGCAGGGTGTGGCATTCCGCAGGTGGATCGGCGGACAGGTGGCGCAGGGTGGAGTCGGAGGCGTACACGATCGCCTCGCTCAGGATCGGCCCTCCGAATGCGCCTTTCGTCGTGTCGACCAGGAAAGCACCGCCAAGAATGCCGTCGAGCCCCTCATGGAGCGAGTCGGTGACGCTCCAGATGCCCTGCGTCCACTGACGGCACTCACGTTGATTCACGGGCGGGGCACCTACCTGGGTCTCCCCGATGGTGGCGATCCGCCCGGAGGTGAACGGCGCGGCCTCCGGAGGCAGTTGCTGCATGGTCTTCGCGTCGCGGAATCGGCGTAACAGCGCCCGTCGCACGAGGTCGCCGCGGCTACCCGTCGGCAACGTCACGCTGGCGGGCGGCGGAGTCTTGGGGATCTGCGGATGAAGCGACAGGCTACTTGGCCACACACGGGGGGCTGAGGATGTTGCCGGGTGGGTGCCGCCAGGAGTTTCCCCGCCACAGGCCATGACTGTGAGGCCGAGTGCGATCGCAGCGACCCTTACGCACCACCAGCCGCGCAAGGGTGCTGCGAGCTTGTGCGGCCTCATCGCAGGTTCCTTCCGCCGAACAGACCGTACCGAGCTACACGGACCATGCATTTGCCCTTTGCCCTTTTCGTTTGCTGGAGGGGCACGGGCCAGAGGGTGAGCGCCGTGGCACCCGCCCTCCGGTGCCCGGCACCTGACCACCACCCCAGAGCGATACCGGCAACACTTCTCGACCAGCGCAGCAACGTGACCGTCGCCACCAATCAGAACTCCCGCCGGCTCTTCTGCGGCCGCCGCAGCGACCTGCATGACCAACGATGCGATCGAGCGGCAACTCCGCACGCATCGCCACAGGTGCCATCGGTCGGCCACGGTATCCATCCGAGCCCGGCATGTGTCTTTTCGCAGGCCGGGTGAGGGCGTACCGGTTTTGTCGGGACCGGCCAGTACCTTCCGGATCATGAATGACCGTTCCCCCGACGGCGAAGCCGTGTGGGCGCACCGCAGCAGGCTGCGTGTGATACCGCCGGTCCAGCCCCGCAAGCTGGCGAAGGTCCCCTTCGTCGAGCTGGCGGACGGCCGGCTGCAGGGCGTGGTGTCGAGCGGCTCGGACATCAGCCGGGTCTACGTCTCCTCCATCGCCGCGGGCACCCACAACTACAACTGCAGCACCAACAACAACCGCCCCTGCGGCGGCCTGTACGGCTCGCCGTGCAAACACCTGCAGGCCCTCACAGCCGAGGCCGTGCTGCAGTACGGCCTCGATCGCGTGGCCACGTACCTGCGGGTAGAGGTTCCGGAGGGCGCCGACCTGATCGCTTGTCTGAGTGGTGGGCACGAGCCCGCCCCCGCCGCCATGGTGTTCAGCCGCTTCCTGCGCCACCTGGCCTATCTGGAGGTGCCGGCGACCACCCTGCCGATCCCCGAGATGCACTGGTTTCCGTCCGAGGGGGCGGTGCGCTGATGCTCGCCGTACAACTGGCCGGGCTGCTCGACGGCGACCCGGAGGGCACGAGGGAGGCGCTCGCCCTGGTCGACGGGTTCGACGACGCCCTGGTGCACGGCCTCGCCCGGCTCTCCGAGGAGCGGGCCGAGGCGCCGGCCGCCCTGGCCGGGGCGTTCAGCGCGACCCCGATCGGCGACCGGCTGGCGGAGGCGGCGGCCAAGGTCGCCTCGGGCTTGATCACCGAGGAGCACCTGACCGCGCTCGCGGGCGGCCGGGCCGCGCTCTTCGGAGCCGTCCACGACGCCCTGCTCGCCGATCTCGACGCGGCGCTCGGACGCGAGCGTGCGCCCTGGTACCCGGCGCCGCGGTCCGAGCAGGACACAGCCGCCAACCTGCTCGGTGGAGCCCGATCCTGGCTGCGCGAACTGGCCATCACCGGCTGGCGCGGCGTCGACCACGACCTTGTCTCCGCCGTCGACCGGATCACCGAAGGGCTGACGGTCGTGCCGGGACTGCGCAGGCTCGCCGTGCTCTTGGACGGTTTCGCCGCCGAGCTGCGCGCCTCCTGCCCCATCGGCACGATGGAGCATCTGCCGGTGAGGCGCTGGGCCGACCTGTGGACCCGCGCCCTGCTGCTGGCTCAGGACGGCGTCCTGCCCGGCGAGCCCCGGGCCGTGGCCACGGTGTCCGGCCGGCTGCTGATCCTCGGCGTCGACGTGCACGAGCACGGAACCGCGGTCCAGTTCCAGGTCCACGCCGTGCTGGAACCCGCGGACGGTGGTCAGGCCCGGCTGGTGCGCACGAGTGTCACGGCGGCCAAGGTCGACACCATCGTCGGGCCCGCGCTGTGGAAACTGGCACACGATCACAAGGTCCTGCTGGCCGCCCTGGCCGGCCACCTGTCCCTGGAGGTCACGGACCTGCCCCTGCTCGACGGCGGCGACGTGATCTGGCACGACGACCGGGCGTCCCTGGGCAAGCCGGCCGACCCGTTCACCACCGCGCGGCTGCACCTCGCCGGGGTGCTCGCCCCCGCGGCGCCGCCGCTGGAGCGGGTCCCGGTACGCATCGCCGAACCTGTGCTGATCGAGGGCTACGAGGTGACCGGCGACGGCTCGTTCGACCTGGGCGGATCAGTGCTCGCGGTGGATACCGCCCGGCTGCCCGGCTGCGGCCCGCTCGCCCCGAAGCTGGTCGCGGGCTCCTCCGCGTGCGTCGGCCTGGTCCGCTGGGACGGCGGGCGCTGGCTGCTCCAGCCGCTGGCCGTTCAGGCGAAGGTCAAACGGGAGATCGTCGCCGTGGGCACCGGCGACTGGGCGCAGGGCCCGACCGACCCCAAGGTGGTCAAGGCCGAGGCCAGGTCGGGAGACGCGGTCGCCGTGCTGCGCGAGCGGGCCGGACGGTTGCTGCGGCAATGAACGACCACAATCCTACCGACGACGATCTTCCCGTGCGGAACCCGGGTGAGCGGGACATAGCGGGCATCGAGGCGCCGGGCGACGACCGCGCGGCGAGTGGAGGTGTCATGACCGGTGACCGCGCTTCTCAGCAGATCGTGGCCGAAGGCGGCACCACGAACGGCCGTGCCGTGATCGACGGCGGCACGACGGACCGGAACCGGCGTCAGGTGCTGTACTGGCGGTTGCTCGCGCGCCTCTTCGCCCCCGAGGAACAGCCGGCGTTGGAGACGGCGAGCATGGCGATCGCCGGGGATCTCGGGCTGCCCGCCGCGGTGCTCGATCCCTCCGTCTCGATCGAATCGCTGGTGCAGCGATTTCCGGAGCTGGCCGCCGAGTTCCAGAACCTGCTCGCGCCGGGGGAGGACGCCCCCGGTGACGAGGTGCGCAGTGCCGCGCTGATCTCGAAGCTGCTGCTCAACGTCTTCGCCACCGGTACGGGCGACGTCACCGCCACGCAGCTCGCGACCTGGCAGCAGGACGCCGCCTGGTTCAAGCAGGCCATGTGCGGCGGACAGGGACCAGGCACGGGGACCGGGCAAGGGACGGGCTCCGCGGCGGGACCTGGCGCGGGGGCCGGCGCCGCGTCCGGAGCGGGCCCCGGATTCGGGGCCGGGTCGGGGTCCGGGGCGGGAGCTGGTGGCGGACCCGGGGCGGGATTTGGGGCGGGCGACGGGCTCGACCCCGAGCTGGCCCGCGCACTGGCCGACCTGGAGGGCGACCTCGTCCGCCGGATGCAGCTGCGCGAGGTTCTGGCCGACCCGGCCCTGGCCAGGCGGCTCACACCGAGCATGTCACTCGTCGAGCAGCTCCTGCGAGACAAGTCGAACCTGTCCGGCGTGGCTCTGGCCAACGCCAAGGCGTTGATCCGCAGATTCGTCGACGAGGTCGCCCAGGTCCTGCGCACACAGGTCGAGAAGGCCAGCGTGGGAGAGATCGACCGCTCGGTGCCGCCCAAACGGGTGTTCCGCAACCTCGACCTCGAACGGACGATCTGGAAGAACCTCACCAACTACAACCCCGAGGATCGGCGGCTCTACGTCGACCGGCTGTACTACCGGCGCACCGCGCGGCGTACCACTCCGGCCCGCATGATCGTGGTCGTCGACCAGTCCGGCTCCATGGTCGACGCGATGGTCAACTGCACGATTCTCGCGTCTATCTTCGCCGGGCTACCCAAGGTCGACGTTCACCTGATCGCGTACGACACGCGGGCGCTTGACCTCACCCCGTGGGTGCACGATCCGTTCGAGGTGCTGCTGCGCACCCAGCTCGGCGGCGGCACCGACGGCACGGCCGCCCTGGCCGTCGCCCACCCGAAGGTCACCGACCCCCGTAACACGGTGGTCGTGTGGATCTCGGACTTCTACGAATGGAACTGCGACGGCGTCTACGCCGGAATGGAGGCGCTGCACCGATCCGGCGTACGGCTCATTCCGGTGGGCTCGGTGAGCAGTGGCGGCCAGCAGAGCGTGAACCCGTGGTTCCGGCAGAAGCTCAAGGATCTTGGCACGCCCGTCATCTCCGGCCACATCCGCAAACTCGTGCTCGAACTGAAGAACTTCCTCGCCTAAGGAGACTTTGATGACCAATGAGATGCTCCGTGCGCCTGCCGAGGTGAAGTACGCCGAGGAGCTCGACTGGCTGGAGTCGATCGACGACGGCCCCAAGCCGTTCTCCTGGCGGCTCAGCCCGCGGATGGTCCGGCTGTTCGTGCTCGGCTCCGAGCGTTCCGACGGCCTGGACAGGGAGATTCCGCAGAAGTGGTTCGGCGACCGCAGCTTCGTCGAGCGCAGCATCGTCACACTCGCCTCCGACCGCGGCCTGCTGCTGATCGGTGACCCCGGGACCGGCAAGAGCTGGCTGGCCGAGCTGCTCGCCGCCGCGATCTGCCGCAACTCCACCCTGGTCGTGCAGGGTACGGCGGGCACCACCGAGGACCACATCAAGTATTCCTGGAACGTCTCGATGGTGATCGCAAAGGGCCAGTCGCGGGAGTCGATGATCCCCTCGCCGATCATGACGGCGATGGAACAGGGCGTGATCGGCCGGTTCGAGGAGCTGACCCGCTCAACCAGCGACGTGCAGGACGCGCTGATCTCGATCCTGTCCGAGAAGTACGTCTCCATCCCCGAGCTGGACACCGACAACACCGTGTTCGCCAGGCCCGGGTTCTCGATCATCGCCACGGCCAACAGCCGGGACCGCGGGGTGAACGACCTTTCCTCGGCGCTGAAGCGGCGGTTCAACTTCGTCCGCATCCCGGTGGTGACCAGCAAGACCAGCGAGGCGGAGATCGTCCGCTTCCGTACGACGGAGCTGCTGCGCCGGCACCGGATCGAGCTGGACGTCCCGCCCACGCTGCTGGACATCCTGCTGCAGAGCTTCGCCGACCTGCGCGCAGCCGCCGCGTCGGCCACCAGTGAGGACGAGAAGCTGGAGTCGGCTCTGTCCACCGCCGAGCAGATCGGCGTGCTGGAGGACGCCATCCTGCACAGTCACTTCTTCGGTGACCGCACGCTGCGTGCCGAGACTCTGGGCGGCTCCCTGGTGGGCTCGCTGGCCCGGCGGGCACCGGAGGACCTGGCGATCCTCAACAAGTACTGGCACGGTGTGGTCGAACCACGCAGCAAGAAGGACGGCGGCGAGTGGACGAGCTTCCTCGAGGGCGGCCGTCAGACCATCTCCACGCTGTCATGAGTACGTTCGACGCCCTGCGCGGGCAACTCCTCGCCGCCGCCGAGACGTTCTCCGGCGGCGCGGGCGCCCTGTCGGGCATCCTGACCGGCATGGTCGACGACGTCGACCGGATGCTGCGGGAGGACCTCGAGATTTTCCCGGTGTGTCACCACTCGCCGGCCTCCGCGCTGGCGATGGCTCTGCGGCTGCGGGACAAGCGGCCCAAGGTCGTCTACCTGGAGCTGTGCGAGGACCTGCGCCCGCTGCTGGAGGAACTGCGCAACTGCCGGCTGCCCGTGGCGCTACAGGCGTTCGCCACTCAGCTCGACGGCTTCCCGGCCGGCTCTGGACCGCTCAGCGTCGTGGCGCCGGTCACCGAGGCGTCCGCCGAATACCAGGCGATCGCGTACGCGCTCGACACTCCGGACGTGGAGCTGGTGCTGGTCGATCGCTCGGTGGACCACGTATTCCAGTGGGAGCCCGGCGCCTCGGACGGCCCGGCCACGTCCGGGAACGACGCCGGGAGCGAACCGGAGGACCTCGACGAGCACGGTGAAGAAGCGGCGCTGCACGGGGACTCCGTCGGCGTCGAGATCGGCGACCTGCGCCCCCGCTTCGCCGAGTTGGAGGCCCACCTGCTGCATCACGGCAAGGTCCGGCACTGGTCGGAATGGTGGGACCAGTACGTCGAGCAGCCGCTGACCGGTGCGGACTACGACACCTACCGGCAGGCTATGGCGTTGATCGGCAGCCTGTTCCGGCGGCTGCGCCCCGCGCAGGACGACCGGCTGGCGATC
Source organism: Microbispora sp. H10949 (assembly GCF_014161435.1). Taxonomy (NCBI): domain Bacteria; kingdom Bacillati; phylum Actinomycetota; class Actinomycetes; order Streptosporangiales; family Streptosporangiaceae; genus Microbispora; species Microbispora sp. H10949. Next base: position 165,289 of record NZ_JABBWZ010000004.1, on the reverse strand, counting down.
GACGAGGAACGCGAACGCTACATGTGGACGCGGATCCGCGAGCATCTCACCATCTCCGGAGCCGACCCGGCCGACTGCCTGTACGTATGCGGGGCCTTCCACGCCGTCAGCGAAATCACCGAGTTCGGTCTGACGTCCGACGCGGCCCCCTACACGATCACGCCGCGCACCGGCACCCGCTGGCTGTACGGGCTCATCCCATCCAGCCACTCGGCGATCGAGGCCCAGTTCGGCCTGGCCCAGGGATCGGTGTCGATCGCCGCCGCCACCTGGGCCAAGGCGATCCGGCGGGCCGGTGCCACGCCGTACCGGCTGAAGGGGCAGCAGGACAGGCGCGCCCGCGCCAAGGCGGTCAAGGCCGCGCCGCCCGACGTCGCCGGGCCGGCCCGCGACCGGCTCGCCGGGTTCCTGGCCACCCCGCCCGTGCTGGACGACCTGGACGAGGACGAGCTGCGTGGGTGGTGCGTCGACATCGTGCGGCTGGCCCGACGCAACGGCTATCTGGCCAGCACGGCCGACGCCATCGCCGTGTTCGAGACGTCGATCTTGCTCGCCGGCCTGCGTGGCCGGGCCAGGCCCGCGCCGTACGACTTCGCGGACGCGGCGGTGACCTGCATCGAGAAGGACGCCGTGCCGGGCCGCCGGGACGTCCGCCGCCTGTGCGAGATCCTGCTGGGCGGTGACCGGATCGGCGTGGTCGGCTACGAGGCGCTGCCTCCGCTCGCCCGCGACGTGTACGACCGGCTGGAGCCGCTAGGGCTGGACCTGAGCCGGCGTACCCAGCAGCGGGTGCTGCTCGACCTGAAGGCGGACCCGGAGCTGGAGCCGTGCTCGGACGTGCTGTGGAAGCTGCGCTACCTGCTGCCCGACGACGCGGTACGGCCGATCATGGGGGCCAGGCGGCTCGGCGAGCGGCCGATTCAGGAAAGCTGGGATCTGGCGATCGGCCGGCACCAGCGGTCGATCATCGAGCTGGGCTACGAGGGCGTCACTGTCGAGCAGGTGCTGGAGCAGCGGCTACGCCGCAAGGTCTGGGAGCCCCGTGCCACCGCCGGAGACGCACTCGCGGCCGTGGAGGACGCCATCCTCTACCTCGGCAGCCGCCGGTTCGCCGACGAGCTCGGTAACCGCGCGGTCGAGTTGCTGGCCGCAGAGCGCACGGTCGACGACGCGCCCGAGGTGCTGCGCCGGATCCGGCGGCTGCTGGCCCACTTCCGGGCCACGCAACCGGAACTGCCGACTTGGTGCGAGGCGTTCGTCACGGCCGGATACGCGCACTACTGCACGCTGCTGCCCACCGCCTTCGCGGACGACGACACCGGCCTACGGCAGGTCGGTGCCATGCTCGGCTTCCTGTTCACGCTGGAGAGCCTCGCGCTGGCGCTGGGCTGCGACCGGGCCCAGCTCGAACTCGCCATACGGCAGTCACACCCGGAGGCCCCCGCCAAAGTGGCCCTGCTCTGGGCGGCCAAGACTCAGCTGGGCCTGCTGCCGCGGGACGAGTTGCGCGCCAGGTGTGATGAACTGCTGGCCAACCCGCTCGTCGTTCCCGCCTTCCCGCTCTACCTGAGCGGGTTCGTCCAGGCGCTCGAACCGGTCCCGGCCCTCGCGCCGTTCGTGGTGGAGGCGCTGTCCAAGGCGTTCGCGCGGCTACCCGACTCCGTTCTGCTGCCGTGGCTGCCGACGCTGATCACGACGCTGCGCAGGCACGCGCAGGAGCTGGTGCCGGTGCTCGTCCGGGAGGCGGGCCGCACCTTCCCCGGTAACCTCGCCGAGCTGGACGGGTGGACGCCGCCGTGGGAACGGCCGGCCGTACCGGCCGGGCGGGCCCGCCCGGCCGCCGTACTGAGCGGGCCGGTCGCCGCGCTGCTGGCCCGGCACCCGCAGGCGTGCGACGCCGTGGCGGCCCTGCTCGTTTGCCCAGCCGAATGGCCCGACGTCGACGGCCCGGAGCTGGGAGGCGCCGAGGTGCGGGAGCTGCTCGCCCGTCACCCCGCCACGACCGACGCGATCGTCGCCCTGCTCTGCGACTGAGTCCCCCTGTGCCAAGCCGCCGCCTGGCGGTAGCGACCTGCGGCGGACCACCCGCACGTCACCCGCATCCTCCCGACGCCTATCGAGGTCTGGTTCCCGACAACCCGGACAGGCGTCAGTGCGCGCCGTCCGGGATCAGCGACGGCCTGGCCTCGACGAACCGGAGCGGGGCCGAGCCGTACCGCCGCCGCAGCTGCGCCGAGGCGCGGGCCACGGAAGTGGTGCCGACCTCCACGGCGGTGCCGTCGTGACGCGCGGTCACCGACGTGATGGGCACCCCGCGCCGGCCCCAGTAGGCGATGTCGCGGCGCACCCGCGCGGCCAGTGCGTCCAGCTCCCGCGCCGCATGGGGCGCGTAGCGCGTCTTGATCGGCGCTTTCGGGAAACGGGCGCGCAGCGCCGCGTCGAGGGCGGGCGACGGGCGCCGGTAGACGATCAGGCCGCCTCCCGTGGGCGCCAGGGCGACCCCGGCATACTGACGGGGGAAGTCGCGCCGCAGGGCCGCGTCGATGCGGTCGGCCAGCCTCGCGAGCTCCACCTGACCGGGGTGCGGCGCACCGGAGGCGGACGGGACGTCACCCGCGGCGGCGGGGCCCGTCGACGCGCAGGCCACCGCCGTGACAGCACCGAGGGCCAGGGTCCCGAGCAGGACGACTGCGATCCTGCGGGCTGCCTTCGCGCCGCGCCGCGCGGCCCGCGGCGCTTCACCGGCCCGGGAAAGCGCCGCGGCTTCGTCCGGCAGGCGGCCCCGCCGCTCATACAGGTCCATGTCCCCGCGCTCCTTCCCGGGCGGGCCGTCCTGCCCGCCTGTCGTCGTCAGCGTACGAGTGCGGCGGGGGCGGGGCCGGCGAAACGCGCCGGCCCCGCCCCGCGCGAGCCCCGTGCCGGGCCCGGAGGTGCGTACGGTCAGCCGACTTTGATCGCGATGCCTGGGAACGCGGTGGTCGCGTTGGCCCACGGCGCGTAGTAGAACCGCCAGGAGCCTGAGCGACCTCATCGACAAGCTCGTCCGGGCCGGGGTGAACATGGCCGAGCCCGATGCGGCGGCGCCCGCCGGTGACCAGGGCGGCACGACCACCCCGGCGTCGGGTGAGGACGAGCCGGGCGCTCTGCCGCTGACCGGGATGACGGTCGTGGTCACGGGCGCGATGAGCGGGCAGCTGGCGGCACTGTCCCGCAACCAGATGAACGAGCTCATCGAGCGGGCCGGAGGCCGGGCGTCCTCCAGCGTCTCGGCGAAGACCTCGCTGGTCGTCGCAGGAGACAACGCGGGGTCCAAGCGGGCGAAGGCCGAGTCCCTCGGTGTGCGGATCGCTTCCCCAAAGGAGTCCGCCGAGATGGTCGCGCACCTGTTGTAGGCGACCCTGCTCGTACGCCGGCGCCCCAGGGCGCGAGCGTCGCATGCCGGCGCCGCCGTACCACTGACCGGACCCTTCGCTCGCGGCATGCGACCTCGTGTCGCACCTTGTCACAGCGGGCGGCGCAGCCCGTCCAGCACGAGGGTGATGACATCGTCGGCCTCGGCCCGCCAAGCGGGGCGGTCATGGGCCGCACCGATGCCGTGCAGCGCCATCATCACGGCACCGGCATCCACGTCGTCGCGAACGGCGCCGTCCCGCACGGCGGCGGCCACCAGGCCGGTGACAGCCTGCTCCAGCGCCAGGCTGCCCTCGGCGAGGGCACCCGAGCGATCGGCCATGAGCGTGGCCAGCGTCCGGGCCAGGCCCTTGTGGGCACCTATGTGGTCGACCATGCCGCGCAGGAAGGTCGCCAGAGCCTCCGCCGCGGGCAGCGTGTCCTGTAGTCGGCGGGCGCGGTCGCACAGCGCGGCGACTTCCCCGTGGTAGACCGCCTCGGCCAGCGCCTCCCGGGTGGGGAAGTGGCGGTACAACGTGCCGGTGCCCACCCCGGCCAGGCGTGCGAAGTCGTCGAAGCGCAGGTCGAAGAACTCGCCGGCGTCGAAGATCTCTCGTGCCTTGGCGATCAGGACATCGCGGTTGCGTTGGGCGTCGGCCCGCAGTGGCTTGCCGGCGGTCATGGGCTACCTCGCGTTGACAAGTGGAGATGGTCTCCATATTTTGCAAGTGGAGATTGTCTCCGAATCGATCGTACCCCACGAGGTGCAGCGTGAAGATCCTGATGTTCGGCCGAGGCGTGATCGCCACCGTCTATGGTTGGGCCCTGCAACAGGCGGGACATGACGTCGAGTTCTACGTCCGGCCGGGCCGCGCGGCGACGTACGGAGACGCGGTGGACCTCGACCTGATCGATATGCGGCGCCGGGTGTGGGGGCGGCGCGTCGTCGAGAGGTGGCCGGTGCGCTGCCGCGAGGCGCTGGAGCCGGACCACGACTTCGACCTGATCGTGCTCAGCGTGCCGCACCACCGCCTCCCGGAGGCGACGGCCTTCCTGTCCCCGCGTGTCGGCCAGGCCACGGTGCTGGTCTTCGGCAACCTCTGGACCGAGCCGCCGGCCGCGATCGGCGCTCTCCCCGTCGACCGGATCGCCTGGGGCTTTCCGCAGGCCGGTGGCGGTTTCGGCGCGGACGGCGTGCTCCGTGGGGCGCTGCTGCCGTCGGTCGTCTTCGGCACTCTCGGCCGGCCCCCGACCGACCGTGAGCGGGCCGTGCGCCAGGCGTTTCGCGAGGCCGGGCTCCGGCTCAAGGAGCGGCCTGACTTCCGCGGCTGGCTGTGGGTCCATTTCGCGTCGGACGCCGGCTTGTTCTCGCAGGGCCTGCGGCTGGGTTCCCTGTCAAAGCTGGCCGGGGCGACGGGCGACCTGCGCGAGGCGCTGCTGGCCGGCCGCGAGCTTCTGCCGCTCCTCGAGGCGCGAGGCGTCGACCTGCGCCGTCACCGGGGCGGTGTGCTGCTGTTCCGTGCGCCCACCTGGCTGACGGCCCCCGCGCTCGCCTGGCTGACCGCTCATGTCGCGCTCTTGCGCGTGAGTTTCGCGGCGCACTCCGACCCCGAGGCCGAGGAACCGCGTGAGGTCTGCCGGGCCACCCTGGCCGAAGCACGACGGCTGGGCATCTCGGTACCGCGCCTGGAAGCGGCGGAACCGAACTTCGCCCGTGAGGGGACGAGCCTAGCCTGAAGGCTCTAGCCGTCGTAGCGGAAGACGACGTGGCCCTGGGGAGGTCGCCGGTTGAAACCCGCGGCCAGCGCCGAACCGGTACCCGGGACGGCGACGAGGTCCGACCACTCGAATCCGCTCGACACGGGAGTCACGGTCTGGCGGATCAGCTTCCGGCCGGTGTGGCGCAAGGAGTCGACGGACAAGGTGGTGTAGGCATAGGGATCCTGCCCGTCAGGCGTCGCCGTGATCGACTGCCGGTACGAGGCCGCGAGCACACCGCCCCGACCGTCGGGGGCGAGGTCTCGGATGACGTCGCCGGGCAGGCGGATCTGGTGCCATTTCGCGCCGTCCCAGTGGAGCAGGACGGCTCCGGGCTGGGACCAGTCACCCTGCTGGAACCCCGCGGCGACCCAGACGTCCTTCGCTCCCGAGGTGACCAGCGCGTCGAGCCGGAGCTTCACGGGCCCGTACGCCGGGGTGGGGGCGGCGGGCACGGCTGTCACGGGCAGTCGCACCCTGCTCCAGGCCAGACCGTTCCAGCGCATTACGGACGAGGGCCCGAAGCCCCAGATGTCGCCCGGCGACCGGACGCTGATGCCCTTCAGAGTGGCGGGGAAGGGCAGGCTCGTCCAGCGGCCGCTGTGGAAGCGCTTGAAGAACCCCTTCCCTGTGCGGTCGTCACGGCCCAGGATCCACGTGTGCGTCGCGTCGAGGACCTCCAGGTCGGTGATCGAAGTGCGGCCCGAGCCCATGAGCCGCCATCGGCTGCCGTCCCAGCGCGACAGCACCGACCGGGTGGCGGCCGAGACGTCGCCTGTCCCCGGGGCGACGGCCGTGCCGGCGGCCCACACGTTGACCGGGGATGAGGCCTCGACCAGCGTGACCTCTCGGAGCGGGAACCCCGTGGGCCCCGCGGGGTTCGCGGCCGTCGCCCACCTGCGCCCGTTCCAGTGCTTGATCAGGGGAGCCGTGAAGTAGGAGCCGTTCCTCGGGTCCAGCGTCCCGGTCCTGCGCGCGCCCACGGCCCACGCGTCGGCGGGGCCGGTGGCGGCGAGGTCGTCGACGATCGAGCCGGACCCGCCGCGCAGGCTCACCTGCCACCCCGGCGCCGGATCGGCGGCGGCCGAAGAGACCGGAGCGAGGCCGACGCCGGCCGCCAGCACGAGGGCCAAGAGGATGCGATAACCGTCCACACCAAGGAGACGGCGATCACGGGCCCCCGGTTGCGCCTCCGAAGGTGAACAGTAGGCGTCGAGCGCCCTCGGATACGAGCCAGGCCCCCCTCGACAGGAGACGCACCGGCCGGTGCCCTCGTGAGTGAACACGGTGAGCACGCGCGTAGGCGGCGTGGAACGCTCGCCGCACGGGACCTCAAGCCGGCGACGTCCCGGCGAGGGTCACGGGGCGTTGACTTTGTCTCAAGGCATGTCTCATGATATTGCTACAAACCTTGCGACAAAGGAGGAGTCGTGGCCCATGAACCGTTATCGGACACCAGCCCGTCGGCGCCTGCGACCGACCTGCGATTGGCGGACGCATGGCTGGCCCGGCACGGCCTGTCCGGTGCCCGCCCGACCCCGCTGCTGGCCAGCCGGCTGGCGGTCCGGAGCCGCGCCCGCCTCGCAGCTCACCTCATCCTGGCCGTGCTGATCATCGCGAGCGCGCTCGCCGCGGCCTACGACCGGCTCGCCAGTTCCGCCTTCGGCGGCTTCCAGCCGTATCGACCGCTGCCGCTGCTGGTCCTGACCGCGCTGGTGGCCGTGCTGCTGCTCGCACAGTCGCTGCTCGACTGGTGGGTGCGACGCGTCGATCAGCGGGCGGGCGCGACGCTGTCCCGCAGGGCCGCCCATCCGATCCAGCCCAGCTGGCGGGCCGTGCTCGGCCTGCCGTACGCCGTCTTCGCGGTCGCCACGTTCGCCGGTGCGATGGTGCTGGCCTGGAGCGCCCTGGCCGTTCCCGACCCCACCGTGCGGCAGCTGGCCGTCGTCCTGCTGATCGGCCTGCTCGGCGTGACAGCCATCACCGCCGTGCAACTGCGCCACCTGCTGCGGCGCCCGGTCGTGGCGGAGGACGAGGAGTCGCTGACCGCCGACGTCATCATGCGCGTCGAGGACGCCCGCGATCTCACCACGCCGAGCGTGCAGTGGTCGCTGCCCATGGTGCTGCTGTTCGGCACCGCGCCCGGCTGGTGGAGCGCCGCTGCGGTCGCCAACGTGATCGTGGGCATGGTCGTGTGCGTCGCGCTCCGTGTCAGGACGCCGTCGAGCGCGACGGTGGCCCGGCGGGTGACGAGCGTCCGATGATCGTCATCGATGCGGCCTCGCCGGTGCCGCCGTTCGAGCAGCTGCGGGCCCAGCTCGCCCGGCAGATTCAGGATCGCACGCTTGCCGTGGGCACCCGCCTTCCGACCATCCGCCAGCTCGCGGCCAACCTTGGCCTGGCCGTGAACACGGTCGGCCGGGCGTACCGGGAGCTGGAGGAGGCAGGACTGATCGAAACGCGCGGGCGGGCGGGTTCGTTCGTGTCGGCCGCCGGCGAGGACGGCCTGGAGCGGGCCCGCCGGGCCGCCGCCGACTACGCGGCCGTGATCGCCAGCGTGGGCATCGACACGGGCGAGGCGATCCGCATCGTGCAGGCGGCGCTGACCTCTGGGACGGTGACACCGGCCTCGTCATGACCGCGGCCCGGCCTTGAACGGAGAGGGCCCGCACGCCGCGGGTGAGCGGCGCACGGGCCCGGAGTCCATGAACGTGTGGCCGGGTCACGGTCCACGAGCATGGCCACCGGCGTCACCGAGGGAGGGTGGCTCGGCCGGCGAGCTTGTGCGGTCGGGCGCGGGAAGGCCCCGGGCCCCGGGGCCCGCTCGGGGTCCCGGCGCGGCCCGGAGGGCCGGTCGGGGGATTCCGTGCGGGCGAAAAGGGCTCAGGGACGCAGCGCCGCGGCCTCGGCGGCGAGCTTCTCGATCCTCGCGAAGTCGCCTGCGGACACCAGGCTACGCGGTGTCAGCCAGCTTCCGCCCACGCACCCCACGTTGGACAGGGCCAGATAGGACAGCGCGCTCGCGGGGGTGATCCCGCCGGTGGGGCAGAACCGGACGTCGGGCAGCGGGCCGCTCAGCGCCTTGAGGTAGGAGACGCCGCCGGCCGGCTCCGCCGGGAAGAACTTCAGCTCACGCACGCCGCGCTCGGCCAGCGTCATCGCCTCGGTGGCCGTGGCCACGCCCGGCAGGAACGGCACGCCCGAGGCGAGCATGGCCGCGAGCAGCCCGGGGGTGGTGCCGGGGGAGACGAGAAACCGGGAACCCGCCGCGACCGCGGACTCCACGTCCTCCGGCGACCGTACGGTGCCCGCACCGATCACGGCCTCCGGCACCTCGGCGGCGATCCGACGGATCGCGTCGAGGGCGGCCGGGGTGCGCAGCGTCACCTCGATCACCGGCAGGCCGCCCGCCACCAGCGCCCGGGCGAGGGGGACGGCGCTCTCCGCGTCGTCGAGGACGACCACCGGGACGACCGGCGCGAGGTCGAGAAGGTTGCTCATCACAGCTCCACTTCGGGGAATCGTTGGGCGAGCCAGGCGGCCGCACCCGTCAGCGCCGGCTGCTCGGCGACGATCAGCGAGGTCGGGATCGCGGCGGCGTAGTCCGTCAGCGCCGGAGCGGTCGTCTCGAACCGGGCCCGGAACGCGCTGCCCGGGATGCGCGCGGCCAGCCGGGGCAGCACGCCGCCGCCCAGGTAGACCCCGCCCCGCGCGCCGAACGTCAGGGCCACGCCGCCGGCGAACCCGCCGAGCAGCGCGAGGAAGACCTCCACGGTCTCGACGCACAGCGGGTCGTCCGACGAGGTGATCTGCGCCGCCGTCAACCCGGGCGCCGCGGCCCCGGCCGCCGTCGCCCGGGCTCCCGTCGTCAGGGTACCCGCCGTCCGGGGCGTCTCCCGGGCCGTCTCCTGGGGAGCCGTCCGCGCGTCCGGCGCGACGCCGCGTACGAGCGCGAGGCCGCGGTGCAGGCGCGGCAGCCCGGTGCCCGACAGCAGGTGCTCGGCGTCCACGTACGGCAGGCCGTCGGCGCGCAGCGCCCGCACGATCTCCATCTCCAGGTCCGTCACGACCGGGACCGCGACGTGCCCGCCTTCGCCGGCCACGGGCAGCCAGCCCTCCCGTACGGGGACCAGCCCCGCCACCCCGAGCCCGGTGCCCGGGCCCAGCACGGCCTTCGTCAGGCCGGGCGACGGCGGGGGGCCGCCGAGCGACACGAGATCATCGCCCGCGAGGTGGGGCAGCGAGATCGCGAGGGCCTCGAAGTCGTTGAGGAGCACCGTACGCGGGATGCCCAGGTCGTTCACGGAACCCGACCATCCCGCGTTCGTCAGCCGGTACCGGTCCCTGTCGACCGGACCGGCGATCGCCAGGCACGCGGCCCCCGGCCGAACTCCGCCCGCATGGTCTGCGAGATAGGCGGCTACGGCATCGGCAAGGCCGAGATGCTGGGAAACGTCGAGTACGGTTACCGCCTCCGGCTGCCCTCCGCGCCGGGTCACCAAACCGAACCGGGCGTTGGTGCCGCCCACGTCGGCGACCAGCCAGGGCAGGCTCACGCGGTGCCCCCGAAGACGCTCGCGCCGCGCTCGGCGGGACCGACCGTACGGCGGAAGGAGGCGAACAGGTCGCGGCCGGTGCCGGTCCACTGCTCGTCGGTCAGGGGCGCGCCCTCGGGCGTGCGTCCGGTGAGGTCGGCGAGCACGGTGAGCGTCCCGGCGGTGGAGTCGAGGCGGATCACGTCGCCGTCGCGCAGCAGCGCGATCGGCCCGCCGTCGGCGGCCTCGGGGGAGAGGTGGATCGCCGCGGGGACCTTCCCCGAGGCGCCGGACATGCGGCCGTCGGTCACGATCGCGACCTTCTGGCCGCGGTCGAGCAGCACGGCCAGCGGCGGCGTGAGCTTGTGCAGCTCCGGCATGCCGTTGGCGCGGGGACCCTGGTAGCGGACGACCGCGACGAAGTCCCGCCCGTTCAGCTCGCCCCGGTCGAACGCGGCGAGCAGGTCGAGCTGGTCGTCGAACACCAGGGCCGGGGCCTCGATGACCAGGTGCTCGGGCTTGACGGCGGAGACCTTGCTCACCGCGCGGCCCAGGTTGCCCGACAGCATGTGGATGCCCCCGTCGGGGGAGAACGGCTCGGCGACCGGCCGCAGGACGTCGGGGTCGGTGCTGGGCTCGGTCCGCTCCTCCCACACCAGCACGCCCTCCTTCAGGGCGGGAGCCGTGCGGTAGTGGCCGAGGCCGCGCCCGGCCACGGTCAGCACGTCGGCGTGGAGGAGCCCGGCGTCCAGCAGGTCGCCGATGAACACCGCCATGCCGCCCGCGGCGTGGAAGTGGTTCACGTCCGCCTGGCCGTTGGGGTACATCCGGGTGATCAGCGGCACGACCTTGGACAGGGCGGCCATGTCATCCCAGGTCAGGGTGATCCCGGCGGCGGCCGCCATCGTGACCAGGTGCATCGTGTGGTTGGTGGAGCCGCCCGAGGCGAGCAGCGCGACGACCGCGTTGACGATCGCCTTCTCGTCCACGACCTCGCCGAGCGGGGTGTACTCCGCGCCGTGCGGGGTGATCTCCACGGCCCGCCGCGCCGCCGCCCGGGTCAGCGCCTGCCGCAGCTCGGTGTGCGGGTTGACGAACGTCGCGCCCGGCAGGTGGAGCCCCATGACCTCCATCAGGAGCTGGTTGGAGTTGGCGGTGCCGTAGAAGGTGCAGGTGCCGGGGGAGTGGTAGGAGGCGGCCTCGGCGTCGAGCATCTCGCCACGGCCGATCTTGCCCTCGGCGAAGGCCTGCCGGGCCCGGGCCTTGACCTTGTTGGGCAGGCCGGAGGTCATCGGCCCGGCGGGCACGAACACCGCGGGCAGATGGCCGAAGCGTAACGCGCCGACGAGCAGACCCGGGACGATCTTGTCGCAGACCCCGAGCAGCAGGGCCGCGTCGAACATGTCGTGCGACAGCGCGATCGCGGTCGCCATGGCGATCAGGTCGCGGCTGTAGAGGGACAGCTCCATGCCGGCGCGGCCCTGGGTCACGCCGTCGCACATCGCGGGCACGCCACCCGCCACCTGCGCCACGCCGCCCGCCTCGCGGACCGCCCGCTTGAGCTCCGGCGGGTACGTCTCGTACGGCTGGTGCGCCGACAGCATGTCGTTGTACGACGTCACGATGGCCACGCCGGGCTTGGCCGCGCCCCGCAGGTCGAGCTTGTCCTCGGCCGGGGCGGCGGCGAAGCCGTGGGCCAGGTTGGCGCAGGCGAGCCGCCCCCGGGCCGGCCCCCGCTCGCGCAGTTCGGCCCCGGCGCGACGCACCCGCTCCAGGTAGGCCCGGCGGGTGTCGCGGCTGCGCGTGACGACGCGGTCGGTGACCTCGGAAACCACGGGGGAAACCACGGGGTCAGTCACGGAAGGTCCTCCTCGTGCCGGGCGCGGCCGCTGCGGCGGGTCCTGCTTCCGCCGGAGCCCCCTGGCGCCGGCGAGGTCGATCTCGTGCCCGGCCCGACGCCACGTCCGCTGACCGGGCGAAGGCGTCGATCCGGCACAGGAGGGACAGTATCGGGTAGTTATGCCAGTTATCAAGCCTAGTTTTGTAACTCGAAATGAATAAGTCATTGAACTTCGGTGAGCGCGTGTGCTTCACTTCTGCTTGATGTCACGTTTAGCCACTCCTGGTGAAGTCCTCCAGCTCATCCGCAGCGGGGAGGCGGTGACGCGCGCCGACATCGGCCGCGTGACCGGCCTGTCCCGGCCGGCCGTCGCGCACCGCGTCTCCGACCTGCTCCAGCGCGGGCTGATCGTGGAGGACGCCGAAGGGCCGTCCACCGGCGGCCGCCCGCCCATGCGGCTGCGGTTCCACGCCGGCGGGGGAGTCATCCCGGTGGCCTCGCTCGGCGCCCGCCGCACCCAGATCGCGATCTGCGACCTCGCGGGGGAGGTGCTGCACCGCACCGACATCGACATCGACGTCGAGGAGGGCCCCGGCGTCGTGCTCCCCCTGCTCATGGACACCTGGGAGAAGCTGCTGGACGGCCGCGGCGACGTGGCCGGCATCGGCCTCGGCGTCCCGGCCACCGTGGAGTTCGCGGCGGGACGGGTCGAAAGCGCCCGCGTCATGGCGAGCTGGACCGGCGTGGTGATCCCGCCCGTCATCGCCGAGCGGTTCGGCGTGCCCGTGCTCGTCGACAACGACGTGAACGTCATCGCGATGGGCGAGCACCGGAGCGTCTACGCCGCCGAGCTCGACGACCTGTTGTTCGTCAAGGTCTCCACCCGGATCGGCGCGGGAGTGATCTCCGGCGGCGGCATCCTGCGGGGCGCGCTCGGCGCGGCCGGAGAGATCGGGCACATCCCGGTGCGGGACGGCGGCGGCGTGCTGTGCCGCTGCGGCAACCTCGACTGTGTCGACTCGGTGGCCAGCGGCACCGCGATCCTGCGCGACCTGCGCGCCAAGGGCCGCGACGTCGCGTCCCTCGCCGACGTGACCGCCCTGGTGCGGGCCGGCGACGCCGAGACCATGGCCGTCGTACGGCAGGCGGGCCGCTGGCTGGGCGAGGTCATCTCCGGTGCGGTCAACCTGCTCAACCCCGCCGTCGTGGTCCTCGGCGGCGACGTCGCCGAGATGTTCCAGCCGCTGGTGTCGGGCGTACGCGAGATCGTCTACCGGCGTTCCACCCAGCTCGCCACCCGCAGCCTGCGCATCGAGCGCGGCCGCCTCGGGCCGGGCGCCGGGATCACCGGCTGCGCCCTGATGGTCCTCGACCACGTGCTGTCCGCCCAGGCCGTCGACGCCGCCGCCCGCTGACTCCGCCACCCGCTGAGCCCCGGCGCGCGCTGATCTCGGACGCTTCCGCCGGCATGCCGGGCCCGGCTCCTCCGAACGGCCGGTACGACTCCGCCAGGTGGCCCGTCCGGCTGACCCAGCAGGCGAGACCGGCCGGGCCGGGCGGCCACCATGACGCGCCCATGGACGGAGTCCGCGCACCCCGCTGATCCACCACGGTGGGAGTCGTCGTGAGACCGCCGTCGAAAGGTCATGCCGTGGAACACGCGGATCCTCCGGGTCAGCCACTTCGCCGGCCGCCGGGCCGTTCGTCCTCGCCGTCGCCGGGAGGTGCGAGATGTCCCCGGAGGTGAGGCGCCGCCGGTTGGCGCGGATCGCGGTCCGCGCCCTCCTCGCGCTGGTCCTGCTCGCCGTCCTCGCGACGGCGGGGGTCTTCGCCGCCGTCCGACGGGGCGGCCCGCCTCAGACGGAGGCGCGCCTCGGGGCGGATCCCCGGCTCGAGGAGCCGGACACGTTCCCCATCCCGAAGGTCGAGGCGCCCGACGTCGTGGGCTGGCCCGCCGGCGTGACGCCCACCGCGCCCGAGGGTTTCACCGTCACCCGGTTCGCGGGCGGGCTGGATCACCCTCGCTGGCTCTACCTGCTTCCCGGCGGCGACGTGCTCGTCGCCGAATCCGCCACCTCGCCGAAGCCCGCCGAGTCGATCGTGATGGGCGTGCTGTCCTGGTTGCGCCGCAACGACGGCGCGACGCGGGAACGGAGCGCGAACCGGATCACCTTGCTGCGGGACACCGACGGCGACGGCGTCGCCGATTTCCGCGGCACGTTCCTCGACCACCTCAACCAGCCGTTCGGCATGGCCCTGCTGAGGGCGGCGCCGCCGTACGCGGTCGAACCGGATGCTCCGCCGGGCACCGAGGCCATGTTCTACGTCGCCAACACCGACGGCGTGTGGCGCTTCCCGTACAGGCTCGGCGACACCCGGATCACCGCTCCGGGAGAGAAGATCCTCGATCTGCCGGCCGGCGGATACAACAACCACTGGACCCGCAACCTGTTCGCCGCCGCAGACGGCTCCAAGCTCTACGTCACGGTCGGGTCGGGGAGCAACGCGGGCGAACACGGCCTGGAGGCCGAGCGCGGCCGCGCCGCCGTGCTCCAGGTCGATCCCGGCGGAGGCGGCGCACGCGTCTACGCGTCCGGGATCAGGAACCCCAACGGTCTCGGCCTCGAACCGGCCACCGGAACACTCTGGGCGGTCGTCAACGAACGCGACGTGCTCGGCGACGATGTATCCCCCGACTACCTGACGAGAGTCCGCGACGGCGACTTCTACGGCTGGCCGTGGAGCTACTGGGGTCACCACGTCGACGACCGGGTCACGCCCGCACGCCCGGACCTGGTCGCCAGGGCGTCGCGACCGGACTACTCACTGGGTGCCCATACCGCCCCCCTGGGGCTCGCCTTCTCCACGGGGACCGCGTTTCCCCCGGCCTACCGGGGCGGCGCTTTCATCGGTGAGCACGGGTCCTGGAACCGCGGCGACCCCGTCGGATACAAGGTCGTCTACGTGCCGTTCGCCCATGGCATGCCCAGCGGCAGGCCGCGGGACTTCCTCACCGGCTTCAAGCCCGACCCCGGCGACAGCACGACCTATGGACGCCCCGTCGGAGTCGCCCTCGACAAGGCGGGAGGCCTCCTGGTCGCCGACGACGCGGGCGACACCGTCTGGCGCGTCGCCCCGCGCAGGTGACGAGATCCAATGAGCCGTCGCCTGGTTCCACGGCCGCCTGTGCCGGACCGGTGGCGGGTCTGTGCGGGACCGCGTCGATCGCCGGGGCGGCGCACGCGCCGAGGGGTGGCACGGCCGCCAGGATCAGGGCTCCGTGACGGGTCATCCGTCTCCGTCCTCTCCGTCCACCATGCGTGGACGTGACCTTCATCGTGGCCGCCGAGCTCTTCCGTACGCCGCGCACCGGCACCGGGACGTGACCACGAAAGCGGCCCGGCCCGGGCGTGCCGCGCGGAGACGGAGATGTCGGCCGGTGGCACTAGGCTCTGTGGCGATCTTCCCTCCCCCAGGAGTCCTTCGTGCGTGAACGTGTCCGCCGGGTGATCGAGTCGCCGCGGTTCCAGCAGGCGATCACCGTGGTGATCCTGATCAACGCGGCCACGCTGGGCGTCGAGACCTCTGCCGAGGCGGTCGCCCGCTACGGCACGGCCCTGCACGTCGCCGACCACGCCGCGCTCTACGTCTTCGTCGCGGAGATCCTCGCCAAGGCCTACGTCTACCGATGGCGCTTCCTCCGCGACCCCTGGAACGTCTTCGACACCCTGATCATCGGCGTTTCGTTCCTTCCCACGGCGGGCGGGCTGTCGGTGCTCCGGGCCCTGCGCGTGCTGCGGGCGCTGCGGCTGATCTCGGTGGTGCCGTCGCTGCGGCGGGTGGTCTCCGCGCTGCTCACCGCCATCCCCGGGATGACCTCGATCGTGGTCCTGCTCGGCCTCGTGTTGTACGTCGCCGCGGTCATGGGCACCAAGCTGTACGGCGCCTCCGCACCCGAATACTTCGGCGACCTGCCGACCTCGCTGTTCACCCTGTTCCAGGTCATGACCGGGGACGGCTGGTCGGACATCAACCGCGAGGTCATGGACACCCACCCCTCGGCCTGGGTCTACTTCGTCGTGTTCGTGCTGGTCTGCACCTTCGTCGTGCTCAACCTCTTCATCGCGGTCGTGGTCAGCGCGATGGAGGAGGAGAGCCAGGAGGAACGCCGAGCCGAGCGCCGGGAGGACGTCGAGGTGCTGGCCGAGATGGCCGCCCTGCGCGCGGAGATCCAGGGCCTGCGTCAGGCCATCACCGACCGCGTCCCCTCCTGAGGAGGGGTCTCAGGGCTCATGATCGTCGGTTGCTAGACTCCGCGCATGCGGCTTCCGACGGACGCTGAGATCCGTGCGCTGCACGAGAGACACGCGCCCTCGGAGGAGGCGTTCGACCTCGTCCACACGCACTGCGAGATCGTCTGCGCGATCGCCCTGCGACTGGCCGGCCGCGCCGGGCTCGACGTCGACGCCGAGCTGGTGCGGGCCGGAAGCCTCCTGCACGACATCGGCGTCTACCGGCTCTACGACGGGGACGGACGGCTCGACCACGCGGGTTACGTGCGCCACGGGATCCTCGGTCACGAGCTGCTCCGCGCGGAGGGCCTGCCCGAGAGCCTGTGCCGGTTCTGCTCCCACCACACCGGTGTGGGGATCAGCCGGGAGGACGTGCTGCGACAGGGGCTGCCGCTGCCGCCCCGCGACTACCTCGCGGAGTCGGCCGAGGAAGAGCTCGTGATGTTCGCGGACAAGTTCCACAGCAAGACCGACCCGCCGAGATTCGTCACGGCCGACGCCTACGCGGCCCATGTCCGCCGGTACGGCGAGGACAAGGCCGACGTGTTCGCGTCGATGCGCGCGGTCTTCGGCGTCCCCGACCTGGGGCCCCTCGCCGCCGCGTACGGCCACGAGATCGTGTGACCTGCGACGCGTGGACTACACGGTGAGGACTACGGGGTGAGGACGATCCTGCCGAACACCTCGCCGGCGTCCATCTTGTAGTGCGCCGACACGGCCTGTTCCAGCGGCAGCACCTCGTGCACCACCGTGCGCAGCTCGCCGCGGCTCGCGGCGGCGAACTGCCCGGTCCGCACGGCCCGCCGCTCGGGTGCGGCCACGGTGTCGGCGCTGAAGGTGGCGAAGGACGTCGACTTCCGGAACGCCGCCATCATCGTCGTGCCGAAGTCCGCGGGCGGCTGCCCTCCGACGGCGCCGACGACGACCATGCGGCCGTTCGGGTTGAGCATGGCGAGGAAGGAGGGCAGGTCCGGGCCGGCTACGACGTCGACGACGACGTCGTAGCCGGCGGGAGCAGCGTGCCTGCCGCCGTCGCCGGAGCGGTCCAGCACGTGGGTCGCGCCGAGCGCGCGCAGGCGCTCGCCGCGCTGGAGCGACGAGGTCGTGACGGCCACCGCGCCGGCGCCGCCGCGCGCCGCGAGCTGGACCGTCGCGATCCCGATGCTGCCGGCCGCGCCGCGCACCAGCACCGACTCGCCGGGCGCGAAGCGGGCATGGGAGAGGCCGAAGTGGGCCACCACACCGGAGCTGCCGAGCGTCACCGCGTCGACGGCGGACAGGCCGGCGGGGAGGGGGACGATCTCCTCGACCGAGGCGATCGCCTGTTCGGCGTAGCCGCCGCCCAGCCCGGTGAACGCCCACACCCGCCGGCCGATCCACGAGGCGTCGACGTCGTCGCCCACGGCGACCACGGCGCCCGCCACCTCACTGCCGGGGATGTGGCCCTTCTCGAAGCCGTAGGCGGCCAGGGCGCCACTCCGGATCAGGGCGTCGACGCCGCCGACGCCGATCGCCTCCGTGGCGATCAGCACCTGCCCGGCGGCGGGAGCCGGGGCCGTCTGGTCGATGAGCGCCAGGCCTTCTGGACTTCCGAACTCCCGGATCGCGACTGCCAACACTGTCGTCTCCATCTTCTGGGATGGGCCGTTACCGGCCGGATGCTGGGAATGCTCCACGACGCGCGGCGGCGTCCGTGCTCTCGGACCGTAACGGACGCCGCCGTCCACTTGACTAAAGTGAGAGCGGTGACCGACCCTCCGCCTCACATCCTGCGTTCCGACGCCCTGGACAACCGTGAGCGCATCCTCGGCGCGGCTCGCGCGCTGTTCGCCGCCGAAGGCCTGGACGTCCCGATGCGGGAGATCGCCCGGCGCGCCGGAGTCGGCCCCGCCACCCTGTATCGCCGTTTCCCGACGAAGCAGACGCTGGTCACCGAGGCGTTCGAGGACGAGATGCGCGCCTGCCACGCCATCGTCGACGAGGGGAGTGCCGACCCGGACGCGTGGCGCGGCTTCCGCCTCGTCGTCGAGAAGATCTGTGACCTGCACGCACGCAACCGAGGCTTCACCGAGGCCTTCATGGCGGCCTATCCCGGTCAGGTGGATCTCGCGGCGGGCCGTGAACGCACGCTGAACGCGATCGCCGGACTCGCCCGCCGCGCCAAGAAGACCGGTCACCTGCGCGCCGACTTCGTCCTGGACGACCTGATCCTCATGCTCTCCGCCCACCGGGGCATCCACGCGACGTCGGAGGCCGTCCGGATCGCGGCGTCCAGGCGCTTCGCCGCGCTCGTGATCCAGGCGTTCCAAGCCGTCCCCGGAACGATCACCGCTGACGCGTGACGCACCGCCGGCACCCGGAGCGCCGCTCGGGAACGGGTGAGGACGCCGCTTACCTGCTCACCAGGAGCCGGTCGATCTGGGCCTCCAGCGGGGGCGCGCCGAGGCGGTTGTCGATCTCGTCGTACGGCACGGCGGGCGGTTCGTCGACCCGGATGGCGCGCAGGTAGTCGGCGAACCTCTCCAGTTTCTGCCCGTCCCTGGCGAGACCCCGGCGCACCAGCCGCTCGCGCAGCGTGGGGCCGTCGGAGCGGATCCAGAGAAGGCGCACCTCCGGGCCGCCCAGGGCCTCCACCCACGCGTGCCAGCGCGCCGCGTCGTGCACCTGGGAGGTGAACGGACCGCCCAGCATGACCGGGCAGCCGTGGGAGCGGATCTCCCGGGCGGTCGCCGTCATGCCGTCGTACTCGAACCGCTTGACGTGCTCGTCGTACCACGGCCCTTCGCGCTCGCCCGGCGGCCTGCCGTACGCGGCGAGGGTCGCCCCGACGAAGCCGCCGTACATCGTGTCCTTGTCGAGCAGGGCGGGGACCGGGTCGAGGCGGGCCAGCAGCAGATCGCAGACCGTCGACTTGCCCGCCCCCGGCGGCCCCGACACGATCCAGATGGTGCCGGTCATCGCGGCGGGCCGTACGGCTCGATCGGCGGATCGGAGTACGGCCCGCCGTCCGCACGCGGACGGTCCCCGCCGCGCGGTCCGGCGCCGGTGTCGCCCACGCGCCGTCCCGCGCTCTCCGTCACCCGCAGGACGTACAGGTTCCTGCGGGGGTCGACCGGCACCAGCCCGTACGCGGTGTCGACCTCGTCCTCGGCGAGGTCGAGATGCCGCATGGCCGACTCCAGGGTCGCGGGTGCGGGCAGTCGCACGGTGATCAGCACATCGGCCACGGGTCCGCCTTCCCCTGTCGTGTACGACGCCGCCCGGCCGGGGCCACGCGGCGGCTCTCAGGCGGCCTTGGCCGCCCGGCGGCGCAGCGCGGCGATGACGCCGGCGGCGTCGACCACGCCGTACCCGTAGTCGTGGTCATACCCTACGGCACTGCGGTCGTCGGCCGTCCGCCGCAGCAGGGTCCTGAGCTGGGCCGGCGAGAGCGTGGACGACGGCCACCGGGTGCGGACGGCGGCGACCAGCCCCGCCGCGACAGGGCAGGCCGCCGAGGTGCCGGAGTCGGGCTCGGTGTCGCCGAGCGCGCGGGAACCGGTGAAGTGGGTGTAGGCGCACAGATCCGGCTTGCGCGCGGCCAGCCGCCCGGGGCCCTGGGAGGAGTAGCCGACGCGCGTCCCGCCCGTGTCGATCCCGCCGATGGACAGGGCACGCGGGTGGGAGTTGGCCCCGACGATGGGCCGGTCCGGGTAGGCGCACCTGCTGTCGCGGCACTGGGTGCCGCAGTTGCCCGCGGCGAACAGGATGTCCGCCCCCGCCTCGGCCAGGCTGCCCACGATCAGGTTGAACGGATGGGCGGGGTTGTCGGAGTAGTTGCCGGGATGGCCGGGCGGGAAGTCCCAGCGCGGCGAGAACGACCCCCAGCTGTTGGTCACGACGAGCGCCCGGGACTCGGCCGGCTGGGCGTCGAGGACCTCGCGCAGGTGCGCGTACGCGGCGATCGCGTCGGACAGCAGGCCGTCGAGCGTCGAACCGCCCTGCCGCCGCGACAGCAGCACGGGCACGTCGACGAGAGACGCCTTCGGCGCGGCGATGAGCGCGTCGAAGGCGCACATCGAACCGTGGTCGACCGCGAAGTCCCCCGGCGTTCCGGAGACGCTCTTGGGGTTCCAGCTGCGTTCGTGATCGACGGTGACCTCCCGGCCGCGCGCCGCGGAGACGTACGCCGCGTTGATGCCCGTGTCGATGACCGCGAGGGGGACGCCGGAGCCGTCCAGGCCCTCGGCCGCGAGATCGGGCAGGCACAGCAGCCGCTCGACGTCGTGCCAGTCGCCCACGGGAGGGTCGCCTGCGCAGGTGAGCGTGGTCTCGATGGCCGGGTCGGCGTACACCGCGACCACGTCGCGGCGGGTCGCGGGCAGCAGTGCGATCCTGCTGGTCAGCTCGTCGTCGGCGATCTCCCCGCGGACCACGACGGAGGCGTCCTGCGGCGCCATGGAGAAGATCAGGGGCTGGTTGAGCGACAGCGGGTCCCCGCCGGGGACCGCGGGCATCGGATGGGGCACGGCCACCGGGGCGTACGAGTGGTCGATGACGATCCCGGGCAGATCGTCGGCCACGTCGGAGGCCGAGGACGGGACCGACGGGTCGGCGACGGCGGCGACCACATCGGGGGACGGACGCAACTGGATGAGTACGCGCACGACGGTTCCACTTCGTGACGGGGTAGATACGTTACGTGACAACCCTGCTGCATACCGTCGGCGCCGTCCATGGCTTCGCGGGAAATCCTCAGCGGCGCGGTCAGAAGCCGCACAGCTCCGCGAGGGTCTTGGCGGCCTTGTCGTTCGGGGTGGGGGTCTTCCTGCCGCCCGCGTCGGCCACGATCGGCGTACGGGACGGCGACGGGGTGGACGAGACGGCGGACGAGGGGGACGCGCCGGGCGAACCGGAGGCGGACGCGGAGGCCGTGCCGGAGGCGCCGGCGGTGACCATGGGGGAGGCCGTCGCCGCGATGGGAACCTGGTCGGCCATGGACTCGCGGATCGCCTTCTTCGTGAGCTCCCTGATCTTGTCCCAGTCCGGGTTGCCGGTGTGAATGAGCGGCGGCACGAACTGGAGGCTGGTGATCTTGGCGCTGCGCACCTTCATGCCGAGCGGCACGAGGTGCTCCAGCAGGTCGCGGGGGATGTCGGTGCGGAACATGTGGCGGGCCGCGGCGGCGATCCTGGTGAAGTTCGCGAGGACCTTGGACGGGGTCGCCTGCTGGGCGAGCGCGCCGATGACGCACCGCTGGCGGGACATCCGGGCGAAGTCGTCGCTGTCGACCCGGGAACGGCCGTACCAGAGCACCTCCTCGCCGCTCAGCCTCCGGTAGCCGGCCCTGATGGTCCCGGCCGTGCCGAAGTGGCCGCCCCACTTGATGTCCCGCTCGACCCGGATGTCGAGGCCGCCCAGGGCGTCGATCATGGCCGCGAAGCCGAACATGTCGACCATCGCGTAGTAGTCGATGTGCAGGCCGAGCGTGTAGCCGATGGCGTCCTTCAGCGCCTGCGCGCCCCGGTTCTTGCCCCCCATGACCTGCGGGTTGTTGTCGGCGTAGTACCAGACCGAGTTGAGCAGGCCCTCTCCTTCGATGTTGAAGCCGTCGGGGAACACCTTGTGCAGGGGACTGCTCGCGGGGAAGCGGACGTACTGCAGGTTGCGCGGCAGGCTGAACAGGACGGTGTTGCCGGTCGCGACGTTCACGCTCGCCACGGTCATCGAGTCGGTGCGCACCCCGACCCGGTTGCCCGCGGCGTCCCCGCCGACCAGCAGGAAGTTGACGCGCTTGCGGCCGTCCCAGGGGTCCTCGGCCCGGATGGGGGAGGGGGTCGTGCCCTCGACCGGGGCCATCACCGCGTCGAGGGTCTGGCTCGCGGTCCTGATGTAGCCCGCGGTGACCGCGAACGGCGCCATCACCGACACGCACAGCACGCCGGCGACGATCCCCGCCACCACCTGCCCGGTCTGCGACAGCCGCTGCGGGCGGAGCGCCACGAAGGACAGGACCACCAGCGCGAACCAGGCGAGCGCGCAGACGGCCGCGCCCACCATGATGGCGGTGAGCGTGCTGGGGCGCACCACCGCGCCCGCGTTCCCCACCAGCCGCCAGGCCACGACCGCCAGGGCGGCCAGGGCGGCGCCGAACGTCACGAGCAGGGCGATCCCGGTCCGGCGCTTGCCCGCCCGCAGGTGCGCCGCGCCGGGTACGAAGGCCGAGAGTGCGGTCCAGCCGATGAGGGAGGCGGGGGTCAGCGGCGGCCCGAAGCGCGGCGCTCCGCCGCGCGGCCTCGGGGCCGGGTGGGAACCGCCCGGGGCTCCGTAGGGTCTGGGAGCTCTGGGCTCTGCCGGGGCCTGAGGGCTTCCGGAGGACTCGTCCCGGGTCCCTGGCACCGTGTCGTCCCGGGACTCCGCCCGGGCCGCCTGGGAGCCTGACGGAGGGCCCGGCGGGGAGCCTGGGAAGGCCTCGTTCCGGAGCCTTCTGGGGATGGTCGCGTCGTGAAGATCCTCGTGCGCTGCCCCGGGGGAGCCGTGAGGGGCTTCGCCGGGTGCCGGCGAGGGGCCGGGGGCGGCAGAGGAGCCGGAGGCCTCGGCACGCGCTCGCGAGGGGCCGCGGGAGTCCTCGCGCCGTCGCGACGAGCCGGTGGCCTCGTCGCGTGAAGGCGGCGGGCCGGGGGTTTTGCCGCGCTCCCCGTTCCCGCCACGCTGACCTTCGCGCCGACGCTTCCGGGAACCCCCGGCCGCGTCAGCGGGACCCCCGCCGCGCATGGCTCACCGCTCTTTCCTCCGTGGCTTGGCTAGGGATTCTAACCACCATATCCGGACAAGGTAGACGTAAACCTGGAGATAGGAGTCGGGGTCGACCGTCAGGAGACGGACGCGGAGCCGACTACCCAGGTGTTGCACTGGTAGGCCATCGGCCGGGTGTAGCCCTGGCGGAACCAGGCGGCGTTGCTGCGCGTGTTCCCGTGGTCGCGCGGCCCTCCCGGCGGGTCGCCCAGATGGCTGTAGGCCCACAGGAGCGTGTTGCGCCGGGTGCCGTCGATGGGATAGGTCGCGGCGACCGACCGCATGAACATGCCGCCGAAACAGGTCGCCTGCAGTTCGTGCCGCCGGCTGAGGGCCATCCTGCCGCTGCGGGAGCTCGAGTTGACCGTCTGCTGCCACCAGGAGTCGGAGATGCCCGACACGTTCTGGAGATGATGTCCGTACTCGTGGGCCATCATGCTGATGATGATCCCGTTCCAGGAGCCGAGCGGGCCGTACTCCCGGGCCATCGCCGAGGTGGACGCGTAGATCGTGCTGTTGCTCGGGCAGTAGTAGGGCACGTTGCTGCCCGGAGAGGGGTAGTCGCCGCAGGCGCCCCTGCCCTTCCGGGCCGCGATCATGTAATGCGGGGGAGTCCAGGGGATGCCCGCCCGGGTGAGCGCCGGCGCCCAGGCGTTGCCCATGCACCTTCCCGTCTTCAGGATCAGGGCCTTGAACTGGGCGTGGTTGTAGATGCTGGCGTTGCCGGCCGGGCAGTTCGTCCTGGCCGGCGAACCGGCGCGGTAGAGACTGTTGCTCTTGGCCGTACGGTTCAGCGTGGGCGTCGTCGGACGCCTCGTGGCCTGGGACGTCGGCTTGGCGGACGGCCTGGCCGGCGCCGCGGTGTCGTCCTCCCGGGGCTCCCGCGAAGGGAGCGGGGGAAGGCTGTAGGTGGGCAGCGCGATCGGGGAGACCGGGTCCTCGGCGCGGGAGACGCGCGCCATCGCGCTCGCGACCACGACCAGCACGAACACGAGCGCGAGCATGCCCATCAGCGCGACGATCACCGCTCCCCCGGACGACCGGCGACGGGGCGGCCGCCACGCGGGCGGCGGGTAGGGGGCGGCGGGCCCGCGCGGAGGCGGCGGAGGTTGCGGCGCCCATTGCGGTCCCGGCGGAGGCGGGGGTGCCTGCTGAGGCGGCGCCCCGTGGAAGGGTGCCCCTTGGGGTGGCGCCGCCTGGAAGGGAACCTGCTGGGGTTGTGGTGCTGCCTGGAACGGCGGGCCTTGGGGCGGTGCTGCCTGGAACGGTGCTCCTTGGGGCGGCGGCGCCCCCTGGAAGGGTGCTTGTTGCGGCGGCGCCCCGTGGAACGGTTGTCCCTGCGGCGGTGCGGCCGGGAACGCCGCTGCCTGCGGTGCTCCCTGGAACGGCGCGCCCTCAGGTGCTGGGTAGGGCGCGCCCTGAGGCGCCGGGTAGTAGGGCTGTCCCTGGGACGGCGCTCCCTGGGGCTGTGTCCCCTGGGGCAGGCCCTCTAAATGGTGGCCCGCGCTCTGTGTCGGTGACGGCGGAGGTGCTGCCGGGGATTGCGGATAGGACGGCATGGGGGGCGGGTTCCCATAGGGCTGCCGACCCTGACCGTAAGCGTGCGCGGCCGGGTCCTGCCGATCCTGACCGTAAGGGTGCGCGGCCGGGTCCTGCGGATTCCGCCCGGGGGCGTACGCGGCCGGGTTCGGCGGAGGCGCCGGGAAAGAACCGTTCGGAGGAAACCCGCCGGAGGCCGGGGGCTGCGGAACGGGTGGATAGGGGGCGCCCTGGGGCGGGCCGCCGTATGGGGCGGCCTGCGGGTGGCCGCCGTACGGGCCGGGCGGAGGATGGGCGCCCGGCGGATAGGCGACACCCTGATGCCGTCCGCCTTCCGGATAGCGAATGCCGTTGCCCTGTCCGCCTTCCGGATGCCGTCCGCTTTCCGGAAAGGGAATGCCGTAGGGCTGCGGGCCGTCCCAATCGCCCGTTCCGGTTGGCCCGGTCCAACCCCCGTTCGGGTAACCCGCGCCGATTTGTGCCCCGGATTCCGGTCCGGGGGTCCAACCGGCCGATTCCTCCGGTTGCGACCCTGATGGCGGGCCCGAAGGCGGCCCTGAATAGGGAGAAGACCCCCCGGGCGGCTGCTGGGGAGGGTACTGCTGCGCCACGACTTTGCCCCCTTCGTGGATTTGGGGCAGAAGGATACTCGTTTCTCATCCATCACGGATGTAGCAGATACCGGGCACAATCCGTAATCGGCCGACGTGATCTCTGCGATGTTCCGGAATCGCCGGGCTCGTCTGCCCTAGCGTTTTTGGCATGAATCTGCAGCAGCTCCGTTACGTGGTCGCCACTGCGGAGCACCGCACCATGACCGATGCCGCCCGATCGCTCTATATCGCGCAGCCCGCTCTGTCGCGCGCGATTCGCGACCTGGAACGTGAACTCGGAATGACGCTTTTCGCGCGTTCCGGCCGTGGGGTCGTCGTGACGGCCCAGGGCCGCCGGGTCGTGAAGCTGGCTCGCGAGGCCCTCGACGCGGTGGCCGAGATCGAGGCGTTCGCGACCCAGGGCCACTCCTCCGGGGCCGAGTTACGGATCGCGTCCACTCCGAGCCTGGAGCCCGGCCTCGCCGGGCGCCTGTTGCCCGCGTACGCCGCCGAGCACCCCGGGATACGAGTGCAGATCGTGCGGTGCGAGGGCCGGGAGGCGGTGGTCAGCGCGGTCCGCGAACAGCGTGCCGACCTCGGCCTGACCGACCTTCCGGTGCCCACCGACCTGGTGAGCCATCCCCTGGAACGCCAGGAGATCGTGCTGATCTCCCCGCCCGGCCTCGACCTGCCCGATCCCCTCCCCGTGACGCGGCTGAACGGCATGCGGCTGGTGCTGCCCGCTCCCGGCAGCCCGCGCCGCAGGGAGTTCGACCAGATCTTCGCCACACACGGGGTGCGCCCGATCCCGGCCGTCGAGTCCGACGAACGCCGCGGCTGGCTCCGCGCCGTACGGGAGGGCCGGGCCTCGCTGCTGTGGTACCGGGGCATGGCCGAGCAGGCGGTCAGGGCCGGACTGGTGGTCCGCTCACTCGACCCGTCGCTGCGTAAGATCATCGCCGTGGTGCACGCGCGGCGGCGGCTGCCCGCGATGGCGCAGGACTTCCTCGCCCTGGCCGAGGGCGGCTCGGCGGCGTGACCGCGCCTCTTCCTTTGTTTGGATCGTTCCACTCTTTCCGAACAGAGGGCGCGTGGACCGTGCCTCCGCCGCCCGGCGCCGGAGCGGAACCCGGGGCGCCGGTTTAGTAGGGTGACGGCGATGCCGAACTCGCCGAAACCCGCCGCGGTGCCCGGCCCGCCATCCGTACTGCGCCTGCGCGGCCGTGCCTTCGGTCCCGGCGACTTCGCGGTGATGGCCGTGGTCAACAGGACTCCCGACTCGTTCTACGACAGGGGGTCGACCTATGCCTTCTCCGCCGCCGTGGACGCCGCCTCCCGCCTCATCGCGGACGGGGCGGACATCGTGGACATCGGCGGCGTCAAGGCGGGTCCCGGCACGGACGTCGACCCGGCCGAGGAGATCCGCCGGGTGGCCGACGTCGTCGCGGCGGTACGCGAGCGGCACCCCGAAGTGATCATCAGCGTCGACACCTGGCGGTCGGAGGTCGCCAAGGTCGTCGCGGAGGCGGGGGCCGACCTGCTCAACGACACCTGGGGCGGCGTGGACCCCGGCCTCGCGGAGGTCGCGGCGGCGTACGGCGTCGGCCTGGTGTGCGCGCACGCCGGGCGGGTGGAGCCGCGCACCCGGCCGCACCGCATCGCGTACGGCGACGTGGTGGCCGACGTGATCGCATACACGACGGCTCTCGCGGAGCGGGCGGTCGCGGCGGGGGTCCGCCGCGACGCGATCCTCATCGACCCCGCCCACGACTTCGGCAAGAACACCTGGCACTCGCTGGAGGTCAGCAGGAGGCTCGGCGAGATGACCGCCACGGGCTGGCCGGTGCTCGTCGCCGTCTCCAACAAGGACTTCGTGGGCGAGGCGCTGGGCGGGCTCCCGGTCGAAGAACGGCACGCCGGCACCCTGGCCACGCTCGCGGTCTCCGCGCTGCAGGGCGCGCGGGTCTTCCGGGTCCACGACGCGGCGAGCGCGCGTACGGCTCTCGCCGTGGTCCGCCGCCTCGCCGCCGCCCACTCCTGAGCCGCCTGCTCCGCGTCGCTCAGCCCTGAAGGGGCCCGGCGACTCCGATCACGCGGGCGGGGAGTAGGTCACGGACAGGAAGCGGAGAAGGATCGCCTCACGGGTCGCCGCAGGCAAGGCGTCGAGAATCGCGTTCACCACCGCCATTTCGGGCGCCATCTCGGGCGCCGTCCCGGGCTGCGCCGCCGGGCCGTCCCCGGCCGGCAGGCCGAGGGCGATCCCCGCCGACGCGGCCAGCTCGGCGAACGTGGCGTCGTCCAGCGCGTCGAGATCGAGGGACGCGATGAGCTCGGGCAGACCCTCGGGCACCTCGGCGGGCCCGCGCCGCCGGGCCGCCTCGGCCGCCTCCTCGATCACTTCCAGCATCGCGTCCACCCCCGCCAGCGTCACGCCGGTGACCGTGATGTGGATGTTGGCCGGGATCCCGGCGTACGACAGCTGCGGCTGGAGGAACCAGCCCCGCCTGCGCGCCTCGTCGGCGAGCACGAACACGTCCACCTCCGGCGACCCGGCGATCGCGACCAGCGCGGCCTCCGGCTCGCCCAGCACCCGCAGGCCGGGGATCTTCCGCACGCCCTCGGCCAGCCGCCTCGTCGCCTCCAGCGTCCGGCGGCCCAGCTCCCGGTAGCCCTCCCGGCCGAGGGCCTCCAGGGTGGCCCAGGCCCCGCCGAGCGGCCCGGCGGAGCGCGAGCTCTGCACGGTCGCGTTGACGATCGTGTATCCGGGCCAGGCCGCCGAGGCGAAGTAGGCCCGGCGGCGTAGCTCCGCGTCGCGGAAGAGGAGCACCGACGCCCCCTTCGGCGCGTACCCGAACTTGTGCAGGTCGCAGGAGATCGAGGTGACGCCGGGCACGGCCAGGTCGAACGGCGGGATCGCGGCCCCCGCCTCGCGCAGCCACGGCAGCAGCCACCCGCCCACGCAGGCGTCCACGTGGCACAGCACGCCGCGCGAGGCGGCCAGCGCGGCGATCTCGCCGACGGGATCGACCACGCCCTGGGGGTAGGACGGCGCCGAGACCACGGCCAGCGCCGTGCGCTCGTCCAGCGCGTCCCCGAACGCCGGGACGGAGGCGCGGTAGGTGACCGGATCCACCGGCACCGGCACGATCTCCATGCCAAGGTAGTGCGCGGCCTTGTGGAACGCGGGGTGGGCGGTCACGGGCAGCACGACCCGGGTGGCGCCGGGGCGGGCGTCCCGGGCCGCCTTCACCGCCAGCATGATCGACTCGGTGCCGCCGCTGGTGAAGATCCCGGGCGCGCCGGGCCGTCCGAGCGTCTCGGCGACCGCCCCGACCACCTGCCGCTCCAGTGCGACCATGCTGGGGAAGGCCGTCGGGTCGAGCATGTTGACCTCGAGCATCTCCGCGTACGCCCGGTGCGCCGCCTCGTGCACCTCCGGCAGGCCGGTGTCGTAGACGTAGGCCGTCACCTTGCCGCCGCGGACCGGCAGGTCGGCGGCCCTGAGCGAGCTGAGTTCGGCGAGCAGTTCGGCGGCGGGCCTGCCGTGGTCGGGAAGCATCGGTCTCCTATCGGGCGGTCTCAACGTGCCAGGGGGAGCCGCACGACGGCACGCAGTCCGGGGGAGGCGTCCTCCAGGTGGACCGTACCGCCGTGGGCCTCGACCGTGGTGCGCACGATCGCGAGACCGAGCCCCGCGCCGCCGTCGTCGCGGCTGCGCGCGTCGTCGAGCCGGGTGAACCGGTCGAACACCCGCTCCCGGTCCTCGGGCGGGATGCCCGGCCCGTCGTCGGTGACGGTCAGTTCGGCGACGCCGGCTCCCGCGGCTCCTCCGGTTCGCACGCCGAGCCGGACCGCCGAGGCCGCGTGGCGCAGCGCGTTGTCGACCAGGTTGGTGAGCACCCGCCGCAGGTCCAGCTCGTCGCCGAGCACCACGGGCGCCGGGCCGGGCGCGGCGTCGGAGCCGAGGTCGAGATCGAGGCCGAGGTCGTACCGCTCGGCGGTGCGGCGGGCCAGGACGCCGAGGTCGACCGGCTCCCGCCGGCTCAGCCGGCCCTCGTCGAGCCGCGCCAGGGCGAGCAGGTCCTCGGCGAGACGGGACAGCCGGAGGGTGTCCTCCAGCACGCCCTCCGCCGTCTCGGTCCAGTCCTGCCCCTCCGGATGGCTGAGCGCCACCTCCAGCTGGAGCCGGATGCTCGCGAGCGGGCTGCGCAGCTCGTGCGCGGCGTCGGAGACCAGCGCCCGCTGGCGGGCCTCGGCCTCCTCCAGCCTTCCGAGCATGTCGTTGAGGGTCGTGGCGAGCGCGTGCACCTCGTCACGCGCCTCGGGCACCGGCAGCCGCCGCGATCGCGCCGTGCCGCCCACCGCGGCGGCGCCCCGCCGCAGCAGCGTGATCGGCCGCAGCGTGCGCCCGATGACCAGCCACGAGGCCGCCGCGAGCAGCGCGAGCAGGAGCGGCATCCCGACCAGCAGCACGTGCCCGGTGGTCACCAGGCTGCTCTCCACCTCGGTGAACGACCGCGCCACGATCACCGTGACGCCGTGGTCCGCGCTGAGCACCCGCACCCGCAGCGGCCCCGGCAGCGCGTACGGCCGGCCGTTCACGAACTGGGGGGCGCCGGTGCGCGCGGCCGACTCCCGCGCCCGCGCCGGCAGCAGCGGGACCAGGCGGTCGGTGTCGGACGTCGCGTCGACGATCCGCCCGTCCGGGCCGAGCACCTGGACGATCGTGTTGTTCACCGAGGTCACCGGGTCGGGCAGCCGGCCGGCGTCGGACAACGCGACGATCTCGCGGCCACGCTGGTAGACCTGGTCGTCGATGTTCCGGATCAGGGACTCGCCGAGCACCACGACGAACACGTACGCCGACACGGCGAGGGCGAGCGCCAGCACGGCGGTCGCGGTGGCGGTGAGCCGGAACCGCAGGCTCCGCCGCCGCCACCACACGAACGGGCCGCCCGTCCGCCCCGGTTCCCCGGGCCGAGCGGGCTCCGATGCCCCGGGCCGAGCGGGCCCTGATTCCCGGCGCCGCGCGGGCCTGGTGGCGGCCGGCGTCGCCGTGGCGGACGGGCCGGGTGCGAGCGGGTGTGCGGATGGATCGGGCACGGTCAGCCTCCGTCGCCGGAGAGCCGGTATCCGGCCCCCCGCACCGTCCGCAGGGCGGCGCGGCCGAAGGGCGCGTCGATCTTCCGGCGGAGATAGCCGACGTACACCTCGACCACGTTCGGATCGGTGTCGTAGGTGTCCCACACGTGCTCCAGGATCTCCGGCTTCGACACCACCTCGCCCGGCCGCCGCATCAGGTACTCCAGCAGGGCGAACTCCCGGGGCGTCAGCTCGATCGGGGTGTCGCCCCGGGTGACCAGCCGGACCGCGGGGTCGAGCGACAGGTCGCCCGCGCGCAGCACCGCGGGCCTGCGTCCGCCGCCGCGGCGCAGCAGCGCCCGGATGCGGGCGACCAGCACCACGTAGGAGAACGGCTTGGTGAGGTAGTCGTCGGCGCCGAGGTCGAGCCCGTCGGCCATGTCGTACTCGCCGTCCTTGGCCGACAGCATGAGGATCGGCACCCAGTTCTCCTCCGCGCGCAGCTGCTTGCACACGTTGTAGCCGGACAGACCGGGCAGCATGATGTCGAGCACGACCGCGTCGTAGTCGCCGGCGCGGGCGAGGTGCAGGCCCTCGTTCCCGTCGTGCGCCAGGTCGACGGCGAACCCCTCCGCCTGCAGCCCGCGGCGCAGCGCCTCCGCCATCCGCCGCTCGTCCTCCACCACCAGAACCCGCATTGCCCCATAGTGGACCATTTCGCCGATGGCGCGGGGCGGCGCCTGAGAGGGCTCTCAGCCGGTCTCAGCGTCGGCTCAGGAGTGGTCCGGCAGTCTCGGGCTGTCAGGTTTTCCGCGCATAGTTGGAGATGTGAGATGGCGAAGAAAGCTCGTGTCGTGAGGTGGGGGATTCCGGTGGCGGCGGCGGCCGTGGTGGCCGCGGCCGTGGGGGCCGGTCCGGTGATCGCGTCGGTGGGCGGCGAGCCGTCCCTGCCGGACAGGACGGCGGAGCAGTTGCTGGCCGATGTGGCGCGCACCTGGCAGCACGGCCCGATGCCGCAGATGTCCGGCACGATCGTCGAGACCGCGTCGCTCGGCCTGCCCTCGCTGCCCGGCCTGTCCGGGCCGGGGCCGTCCGGGGCCTCGCCGGTGTCCCTGCTGTCCGGGTCGCACCAGCTCAAGATCTGGTACGCGGGGGAGAATCGGTTCCGCATCATGCTGCCGGGGGAGATGAGCGAGACCGACCTCATCGCCGACGGCGACAAGGTGTGGCTGTGGGACAGCGCGGCGAACAAGGCGACCCGCCTGACCGCCCCGGCCGCCCCCGGCGGGACGGCCACCCCCTTCCCGCTGCCGTCCCGCCCCGCGTCGCTGCCGACGACGCCGGAGCAGGCCGCGCGGGAGGTGCTGAAGGCGGCCGGGACCGACACCGCGATCAGCGTCGGCGACGACGTCACGGTCGCCGGGCGGGGGGCCTACCAGCTCGTGCTGACCCCGAAGTCGTCCGACTCGCTGGTCAGGGACGTCCGGGTGGCCCTCGACGGTGAGACGATGATGCCGCTGCGCGTCCAGCTGTACGCCAAGGGGGCCGCCGAGCCGGCGTTCGAGGTCGGTTTCGAGACGCTGTCCTTCACCAGCCCCGCCCCG
This sequence comes from Microbispora sp. H10949, assembly GCF_014161435.1. Lineage (NCBI taxonomy): Bacteria > Bacillati > Actinomycetota > Actinomycetes > Streptosporangiales > Streptosporangiaceae > Microbispora > Microbispora sp. H10949. Next base: position 133,882 of record NZ_JABBWZ010000004.1, on the reverse strand, counting down.
GAGAACTTCGCCTTCACGCCCCCGCCGGGGGCGAAGGTCGAGCAGGGGGTGGACGTCCCCGCGGCGGGCCACCGCCCCGAGACGCTCCCCGGCGCACACGACGGGACCCGCGTCGTCGGCTCGGGCTGGGACGCGGTGCTCGTCGCGCCGCTGCCCGCCGCCACCGACGAGAAGCGGAACGAGCGGAAGGGCGGCGGACCCGACGTGGCGGCGCTGCTCGGCGGCGTCCGCTCCGTGGCCACGCCGGTGAGCGGAGAGTGGGGCAGCGGCCGGCTGCTGCGCACCAAGGTCGTGTCGATCCTGCTCACCGACGACGGCCGGCTGCTGGCCGGCGCCGTGACGCCGGACGCCCTCTACCGGGCCGCCCGGTGACGGTGGGCACGCGCGCGGGGGCGCCGCGGAAGGACGCGGCGGCGCCCCCGCCCTCTCCGGAGGGCGGCGCGCACGCCGTCGTCACCACCGGTCTCACCAAACGCTTCCGGGGTGGTCAGCTCGCCGTCGACGGCGTCGGCCTGGCCGTGCCGCGGGGATCGGTCTACGGTTTCCTCGGCCCCAACGGCTCGGGCAAGACGACGACGATCCGCATGCTGCTCGGCCTGGTGACCCCGACGTCCGGCGCCTGGTCGTTGCTCGGGGCGCCCATGCCCGGCGGGCTGGCCCGCGCGCTGCCGAGGGTCGGCGCGCTGGTCGAGGGACCGGCCTTCTATCCGTACCTGTCCGGTGAGGCGAACCTGCGCCGCTTCGACGCGGCCGACCCCGGCGCTGACCCCCGTACGGCGCGGGCCAGGATCGGCGCCGCGCTGGAGCGGGTCGGGCTGACCGCGGCGGCCGGCAAGCGCTACCGCGCCTACTCCCTCGGGATGCGCCAGCGCCTGGCCATCGCGGCGGCGTTGCTGGGGCCGCGCGAGCTGCTGATGCTCGACGAGCCGACCAACGGCCTCGACCCGCAGGGCACCCGCGAGGTCCGCACGCTGATCAGGGAGATCGCGGAGGACGGCACGACGGTCTTCCTCTCCTCCCACCTGCTGGGGGAGGTCGAGCAGATGTGCGGCCACGTGGGCGTCATGCGGGCCGGCCGGCTCGTCGCGCAGGGCCCGGTCGCCGCCCTGCGTGAGGCGGGCGCGGCCCCGCGCCTGCGCGTGGAGACCCCGGACGTCGCCGTGGCGGCGGCCGCGCTGTCCCGGGCCGGGCTGGACGGTGTGCGCGCCGGGGACGGCGAGGTCACGGCGCACGCCGGGGAGGAGCCGCCCGAGCGGATCTGCGCGCTGCTCGTCGGCGAGGGCGTGGCGGTGCGGGGGTTCGGGGTGGTCCGTCCCACGCTGGAGGAGGTCTTCGTCGGGCTGACGGGGGAGGGGTTCGATGTCGAGGCATGAGACCGGGACAGCCGCGCCGGAGGCACGGCCGGTGGCGCGGCCGGTGGTGGAGGAGCGGGCGCCGCTCGACGAGGCCGCGCCCGGCACCCCGGCCGGCGCGTCGGCCGGCGCGTCGGACGGCGGGCCGGGCATGGCGTTGGACGACGGGCTGGGCACGGCGTTGGACGGCGGGCCAGGCGATGGGTTGGGCGGTGGGTTGGGCGGCGCGTCCGAAACGGGGGCCGCGCCGCGCCCGTCGTCCGTGCGGCACATGGCGCGGCTGCTCGCCTCTGAGGCCGGGCTGACGTTCCGCCGGCCGCGCAACCTCGCGATGCTCGGGGTGCTCGCGGTCGTGCCGGTGCTGATCGGCGTGGCGGTGCGCCTCGCGTCGGACGACGCGGGCGGCTCGATCGTCGGCCAGATCGCGGGCAACGGGCTGATGCTGACGTTCGCCGCCTTCGCGATCATGCTGCCGATCGTGCTGCCGCTCACGGTGGCGGTCGTGGCGGGCGACGCCGTGGCGGGCGAGGCCGCCCAGGGCACGCTGCGTTACCTGCTCGTCGCCCCCGTGGGACGGGCCAGGCTGCTCGCGCTCAAGTACGCCAACGTGGTGGTCTTCTGTCTCGCCGCGTGCGCGCTGGTGGCGCTGTCGGCGCTGGCGGCGGGGCTGGTGCTGTTCCCGGCGGGGCCGGTGACGCTGCTGTCGGGCACGACGGTTTCGGCGTCCGCCGCCCTGCTGCGCATCGGGGTGGTCGTGCTGTACGCCGCCGCCGGGATGGCGGCCCTCGGCGCCGTCGCGCTCGCGGTCTCCACGCTGACCGAGGCGCCGATCGGGGCGGTGGCGGCGAGCGTCGTGACGGTGGTGGTCAGCCAGGTCCTGAGCGCGGTCCCGCAGCTCGCCGCCGTACGGCCGTTCCTGCTCACGACCTGGTGGGGCGCGTTCGACGGCGCCCTGCGGGCGCCGATGGACGTCGACCGGATGGGGCAGGGGCTGCTGGCGTTCGCCGCCTACGTCCTGGTGTTCGGCTCGGTCGCCTGGGCGCGCTTCACGAGCAAGGACGTCACCGCCTGACCGGTGCCCCCGCGAGCGGTCGTAGGTGATCGGAAGGTACGGCGGTAGGCGTCCGGAGGCACGCCCACCGTGCGGTTGAAGTGCCGGCGCAGGGTCGTCGCGGTGCCCATGCCGGTGGCCGCCGCGATGGCGTCGATGGTCTCGTCCGTGGTCTCGAGCAACTCCTGGGCGTGGCGGATCCGCTGGGTCAGCAGCCAGCGCAGCGGGCTGGTGCCGGTCACCGACCTGAAGTGGCGGGCCAGATTGCGCGAGCTCATCCGCGCCTGGCGGGCCAGGTCCTCCACAGTGAGCGGCTGGTCCAGCCGTTCGATCACCCAGGGGAACAGTGCGGCGAGCGGGTGGTTGCCCGGGGCGGGCACCGGGGTGGTGACGAACTGGGCCTGGCCGCCGTCCCGGTGCGGGGGCACGACCAGGCGGCGGGCGACCGCGTTGGCGATCGACGAGCCGTGGTCGAGGCGGACGATGTGCAGGCACAGGTCCATGGCCGCGGCCTTGCCGGCGGAGGTGAGCACGCTGCCGTCGTCCACGTACAGGACGTCCGGGTCCACCCGCACCTTCGGGTAGCGGGCGGCCAGGTCGCCGGTGTGCGCCCAGTGCGTGGTCGCGCGCTTCCCGTCCAGCAGGCCGGCGGCGGCCAGCACGAACGCGCCCGTGCACAGGGAGGCCACGCGCGCGCCCGCCTCGTGGGCCGCGCGCACCGCGTCGACCAGAACGGCGGGCGGCTCGACGTCGACGTCCGCCCACCCCGGGACGATCACGATGCCGGCGTGCCGGAGCCGATCGAGCCCGTGGTCGGGTTCCAGCAGGAACCGCCCGGCCCGCACGGCGCCGGGCCCGCAGACGACGAGGCCGTACCAGGGATCGGCCAGGCCGGGGTCTGTTCCGAAGACCTCGTACGCCAGGGACAGCTCGAAGTGCAGCATTCCGTCGGTGACGGCCAGCGCGACAGTGATCACGTCCGAAATTGTACGGATGACGGCGTTCCGGACACTCACGGTGGCATGCCCGCCATCGTCAGGATGTTCCCGACGGATCGCAGCGGATCATGAAATAGAGGGAGAAGCCGTGGAGTCGGGACTCAGGGTGGCGGTGTTCGGCGCGTACGGGCACACCGGACGGTTCGTGGTGGCACACCTGCTCGAGCGCGGGTTCGTGCCGGTTCCGTCCGGGCGCGACGCCGGCAAGCTGACGAAGCTGGCCTCCGAGTCCGGGCTGGAGACCCGTCAGGCGTCCGTCGACGACCCCGCCTCGCTCGACCGCGCGCTGGCCGGCGTGGCGGCGGTGATCAACTGTGCCGGTCCCTTCGCCACGACGGCCGCCCCCGTGATCGAGGCCGCGCTGCGCGCGGGGATCCCGTACGTGGACGTGGCCGCCGAGATCGAGGCCAACGCCGACACCTTCCGGAACTTCACAGACCGCGCCCGCGCCGCGGGAGCGTTGATCGTCCCCGCGATGGCCTTCTACGGCGGCCTCGGCGACCTGCTGGCGACGGCCGCGATGGGCGACTGGAGCGCGGCCGACGAGGCGCACGTCGCGTACGGGCTGAGCGGCTGGCACCCGACCGCCGGGACACGTGCCGCGGGTGCGGTCTCCGGGCAGCGGCGGGCCGGCCGGCGCGTCCGTTACCGGAACGGCCGGCTGGAGTACCACGACGACGACCTGCCGACCCTGGAGTGGCCCTTCCCCGGCCCGATGGGACCTCGAGCCGTCATCGGGGAGTTCACGATGGCCGACGTCGTCACCATCCCCAGCCACCTGTCCATCCCCGATGTGCGCACCTACATGACGGTGGAGGCGGCCAGGGACCTGTCGGCCCCGGAGACACCGGCGCCGGTTCCGGTGGACGAGCGCGGGCGGTCCGCGCAGACCTTCCTCGTCGACGTCGTCGTACGCTCCGGCGGGACCGAACGGCGTGCCGTGGCGAGCGGCCGGGACACCTACGCCGTCACCGCGCCGCTCGCGGTCGAGGCGGTCAGCCGCGTACTCGCCGGACAGACCCGGGCCGTCGGCGTCGCCTCCGCCGGCGAGGTCTTCGACGCCCCCGGTTTCCTGCGCGCGCTGTCCCCGCACATATCCCTGGAACCGCGTCCGTAGCGAGCAAATCGTCCATGTCGGCGTCATCGCCGCTCACAAGTGATGACCTTGACCGCTCTTTGTCGCTAGTGTTGCCGCGGACCTCTCACCCAAGGTGGTGTTCATGCGGCACTTCTTCGGGCTGCTCCTGGGCGTTGTCGTCGCGGCGGCTCTTCTCGTCGGTGGTGGATGGGCGTCTCAGGAGGCGGTGCGAGGGGCCGTGCAGAACGTGGACCCCGTCAGGGACACGCGGATGCTGATCGCCCTGGGTGTCATGGTCGTCGTCGGCCTGCTGCTCGGGCTGGTGCTGGTCACCCGCGTGTCGCCGCTGTCGACGTTCGTCCCGTCGATGGCGCTGCTGGCGTGGACCGTGGTCTACCTCCTCGACGTGTCGCGCGCCGCGAGCCTGGTGCCCACCGGGCCCTCGGTGCACGCGGAGCTGCTGCAGGCCGGCCGGGGCGCGCTCACGCTGCTGTCGACCGGCGTGTACGCCCTGCTCGGCATCGCGTTGTTCCTCCCGGTCCTCATGCCGTCCCGCTGGTCCCGCCCGGAACGGGAGGAAGAGGAGGAGTACGAGGAGACCCTCGGCTACTGAGGTAGAGGTCGGTCACCACTTCCTCGATGGACGTCCGGCCGGGGACCAGCGCCCGCAGGTCGTCGAGTGTGCCGTCGAAGGCCAGGCTGCCGTGGTCGATCAGCAGCACCCGCCGGCACAGCCGCTCCACGTCGCCGAGGTCGTGCGTGGTCAGCAGCACCGTCGTCCCGTGCTCCGCGTTGCGGCGCCGCAGGAAGTCGCGCACCTCCGCCTTGCTGACGACGTCGAGCCCGATCGTCGGCTCGTCGAGCACCAGCACGGCGGGGTCGTGCAGCAGGGCGGCGGCGATGTCGCCGCGCATCCGCTGCCCGAGGCTCAGCTGACGCACCGGCGTCGTGAGGAAGCCGCCGAGATCCAGCAGGACGCAGAGCTCGTCCAGCCGGTCGCGGAACACCTTGCGATCTACTTTGTAAAGGAGCCGGTTCAGCTCCAGGCTGTCTCTCAGCGGCAGATCCCACCACAGCGTGGTCCGCTGGCCGAAGACGACTCCGATCCGGCGGGCGAGGGCCGTACGGCGCCGGGCCGGGTCGAGGCCGTCCACCCTGATCCGGCCCGAGGTGGGGGCGAGGATCCCGGTCAGCATCTTGATCGTGGTGGACTTTCCCGCGCCGTTCGGGCCGAGGCAGGCGACGAACTCCCCGGGCGCGACGTGGAAGGACAGGTCCCGTACGGCGTGCACGACCTGGCGGCGCACCCGGAAGACCCGGCCGAGCTCCGCCGCGTCGATCACTGGTCCACCTCGGTCATCTGGTCAGCTCCCCGTTGATCGGTATCGGCGGATTCCCGCCCGCCAGGCGAGCGCGGCCACGGCGGCCAGCGCGAGCGCGGCGGCGGGGGACAGCAGGCCCGTCCAGGACGGCAGGCCGAGGGGGTCGGGCCGGTCGAGCACGTAGAGCCCCGGCCGCCAGTTGACGAACGCCAGCGGCAGCACGTACGTGAGGCCCTGCACGATGCGCGGGTCGTAGACGCTCAGCGGATACTGGTTGAGCATCGCCCCGCCGTAGGTGAACGCGTTGGCCACCTCGGGCGCGTCGGTGAGCAGGAACTGCAGCGCGCCGCCGAGGGTGAACATCGACGTGAAGATCACGATGCCTGAGACGACCATGACGGGCACCATCCAGGCCCTGCCGAGCGGTATGTCCAGCCGGGCCAGGGCGACGCCGAGCACCGCCGCCGCCATGACGATCCGGCCGATGCGGTGCGGCCCGAAACGGTCGGCGGCCACCTGCGCCCAGGTGGCGACCGGCCTGACCAGCATCACGTCGAGCGTCCCGGCCTTGATGTGCTGACTGATCCGGTCGACGTTGCCGAAGAGCATGTCGGAGGTCGCAAAGGCCAGTTCCGACGTGCCGTACAGGAACATGACCTCGGCCGGTCCGAACCCGGCCAGGGAGTCGGTGTTCGCGAAGATCACCCAGATCACGGCGATGTCGAGGCCGCCGATCACGAAGGCGCCCGCGGCCATGAGCGCGAACGAGACGCGGTACTGCGCGGCGGCGCGCGTCCAGGCCCAGACGAGCAGCGCGTACGTCCTGATCACCGGCGCTCACCCACCCTGGATCACGACCTTCCTGCGGGCGGCCCGCGTCAGCAGCGCCCCCAGTGCCAGCAGGACCGTCGCCCACAGCGCCTGGAAGGCCAGGGCGTGCACCGGCTCGGCCGTACCGAGGTAGACGTCGGAGGGCGCCTGCGCCATCGCCGCCCACGGCAGGGCGCGGGTGAGCGAGCCGAACCATCCGGGAAAGATCGTCAGGGGCAGCATGAGCCCGCTGAAGAACGTCGTGAGCACCAGCGAGAGCGTGGCGAGACCACGGTCGTCCATGACCCAGCAGGACGCCAGCGCGACCAGGTAGCGCCACCCGAAGCTCACCACCACCCCGAGCGTCACGCTCGCCAGGAACGCGGCCGGGGCGCGCGGGGCGACGATGCCGAACAGCGCCGCGCCCGCGAGGGCGGGCGGGACGCTCCGGGCGAGGAAGAGGAACGCCGCCCGGCCCAGGTCCTCCGACAGGCACCACAGTTGCAGGGGCGCCGGCCGGACCAGGTCGAGCGCGACGTCGCCGCTGCGGATCCGCTGCGGCAGGTCGAGCCCGACGCCGAACAGCTGCATCGGGCCGATGCACGCCTGGGTGAGGAAGCAGAAGGTCACGGCGTCCGCGACGGAGTACCCCCCGAGGCCCGGCCGGGCCTGCCACAGCGCGATCAGCACGTACGCGCGCAGCACCCCGAAGACGGTGTTGGTGAACGCCCCGGCCAGGGCCGCCGGCCAGTAGGCGGCATGCCTGCGGAAGCCGTACCAGGCCAGCCGGGGATAGAGGGGAAGCGCCGCGCCGCTCGTCAAACTCGCCTCCACGCCGCGCGTTTTGCGAAAACTTTACCGGGAGTCCGCGATTCCCGTGGACTGAGGGCGTGAGCGTGGGGCAGCGGACCGTTTTCGAGCCGTTTTCGGGATCTCCGCATGGGGAACCCATGACCTGCTGATGTTACCTTGTCGTAACATTGTCGCAATGGGGATGAAACCTACCTAGCGGTAGAACAGATTGCCTAACTGGGAATATCCCTTTTAGGAGGCTTGCATGGTAGATGAGCTTAATGTTGATATTCATCCGGAATATCCGGTCAGCTGGCAGGCGGCCGCGATCAACGGCGTGCTCCGCGGCACCATGAAGCCGATCTCGACCCTACTCGTCCGCAACACCACGGGGATGGCGGTGGCCAGCCGGCTGATGTGCCTCGGCGAGCGCGTTCCCGGCATCCTGCCCGGCCACGTGTCCGTCGTCCCCGACGGCTTCGGCTCGTGCACGGGCGAGTGGGTGCACGGCGGGCCGTACCTGGACGAGCGGAAGGTGGTGCTCTACTTCCACGGCGGGGCCTACTTCGTCTGCTCCCCGGCCACCCACCGGCCGATCACCTGGCGGCTGTCGGCCGCCGCGGGCAGCCCGGTCTTCTCCCTCGACTACCGCCAGGGGCCCGTCCACACCCTCGCCGAGTCACTGGCCGACGCGCTCCAGGCGTACGAGTGCCTGCTGGACCTCGGGTACGCCGCCAAGGACATCCTGCTGGCCGGGGACTCCGCCGGGGGCCACCTCACCCTGGCCACCCTGCTGGCCCTCCGCGACCGGGGCATGCCCCTGCCCGCCGCCGGCGTCTGCCTCTCCCCCTGGACCGACCTCAGCGAGAGCCGCCGCCGCGTCAACGTCTGGTCCGACCCCATGCTCCCCGCGGGCCGCGTCGACTGGCTGGCCCGCCGCTGGACCGACGGCCTCGACTGCCGCGACCCCCTCGTGTCCCCCGTGTACGGCGACTACACCGGGATTCCCCCGCTGATGATCGTCACGGGCTCCACCGAGGTCCTGCGCGACGAGGCCCGCCGCGTCGCCCTCAGCGCCCGGGAGAACGGCGTGCAGGTCACCTACGAGGAGTGGACCCGCATGCCGCACATCTTCCCCCTCCTCGCCGACGTCCTCCCCGAGGGCCGCCTGTTCTTCGAGCACGTCTCCCGCTTCCTCGACGCCGTCCGCGACCACCACGCCACCGCCGCCCCCGAGGCCGCCTGACCAGGGGCCAGGGACTCCAGCGATTGGCGGCCTGACGTCCGGAAGGCCGCCGTGGTCATTCCCGGTTGTCCGAGCCGTGCCCGTTCCCCGATGATCCGTACATCGGGTGAGGCGCGCCGAAGGGCAACGATGAAGGCATTGCTGATTTTCCGAGGACCCGCGGCTGCTCACCCACGACGGCCTGACGATCCGTACGACGATCGACCAGCGGCTCCAGCGGGCGGCCCAGCAGGCCGTCGACGCCTATGTCGATCGCGACGACCCGCAGCTCGCCACGCAGGTGATGATCGTGCCGGGCGAAGGCGCCATCAGGGCCATGGCCGCCAGCCATGACGCCGGCAACGGGCCTGCTTTCCAGCAGGGCACAACCTCGATGCCCACACCCTGGCCGCGGCGCTCGCCGCCGGCATGCGGTACGGCGACGGCTTCGCCGTCTCCGACGAGTACCAGGCCCAGGGCTACGCGACGGTCAAGAACTGCGCGGACCAGGGCGCCGCCGAACCGACTGTCGTCATCCACAATCGGGAGAAGGGCGGGAAACGGTTCGTCACCCTGCGGTCGGGCACCCGAGGCGCGGTCAACACCTTCTACATGCGCGTGCAGGAGAAGGTCGGCCTGTGCGAGACCGTCAGGATGGCCGAGGGGCTCGGGCTCAGGAGCGCCGACGGAAAACCGCTCCGGCAGATAGAGACGTTCACGCTGGGTCCCACCGAGGCCGGTCCCGTCTTGGTGGCCAACTCCTACGCGAGTCTCGCCGCTCGTGGCCGCTTCTGCGAGCCTATGGTGATCGCGGAGATCCGTGACGGCTCGGGCACCACGCGCTCCTTCCCGCCGCGCTGCCGGCAGGTCCTGGAGCCGGCGGTCGCCGACGCGGTCACCGGAGTGCTGTCGGATGTCCTGGCGAAGAGCAGGCTCAAGGGCATCGGCCGAGAGGCGGCGGGCATGCCTGGCGAGGGCGACGCGCACCGATCCGCCTGGTACGCCGGTTACACCCCTGATCTGGCCGCGGCCGTCAGCCTCGGCGACCCTCGCGGCGCTTACCGGTACCCCCTGGTCGACGTCACCATGGCCGGGCGCCACTATCGACAGGTGGGCGGTACGTCGGTTCCCGGCCTGATCTGGAAGCAGGCGATGACCGAGGCGGCGCGGGGGACACGGGAGACCCGCTTCGCCCGCCCGGACATGCGGCGCTTCGGCGGCTGCCAAGACGCCTGCCCGAACTGACCGCCGCCCGGGCCGCGCTACGGAACAGCGGCAAAGCCGGAGGACATCGTGTCGCCGAGGCATCGGCGGTCACGGATGAGTGGCACGGGTCGCAGTTCTCAACGTCCCTGGCTTTTCACTATCTGCAGCAGCCGGCTTACGGCGTGGGTGAGAGGGATGGCTTCCTGTTCGATCCGGCGGAACGGGGTGGAGCCTGCGGTCGCGATGGTGTCGTACGCGACGCTCTCGGCTTCGGTGAGGTGCGGGAGGTCCGCAGGTGACGGCTTGATGGGGCGGCCTGCCCTGTCGTGGTTGACGCCGTGCTCGGAGTAGTGGTGCAGGTCGGTGGCGTCCATGAGGATGGAGGCGACGGGCTTCGGCGGTGCGCCGTCGGGGGCGGGCTCGGCCAGTGCGGCGCGGAACCGGTCGAGGATCGTGTAGCCGTCCGCGTCGATGTCGCCCCAGTAGACGACATGGTCCGCCGCGCGGATCCACGGCACGTTCGCGAGCAGGGGAGCTGCGGCCTTGCCGCCGCCCTCGACCACGATCGTGTCCTTGACCGGCGGGAACCAGAGGCGGGAGTCGCGGTTCTCGACCACGAGGACCACGCGTGGGCGGTAGGCGATGTCGTGCACGTCACCGGTGGTCCAGGCGTCGTGCTTGCGGCGGCCGGACGCAGCGTGGTCAGGGTCGACGTAGGTCAGGTGCATGACGGTCGGCCGGGGCCGGACTTCCCCTCGTACATCGCGCCCGGCGACGTCGCGCAGTAACGCGCCGTGGGTGTCGAGCCATTTGGTGTGCATGCCGGGGACCGGGAGTTGCCGCAGGGTCCACGTGCCGGCGTCGGGGTGCCGGCGTAGCCAGGTCACGGCACTGACCAGAACCTCCATGTCGACGGCCGCAAGACGGCAGACGGCCCGGAGCGTGGCCGGGGTGAGGATCGCCCCGGCGGACCGCAGCGCCGACGCGAGCGCACGGGCATGGTCGATGTCCACGGCCAGAGGTTCGGCACCGGTACGGGTGTCGGCCACGAGCGAGACGGCGCCGTCCAGGTCTGCGGTGAGCGTGGCGGGGAAGTCGCCGGCGACTCCTCGGATGGTCACCGCCCTAAGGACGAGTTCCACACCGGTGGGGAGCCGGCCGGCGAACTCGCGCCACTGCATGTGCCACTCGTGCCAGGCGGCGTGCCCGAGCCGCTCGACGGCCTTGCCCGTCGACACGCCGGGGCGGAGCGGAACGGAGAACACGACCTGGTCGCCGACACCGAGGCCCGCGCACACGGCTTCCGCCCACTTCTGGTCGATCCTGCGGCGGACGGCCTCCACGGCGTCCTTCGGGGTGACGAGTACGCTCATGCGTCCGGAACACCGACCAGGGGTTTCGCCCAGGACCGGCCCTGGGAGTTCTTGAGAATCAGGTACTCCGCGTCCACATGCGGCTCGATCGCGCTGTGCTTGTCGTTGGGGGCGCCGATGACGAGCTGGAAGCCGAGACCACGCCACGCGCCGATGGCCCGGCCGGTGAAGTGCGCGTCCGCCTTGATCAGCGCCTCGTCGAGGAAGACGGGGGCGTAGCGGGGGCGGTCGGCACCCGCGTCGCCCAGTTGGTACCGCAATGCGGCCCCGACGATGAACGCGACCAGCTCCTGCGATTCGCCGCCGGACTTCTCGCCGATGTGGTCGTACACGGCGACGTGCCCACCCTCGAGATCGCGTTTCTCGGCACTGATCCGAACGTGGTTGCGCACGTCGACGAGGTCGGCGAAGTCGGGCGCGGTGCGTCGGATGCGGTCGATCACCTTGGCCATCCGGTGATAGGCGCGCTCCCGGTCCTCGTCCGTCGCCGCCTGGTCGATGAAGGCGCGTACTTCGCGCAGTTCCTTGCGGAACCGGGCACGCACCGTGGAGTGGCTCTCCTGCGGGTCGATGCGCAGCCGGTGCCTGTCGTCAGCGAACGGCAGTTCGGCGAGGATGCGGTTGACCGGGTCGATCCGGTCGCGGATCTCCCGGACAGCGGCGGCGAGCTCGCTGTCCAGGCCGGTCAGGTCGTTGCCGGACAGTTTGAGCAGGCTATCCCGCCACTCGATCTCCAGTTCGTGCAGCCCGCTGGTCTCCAGGTCGGTGAGCAAGCGATCGAAGTCGCGGTACGAGTCGTCCGCGTCGATGCCGAGGTTCGGGTTCGGCCAGCGCTCGACGAACGTCGAGAACGTGTCGAGCAGCGCCTTCTTCGACCTGCCGATCGCCTCCGCCGCGGCCTGCCGGTCGGCGCGGAGCCGCTCGGTGGCCCGTTTCACCGCCGCGTCGAACTCCGCGAGCGCCCCCGCCGGGGCGGTGCCGTCCGGGTCGCTGTCGAACAGCGCCTCCAGGTAAGCCCGATGCTCCTGACCGACATCGGCGCCTGTCTCCGCGGCCGTGTCGAGGGCCTGCTGTGCGCGGTCCACCTCGTCGACGGTCGCCTGCCAGGACTCACCGAGTATCCGCACGTTCTCCTTCTGCCGGCCGACGCGTTCGGTCAGTTCCCTGGCCTGCTCCTTGAGTTCGTCCACTTGGCGCTGCATCTGGTCGATGCGCGGATCGCCTGCGCGGATTTCGTCGACGATGCGCTTCCAGCGGTCCCGTTCCGCCGTGACGGACTCGACGTCCACCTGGTCCCAGGACAACTCGGTCAGGATCTGGTAGGCCATGCGTCTTTTTTCGACCGAGTCGAGGTCCTCCTCCGCCTTCGTCGCCCGGGCGACGGCCTCGTCACGGCGTTCCCGCGCAAGGCTCATCCGGTTCTCAAGGTCGGCGAGCAACCTGGTGTTGGTGAAACCGAGCAGGTTGGCGCGGCCGTGGCCGCCGTGCGCGCCCCGACCGCTCTCCGACGTCTGGCCAGTGATCGTGAGTGCCTTGGGGTACTGCCCCAGCAGCCTGGGTGTCTCGACGCAGACGAAGTCGAACCGACGGGCCAACTCGCTCTTGAGCCAGGAGGTGAACGGCGACGGCCGGTAGTCGAGCCGGCCGGGGAGCGTCTTGTCGTTCAGCCCGACCTCGTCCCGCAGACCGGTACGCACGCCCTCGAACTGGATACGCCGGGCGGTCGGCACCGCGTTGATCGCTTCGCGGAACGAGTTCAGCCGGCCGATGTCGATCAGCATCCGCGTGGCGAATCCGCCGAGCGCCAGGTTGAACGCCTCGCGCCACGGCTCGAACTCCGTCCGCACCTCGATCAGCTCGCCGACGAACGGCAGGTCGTCCGGGCTGAGCCCGGCGGCCTCGGCCAACGCCGCGCGAGCCACGTGCAGCTCGGTCGGGATGTTGCCCCGCCGGTTCTTGACCGCCTTGTGCTCGGCGAGCAACCCGGCCAGCTCGCGGTCGGCGTCCTTCTTCTCCGACCTCGCGTCGGCGAACCGCTCATGGACGGCCCTCCTGGCGTCGGCGTCGGCCAGCGACCGATGCGCCGTCTCGACCACTGAGGCGAAGTCATCACCGTTCGACACGCCGGCGCCGATCGTGGCGAGCGCCCGGTCCAGCCGCTCCCGCGAGCGTTCGACATCGGCCAGTCGCTGCTCCACGCCGCGGATCTCCCGGAGTGCGGTGTCCAGGCGATCACCACCGGACGCGCGAAGCGTGTCGGCCACCCCGTCACGCTGTACTTCGATCGCCTTGACCAGGGCGGTGGTCTCCGACAGTTCGTCCTCGGCTCGGTGGTGCCGCTCAACCAGGTCCTTCTCGGCGGCGCGCAGCAGGTCGAGCCGGCGTTCATGACGCCACAACGCGGCAGGGGACGACGTGTCGGTGAACGATCCGACCTCGTCGATGAGGCGCGACCGGTCCACTGCCTCGTCGATGGCGCGCCGGTGTTCGCGGATCGGGGTCAACGCCTTCACCTGCTGGCGGGCTGTGATCATCCTGGTCCGGGTGCCGGACAGTTCGTCGAACTGCTGTACCACCGCGTCCGCCGTGGCCAGCGTGGACGGCTCCTCAAGGACCATCGTCTTGTAGAGAGCGTCGACGGTGGTGATCTGCTGACCGGCCTGGATCCGGCCCAGCAGCGCGACCGCCTTGTGCCCGTCGCCCGCGGCGCCGATACCGAGGGTGGTGTGGAGACGCGCGGTGAAGTCGCGGTCGGTGTCGAAGCACTTCAAGCCGGTCGCCTCGACCTCGGCACGGGCGAGCTTCCTGTTCGCCGGGCCTTCCAGCGTGCGCAGATCGTACGAGTGGTCACAGGTGGCGCGCACCGGGATGACTTCGTCGAGGCTGCGGGCGGCTGACGGGACGTACCAGGCCCGGAGCGCGGTGAACTCGGCGCCGGTGCGGTCGGCCCACGTCATCGCGATGGCGGACCAGGTGTCGCGGCCGTCCCCACGCAGCACCCTTGACCTGGTCTCGCCGTCGCTCCGGGACTCGTCGAGCTTGCCGCGCGCGTAGGAGAGGATGTTCCGCTGGTCCTTCCCCCGTGGCCTGCCGACGACACCACCGTTGGAGGCCCCGTTGAAGGGAGTCGTGTGCGGCATGAGCAACGCGATGTAGGAATCCATCAGCGTCGACTTGCCGGATCCGGAACCTCCGCTGAACAGGGTGGCGCCGGGTGCGAGCCGCAGGTGGTGATATCCGTCGTAGCCGCCCCAGTTGACCAGTTGCAGGTCCCGCGCCACCCACTGCTGACCGCGTGACGCCGCCGGGATCAACCCGAACAACGTGTCGATCATGCTCACGTCGTGGCCTCGTTCTGTTCGCGCAACCACTGCTCCAGTTCGGCGAGCCTCGCGGTACTCAGCACGACCTCCACCATCGGGGTGATCCGATAACGGCCTGCGGACTCCTCCGTGAGCAGACCTTCGGTGACCAGCCGCTGCACCGCGTTGCGGATCTCCTGCTGGCCGCGGGCCAGATTGTGGTCGTTCGGATCGAAGTAGGTCAGCACGGTCTGCTCCAGCTCCTCGATGTCCACCCTTGCGGACACCTCGCCCGTGCCGCGCTCCCGTTGGAAGACGGTCCGCAGGTGCACCAGCACCAAGGTCTCGGCCCGGGTGTAGGGGTCGTCCTTGAGCAGGATCGGCACGTCCAGTTCCACCGAGCGCACCTGTTGCTTGTAGGCGACGCCTCGGTCGTGGTCGACCACGAGCCGGACGAACAGGTCGTGCATCCGCGATTCGATGATCTGCTGGTTCTCCAGCAACGTGCGCCACTGCGCGGGGTTCTTCTCGGCCAGCAGGAACTTGCGCCGCAACAGCTGGACCAGCACCCGCCGCACGTCCGCGTCCAGCGTGCCCGCGTCGCCGGCGAACAATCCGGCTGGATCGTCCTCCATCGAGATCGGGTCGATGAACCCGGTCCGCGTGCCCGCCGACCAGCCGTCGTCGGCGCCGTCCGGCTCACTCATCGCCATCTCTCCTGTCCGCGCTCGCCGGGTTCGCCGCCACCACACCGCCGAGAGCGAACCGTCGCCGGGTCCGGTCGGGCCGGACCGTGTCGACCACCGCGACCTCGGCCGTCTCGGTCATCCCTGCGTCGTGGGCGATTTCCAGCAGGCCGAGCAGGTCGACCGGCCGCCGGATGTCCTCGCCCGCAGCGCGGAACGCGGCCATGACGTCCACGCTGTCCGCGTCACCCGCGAACGACGCCAGGTGCGCGCGCAACTCGGCGTACCGAGGGCCACCCCATGCCCGGGTGTCCGCGGCCGGCATGTCCTCGGCCTCGTCCCATTCCGCCAACGGCGCGGGCGGCTGTGGTGGCCGCAGGTCGCTCGTCCGCTGCCGCAGGTTTCCGACATCGGCCACCGGCAGGCGACGGAGCGGCTCGACGGCCTCACCGCGGCGTGAACCGGGAACCCACTTGTGGAGACCGGACATCACGTCCCTCAGGAGCTCGTCCACCTGGCGATCCCGCATCGGATCGTGGTTGCGGACCTGAGTGGTGATCACATGGGATGCCTGCCGCTGCGCGGTCAGCACCTCCTTGACGCCCTGCTCGATCCGGCGCGAGATCTCGGTGAGCTCCCGCCGCTGCTGCTCCGGCAGCAGACCGGTGAACCGGTGCCGCAGCACCGTGCGCAGCTGGTTCCACAGGTCCTCGATCTGCGCCGGGTCGCCGATCAGACGCAACGCCCCCGCGAACGCACGGCCCTCCGGTGTCGCGTCCAGGATGCGCCGGCCGCGGGCCAGGTACTCGCGGAGCACCTCACCGGTCGGCCGCGCGTCGTGCCGCAACTCGGCGACGACGTCGCGCTGGATGGCTTTGATCGACTCCGCCACGCGGGCGAAGTCCGCAGGCAGTTCCCGAGCCAGGTGCAGCACGTTCTCGGCCGCCTCAAGCAGCTGCTCGTCCTCGACGGTCTCGACGACGCCACCCTGCTCAAGCCGGGTGAGCTCCTTCTGACGGTGCCGGATCTCCTCGTGGAGGCGCGCTATCCGGGCCGTCTTGTCCGGATCGGCGTCCTGCGCGAGTCGCTCGATCGCCTCCAGCAGGGTCCTGACCCGGGACTCCGACACCCTGGTCCGCGCTCCGCCGACCCGCCCGGCGACCTCGAGCGCACCGACGCCGTACGCGGACAGCCGGTACACCTCGACGTCGTCGTCGGACACCTGCCGTACCAACCAGCCGGCCTGCACCCACTGCCTGCACAGGTCCCGTGCGTTCCCGGTGGGCAGCGGCTGGTTGTCCTCGTCGCCGTAGCCCGCGGCCCGCAACTGGTCAAGAGCGTCGTTGATCTCCGCGTGCGAGTCCGCCACCGCCACCCTCGGCCGCTCCGCGGTGAAGACCATCGCCAGCACCGTCACGACGAACGGCGCGTGCGTCTGGTGGAGCAGGGCGAGCATCGGATTCTGGAACGCCCGGAGCGCGCCCTGGTAAGCGCCTTCTACACCTCGTGTACCCATCGCCATGTAGCGTACGACCGGGGTACGACAAGGGGCGCCTGCGCCGAGATTCGGTACGTGCCCCCGGCGAGGGACCCAGAAATAGGGAAACTGGAGACACCTCCTCTGACCAGGTAGTTCGTGCTCGACAGCTCACCATTGAGACGGTCCGGCCCCTCCCGAAACGTCGTGTCCGTACCCTCCGAGTGGTAGCGGAGGGATGAACACGATGCCGTCGTCTCCCAACCGCTGGATTCGGCGTACGTCGACGGGCGGCGTGCTGCTGGTCGCTTTGATCGCCGCGATCGTCTCGTTCCGTCACATGCACGAGCTCTGCCTGCGCCACGGGGAGGACCACCTTGCAGCGGTACTCATCCCGCTCGCCGTCGACGGCCTGATTGTCGTTGCCTCGATGTCCATCCTCCTGGCCAACCGGTGCGGCTCCTGCGGCGGCCTGCTGGCGTGGAGCCTGCTCGTGGTCGGAAGTCTCGCCAGCCTCGGCGCGAACGTCGCCGTTGCCGAGCCGAGCCTGATCGGCCGCATCATCGCGGCCTGGCCGTCACTGGCCTTGATCGGCAGCTATGAGCTCCTGATGTCCCAGATCCGCCGCTCTGCAGGAGGACGGGCAGAGATTCAAGATCTGCCGGTTCTCAGCCCTGATCCTGATACCGATGCTGACCCCGCGGACCAGCAAGATGCTCGGGAAGACGCCATGCCCGCTGAGCACAACGCGAACGGCCGGGTCCTGCAGCGAGAGGCCTGGAGATGGGCCCAGCAGAACCGCCATGCAGACGGAGACCTACCTAGCGGCGTTTCCATCGCTCGGGCCTTTGCCCGTAGCCCGCGTTGGGGCCGCCTGGTTAAGAAGGCGGGACTTCTCGGAGAACTGAATTGACACGGGGACGAGCCTGACCGTGATGCTATCGGGGGCGCGTACGAGGCCGTCGGACCGGTACTGGCGCCTGAGGATAGGTCCAAGCTTCGTCAAGGATCCAACTTCGCTTCGGCGCAACTCTGGTCCGGACTCACACGGCGACGATGTCCGATGTACCGACCACCGCGACTAGGGCGCGTATCGGGTTGTGATCAAGAGGTGGCCCGGGTGAGGTCTCTGATCCAGATCATCGCGGCGCGGAGGTGGAGGCCAGCGAGATAGCTCGTAGGGGTCTTGTCGTAGCGGGTGGCGATGCCTCGCCAGGCCGGCCTGAACCGCTACCTGCGCATCACCCCCGCCGGCAAGCTCCGCATCGACAACGCCAAGGTCAAGACCGAGGCCAACCTCGACGGCAAGTACCTGCTGCGCTGCAGTGACCCTCACCTGAGCGCCGAGGACATCGCCTTGGGCTACAAGCAGCTTCTGGAAGTCGAGCGCGGCTGGCGCGACATGAAGCAGATCATCGACCTGCGGCCGGTCTATCACCGGCTCGAAGAACGCATCCGTGCCCACGTCATCTTGTGCTGGCTCGCCCTGCTGCTCATCCGCATCGTTGAGACCCAGACCGGTATGACCTGGCCTCAGGCCCGCCGCGAGCTCCAGCGCCTTCACGTCGGGACCTTCACCGGCCCCACGGGCACCTTCCGGCAGGTCACCGGCCTCACCAAGGCGCAGAGCGACCTGCTCGCCAAGCTTGGCATCCCCCGCCCCAAGCAGGTCCTCGACCTTCAGCCCACCCCGCTGACCAGCCACAACATCGCCGCCTAGAGAAACGCCCTCCAGGCGGCCAAACCCATATCCTCGCAGGCCACACCCCGAATCCGGTCCTCCAGGACACCGAATTACGTCGAACACGGGTCTTGGCGAACCCGGTCGGGTCGGCGATCAGTACCGCGCGTTCGTCGGCGAAGTGCTCCATCGCGTAGGCGCGCACCTCATCACGCAGCCCATCGGCATCCCACGGGGTCAGATTGATGAACCGCTGAATCGCCGTGGGCCTGCACTCGCCGGTGAACTCCGAGATCGTCCAGGAGTTCTTACGCGCCAGCGGGGCCAGCAGTCCCCGCAGATACTGGCGGAAATGCTCACGCGACTCCGTCCGGAACCACCGGCCCTCGAAGCGCGTACACACCCGTTCGAATTCCGACTGCCATGCGTCCAAATCCGCGGAGGTCACCGCGCCTGTGCTCTCGTGAGGCTGGGGCATGCCGATACCGTCACACACCCCAACCCTGTCACGCAGAGAAATCAGACGATCGCCACGAGCGATCTAGGCATGTAGTACTAGAAGGCTAGGTGCCAGTTCAGAGGTGTCTTTGCGCGCTAGCCGCCCCGCTAGGTCTAGCGGGGCGGGCCGCTAGGGCAGGCCGGTGATGACCCCGTGAGGCAGGTCGCGCATCCCCTCCTGTATCCCGTCGAATCTTGCAAGTGGGGCGCCAGCCGACGGTCTTCTCGTAAATGCTGACCCACATGAGCGACATCCCCCCGGCCGAGCGTCGACACCTGATCCCCGCACACGGCTACACAGCAGGCTTCAACCCCGACCGTGGGGGCTCGGGAACCAAGATCTACTACGAGCCCGTCATCGCCTTCGACGACGAAGGTGAGCCCCTCATTGCAAGCGAACGGAAACTGATCCGCGCCCGTGACAAGGCGGGATTCGACGGCCTGAGCCGGCATAGCGAGGAGTTCATCGCGTTCGTCCCGGGAGACGGATGGATGATCACGAATCACGACGACGCTGACTGGGTCCAGCGGGTCGTCGCCTGGGGGATCGACCGGCACGGATCGGGCCGGCCCCTCACAGTTACCAGCGACGGCGAGCTCGGCGTCGCGAATAGAGAGATCGCCGCTTGGCATCCGGACCTCACACCGCCGGCCTTCCCCGGCATGCAGCTCTCTGGGGGCGACCCCATGACGATGCGTCCTAAGACCGGGAGCGACGGTGCCCAAACTCAGTGATCCCCAATGGACTGACGTCGCTGCGGTGTACATCGCGGGTGGCGCCTTCGTCGTGGCGCTCGCCGCGCTCGTTGTCTCTTGGCTGGGATTGAGTCACCAGCGGACCGCTGCCGAGGCCGCTGAGCTTTCCGCAGAAGAGGCCAAACGGTCTGCGGATGCCGCCGTGCGTGCGGCGGAGTCGGGCGACCGTTCAGCCCGAGCCGCCGAGCGTTCCGCTCTGGCATCTGAGCAGCTCACCGAGATCGAAGCGATCAGGGACATGAGGCCCACCATCATGTGGGAGCTGGAACGCCTGTCGAAGGAGCGCGTGCAGCTCAGGAACACGGGGACGGAGACGGCGACCGGGGTGACTGTGGCGCCTGTTGAGAACATCCTGGTTGACCCTCCCCACGACGTCACGATTCAACCGGGGGCGTCGGTGCCGTTCGGCTACGTTGTGGGCGGGCTCCAGGTCGCCCCACGCCAGCTTTCGGTGACCTGCAACGAGCTGGCTGAGCCTATCTCGGTCGAGGTCCCTGCTTGGTAGTGGCACCTCTTCGTGGCACCTGGGGTGGTACGGGCGTGGCACCCGTGGCAGAGAGTCGGGCGCGCACCCCACGCCCAGCGGTACGCGGAGACCGCCAGGTCCTAAGGCCGGCCGACGGTCTTGCGCTCGAGCTGATTCAGGCGAGTGAGGGCGTCCTCCACCGCGTCGAGCCCAGCGCGCGCATGCTCCCCCTGCTTCTCGAATCGGGGCCCGTCCTGTGCACGGTCCACAGCGGTTCGAGGCGTAACTGGTTCGGCATCGCCCTCGTACATCGCCCAGAAGCCATCCGCGCCGGGGGCCGACGCGAATGCCGCATCCCAGGCGCCGGAGGCTTTCGTCAGCTGTGCTCGAAGCTTCCGGTCGTCGAGGCGACCTGCGAGATCGCGGAGCGTCTGAGCCGTCTCGCGGCGGTCCTCGTCAATGAACCACGGGCTCCGCCGTGGCTCTACCACGATGTCCTGCAAAGCCAGACGCGTCGTGTGAAGCGCCGCACGGAGGTCTTGAGCGGGCCCCATAGCGCGGCGGACCCGCCGGACCTTACGTCGCCACCACCACGCGATCAACGAGCCGAATACGGTGATCAAGGTCAAGGTGAGCCCGAGCCACGCGGGCACCGGCCCCCACTCCGCCTTGGACCAGTCGATCGTGTTCCACCAAGCGATCAAGCCGCCGAAGACGCCCATCCCTCGATTCTTCTCGCGGTTACCCGTCGGTAAGGCCGTCGGGCCCTGGCGACACGATTCCTAGCCGCAGCCCAGACGGGAGCCGTCAGCACCAGATGCGACGCCGCGATGAATGCCCCCGCTACGATCCAACCGCCGCGTTCGTAACCGCCACCCCTGCCTGCGCCGCCCATACCTGCACGGCTTCTAGGCGTCCACGACTCCAGTAACCCTTTCGGATCTCTCCCTGAGCGGTGAACTGGGCTATCTCGGCCATGGAGAAGACCTGGACGAGCCCAGAGGCGAGGATTCCTGCCGCCGAGACCAGAGGCGGCCCATCGTCCGCAAGGTCATCGAGAGGCGCGGCGACCTCGGCGGGCAGCAGTTCACCAGCGGGCACGATCTGTCCTATCTGTATCCGGTTGCCGTGACGGCTGTGGCCTACACGAACCGGTCTGCTGTGGTCGATGTGATGGAGGTAGGCCCGGACGGTCGCGCCGCCGGCCGCCGCTGTGACGTCACGCGCATGCCGCGCGAGCAGTCGTAAACCGGACAGTATGTCGATGGCGATTGCCTCGTCACTGACCATGTCAGGGTCTTGGCGCTGTAGTTCGCTCTGAGGATGGATGATCGGGGCTTGGGCTGCGAAGACTCCTGCTCCGTCGGTGTGTAGTTCGGCCTGGAAAGAGTTGGCCAGGCGCTCGCTGAGGTCCCAAGTCCCGTCCAGCCGGTAACGACGAGGGCCCACCAGCACGCGGGCCCACTGACTTCCTCCAACGATGAGGGTTGGTGTTTGCAACTGCTCCTCGCGGTAGGCCTGATAGGCCGAGTTGTCGATGGTCAACGCCCCGGGTATGTCGGGCACGAGCGACATGACCAGCCAGATATCTGAGGGGCCACGACGCTGGGCCGCTTCTCGTTCGATCTGCTCCGCCCGTTCCTTCTGCGCGACCGCGGCGGCCCACCTGGCGCGGTACGCGGTCTCGATGTCCGGCTCTGACAGGTAGCCGATGGTGGCGCCGTTGCGGAACGGGTAGCGGTAGCCGTCGTTGATCGCTACACCGATGGGGTAACGAGGACTGCGTGGCACGATGATCAGGTAGCAGCCGAGGCCGGGCCGGGCGGGGTCGGGCACCGGGACGATCTCGTAGGCAGGGAACGGGGCCAATCCTGTGCGAAGGATGTTGAGCATGCGGCTGGTCTCATTCTCGGACAGAGCAACCCCCGGGATATCGGAGGCTACTCCGAGTCCGTCCTGCTTGATCTCGTCGACGCCGAGGACGATGAGACCGCCACGCGTGTTGGCCTGAGCAGCGACGTCACCACAAAGATCGCGCTTGTCTGTGCTGCTGTTGCCGTACAGCGTCTTCTTGAAATCCAGATCTGTGGCTTCGGGGATCTGGCCAGCCTTCAGGCGCTCAACGTGCGCGTACGTGATGGCGTCGGCCTCAAGTTGTGTGCCGAGGATGTCCTCTAAGCGGCGGGAGCGGAAAATCGCCATGGTCCGCCAGCGTAGAGGCGCAGATAGAAGGCGGCAGGTGTTCTAGCCTGCCCGTTCGGTATAGCTAGGCAACCGCTGGCCCTGTGAGCGCATCCTACGACCCGTCCGCTGGAGTCCCGCCGATGCGTCGCGTGCTCTCCCTGGCCGCTCTGGCGGCCGCGCTGAACGCCTGCAGCACCACGCCCAGCCCCAGCCTGGCCGCCGCCGGCACGCCCGCGCCCGCCTCCGTCACGAGCGCCGCGGCGTCGCTGGCGCCGACGGAGTCGGTCGACCCCGCCTGCAGCATCAAGCAGCTCGACATGTACTTCCGCGAGGTCGACGCCTACACCCGACGCGGCGCCTGCCGAGCGCAACAAAGCGCTGGGCGTCTGGGCTGCTCTGGGTGGCATCGGTTCGGCTGCGGGGGTCATCCTGGGCGGTGCGCTGACGGCCGGCCCGGGTTGGGAATGGGTCTTCTTCGTCCAACGTCCCCGTCGGCGTCGCGGTGCTGGTCGCCCTGCCGTTCGCCGTGCCGGCCTCAGCCCAACCCGCTCGGCGGGGCCGGATCGATCTGCCCGGGGCGCTTTGCCCTTGATCGTGCGCAGCGTGCGCCGCGACAGCCGGATCGCGTCGACCTCTCGACCCCCGAGGAGTTCGCCAACGTTGAGGGGCTGGGCGTGCAGGGGATCGTCGGGGGACACGCCGTCCTGGTCGGCCGCCCGGCGCTGCTCGCTGAGTGGTCCCAGTATCTGACTCCCGACCTCGGACGAGCCCTTGAGGAGGCCCAGACGGCGGGTCGTACGGCAGTGGCGGTCGGCTGGGACGGCTCGGCCCGCGCGGTGCTGGTGGTTGCCGACACCGTCAAACCCACCAGTTCAGATGTCCTTGCGGGGGAAGCGGTCCGCGAGACCGGCGTAGCCATCGCCCGGGTCTCCGCACGCAGCCCTCGATGGGGCCGCCTGGTCAAGAACGCCGGTCTCGCGGGCGAATTTCACTTGAGCCCATCGGTGTGCTCCGGCTGAGGGCAGGAGCATCCAGTGGACAGGCAGTCTTGATCTCGTGCAGCTCTCGGCGGGCGTAAGTGAGATCACCTCTGCAGGCGTGGGCCGACGACAGCGACGGTCACTTCCGTACCCGCCGCAGTGGAGTATCCCCGCGGGTGCGGGGCCGACCGGGAGGGTGGCGCGGAGGACCTCGTGGGGGTCGGAGGATCCCCGCGGGCGCGGGGCCGACTCCGAGGACCCGGCGCCCATCTTGGCGCCGTCCGGAGCATCCCCGCGGGTGCGGGGCCGACGACGTCGCGGTGATCCTCCGATGCCCAGCCGAAGGAGCATCCCCGCGGGCGCGGGGCCGACCACTCGGCCACACCAGTGACCGCCTGGTAGCCCGGAGCATCCCCGCGGGCGCGGGGCCGACGCCAGGATCGTGAAGTTCGCCGCGGCCCCGAAGGGAGTATCCTCGCGGGCGCGGGGCCGACCGCGCCGGAAAGCGAAGGCAATCCAAACCGTTGGGAGTATCCCCGCGGGCGCGGGGCCGACCACTCCATCGTCACCGTCCCGGCCACCGACGGAGGAGCATCCCCGCGGGCTGGGGGCCGACTACGAGCACTCCAGCGGGCAGCCGACAATGTGAGGAGCATTCCCGCGGGCGCGGGGCCGACTCACCCGACGTCCTGCACACCCCCGCCTACGTGGGAGCATCCCCGCGGGCGCGGGGCCGACGCCGCCGCGGCGCGGAACTCCGCCACCGACGTCGGAGCATCCCCGCGGGCGCGGGGCCAACAGCTCCTGCAACGCCGACCGCAGGGTCTGCACCGGAGCATTCCCGCGGGTGCGGGGCCGACGCCCTGTCCCCATGTGCCGATCTCGGAGTTGCTCGCGGTTCTCTTCCCTCACCTGGCCTGTCTGCAGATCGACGGTGCCTGCCAGTCGGGGATGTCGGTGCGGACAGTCGGCAGAGCAGGCGGCGGCGTCCTGGCGACCGGCCGCGCGGCGGCCCCGGATCTCCAATGTGTACCTTTCATACCGGGGTCGCTGCAACCGGTTGATCGCCTGCACCGCCGTGGCTACGTTGTGTGAGTGTCTGCGGATTCTGAGGGCGATCGATTTTCTGACGCGATCCGACTGCTGCTGCTCATCGCGGCCGTGGCCGATCCTGTCGGCACTCCGGTTGGGCCTGATGTCCCGGCGAACGCGGTGGCCGTCGTGCACGCGGAGAGCCGTCTGCAGAAACTCGACTTCTGGCTGAGAAACCCCGACTACCTCGCTGATGAGCTGTTGAACGACTACGAGCGCAGCGGCGAGATGATCCTCCTGGACCTGGCGGGTCAGATCCTGGATTCCGACGAGCCCGAAGTCTGCGCGATCCCGATGCTGCGGTATCTGTTCGGAGCGTTCGAGTATCTGGATCGGGCATTGAGCGTGCTGGCCGCCCCGCGCCTAGTGGTCGTCCGGCAGCGCCGCAGCCAGACCCGCGTCATCCAGGACAGTTACTACCTGACCGGCAAGGGCCGCCAAATCGCCGATCAGGCCACCGCCCAATTCCCCGAACTGGCCTGGTACACCGAACGGGCACTGCTGGTGCGCGCCTTAGCCGAGGCGACCGGCCACACGGCGCTCGCGCTGCGCAATCGACAGTACCTGCAGCGTGACTACGCCCAGACGCCGCTGGGAGAGATCATCCCATCGATCGCCGACCGGGCGCGGGAGCGGCTGACCGCGCTGCGCGAAGCGACCTCGCAGGGGGCCGTCCATGAGTGAGGACCTGTCTGTTCCGTCGGAGAGCGAGCTGCACCGGCGCATTACCACCAGGCTAGGCGACGCCGACCTCGAGGAGGTCACTGCGATCCTCGCCGCACATGGCCTCGATCTGACGCCCCCGCTGCCGGCCCGCCGTGAACTGGTGGTGCACCGCCTGTACTGCGAAGGGGTCAAGCGCACCGGGACCGCCGCTAAGGACGGCCCGTTCACCCTGGATATTCCGCTGGGGCCGGGGCCGTGGGTGATCGCCAGCGAGATCAACTCCGCGGGGAAGTCGAGCATCCTGTGGGCGTTGAGCTTCGCTTTGCGCGGCGAGGGTTTTCCGGGGTTCCGGCGGCCCGAGACGGTCGGCTGGTTCCACTACGTACGCGCTGACGTCGAGGTCGGCGGGGTGGCGGGGTCGGTCCGGCTCACCTTCGAACGGCCTGGCCGCCCGCACGCCCGTCTTCTAAGCGCCGACAGTCTGCCTGCTCTGCTGGCCCTTGAGGGCCGCAGTGAGGAGGGGCCCGGTGTGCGTGTGGTGTCGGAGGCCGAACCGCCGGAGGTCGAGGCGCTGATCAGCCGTTTCATGATGGACAGGCTCGGCCTGCGCCCAATCTCGGTGTGGAGGGCTGAACCCGGCGCGCCGAAGGGCGAGGATGGGCAGCGCGACAGTATCGAGGATGTGCATGGCTGGTCGAGCTTCTTCTACGCGCTGGCGCTGAACTCGGCCAACGATACGATCCTTCTGGGGCCCACGACGGTCGGCCAGCTGCCAGTGCGGCTCATGCAACTGTTCCTGGACGTCCCCTACGCGTCAGAGCTGACGCGCCTGGTCACCGCGCGCAAAGCGGAACTGCAGGAGGAGAGCAGGGTTGCGCGACGCGCCGACGAAGACACCCGGGCCCGGGAGCAGAAGGCCGAGCCGCTGCGCGCCGCGCTGGCCGACGCCCAGCAGCGGCTACGCGGCCTGCGAGACGCACAGCCGGACATTTCCGCGTTGCTGCAGGCCGTAGAACGCGCGGCCACCAAGGTCGTCTCCTGCCAGGAAGCTCATCAGATCGCGGCCGACCAACTCGAGGCCGCCCGCAAGAACAGGCTGATCGACCAGCGGGCGGCCCGGCGCGCCCGGCAGAGCAGCGCCGCGCGGCTGCTCCTGGGTGCCCTGGATCCTGAGGCATGCCCGCGCTGCGACCACGACATCGATGACGCCCGCCGGGCCATCGAGGACACGGACCACCGGTGCTCCGTCTGCGCCAACCCGCTGCCGGACAAACCAGACGATCCGGAGGCGGCGCAAGCGGCCCTTACTCGCATCGACAACCGTTTGGCCGCCTCACAGGCCGCCGAGACCCGCTTCAAAGCCGCGGCGGATCAGGCCGCCCGCGTGCTGGAGCGTGCCCGCACAACCTATGCGGAGGCGACCGCGGCCCTGACTGCGGCGCGGTCCGATGAGGCGTTCACCCTGCTGGAACAGACCCAGAATGAGGTGTTCCAGCTGCAGGGCGCGTTGACGCTGGCGGCCGGCGAGACCACCAGGGCGCTTCCCGCGCTGGCCGCGATCTTGTCGGAGCGCGCTCAGCCGGCCCGGTCGGCCGGGCCGCAGCCGCTCACCGACGAGCGGGTCCTGGCCGTAGCCACCGAGGTCGTCAAAGAAGTTGTCGACACCCACAGCCGGGCCCTGTTCACCGAGCTCAACGGTGAGATCCTCGCCATCGCCCAAGCGTTGGGCGTGACCAACCTCGGCAGCGTCAACCTCAACCTGGCCGGCCACCTGAACGCCATCAAGTCCGGCGCAAAGCACCCTTATGCGTCCTTCAGCCCCGTCGACCGGCTCCGGATGAGGATCGCGGCGGTCGTCGGGATGGTCCGGGTCGGACGCCGCCGGGGCATCGCCTCCCATCCCGGGCTCCTGCTCATCGACGCCCCCACCGCCGATGAAGTTGTCCCCGAAACCGCCCATCAGGTCATACAGACTCTTTACGACACTGGCAACGACATTCCCGGCATGCAAATGATCATTACTTCGATCGAAAGCGCCGTCTGGGACATCTTCCCCAGGGACCGTATCGTGACGGGCGTCGACGGCCGCGAACTGTTCTAGGGCTACAACGCCACTAGGCCCGGCGGGGCAGGACGGTAGGGAGGGACAGCATGCATCCCATGGACCAGCGCATCACCATGTGGGCACGCAGCGTCCCGGCCGAGGCCCGCCGCAACGGGCCGACCCTGACCGACCTGGGAGGCAAGGACGAGGTCTTGGCCGCTGCGGCCTACTTCACTAACGGGCCCTTCCTTGACCACCTCGTCCTGGCACTCGCCCACCAGCTGGAGCATGAGCCGGGAGACGAGGCGGAACTCCACGACCTCCTCCTCGCGGGCCTGGCGGCCACGACCCAGCACGCGGCCTTCGCAGGCGCCGTCGACGCCCTCACCCATCGCCCCGCTCTGGCCCGCACCCTGGGCGTCCGGCTGACCAAGATCCTTGTGCGCCGCCTCACCGACGCCCAGGACGCTGGCGACGACCCCGCTGCCGCTCTTATCGGAGCTGAGGCTGCCGACTTCCTCGTCCAGCTGGCGCTGTCACAGACGATTAGTCCCGCCCGGTTGCTGGGCGCCATGGACGAGGTCACCGAGGACCCCGCCGTGCTGCCGGTCGAGTTCGCCGCCCGCCTGCCCCGGCTGCTGGGCGTCTTGGACGCCCACCACCCCGCAGCCGGCCTGTACGAGGCCCTCGAGCGGTGCCTGCCCTTCGACCACCTCTTCCGTGACGCGGCCTTCGAGCTCGCGCTGGCCGATATCCGGACCGCGCTGCAACAGCCGGACTATGCCACGATGGCCGACCGGCTCCGCGACTGTCGGCAGCGGTTTACCGACCTCACCGCGGTCGACCCTGACCGCATCGATGCCCAAATCTACCGGGCCGGCATCGACGGCCTGCTGGGCCTGTCCGCTCCGGACGGCCCGCAGCGGGTCGCCGCCGCGGCAGACACGCTGCGGAAGAACCTGCAGCGGTACCGTTCATGGCGATTGCGCACCACGACACCGTCCTGGGCCAGCGGCCGCCAAGACGACATCACCGCCTGGGCCCAGCTGACAACGCTTCTGGACCAGGCGGCCCGGCATATAGGCCACGACGACCCCTGGTATGGCGACGGGCACGACATTCTCACCGCCTTGCTGGCCGCCTACACAGCCCACCACACCGTGCTCGTCCTTACCGACACCCCGGCCATGCCCGTCGTGGAGACCCTCGTGGCTCCCGTCATCGAGGACACCTTTCTGCAGCAGGAGAACCGCAGACGAACTCTCGAATACGCCCTTACCCACGATGAGGACCTACGCGACGATCCCGCCGCTCAGCGCCTGTACGCCGCCCTGTCCGCCCGGTCGACCGCCCCCAGTGGAAGCGACCCTGCCCTTCCTCCGGCCGACCGGGGAAAAGAACGCCGCTGGCGGCAACTCGCGCGCCAGCTCCCCGATTACTTCCTGATCCTCGCCCACCAGACCCCTGACGATGTCCTGGACAAGCTAGAACTCGCGCTGCGTGACAGCGATGATTTCGCCTCCTCAATCGCCGATGCCAAGTACGTGCGATTGATGAACGGCCTGATCACCCGGCTCCAGACCTCCCCGGACTGGATACCCGGAATTGCCGAGCCGTTCCAGAGCCTGCTGGACGCCACCGTCCGCTACGCCTACCTGTGCTACGACATCGGCCGGAAGATGGGCGGTGGCTACACCGAGTACTTGCGGTTGCGCGACAAAGACGGCAAGAAGCAGAAGGTCGACGAAGCGCTCTTCCACCAGCACTACCGGGAAGTCCTCACCTTCTCCGCGCTGTTCAGGCAGGTGCACTCCGAAGTCATCGACAAAGGCGGCGGCCGCGCTGACATCCTGTTCACCTTCAACACCGCGCAGTTCAACGTCGAGTGCAAGATCGAGGAAGACGACGCGAGTAAAACCGGGCTTCGCGCCTACGTGGCGCAAGCAGCCGAATACCAGAACACCAGCGCCGCGTTTGCCATACTTCTCGCCCTGGACAAGACCGTCGCCGCCGAAGGCGCCATCAACCTGTTCGACAGCATCTGGATCGAAACCGTCCAACGGCCCGGCGAGACCACACCCTGCCACGTCATCATCGTGCGCGTCCCCGGAGGCCGGGACAACCCCAACCTGCTTCGCCCAGGCCCCTGACGGCCAGGCGACGTCGACAGCGCACTGCTGTCTGGCAGCCCGTACAGTTACACCGCGTTGGGCGATCACAGGCCACCGTGCGGGACGTCACCGCTGAGCTTCGGCCAGGCTTTGGCTTTCCTGGGATCAAGGTTCAGTGGCTTGGGCGGGACGATAGCCGACTTCGGTTCTCGCCGTACAGGGGTTGGGCGATCG
This sequence comes from Microbispora sp. H10949, assembly GCF_014161435.1. Lineage (NCBI taxonomy): Bacteria > Bacillati > Actinomycetota > Actinomycetes > Streptosporangiales > Streptosporangiaceae > Microbispora > Microbispora sp. H10949. Next base: position 104,498 of record NZ_JABBWZ010000004.1, on the reverse strand, counting down.
GCTGCCGCAGCCTCCTTCGTCGGGCCTTGCCATCGGGGGCCAGGGGTGAAGTGACAGCAACGTCCCCATACGGGAGCATTTTTCGCCAGCCGTCCACACTCCTCTGACCGCGTTCGCTGGTATCCCAGCAGGGGTGTTGTTCCGGCCTGAGAAGCGGAAGGTCGGCAGTTCGACCCTGCCCCTGACTACCACCCTTGAACAGCCCAAACGCCCCGAGTCGATCACGGCCGGGGCGTTTTTGTTTGGCTTTGATGACAACAGGGATAGTTGAGGTGCTGGAGCGGGGCCGCGAGGATTGAGCAGTGGGCCGCACCGACAACACGATGCCGCCACGTGTCCAGGAGCAAGACGGCCGCCGCGCCAGCGCGTCCGCCTGATGCTCCTACGAGGTGCGGAACCGGAGCCGATAAGGCACCACCACAGCGAGAAGTGGCTCTGTTGATGACCAGCAAAAGAAGCGCCCCGACAAACCAGAGCGCTTCTCGGTTACAGACGAGATCAGCCCAGAGCCTCGCCTAGCTTGCTGAGTGCCTTGTGTTTGTCGTCGAGGGAAGCATGGGCGTAGATGGTCATGGTGACCTGATTGTCGGAGCGTCCGAGGATCTCCCGCAGGACGGTGTGGGATCAGCGCGGCCAATGCGGCGAGGCGGCTGGAGGCCACGATCACGGTCGTCGATCCCGAGGAGTTCCTTGACTAGGTTGACCCCTTCGGCGAGGAGAGCATGGCCCTCGTGGGTCTCACTGACGTGCCCGGCGGCAGCCTGGGGGATACACGCCGCAGACGCCCGGTGCCACTTGGGCAGGAGCATCCCCGCGGGCGTGGGGCCGACCGGGCGAGTGGCCGTTGATTCCGTTCGTGCCGGGGAGTAACCCGCGGGCGCGGGGCCGACATCTACAACGCCACCATCGACCGCACCCTGGCGGGAGTATCCCCGCAGGCGCGGGGCCGATCCCTTCAGGTCCGTGGCGTTCGGCTGCCACCAGGGAGCATCCCCGCGGGCGTCGCGGGGCCGACCGTACCAAGGATTTGGTTCTCCGGAGAGATGGTGGAGCATCCCCGCGGGCGCGGGGCCGACTGCGACGATCCCGAGGGGGTCATAGCGGTTTGAGGAGCATCCCCGCGGGCGCGGGGCCGACAGCCAGCTCGTGCACAGGGACTACGAGCAGGAGGGAGCATCCCCGCGGGCGGGGCCGACTACAACGGCGTCCTGTGGGGTCCCGGCACCGCGGGAGCATCTCCGCGGGCGCGGGGCCGACCCCAGTGTCAGCGTGCTGAGCAAGCCGAGGTATGGAGCATCCCCGCGGGCGCGGGGCCGACTCCTGCCACAAACCAAACGGGGTGCCCGACTCCGGAGCATCCCTGCGGGCGCGGGGCCGACCTCATCTCCGACGTGTCGCCCGCGGGTGAGGTGGGAGCATCCCCGCGGGCGCGGGGCCGACGCGCCGGATCGAGCGGCGACAGTGTGAAGCGTGGGAGCGTCCCCGCGGGTGCAGGGCCGACGGTGCTGCAACCGGTGTGTGGAACCGCTTCCTCGGAGCATCCCCGCGGGCGCGGGGCCGACGGCGCGGCCGGGGGCTGGTCGAGCCGCTTGTAGGGAGCATCCCCGCGGGTGCGGGGCGACACCAGCGACACGACGTGGCAGGCCTACAACTGTGGAGCATCCCCGCGGGTGCGGGGCCAACTACAGCGCCCATTGCACGGCGATCCTGAGGCGCGGAGCATCCCCGCGGGCGCGGGGCCGACACTTGCTGACCTGGAGGTTTCCGGCTGAGAACGTCGTTTCTCATTCACTTCGATTCAACGCCGTTCGTATCTCACCGGACCCTATCTGACGGTCGTCTGTTCCTGTCGGTGGCGACTTCTAATGTTCTGACCAGCCGGTGATGAAGGAGGAGATGGTGGGCGAGTACGAGTTTGAGTTCGCGGACCCGGACGTGATGCGTCAGTTAGGTGTTTTGTGGGGTAAATCGGCCGCGAGGGCGGCGGGCCGTATGAATCTGCTGATGTGTCATCTTCTCGACACGGCTGCGGTCGCCGAGCAGATCTGGGATCACTACCTCGCTCCATCGACGAAGGCGTGGCTGGAGGACGCGGCGGGAGGTCCTGGGTGTGGGCGCCGGTTCTTCGGCTGGATCTGCGGCGTTCATGACTGCGGGAAGGCGACCCCCGCCTTCCAGCAGATGGACGAGGCCGGGGCGCGGGCTGTTCGGGAGACCGGGCTGACCTGGGTGTCCACGGGCCGGCAGCGTTGGCGTCATGATCGGGCTGGCGGGAAACTCATCCGGGATGTGTTGCATGCGTCCGGGTGGGCCGAGGACCACATCTCATGGGTATGGCCGTTAATCGCCGGGCACCACGGCAAATTTCCTTCTGTAGGACAGTTGCGCGAACCATCCCTCGCGCGGGGCCACCTTCATGGCAAGGGGCCCGAATGGCGCCGGGTGCAGTCGGCGGTGGTCGAGGTCTTCACTCGCCAGATGGGCTTCGAGGGGCTGAAAGAGGTTCAGCCCTTACGGGTGCCCAGCCGCGCGGATCAGCTGCACCTAAGTGGCCTGGTGGTGATGGCTGACTGGATCGCCAGCGACGAACGCTACTTCCCGGGGATCGATCATCTCCGCGACGTCGGCCTGAGCGTGTCACGCGATCGCGCTGTCAAGGCGTGGGAGGAGTTGGGGTTGCGGGGTGGCTGGAGCACGCTCGCAGTTCCCGGCAACGAGGCGTTCCACGACCGTTTTGGCCATGGGCCCCGCTCCTCACAGTTGATGGTGATGGACGCCGCCCGGCGCATGGGCGGCCCGGGTCTTGTGATCGTCGAGGCGCCGATGGGGGAGGGAAAGACCAAGACAGCTTTGCTGGCGGCGGAGATCCTGGCCGCGCGGTTCGGGGCGGATGGGGTGTTCGTCGGCATGCCGACCCAGGCGACCAGCGACCCGATCTTCTCACAGGTACGCGAGTGGGCGGGCAAGGTCGCGCCGGGCCTGGAGTCGCAGGTGGCGCTGCTGCATGGCAAACGCCGTTTCAACCGGGAATGGCAGGAGCTGCTAGAGCAGGCCGGTGACAGACCCGACGACATCTACGGAACGGTCGACGAGGACGCCATGTACGGGATGTCGCCGTTCGACACCGGTGAGGTCCCTGAGCGGAGGGCACCCGCGGAATGGTTCCTGGGGAGCAAACGAGGGCTGCTGACCCCGCTGGTTGTGGGAACGATCGATCAGCTGCTGTTCGCCGCGACCCGCACCAAGCACGTGATGCTGCGGATGGCCGGCCTCGCCGGCAAAGTCGTGATCCTCGATGAGGTGCACGCCGCCGACGTGTACATGGCCCAGTTCCTGCTGGAAGGGCTGCGCTGGCTGGGGCAAGCCCGCGTGCCGGTCGTCCTGCTCTCGGCGACCCTGCCACCCGCCCAACGGCGCGCCCTGGTCGACGCCTACCTCGCCGGCGCCGCCTCGCGCGAGGACCCCCCGGCACTCGACCTGCCTTCGCCTACCGGGTACCCAAGCGTGACCGCGGCCTGGGCGGAGGAATCAGGTCCTCAGCGGCTCGTCGACCACTGCGCGTCCTGGCGGGAGGACCTTTCTGTACGGGTCGAGGTGCTCCCCGAGCCCTCCCCAGCCGCCTCCGCTCCTGCTGCTGGCATCAATGCGGTCGTCACGCTCCTCGCCGACCGTCTGCACGCCGGCGGCTGCGCCCTGGTGATCCGCAACACCGTCGACCGTGCCCAGGAGACCTACCAGGCGCTACGTACCGCGTTCGGGGATGACGTTCTGCTCTTGCACGGACGGTTGCACGCCGCTCATCGGGCAGACCGTACGGAGACCGCTCTGGCCCGGCTCGGGCCATCACAAGAGTCCCGCCCGCGGACGATTCTGGTCGCGACGCAGTTGGCCGAGCAGTCCTTCGACGTCGATGCCGACATCCTGGTCACTGATCTGGCTCCGATCGACCTGCTTTTGCAGCGGATCGGCCGGCTCCACCGCCACAGCGGCGTCCCACGCCCGGCAGCGGTGCAAGAACCCTGCGTCGTGATCACAGGATTCCGGGACTCCGGCTTGGACGCTCCGTGGATCCTCTCAGCCAGCGAGGCGATCTATGACCGCTACCTGCTGCTTCGGACCGCCGCGCTCATCTGCGGGGCCGACACGTCGTCGTGGAACATCCCCGGCCAGGTCCCCGCTCTGGTCGCGGACGTCTACGGCAACACGCCGCTCGTGCCGGACGCGTGGGCCGAGGCCGAACGTGCGGCGTACGCCGAGTGGGACGCAGATCAGCAGGCCCGCGCCGACAGCGCGCAGAGGTTCCTGCTGACGCGCTTCAAGGAACACGAGAACACGACCCTGGAGGGCCTGCACTACGCCGAGACCAAGGGTGCCGATGAAGTGGTTCAGGCGATCGTCCGCGACGGCGACCCCACCATCGAAGTCGTCATCGTCCACGAGGACGTCAATGGCTTCACCACCTGGACGGGACGGCGCCTGGGCGTCAGCGGGGAGGTGCCGGTCGATCTGCTTGATGAGGTTCTGGGCGGTACGGTTCGCCTGCCCGCCAAGCTCGCGGCTGTGGCCGAGAACGAGCTCCAGCCGTTGGACGGCTGGCGCGATCACCCGTGGCTGCGCCACAGCCGCGCCCTCAAGCTCGACACCCAAGGGCAGGCCAGCCTCGACCGCTGGGTCATCAGTTACGACATTCGCCTAGGGCTGGTCACCACCAGGTGCCTGCAGTGACGTACCCGTCGTCAGCTGTAGGAGTGCAGCCGCTCGTGAGGTCAGTGGCTGATTGATTCGCGAATAATTCGCCCATACAAGATGGTGCGACTGGTGATCCCCGCTACTGCGGGGCCGACAGCGTACGGCGCGTCAATCGTGGGAACATCCCCGCCTTAGCGAGGCCGCCGCGCATCCAAGTCCCGTATCACACTACCGCCAGCCATCCAAGTCCGCCACACGACAGCGCTGTTGAAGCGAGCGAGGCGAATCTATCGATTCGCTGCGGACGGAGTGTCCGGACTCGCTAAAATTCCACGACATGAGCGAAGAAGAGCCAAACAGGTTGTCTGCTTTAGGTGCGACTATCGTGTTCATCGGTAGTCGCACCGACCTCTGGCAGGCAACAGAGAAGGGCTCCTTCGGTAGCGGACCTGGCCCTTCGCGTTCTAGTGGCCGCCGGTACCCGTCCGAAATCAAAGATCGGGCCGTCCGCATGGTCCGAGAGCGCTGTGAGACTTCCTCGTCTGTTCACCAGGCGACCGTCCTCGTGGCACGTCAGCTCGGGATTCCTCCTGGAACGCTTCGGAACTGGGTCCGTGATGCCGGGATTAGATCTTTCCCGTCGACGAGGCCTATGAGTGACGATGCGCACCGTATTGTCGAACTGGAGCGAGAGGTGCGGGATTTACGCAGGGCCAACCAAATCTTTGCGGCAGCGTCGGCCTCTGTCGTAAGCCAGCTCGAAGCGGCACGAGTCGCTGCCGACACTACTCAGGCTGAGAACTAAGGCCAGGTAGGAGGATCTTCGATCCTGAGTGCTCTGGGCGAGTAGATCAAGTACAAGCCGCGAATCCGGCACTGTTTCGTCTATTGAGCACCGAACTGTGCGATTTTGGACAGGCACTTTACCGCTGTCGCGGAAAATGTCGGTGGCTACCTCTACGCTCACCGCTAACTTTTCTTGCTACGCCACATCCCCGAAGGCAGGCCATAGATGGATCGGTTCGACCTGGTACACGACGGCTGGTTGCCGCTGCGGCGGCAGGACGGCGCTGTGGTCGAGGCGGGGATCGAGCGTGCCCTGATCGAGGCGGACACGTTCGCCGAGCTGGTGGTCGAGCTTCCGACGCAGGTGCCCGCGCTGCTGCGGCAGGTGTTGTTGCCGGTCGTCGCGGACGCCGTGGGTTTGCCGGCCGATCGGGCGGAGTGGCGCAGACGCTTTGAGGCGGCGGCGTTCACCGAGGACGAGCGTGACCGGATCCGGGCGTATCTGGCGGAGCACGGTGAGCGGTTCCAGGCTTTCGGTGACACCCCGTTTGCTCAGGTCGGCGCGCTGGAGGCGGTGAGCGGGGAGACCAAGGGCGCCGGTTTGCTGGTGGCGACGGAGTCCACCGGCAACAACGTGCCGCTGTTCGGGGCGCGGACGGAGGCCGAGCCGCCCGCCTTGACGCCGGCGGAGGCGGTGCGGTGGCTGGTGCACGCGCACTGCTGGGACACCGCGGCGATCAAGACCGGCGCCAAGGGCGACAGCAAGGTCAAGGCCGGCAAGACGACGGGGAACCCCACCGGTCCGCTGGGCCAGCTCGGCGTGCTCCTCCCCACCGGCCGCACCCTGTATGAGACGTTGCTGCTGAACCTGCCGATTGGGCCGAAGTCGCTGCTCGGTTCCCCGCACTGGCGGCGTCCCCCGGCGGGCGCGGTCTGGTCCGCCGCCGGGCACCCGGACGGACTGCTGGAGCTGTGGACGTGGCAGTCGCGCCGGATCCGGCTCGTCCCGGAGGACACGCCGCAGGGTGTGCGGGTCAGGCGAGTCATCGTGGCGGCGGGGGACCGCATGCGGGAGCTTCCGGAGTGGGAGCCGCACACGGCCTGGAAGTACGACAAGCCGGCGGCGAAGGCCGAGGCGGCCGATCGCAAACCGCGTCGGTACGTGCCCGGCAAGGCGATCTGGCGTGGCCTGGAGGCGCTGCTGTCCGTCCACCTTAGTGACCTGGACAGCGGGTCGGTGGAGACGAGCAGCCTGCTGAGGCAGGCCGCCGATCTGCGGGCGGTTGGAGCGCTCCAGGAGGACTACCCGTTGCGGGTCGAGGCGTTCGGGATCATGTACGGCACCCAGTCAGCCGTCATCGAGGATGTCTACCACGATCGGATCCCGTTGCCGGTGGCCGCGCTGCAGGCCGACGCCGAGCTGTACGGCGCGCTGGTGGAGATGACCAGCCAGGCGGAGCGGCTTTCCCGGGCGGTCAACCACCTGTCGGCGGATCTGCGGCGGGCTGCGGGGCTGGACCCGATCCCCTGGGACAAGGGGCAGCGTCCCGGGGAGCAGTTGCTTCACCGCCTGGATCCCGTGGTGCGCCGTGTCCTTGGACACGTGGGCGGGCTCGATGACGAGCGACTGGAAGCGGTGCTGCTGGCCTGGGAACAGGCCGCCTTCCGGGTCACCCGTCAGATCGCCGATGACGTGTTCGCCGCGGTGCCGGAGTCGGTGTTCGCCCCGCGCCGCAGCAGCGGCGATCAGGAAGCGTCAGCTGTCAAGGCCGGGCTCGGCCATGTCGAGGGCAACCTGCGACGTGACCTGGCGGTCATCTTGCCGCGCGCCGCCGAGCAGCGGCGTGCCGCCGGAGCAGTCCCCTCAAAAACCCTTCCCCTTATTCAGGCTGTTGGAGCGTGATATCGCGATGGCGACCCCGTACTGGAACCGTGCAGCCGCGGACGGGACCTGGCTGACTGACACGCGAAATCGGCGGCCGCTCGGCCCGCCGCCGGGGGAGGACCTGGCCGCAATGCGGGCCGGTCTTGGCCGGGGCTTCGGCGAGGTGCCGAAGCTGTGGCCGTACTACACGGTGGAGATCAACGATGAGCTGGCGCGTCGCGGCCAGGCATCGGTCGAGCAGAAGGCCGAGCACGCCGCGCTCGCCCTGTATGGGCTGCACCAGCAGTCCAAGAGCATCTCGATGCACCGCCCGAACGTACGGCTCGGCACGGCCCTGGCGCGGCTGCGCGCCAGCGGCAGGTTCAGCGAAAAGGCGATCGACGATCGGGTGGAGGCCGCGGCCACGACCACTACCCCCGACGCGCTGCTGATCCGGCTACGCGGGCTGGTCGACCTGCTCCGCGTCGTCAACCAGCCGCTCGACTACAGCGAGTTGATGCGGCTGATCCGCGACTGGCACTACGACGACGGCCGCCGAGCCGCCCGCCGCGCCTGGGCCCTGGACTACCAGCTGTGGAAGCAGACCGCGTCGCAGGACGAGCCCATAGTGGCGTCCTGACCCTCCCCATAAAGACCGGAATGATCGGAGACAACGATGTCTAAGCGCCAGTATGTCGACTTCCACATCATCCAGACGGTTCCCCCCGCGAACCTGAACCGGGATGACCAGGGCAACCCGAAAGAGGCGCAGTTCGGCGGTGCTCGCCGTGCCCGGGTGTCGTCTCAGGCGTGGAAGCGTGCCACCCGTCGGGCCTTTGACGACAAGCTGCCCAAGGCCGACCACAGCACCCGCACCAAGCGCATCGCCGGGCAGCTGGCCGAGCGCGTCGAATCTCGTACCGGTGTCGAGGCTGAGGCGGCGGCGCGGATCGCCGGTGCCCTGCTGGAACCGCTGGGCATCAAGGCCGGCAAGAAAGCCGGTGACACCGCCTATCTGCTGTTCTTCGGCTACCGGCAGCTGGACGACATCGTCGACCTGATCGCCGACCAGGCCAAGACCCTCGCGGACCTGGACGACGAGCAGCTGAAGACGGCAACAAAGGACCTGCCGGTGGCCGACCGGCTCAAGAGCGGTCACCCGATGAGTGTGGCGTTGTTCGGGAGGATGGTCGCCGACATCCCCTCCTTGAACGTGGACGCCGCCACCCAGGTCGCCCACGCCATCTCCACCCACCCGGTGGAACTCGAATCCGACTACTACACCGCCGTTGACGACGAGAACGAGGCCGACGAGTCCGGCGCTGGAATGATCGGAAACGTCGGATTCAACGCCGCCACCCTGTACCGGTACGCCACGGTCGGCGTTCACCAGCTCGCCGGCAACCTCGGCAGTGTGGACGCTGCGATCGAGACGGTCAGCCGGTTCGCCGAGGCGTTCGCGCTATCGATGCCGACCGGGCACATCAACTCCTTCGCCCACCGCACCCGCCCCAGCCTGGTCGCGGTCGTGGTCCGCGACGACCAGCCGGTCAACCTCGTGTCCGCCTTCGAACGGCCCATCCGCGACACTGACGGGATCGCCTTCACCTCCGCCGCCCGCCTGGCGCGGGAGTACCAGCGCTCCACCCAGCAGTGGGGCGACACGCCCGCGCATGTCGCGGTCTCCCACGCCTTCGACAACGACGGCCCCCTCACCGCGGCGTTCGGCCCCAACCAAAGCTTCAGCCAGCTGCTGTCCGGTCTGAACCAAGCCCTGACCACGTCGTGGAAGACGAACTGATGCCCAGCCCCGAGCAGGCCGTTTTGCTGCTGCGGCTGGCCGGGCCGCTGCAGTCCTGGGGCGACCAGAGCGCCTTCAACCGGCGCGACACCCGGCCCCAACCGACCAAGTCCGGCGTCATCGGGCTGCTCGCCGCCGCCGCGGGTCACCCCCGTCATGAACCCCTCGGCGACCTGCTCGGCCTGACCATGGGCGTGCGGGTCGACCAGGAGGGCACGCTGCTGCGGGACTATCACACCGTCAGCGACTACCAGGGCCGTCCGCTGCCCCAGGCCGGGGTGTCGGCCAAAGGCGTGCAGAGGCCGACCTCACCCGCCAAGTACACCCACATCACCCAACGCTTCTACCTCCAGGACGCGGTGTTCGTCGCCGCCGTCGCCGGCCCCCGACCGCTGATGGAGTCTCTGGCCGAGGCCGTGACCCGTCCCGCGTTCCCGCTGGCGCTGGGCCGGCGCTCCTGCGTCCCCTCCCAGCCCATCCTGCTCGGCGTCACCAGCGAGCCGATCCCGGACGCGCTGACCAGCCAGCCGTGGCAGGCCGGCAACCCCGCCCGCACCGCCTGGGAACGGCGGCACGGGCGGCTGGCGTCCATCGACCGGATGGTCACCGTCGAAGCCGTCGACGGTGACCAGATCCTCAACGACGAGCCGGTGTCATTCGACCCGCACGACCGCCGCTACGCCACACGCCGCGTCACCCACCTGTGGCGTTCCATCCCCACCGGGTTCGACAACCCGGTCCCACCGGCTGATGACTCCTCCGCCCATGATCCGTTCGCCCTGCTGGGCTGGTGACCATCCGATGACCTACCTGTCCCGCGTCAGAATCAACCCGCTGCGCGCCCAAAGCCGCGCCATGCTGGCCAGCCCCCGCGTCATGCACGCCTACGTCTGCGCCGGAATCCCCGGCACCCCCGACAGCGAACGGATCTTGTGGCGGCTGGACGTCGACAACCCGCACCGGCCTCAGCTGTTCGTCCTCACCCAGTCCAAACCCGACTGGACCCACATCGTCGAGGCCGCCGGCTGGCCTGAGGCCGACGACGAACACGTCGCCATCGGCGACTACACCCCCCTGCTCGCCCGCGTCGCCCCGGGCCGCGAATTCGCCTTCCGGCTCACCGCCAGCCCCGTCCAGAACACCAACCGCCCCGAAAAACCCACCCCCGCCCAGGCCGCGCGGATCGCCGCCGGAGACAACCGCTCGTTCCGGCTCGCCCACCGCACCGCGAGCGCCCAACTCGACTGGCTGCTGAACCGCACCACCCGGAACGGCTTCGAGATCCCCTCGGCCCGTACCGGCCCCGCCATCGCCGACCTCGCCGACGACAAGGCCCTACCCGCACCGGATGTGCGGCTCATCGCCCGCGACCGGCGCGAGTTCAGCAAGGGCGACCGGGGCAAGCGCATCACCCTGCACACCGCCACCTTCGAAGGCCGCCTCCGCGTCACCGACAGCGCTCTGCTCACCAGCGCACTGCTGCAGGGCATCGGCCCGTCCAAGGCCTACGGGTGCGGGCTGCTCACCCTCGCCCCCCTGCCTAGCGGCCAGTGAGGGGCCGATGGCGGACATCTGGTGGAAAGCCCACCCCCATGACCTGCATCGCGTCTCCGACCGCGTCTCCAGCGTCTACGTCGAACGCAGCCACATCGACCGGGACGAGAACGCCGTGGTCATCATCAACAAGCGCGAGACGGTCCGTGTCCCCGCCGCGATGGTCGCGGTCATGCTGATGGGACCCGGAACCCGCGTCACCCACGGCGCGATCAACCTGCTCGCCGACTCCGGCACCACCGTGTGCTGGGTCGGCGAGCAAGGCGTCCGCATGTACGCCGCCGGCCTCGGCCCCGCACGAGGCGCCGCCCTCCTGCAGCGCCAAGCCTGGCTCGTCACCCGCAGCAAGGAACGCCTCAACGTCGCCCGCGCCATGTACGCGATGCGCTTTCCCGGCGAGGATGTCTCCACCGCCACCATGCAGCAGCTCCGCGGCCGTGAAGGAGCACGCATCCGCAGGCTCTACCAGGCACACTCCCAACGCACCGGCGTCGCCTGGAACCGCCGCGAATACCGCGCCGGCGACGCTCACGCCGCCGGCGACGACCTCAACCGGCTCCTGTCGGCCGCCAACGCCGCCCTCTACGGCATCTGCCACGCCGTCATCGTCGGCATCGGTGCCAGCCCCGGCCTCGGCTTCGTCCACACCGGATCCGCCATCTCCTTCGTCTTGGACATCGCCGACCTCTACAAAGCCGACTACACCATTCCTCTGGCCTTCGACCTGGCCGTCAAAGGCCTCACCGAGGAACGCGACGCCCGCATCGGCCTTCGCGACCCCATCGCCCAGACCCGCCTCCTGGAACGTATCGTCACCGACATCAAAAACCTCCTCGCCCCCGGAGAATCAGACGTACTGGATGAGGACGTGAATCAGCTCTGGGACGAAAAACACGGCGCCGTATCGGGCGGCATCAACTGGGCCGATGAATCCGACCTGGCCATCAACCTCGGCCTGGACCTCGTGCAGCCGAGCATGGGTGAGGACCACATCGCCGTCATCGGCCCCGAATTCGACAGCCCCGGCCCCACATCATGACCGTCGTCGTCCTCATCGCCGCTCCCGAAGGGCTACGCGGTCACCTGACCCGCTGGATGGTCGAAGTCAACGCCGGAGTCTTCGTCGGCAACCCCAGCCGCCGAATCCGCGACCGGTTATGGGATCTGCTCGCCGCCCGCATCGGAGACGGCCAAGCCATCCTCGTCGAACCCGCCGCCAACGAACAAGGCTGGGCCGTCCGCACCGCAGGCAAAGACCGCTGGCACCCCACCGACTTCGACGGCCTCATCCTCTCAGCCCGCCGCCGAATCCAACCGAATGAAAACCGCCCCCACACCCGATAAACCAGCAGCTCGGCAAGTGTCGCCCCCGCGCCCGCGGGGATGCTCCTGACCATGACTGACTATCTCCGTGGGGAGGGCTGTCGCCCCCGCGCCCGCGGGGATGCTCCCTGCGCCCCGACCGTCGTGATTCGGGCCAGGCCGTCGCCCCCGCGCCCGCGGGGATGCTCCGTGGTCGGGTCTGGTCACCGGGCACCGTCCTTGGTCGCCCCCGCGCCCGCGGGGATGCTCCGCGCTGTGCCGTGGCCTTGATCAGGCGGCAGATGTCGCCCCCGCGCCCGCGGGGATGCTCCGGGCAGCGCCACAGCGGCGCCGGGCACGTCGAGGTCGCCCCCGCGCCCGCGGGGATGCTCCCTCTAGGTAGCCGGTCTGGTGCGCTGACGATGGGTCGCCCCCGCGCCCGCGGGGATGCTCCCCGGCGATGGACGCGATGAACGCCAGAAGCGCCGTCGCCCCCGCGCCCGCGGGGATGCTCCCGGGTTCGTGGTGCCGTAGTCGAGCGACAGGACGTCGCCCCCGCGCCCGCGGGGATGCTCCGCCGTGGCGGCGGCTCGTGCAGCGCGCCGCCGAGTCGCCCCCGCGCCCGCGGGGATGCTCCGCATCACGGGCCGCCGAAGCCTACGGAAAAGATGTCGCCCCCGCGCCCGCGGGGATGCTCCGTACTCGGCCAGCGCCTCCTCAGCCCTACGAATGTCGCCCCCGCGCCCGCGGGGATGCTCCTCGACGACGTACTCGGCGAAGGTGAGACGGGACGTCGCCCCCGCGCCCGCGGGGATGCTCCAACTTTACGAGAGTGTTGCCGCTGTAGTACGTCGTCGCCCCCGCGCCCGCGGGGATGCTCCCTGGGCGTCGGCCATCGGGACAGGCATGACCCGGTCGCCCCCGCGCCCGCGGGGATGCTCCGGAAGGAGCACGACCCGTGACCTCCATGATGGCGTCGCCCCCGCGCCCGCGGGGATGCTCCCCCGTGGCGGCGGCCGTGCATCAGCGCCTCGGCGTCGCCCCCGCGCCCGCGGGGATGCTCCCCGTCGTGACGCTCGCCACCGGCCGCCCGCTGCGTCGCCCCCGCGCCCGCGGGGATGGTCCGCTCTGAGCGCGCTTCTGACGGTCCGCGAGCCAGTCGCCCCGCGCCCGCGGGGATGGTCCCTGGGTGGCGCCCGCGCTCCGCGAGCCGCTGTTGTCGCCCCCGCGCCCGCGGGGATGGTCCCGCCTTGGCGGTCTTCTCGCGCTTCTTCGCGTGGTCGCCCCGGCCCGCGGGGATGGTCCCCGACAACAGCAGTAGCGTCGTCACGGATAGAGGTCGCCCCCGCGCCCGCGGGGATGGTCCGGTCGGGGTCTCCCTGCGCACCGTCCAGAAGTGGTCGCCCCCGCGCCCGCGGGGATGGTCCCGTCCACGAGGGGTCGGCGTCGCCGTCGAGAGCGTCGCCCCCGCGCCCGCGGGGATGGTCCTGTCAGTCACCGGTCGTTACCTCCGGAGTGAGTGTCGCCCCCGCGCCGCGGGGATGGTCCGCCCGGTGGGGCTTCGTGGTGGGACGTCGGCAAGTTGCCCCCGCACCCGCGGGGACGCTCCAGGGAGCGGGCGAGGATGCGGGCGCTGGAGGTCGTCGCCCCCGCACCTGCGGGGATGCTCCCGCCAGGGCCTCCGCTTGAGGGACCTGTCCGACGTCGCCCCCGCTCCCGCGGGGGTGCTCCACTGATCAACGTGGCGTCGATGATCGTGGTCGTGTCGCCCCCGCGCCTGCGGGGATGCTCCGTTCAGCGCATGCGTGAGCAGTGGGAGCGTGAGGTCGCCCCCGCACCCGCGGGGATGCTCCGTAGAACGTCCGGATCATCTGCGGTTCGCTGCCGTCGCCCCCGCGCTCGCGGGGATGCTCCCTCGGTCAGGCCCCGGACCGGGGTCCATGTCGGGTCGCCCCGCGCCCGCGGGGATGCTCCGCCACCCCTATACGGGCTAACTCAACAGTGGAAGTCGCCCCCGCGCCCGCGGGGATGCTCCGCGTCGATCATGTACTGGACCGGCGTTCGGACCGTCACCCCGCGTCCGCGGGGATGCTCCGGCGAGTACCGGACCTACACCGTGCAGACGGGCATCGCCCCCGCGCCCACGGGGATGATCCTGTCCCGTCCTGCGTATCGCGCGGTGAGCCCCAGTCGCCCTCGCGCCCGCGCGGATGCTCCCTCTACATGGGTCCGAGCGTGGGGTATGGGGCGGTCGCCCCCGCCGCGCCCCGCGGGGATGGTCTTCTGGGTCCGCCTGGCGTCGACCTCGATGCCATCGCCCCCGCATCCGCGGCGGTGGTCCCTGTGGGACGAAATTCAAGGCTGCGTTGTTGAAGACGCCCCGCGCCGCTGGGTGACCCGACTACCAAGACCAGGCGCGACTAGAGCGAACTGCTGGCGATCAGTGAGCTACTGTTGGCCAGCGCAGCTCCGAGCTTGCTCATGAGCGCCTCTGGCAGTCGTCCGCATTCCAGCCCGCTCAGATGAAGTATGTGCGTGAGAGCGACGCTGTCATTCTCTCCCAGCGACGTCGCGAATCCGGGGCGTCTGAGCAGTTCCCGGGCGGCGTAGCCGTTCTGGGACGTCACCACCCCTGCGATCAGTGCGTCGGCGACCGCGCGTCCCTGCGGGCATCCTATTCCGCCGATGGCGTCGATTACTGACAGGCCCAGCCGGGTTCGGAACACGACCAGGCCGGGCGCGGCGTGGTCAAGCCTCTGGTAGCGATCCAGCATCACGGAGAGGACCTCGCCACTCGAACGTCCGGGTCGGCAAAGTGCGGCCAGGCACGCGGTTACCGCGTCCTCCCACGGCTCGCTCGGCTGGGTGGCCTCCAGCAGTTCCCTGGCCGTGACCAGGTCGCAAGCCACGGTGTGTGCGATGACGGCGACTTGGCGGCCGTCGAGCATGCGCTGGCCGATGCCATTGCGGTGGCGCAGGTGATCGAGGGCGTCCTGCCATCGGCCTGCGGCCGTCAGGGCGCGTGTGCCGTCGGCGAGATGGACAGTCCACAGCCACCGGAGGAGCTCCCCATGATCGTCGGCGGTGGTGGTGGTGAGCTCGGACACGGGCACAGGCAGCCCATCGATGACGGTATCGGTGCTCGTCGCGACAGCTTCGTACAGGCTGTTGAGCATCTCGAACGCGTCGGCGCCGTCGCCAGCGCGGATGCGTAGACGGACGAGGTTGACGAGAGGTTCGAGGGCATGGCGGGCGGCGGTGCCGTCGAGCGGACGCATACGCAGGTAGATGTCGGCGTGCCGATGACACCAGTCCCGAGCCAGGTCGGGCAGGCCGAGGTCGCTGGCTAGGAGAGCAGCCTGGTTGAAGACGGCCGAGGCCGTCGATCGATCGTTGCTGCGTTCGGCTGAGCGGGCCAAATCGCACAGGTCACGAACGCGTGCTTCGAGTGGGGCGCAGGCCGGGCGTGGCCGGGCGACGAGCGGAAACCGAGCGAAGGTCCCTGTGGGATTCATCCGCGCCTATCCCCATCATGGGAAAACCCGTTAAACACCGTGTGGACCGCGAGCGCGGCGATGGCCGATTGGTCGCTGCTCGGAAGGCCCGCACGGTTGGCATGAAAGATCACATGGTGAGCGAGAACGGCGCGGAGGCCGCGCAGCAGCCGGCCCTGAGCGGTGAGGTCGGCCAGGGCTTGCCCGGCTTCTTCAAAGGCGGTCACCCACGGGCGGTAGGCGGCGAGCGGAGCGTTACCCGCAGCGCACATGACTTGCATGTCCGCGGTCAGTAGGCGGTGCATGGCCTGGGACAGCTTGGCCTCGCGCTCCGGCGCCCAGACAGCCTTGCCGGGCCGGTGCTCGGCGACCTTGACCCAGACGTCGCCCTGCTCGTACCAGTCGAGGCCGGCGGCGCGCATCAGCACGGCGGACAGCAGAATCGCCGTCTCCCGACGTCCGAGCGCGGGGGAGGGTCCGACGGCACGAGCCAGTACATGGCGGCTGTCGCGATGAAACAGCTCGTGGGCGATCCGCATGGCCTCTGGTCCGCCGAAGGCATGCGTTTCCGGTTCGTAGACGAGGTGCCTGACGTCGTCGATGTGCCGCTTGCTCTTGAGGTCCTCAAGGTGACGACGCAGGTGGGCATCGGCCTGAGCAGCCTCAGGGCCGGGCAGGTAGCGCAGGCGCCAGCAGGGCGCCTTACGGATGAAGAACCAGGCGATGATGAGTCCTTCGGTCTCCGCCTCGGTCATCAGGGGAGCGAGGTGTGCTGCGGCGGTCTGTTTGGCCGTGTCCCAATAAGGGAAGGCGAGGTTGACCTGACGCCAGGGGCAGGGGTCCATCGGGGTTGGCTCCAGTGTTCAGGCCAGCGAGAGGAAGGCGTCCCAGTTCGACGCCACGGCGTTGGTGCCGACGGTGTACAGGGCGAGTGCGGCCCCTGCAGCGCCGTCCAGGAGTTCGGGGTCGGGCAGGGAGCGGGCCAGTTGTGAGGCGAGCTGGTCCGTCAGGTGGGGGAGTTCGGCAGCGATGCGTGGGGTGTGGGCGTCGGAGGCTATCCGCCAGGCGGCTTGAAGTAGCCCGGCCTTGCCGTGGCAGAGTCCGATCTCGGGGAGCAGATCGAGTTGTGCGGGATCACGCAGCGCGGCGAGCATCGCGTCCTCCGCGGTCTGCTGTCGCGCGGTGTCTCCGAGTGCCATGCCGGCCAGTTGCTGAGCGCGGGCCGTACCGGCGACTCCGTAGCACCAGGAGGGCCGGGGCCGTAGCGACGGACTGACGTGCTGCTCGCGGACCTGGTCCATGATGATGAAGCCGGGCCACCACGGTCCCGCATCGTCCTGCTGTCGCCAGAGATCCGTCCACTCGCAGATCCGCTCGATCGCGTCGGTCATTCCCGCCACGGGCACGTTGCGCAGCACCGCCAGCGACAGCAGGGCCAGGACCGAGCCGATGCCGTGGGACAGGCCGAAGTTCCCGTGTCCCTGCGGGTATTCCGGATCCGGCTCGCCATTGGGCGCGACGTTCGTCCACCACGGCGGAAGCCAGGTCCCCGAGGGCAGCGGTTCGGTCAGGCGCACCAGGTAGGACAGTACGTCGTGGGTGATCGGGTGGTCTGGGTGGCGTCGCAGATGGTAGGCGCCCAGGCCGGTCACTCCGCGGATCAGGTCGAACTCCTCCATCATGGGCTGGTCGCCTCGGTCGATGCGTGCGTACGCCGCAGCCAAGCGCGTACGGGTGATGGTGATGACCGACTCGTCCAGAGTGGTCAGCGCGCGGCGGTATCTGCCCGAGGAGTCGGCGGCTGTGTGCATGACGAAGGCGAGGGCCGGGACGCCGAAGAACAGGCCCGCGTTGGCCGCCGCGGTCAGCTCGCCGGAGGCGGCCACCGACAGCCATGCATGAGCGGTGCTCCAGTCGCCCAGGCCGGCACGAGCGCGTTCGATGTGCAGCAGGGCGATACCCGCCGCGCCGCCGGCCAGTGACTGCGGCCACGCCCGCCCCCCAGGCGGCGAGGCAGTGGGCCACACGTTTCGCGGATCCGACAGCGCGTCGGCGACGGCCTCGGCTACGGCCAACACTTCAGGGTCGGTACCAATCACGATCCTCTCCTTGCTCGCGCCGTCCAGCTCAGTGCGGCGGCACGGGTCAGATGCAGGCAGACGCGCTCGTTCTCCAACGAGGTCCCGGTCATGCGGACGTGGTGCAGATGCAGCAGCTCGGGAAGCAGAACGCCCATATGGCTGCCGGTCTCATTGAGTACGCGCCGGTAGGCGGTCAGTGCTTCCCGCCTCCGGGACCAGCAGGAGAGGACCTGTGCGCCTCCGGGCTGGGCGGCCAGGTTCTGGTGATCGTGAGGGTTGGCCAGCAGGAGGGCCTGGTCGTAGAGCACGCGGGGCGGGGCAGAGGGCTCGGACACAGCGTGTTCGATCAGCCAGCGGAGCGCCTCCGCGGTGTCCCCGATCATGGCGGTGACGATGTCGAGCATGCTCGCCGCGGTCAGAGCGCGTACGTCGGGGCCGCTCTTCTGGCTGCTGGCGGCGAGTTGCGCGAGGGCCGCGGCCGAGTCCGTGGCGAAGTACGTCTCTGCTGCGGCCAGTGCCGTCTGACCGCCGAAGCGGGCCGTCTCCGGGAAGTCGGTGTCCCACTGCACGCGCCCGATCAGACCGGCGCGGCGAAGCGTACGGGTCCAGTCGCCTACAAGCGCGAAGCTGTCGGCGGGCACCGTCAGCCGCAGACGCAGATGCTCTTCAGGGTCCTGGTAGCGCAGGAACCACCATTGGGCCTGGTCACCGAGCTCTTCGAGCAGGCGCGGCAGGTGGTGGATGAGGACTCTGCTTTGCCGGTCCTGGTGCCCGTACAGCTTGAGGTAGAAGCGCCCCTCGCAGCCGGGCAGGTATCCGTGGTCGCGAGTGACCACCTCTGCTCTGCGCAGCCAGTCCGGCGCCCTCGCGGGCTTCCCGACGGAGACCAACGGCACGACGATCTCGTGGACGTGCCCGCCGATCCATCCCGCCGCGTCAGCGTCGGAGGTGGCGCGAAGCACTGCGGTGCCGGTTCTATCCAGCTGGGCACGCAGCAGTGCCCGGTGGGCGGGTTCGGACAGGTCCAGACCGAGGCGTTGGTCGCCATCGCCGAGGTAGACCCTCTGCGGCAGGCCGACCTCGTCCCGCCAGGCGGCCAGAGCCGCCTCCCACTCCGGCCCTTCACGCAGGTCGGCGGCTGTGAGCAGCCACCGAGCGGGAGACAGGATCGTACGTCCGTAGCGCAGTGCTGGGAGGAACGGCAGGCCGGCGGCGGCTCCCCAGTCGAACGAGGCGCACGGAACGCTGAGCGCGTTCGGGACCTCGGCCAGGAACCGGACCAGCGGATGAGTGCGCTTGACGGGTTCCACCGCGTTGAGCACGACGGGTTCCACCGGTCGACGCTGGGAGCGAGAGACAAGGTAGAGACGATGGATGTCCGCGGTGAAGGCGAGGTCTTCCAGCGCTATGAGCCCTTCGCCGCCGTCGTGGTACTCACCCAGAGCAAGCAGGGGTGTCGCGACCCGGGGGGCGCGGGCGACGTTCTCTGTCCCTATGTGCAGAGCCGGAGAAGAGATCTGCGCTCTGAGCGCGCCGCGGACCGCGGTGGGCAGCTCCGCATAGAGCGCGGACATTCGCGCGCGTTCCTCGTCGCCGAACAGGTGCAGGAACCGCCCGGTCGTGGTGCCGGCCGTACGCGACACCCCGACGATCGCCAGGGTGAACTCCCCCTCGCTCAGAGAATGAACGCTGGACGTGTGGACACGAATGGTCAGTTCGGTGGTGGGCTGGATTGGCGCCTCAGAATCCGCGGCCTCCAGATCTGCCACCATCGATTCATCCAGCAGGATCTCGCGCTGGCCGCGCAGCGCGGCCCTCTGCGCCAGCGCCAGCAGCTTCACGTCTCGCTCGGACAGCGGGCTCGAAGGCGGTGACGGTGCGCCGAGGTAGCCGGCCGGGTATCCGAGCCCGATGTCGGGATCGACGGCGTCGAGGACCGGCACCAGGGCCCGCGGCCCGTAGCGCTCCAGGAAACGGCCATGCCAGGCAACCCAGCCGGAGCCGAGGTCTGAGCGACGGGCGAGCCGTACGAGCACACCCGCGGCTTTCGCCGCCTCGACGGCCACTGACTGCGGCACCGCGAGGTCGAGGTCCATCCGCAGATCGACGCCGAGCGCGGACCCCTTCACCGGGGCGACGGCGGCCATGTCGGCGGCAAGGCGCGCACGACGGCTACGCGCTATCGCGGAGGTGGGGGCGTCGTCGTGCTGGGTCGATTGCTGAGCGATCCGGCGTAGACGCTCGACAGTCTCGGCCTTCTGAGCGAACTCCCCGGCTGCCATCTCCTCGATTTCAGACAGGAGATGGCCGAGGGGATCGATTGCGGTCATCGGAGGGCGCAAGCTGGTGACGAGCAGGCGTTGCGCCACCAGGTCCGCCAGCAGCCGGTCTATGACAACGGCAGGAACGCCCGGGAAGTCGGCCGCGAGCTTCTCCGCCAGCTCCCCCAGCCGGATCGGGCTGCGGGACATGCTCACAGCCGTCCGGATCGGCGCGGTGGCCCGTACGCTCACATGCGTCGGCTGGCCGTGAGCCGCTCCGGCGGGACGGTGCTCCAACACCAGCTGGCCATCACGCTCGACTACGAGGTTGTTGGCCATGACCTTCAAACGCGGTCGCAGCGCCGGTTCGGCTTCCAGGCGCCCGATCACCTCCGCGAGCCACCCGGCGTCAACCTTGGGCATGGCGCGATGGGCGCAACCGACGCGGGCCGTTGGCAGGGCGGCGATGCGAGCCGGGGCGACACCGGCGAACAGGCCGAACGGCGTCGCCCGTCCTGAGGCGCGAAGCAGGTAGCGCAGGACCGAGAGCACTGCCCGGCGCATGGCCGACTCAGAGACGTCCCGTCCTCCACAGATTTCGCAGACTCGGCCGGTCAGGACCGGGCTGGCCTGCTCCAACGCGGCCAGCAAGCCAGGCATCCGCATGGTGTCCCGCAGCCACTGCCGCCAGGAATCCGGTCCGGCCGCTTCTTCGCTCAGGTCCGGCCACGAACTGGGTGCCCGGTGCACCTGCCAGACGGCCGTTCGCACCACGACAGCATCGAGATACTCGTACATGTGCCGCTCCCGGAGACGGAAAGCGCCCGGCCGGCGCGGCGACCGGGCGCGTTCAAGGGGCCGAGGCGTCAGCGCCTACGGGCAGGTGGCGGGGCAGGCGGACTGACACGACGTCCCGCAGCCGTCGTCGGTCATCCGGATGAGCTTGTCCGCCGCCGGACCGGACTCGACGATCGAGACGTCCAGGTCCCACTCCCCGAAGTCCTCCTCCCCGGCCTGCGTAGCCGGTGCGTTCTCGATCTGAATGGACATGAGAACCTCCTTGGTGGTGGTGCAGGGTTCCCGGTTCTCCCTGTTGGGAGCCGGGCGCTTCAGAGCCAGGAGACGACGACGGCTCCGTGCCGTTTCCTGATGAGCCCTCGGGAAGGGAGGGCCGTTCGGGCGGCCTTCGGGACGTACTGAATGCGCGCGGTGCCGCGGCGCCGGTGGTCGCTCGCCCACCGCCGTAGCAGTTCCACGTACTCCGCCGCGACGGCCTCGGCTTCGGGGCCGTGAGCGAAAACCCCGCTCTCGAAACCGCCGGTCTCCTCGTTCGGCCGCTTCGTCCGGTAGGCGAAGCTGCCGCCGCGGATCAGGGCAGGAACGCCCCTCGTCACCGACGGGGCGAAACGCCCCTGTGCGACCAGTTCCTCGCTCGCGTGCAGCATGGCGACCTGCGGCATGTTGGTGAGGAGGAACAGCTCAAGCTCGTCGGGCAGGTCGAAGGCCGCACCTGACCAGAGTTCCAGCCTGGGGGAGTCCAATGCCTGCCGCAGCGCCTCACTGTCGAACCGCTGCGGCTCCTCATCGACCCGCAGCGCGACCCCTTCAGCGAGCGGCACGACGTGCTCGCTGAACGAACCGGACCCCTGCATCGGCACGAAGCCCGACAGGCAGTAACTGCGGCTCACCAGGACGTCACCGCTGCGCTCGAAGGCGATCGTGCGGGTCAGCCCCTTCATCCGCAGCGGGACGACGATTCTGCCGGCCTTGGAGAGCTGGTCCACCCACGCTGAGGGAATGTCCCAGGCTCCGGCCGTGACGATGATCCGGTCGTACGGCGCTTCCTTCGGCACACCGTTCTCGGCGTCGGCCAGCACCACCTCGACACGGTCGTAGCCAGCTGCCTTGAGGCAGTCGCGAGCGCGCTCGACGATGTCGGGGTCGATGTCGACCGAGACGACCTTTCCCTCCGCGCCGACGAGCTCCTGAATCAGAGCGGCGTTATAACCACCCGAGCCGACCTCCAGGACCCGCATCCCGGGTTCGATCTCGGCCTGCTCCAACATCACCGCCTGGATGTGGGCGGCCGACAGAGAACTCAGCGCCAGGCCGCTCGCGTCCCGCTTGATCACCAGGGCGCTGTTCGCGGCGTACGCAGCCTCCAGCGGCTCCCCCAGAGCGAACAGGTGCCTGGGTACGGTGGCGAGGGCCGCGGCCACGGGCTCGGATGTGACCGCGTCCATCTCGCGCAGCTCGCTCACCATCGCGGCCCGCAGCGAGGCTGCGATATGGGCCGCGTCCATGTGCGGTGTAGTCATCAGCGCTTCCTTCGGAGGTTGACGGGGCGGCGAGGTCGCCGCCTCGGTGATCGTGGTCCCTCGGCAGAGGCCGTGTGGCCTCCTCGCTAAACTTTGCGGTCGTATACAGCCGGTCTTGCAGGGTGCCAGTACGAGCCGACGCCGCGTCGTCAGCGGCCCGGCCCAGGCGTTGCATGCGGTAGGTCCTGGGCCGGGCCGGATGCTCGACGGTGCGGGAGTCGGGGGCTGCCCCTGTGGGCGAGGGGCACTCGACCACGCCGCCGAGGGCTATGAGGTGGCGATCCGGCTCGTCGGTGCTTGGGTGGATATCGACGCGATGTCGACGTTCACGCCGGTGAACTCCCAGCCAGTGCTGGTCAGCTCCTGCACGCGCAGGTCGCACCACTGCGTCGGGAGGTCGTCCATGAAGGCGGCTTCGTCATGGAGTACGTCGTCGCCCTGTGTCCATCGTTCGCGTGCGCCGGCATCGGCGATGCTCAGCCGGTATTCCTGCGGCTGGCCGTCGGCCCCCACCCGCCGGAACCTCAGGGTCGTGGTGGCACCCGCCCGAGGTGGCCAGATGCCCTTGAGGCACAGCACAAGCCATAGCAGCGACATCGTCACCCGATCCGTACCGCGTGAAGGCCCACGTGCCCACGGAGTTCCCGGTAGTGTTGGGCGATCTTGGCGGCCGCCTGTGCGGTCTCGTGCAGGAGCAAGGCGGCCGTCTTCGGCTTGCCGTCCGTGCCGAGCTCTCCAGTGCTCCAGGAGATCTTCCCCGCACGGAACCAGACGGACACGTCGCCGAGGCGAAGCAGCGCGACCCCTCGGTACGTGCGGATCTGCCCACCACGGATGTTGTGCGGGGCCGCGAGGTGGGCGTCCACCTGCCGAGCGGCGGACTCTTCACGACTCGATGGTCTCGAGGCGGTCAGGTATGTCATGTGGTTCTCCTGGACAGGAACGGGTGGGTGAGGCGGGGACTTCGGGGGCGTCGGCTCCTGGCGTGCCGCCGGTGTTCCGGCCGACTTCGGCGAGGACGCGTTCGATGCGATCGGCCGCTGTGGGGATGTCGTCGACAGCAGCGATGAGCGTCGGCCACGGGAACCAGTAGTGCCAGGCTCCGTGCGAATCGGGCTTGGCGAGAACCTGTTCCGTAAGCGCCGGAGCTGCGGGGTTCATCACCTGCAGTTGGGGGATGCGATTGAGAGGGATGACGATCCGGGTGGAGAAGTTCCGGCTTCGCAGCTCCTCAGCAAGCGCCTCCAGGGGCTCCGTTGCGGGGTGGGACGTTGACATAGACGATCTCCGGATGCGCGTGTCAGCCAGGGGCAGGCTCTGCTCCCGTCAGGGTGGGGGTGCGGATGGCGACGGGCCGGGGGAGCCCGCCGCGAGGACAGCAGGAGCGGCGCCTCGCCGTTCTCGTCCAGTAGCGAGCTGCTGTGCATGCTGTCCATGACCGATAGCCAACCGCTCGGGAACGGCGTCCGGGAGCGCTCAACGGCTCTGCATCTGTGCAAACCACTGTGCATTCCGATTTGCTCGTCACCATGGCCTTACTGCAGGGATGGAGCCCCAACTACGCTGCGACTTATGGAGCGTCAGTCCAACGCTCGGACTCGCCAACGTCATCGACCAGGCCGGCGTCTCTCACCTCGACTTGGCCGGCCGCATCAGTCGAGTGGTGCGGTGAATCGATGGCCGGCGCGTGAAGACCGAGCGAAGGAAAGCACTTGATGCGTCAGCCCCTGTTGTTCGCTGATATCGCTCTCGAGGCTGCACGTGAGGCTGCGCAGCGTGCTGGCGTTGGCGATCAGAATCCGGAAACTGTGCGTATCGGGGACCGCGCCGTGTTGCGGCTGGCCGAGGGGCGCATCATCGCCCGCGTCGCCAGGAGCCTTGATCGGCTGGATTCGTCTCGCCGTGAGGTCGAGGTCGCTCGGTGGCTGACGGCTGAAGGGCTCACGGTTACTCGGCCCTTGGAGGGTGAGCAACCGTGCATCGCAGCCGGAACGGTGGTGTCTCTGTGGTACGCGGTGGAGGGCGATTGGACTGTCCCGGCTGACCTCGCCGTGGTGTTGCGACGCCTACACGCCCTCCGGCCTCCACCCGACCTCACGTTGCCCGAGCTGGAGCCGTTCGAGCGACTGGGTCAGCAAATGGAGTCCGCACCTGCGCTGACCGCAGCTGATCGTCTGACGTTGCGGACGCTGATGCGTACTCTGCGCGAGGAGCTTGCCGATGTGGTGTACGAGCTGCCGCGAGCGGTGATCCACGGTGACGCCAACATCGGCAACGTGCTGAAGACATCCTCTGGTGAGGTGGTGCTGTTCGACCTGGAGGGGCTGTGCTGGGGGCCACCCGAATGGGATCTGGCGATCACGGCGGTCTACCGGGATCTGGGGTGGCACACCGACGCCGAGTACGAGCGGTTCTGCGAGGTGTACGGATTCGACGTGACGCGACTGCCTCGCTACCAGGTGCTGCGTGCGGTCCGGGAACTGCGCATGACCTGCTGGCTGGCGCAGAAGGCCGGCGACAGCGAAGAGATCGCTGCTGAGGTGCGCCGCAGGATCGCCGACCTGAGGGAGCCGGACAGGCCGCGGCACTGGCACCCCTACTGACTTGGACGGAGCCGACGTCCTTGGAGCACGGGCCGGGCCTGCTCAGTGAAATCGATGACCGATGGATGATCGCTGTGCGAACTCATGCGGCTGTGCAGGTCACGAAGGTACGTGGTACAGCGGATCGACGCGGTTTCTTGGATCCGGGGCAGGACCCGCACGGCGACGTGGCATGCCTGCTCCACATCACCCTGATCGACGAGGCTGGTGGCGAGCACGATCCGCGAGAAGATCCGGCTGCGTGCGTACCCTCCTGCGGCCGGACTGGCCTCGGCAACTGACAGGCAGTGGGTGGCCTGGCGGTATGACTCCCTGGCGTCACCTAGGTCCCGGAAGCAGTGCGCGTGCTCGTCCGCCAGCTCGGACTCGTCGAAGTACGCGATCCACTCCGGCTCCTCGCCGGGCCTGTGCTCGTTGAACGCCCGCGCGGCGGTATCGAGAGCCTTGAGGCACTCTGCGGATCCGTCGGGGAGGTTGGCGGCGGCGCGGGCTTCCATCGCGGCGAACTGCGCTCTGAGCAGTGCGGGAGCCCGGCCTTTCAGATCTTGCTGCGCGGCGCGAGCAAGATGGAGGGCCTCGCGGTATTCCCCGAGGTAAGTGGCCTGATGGGACATCGCCGACAGCACACTGGCGCCGAGCATCCTGTCGTCCGCGTGATGGGCCAGAGAAAGCGCCTGCAGGAAGTAGCGGCGGGCGAGACCGTGCCAGCCGCTGTCGTAGGCCATCCAAGCCACAGACAGGCAGAACTCGGCAACCGCGCTGAACAGCGACCGCCCGACGGCTGAGGCGTACGTGCCGTTCAGCAGCGGGACGATCTGGTCCAGTAGGTATTGAAGGGCGGCCGAGCGAGCGTGTGCGCCACCGAACCGGTTGTCCAGATCGGCGAACATGGCCGTGGTGGAGCGGATCGCTTCGACGTCGCTCATCCCCACCCTGCGACCCGCCGATCCATCCGGAGGCCGGGCCGGACTGGAAAGCAGCCATCCGAAGGCCGCCTGGGTGAGGGCCCCTACATCCACCGTGCTTCGCAGGAACTCTCGCCGCTGTGCGTCAGCGGTGACCAACTGAGCCAACGTGTCGACGAGATCGGCGGGGACATCAGAGAAGTTGAGCCCGATCTCGGGTGAGACAGTGCTGCCCTCCAGCCCTATGTCCGTCAGGGTGACCCGGCGACCGAGCTTGCGGCTGAGTGCTTCAGCGATCAGAGCAGCGGTGATGCCTCGTGGCTTCTGGCCTTCGATCCACCGTGCGATCTGCGTATGCGAGGGCCGCACAGGCACGCGCCATTCCTTGGCGACCTGGCCGATACGGCTGGCCAGACCGAGGTGGGAGACACCGGCCTGGTCGACGACGTCGGCGAGCCGGGCGTTGGGCTGACGCTCCATATAGCGCAGCGTAGTTGCGCGCCGCCTCTGCGGTAAGGCCATGGCGGTGAGCAGGGCGGAATGCACAGGGGTTTGCACAGATGCAGACCCGGTGAGCGCTCCCCGAGGGCGTCGCCGCACGGTTGCTATCGCTCATGGACGGCGCGGGTAGTAGCGCTGCTGGACAAGCACGGCAGGCGTGCCGGCCCTGCTGTTCACGTCTCGGCCTCACGCCATCAGGGCACTGTGGCCTCCGAGAAGCCTTGACTGGCCGCCTCTGTGGCGAATGGGACCGGTGTGACCTGGGACTTTGCTCGCGCCTTACTTTGGGGTGCCATTGGGCTTACCTCTCATGCCGCTTGTGGTCAGTTGACCGCATGGCGCGTTCCAAACGGCCACAGTTGCTGTGCGGCACTTCCGCGAGAGAGGGAGCTTCCGTATGGCACGTGGCGGAACGGGCCCCCGGAACGGTATGCCACCCGGGGTGCGCCCGCTGACCGTGGGCGATCCGGTGATCATCGGGGCCTACCTGCTCCTCGGCCGGCTCGGCGCCGGTGGCATGGGCGTGGTCTACCTCGCGGAACATCCCGGCGGCGGATACGTCGCGCTGAAGACGCCGCACCCGGTCCACCTGTCGGACCCGACGCTGCGGGCCCGATTCGCCGAGGAGGCCGAGTTCTCCCGGCGGGTGGCGCCGTTCTGCACCGCCGCCTTCGTCGAGGACGGCCTCGACGGCGACCGGCCCTACATCGTCACCGAGTACGTCCCCGGCCCCGCGCTCTCCCAGGTCGTCTCTGCGTACGGCCCGCTCACCCCCGACCTCGCGTACGGCGTGGCACTCGGCGCGGCCGCCGCCCTGGCGGCGACCCACGAGGCGGGGCTGGTGCACCGCGACCTCAAGCCCGGCAACGTGCTGCTGTCCCCGCGCGGGCCGTTCGTCATCGACTTCGGGATCGCCCGCGACCTCGACGTCGCGATGTCGCACACGCAGGCCGGCCAGATCATGGGCAGCCCGGGGTGGGTGGCGCCGGAACGGCTGCGGGGCCGTCCCGCGATCCCCGCCTCGGACGTCTTCTCCTGGGGGTGCCTGGTCGCCTTCGCGGCGACCGGGCTGCATCCGTTCGGCGCGGGCGACCCCGAGACGCTGACCCGGCGCATCCTGGTGGAGGAGCCGCGGGTCTCGCCGGTGCCGAGGCTGCTGCGGGACGAGGTGGCGGCGGCACTGCGGCGTGACCCCGCCGAACGCCCGGACGCCGCCCGGCTGCTGGCCTCCCTGCTCGCGGCGGGCGGCGTCCACACGACCGCCGACCCGCGGCGGGCGGTCGCCGCGGTGCTGGAGGAGATCTGGCAGCCCGTGGCCTACCCGGCGGGCGCCCGCGGAACGGCCGCCGTAAACAGTCAGGACGGCCGGCCGGATGAGCGCGGCGAACGACCGCCGCCCGGCAGGGCCGGGCGGCGGCGGGCGGCCCAATCGACAGCGCGGTCGACGGCGCGGTCGAGGGCACAGGCGGGGGCGCAGGCGTCCCACGCGGGGTTCGCGGCGCTCGCGACCGTCGCGATCGCCGCGGTGACGGTGGTGGCGGCGGGCACCGGCGCGGCCCGCATGGACCGCACGGCGGACCCGCCGCCCGCGCGGCCCGTGGTGATCCCCGAGGACGGCGCCACGCCGCCGCCGGACGTGCTCAGCACCTCCAGGCCGCCGGTGCTGCCCGTCAGCGCCCGCCGGCCGAGGGCGACGGTGACGGCGACGCGGACGATGCCGCCGTCCGCGCCGGCGACCCCGGACGAGCAACGGGCCACGGCGGTGCCCTCGCCGCCGTCGGACGGCGGGACGCTGCGTCCCCCGCCGGAGGGGCACTGCGCGCCCGGGCGGCACGGGGACTGCGGTCCCGGGCGGCCCTCCCCGCCGGAGCAGCCGAGTTCTCCGCCGCCGTCGCCGGGGATCACCACCGAGCCGCAGTGGGGGGACGGGGAGTCGCCCCAGCCGAGTCCGGGCCAGCCGACGGTGAGCCAGTCACCGGCCGGTCAGCCGCCGGGGGTCGTCGCCACCCCCGCGCCGTCTTGGCCCTGAGGCCGTCCACTTCCTGGGACGGCGTCGTGAGCAGGCGCGTCCATGCCCCATGCTTTGGGGTCATGGACGCAGCTCTCGAACTCGACGACGTGACCGTTCGCGTGGTCGGCCGCACCCTCGTGGCCGCGGCCGACTGGCGGGTGGAGCACGGCCAGCACTGGGTGATCCTCGGGCCCAACGGCGCGGGGAAGACCACGATGCTCTCGGTCGCCGCGGCCGTACGGCACCCGTCCTCCGGGACCGCGACGGTGCTCGGGCGGCGGCTCGGCCGCACCGACCTGCGGGAGCTGCGGCGGAGCATCGGCCTGGTCGCCGCCAGTCAGCGGCTGGTGGACGAGACGCTGCTGGAGGAGGAGGGCGCGACGGCCCTCACCGTCGTCCTCACCGGGCACACGGGGACGAGCGCGCCGCTGTGGGACCGGTACGGCGACGAGGAGCGCGAGCGGGCCCACCGCCTGCTGGCCGACCTCGGCTGCAAGGACCTCGCCGACCGGAGGTTCCAGGTGTGCTCACAGGGGGAGCGGGCCCGGGTGCGCGTCGCCCGGGCGCTGATGGCCGACCCCGCGATCCTGCTGCTGGACGAGCCGTTCGCGGGCCTCGACCTGCCGGCCAGGGAGGACCTGATCGAGGCGCTGGAGGACCTGGCCCGGGCCCGGCAGGGCCTCACCACAGTGATGGTCACCCACCATCTGGAGGAGGTGCCCGCCACCACCACGCACGCGTTGCTGATGCGGGACGCCCGGATCCTGGCCGCCGGTCCGGTCGGGGAGGTGCTCACCGAGACGCACCTGTCGGACTGCTTCGGGCGGCGGCTGCGCATCGACTCCCTGGACGGCCGCTGGTACGCCCGCGCGCCGCGCTGAGCCGTGCCGGTTCAAGGCGTGCCAGTTGAAGGCGTGCCGGTCGTGGGGGCGGGCCCGCCGCGGCTCCTGCCCCCCGTACGGGTCCTCGTGAGGGCGCTCGTACGGAGGTGAGAGAGTCCACGGCGGGCCCCGGCTGCGGCACGGTGCGGGCCCGGTGCGGGTACGGGTGCGGGCGCGGTGTGCGCCGGCGCTCCGCTTCCGTCAGCGGGTCGCGGCGAACTGCGCCTCCTCCGTGGAGCCCTTCAGGGCCGTCGTGGAGGAGTCCGGCGCGACGGCCGTGCTGACCAGGTCGAAGTATCCGGTGCCGACCTCCCGCTGGTGGCGCGTGGCGGTGTAGCCGCGGCGCTCGGCGGCGAACTCCGCCTCCTGTAGTCCCACGTACGCCGTCATGCCCTCGTCGGCGTAGCCGCGGGCGAGGTCGAACATCGAGTAGTTCAGCGAGTGGAAGCCCGCCAGGGTGATGAACTGGAACTTGTATCCCATGTGCCCCAGCTCGCGCTGGAACTTGGCGATCGTCGCGTCGTCCAGGTGCCCCCGCCAGTTGAACGACGGCGAGCAGTTGTAGGCCAGCATCTGGTCGGGGTACTCCCGCTTGATCGCCTCGGCGAACTCGCGCGCCACGTCGAGGTCCGGGGTGGAGGTCTCCATCCACAGCAGGTCGGCGTACGGCGCGTAGGCGAGGCCTCGGGCGACGCAGGCGCCGACCCCGTTGCGGACCCGGTAGTAGCCCTCGGCCGTGCGGTCCCCGGTGGTGAAGGCCTGGTCGCGGGGGTCCACGTCGCTGGTCAGGAGCGTCGCGGCCTGGGCGTCGGTCCGCGCGATGACCAGGGTGGGGACGCCCGCCACGTCGGCCGCCAGGCGGGCCGCGTTCAGGGTCTTGACGTGCTGGCCCGTCGGGATGAGCACCTTCCCGCCGAGGTGGCCGCACTTCTTCTCGGAGGCGAGCTGGTCCTCCCAGTGCACGCCCGCGGCGCCCGCCTCGATCATGGCCTTCATCAGCTCGAACGCGTTGAGCACGCCGCCGAACCCGGCCTCGGCGTCGGCCACGATGGGCGCGAGCCAGTGCGGCGCGTCCTCCTCGCCCTCGGCCCAGGAGATCTGGTCGGCCCGCAGCAGCGCGTTGTTGATCCGGCGGACCACCGCGGGAACCGAGTTGGCCGGGTAGAGGCTCTGGTCGGGGTAGGTGTGACCGCTCAGGTTGGCGTCGGCCGCCACCTGCCAGCCCGACAGGTAGACGGCCTTGAGGCCCGCCTTCACCTGCTGCACCGCCTGGTTGCCGGTCAGCGCGCCGAGGGCGTGGACGTAGTCCTCGCTGTGGAGCAGGCTCCACAGGCGCTCCGCGCCGAGCCGGGCCAGCGTGTGCTCCTCCCGCACCGATCCGCGCAGGCGGACGACGTCCTCGGCGGAGTACGTCCGCCGGACGTCCCGCCATCGCGGGTCGGTGTCCCATTCGTGCTGTAGCCGCTCGGCGGCCGAGGTGAGCCGATCCGACATCCCGTTCACTCCCTTGTTGCGTACTCCGTCGTCACCTGGGGCTTGCTTCCGAGTTTGTGTCGATATCAAGAGACCAGGCAAGACGACTTGCGCGGAAAGAGCGAGAATTTTTCTCGTTGCGATGAAACTGGCGAGTATTCCATTGCGAAGAAGTGGCAAGTTTTCCCTATGGACTAGACCAATCCGCGTACGGAAGATCACTTCGGCGTGGAAGAATCGCGGATTTTCCGCGTAGGATCGGGGCATGACCTCCGCGCTGGGTGAAGAACCGCTGTCTTTGACGCATGAGCTCGATCTGCTGGCCTTCGGCCAGCGGCTCAGGCACCTGCGCAAGCAGCGCGGCCTGACGCTCTCCGAGCTCGGCGACCGCGTCGGCCGCGCGCCCAGCCAGCTCTCCCTGCTGGAGAACGGCAGGCGCGAGCCGAAGCTGTCGCTGCTGAAGTCGCTCGCCGCCGCGCTCGGCGTGCCGGTGGAGGAACTGCTGCGCAGGCAGGCGCCGAACCGGCGGGCGCAGCTGGAGATCGCCCTGGAGGAGGCCCAGCGCGACCCGCTGTACGCGAGCCTCGGGCTGAGCCGGCTCAAGGTCTCCGCGCGGGTGCCCAACGACGTGCTGGAGCACATCCTCGGCCTGTACGAGGAGCTGCGGGCCAGGGAGGCCAAGGGCACGGCGACGCCGGAGGAGGCGCGGGCCGCCAACGCCGAGCTACGGCGGACGCAGCGGGAGCTGGGCAACTACTTCGAGGAGATCGAGAAGGCCGCCGCCGACGCGCTGACGGCGGTGGGCTACCGCACCGGCGCGTTGTCGGAGAGCACCGTCCAGGCGCTGGTGTCCCACTTCGGGTTCACCGTGCGGTCCGCGCCCGATCTGCCGAGGTCGGCCCGTTCGGTGACCGACCTGCGCAACCGCCGCATCTACGTCAAGCGCCAGCAGCTCGGCATGCACACGCCCCGGACCGTGCTGCTGCAGGCACTCGGGCACATCGCGCTCCAGCACCACCGGCCGCGCGACTTCGCCGACTTCCTGCGCCAGCGGGTGGAGGCCAACTACTTCGCCGCCGCCGTCCTCGTCCCCGAGACCGCGGCCGTGCCGTACCTGCGCGAGGCGAGGCAGGACCGCGCCCTGTCGGTGGAGGACCTGCGCGACGTCTTCGCGGTGTCCTACGAGATGGCCGCCCACCGGTTCACCAACCTCGCCACCCGCCATCTCGACCTCGTCTGCCACTTCGTGCGCAACGACGCCGGAGGGATCATCTACAAGGCGTACGAGAACGACGGCATCGTCTTCCCCGCCGACGAGCAGGGGGCGATCGAGGGCCAGCGGCTGTGCCGGCAGTGGTCGGGCCGCCAGGTGTTCCACTCGCCCGACCGGTTCTCGCTGTACTACCAGTACTCCGACTCGCCCACCGGCACGTACTTCTGCGTCGCCCACGTGGACCCGTCGCAGGAGAAGGACTTCGCCATCACGCTCGGCGTGCCGTACCGGGAGTCGCGGTGGTTCCGCGGCCGGGAGACCACCCACCGCACCAGGTCGAACTGCCCGACCGGCGAGTGCTGCCGCCGCCCGCCCGCCGAGCTGTCGCAGCGCTGGGAGGGCTACGCCTGGCCCTCGGCCCGCGCCAACTCCCACGTGCTGGCCGCGCTGCCGCCGGGCTCGTTCCCCGGTGTCGACGAGGCCGACGTGTACGCCTTCCTCGAACGCCATGCCACCCAGGTCTGAGCCGTACGCTGCACGAATGATCACGGACGGGGAAGTGGCCCTCACGGCGGCGCAGGAGGGGGCGGCCGTCGTGCGCGCCATGTACGGGACGTCGCTGACGCGCTTCGACAAGGGCGGGGGTGACTTCGCGACGGCGGCGGACGTCGAAGCGGAGAAGGCGATCCTCGGAGTCCTGCGCGGCGCCCGGCCGTACGACGGCGTGATCGGCGAGGAGAGCGGACGCGCGGGCCCGCAGGGCGCGGAGCGCGTGTGGCTGGTCGATCCCCTGTGCGGCACGCTGAACTACAACGCCCGGAGCATGCTGGTCGCGGTGAACGTCGCCCTGCGCGCGGGCTCCGGGGTGACGGCGGCGGCCTCTGCGGACCCGTTCGCCGGCGAGGTGTTCTGGACGGACGGCGTCGACGCCTACGCCCGCCGGGACGGCGTGGACCAGCGGCTGACGCCGTCGCCCGGCTCCCGGCTGGTGGACGTCAACCTCGATCCGCCGTTCCCGAACGCACCGGGCTTCCGGGCGGCCCTGCTGCTCGCCGACGCCGGTTTCGCCGAGCGTTTCCACCCGCGCGTCGTCTCCACCACCCTGGCGGTGGCGTGGGTCGCGGCCGGCCGGAGGGCCGCCTACGTCACCGACGGTCACCTGCGGGACAGCGTGCACTTCGCCGCGGGGATCGCGCTGTGCCGGGCCGCCGGGTGCGTGGTGACCGGGTTGCACGGTCAGCCACCGCATGCCGGGGCGGGCGGGCTCGTCGTGGCGGCCGACCGGGAGACGCACGAGTCGTTGCTGGAACTCGTCGGCAGGCAGGTCGCACCGGAGCGGTAGCGGGATTCCCCTGGGTCGACTGCCGTCAGTCCCGGACGGCGGCGCGGACGAACGCCATGAGGTGCCCGCGCAGCGCCTCGCGGCCCTCGGGGGTCGTCGCGTCCTCGCCGGCCGTGATCCTCGCGAGCTGCGGCATGGCGCTCGGCCACATGGCCATGCCGATGAGCGTGAACAGCGTGCGGGCCATCGCGGAGTCGGGCTCCCGGCCGAGACCCGCGGCCAGTGAGACGGTCTTCGACCGGCACTTGTCCACCCGGCGCTCCTGGCCCGGGAGCAGGGCGTCCTCGCTCCGGTAGTGCAGCGCCTCCCACATCATCAGCCGTACGACGTCGGGGTGGGCGGCGTAGTAGTCGAACAGCCTGCTCACGTAGTCGGCGGGGTCGTCGCCGGGCATCGCGACGGCCTCGGCCATCTCGTCCAGCGCCGCCGCGACGACGGTGTCGAACAGCTTCTCCTTGCTGCCGAAGTGACCGTAGATCCGCTCCTTGTTGACCCCCGCCCGGTCGGCGATGCGGTCCACCCGGGCGCCCGCCACGCCGTACGCCGCGAACTCCGCGCGCGCGGCCTCCAGCAGGGCGGCCTTGGTGGCGGCCGTGGGGTCCTTGACGTCTTTGCGGGGCGGCATGGGCCTTCCTCCGTGTTAACGAGCGGGATGGACGGGGCTCAGGGAGTGGGGGGTTCGAGGGCTGACGCGCCCAGCATACCGACCAAGCCACCAACTAGTTGGTTGACATCCAACTGGTTGGTTGGCTACCGTCCCCGGCCATGAGCACATCGGCGTCCGCCCTCCGCCCACCCGCTGCCGCCGCCGCGGCCTACGCGCCGCCGCGACGCACCGTGGCCGCGTTCGTGCCGGCCGGGCTCCTCGCCACCGGGCACCTCTACGTCGTGATCCCCCTGCTGGCCCGGATGTCGGCCGAGTGGGGCGCCCCCGCCGCCGTCCTGACCTGGCTCGTGAGCGCGTTCGGCCTCGGCTACGCGGGCGGGTTCCTGCTGTTCGGCCCGCTGTCCGACCTGTACGGCAGGCGTCGCGTGATGACCTGGGGCATGGCGGCCACGGCCGTGACCACCGCATCGGTCGCGTTGAGCCCCGGACCCGGGGCGGCGCTCGCCCTGCGGGTGGCCGAGGGCGTCACCACCGCCGTCTTCGCCCCCACCGCGTTCGCGTACATCGCCGAGCGCGTCGAGCCCCGCCGCCGTGCCGTGACGATGACCTCCGTGGTCAGCGCGCTGTTCGCCTCGGCCGTGGTGGCCCAGCTCGCCGGCAAGGCTCTCGCCGACCTGCTCGGATGGCGGCCGGTGTTCCTGCTCGGCGGCGCCGCGTTCGCCGTCATGACCGTGGTGCTGCGGCGGGTGATGCTGCCCGACACCGCCCATGGAGCGGGAGGCAACCCCTACGCCGCCGTGCCGGTCCTGCTGCGCGACCCGCGCCTGGTGCTGATGTACGCCGCCACGCTGACGGTGCTCGGCGCGTT
The DNA here is from genome assembly GCF_014161435.1 of Microbispora sp. H10949. Classification (NCBI taxonomy): domain Bacteria; kingdom Bacillati; phylum Actinomycetota; class Actinomycetes; order Streptosporangiales; family Streptosporangiaceae; genus Microbispora; species Microbispora sp. H10949. The sequence continues at coordinate 69,944 of NZ_JABBWZ010000004.1, read as the reverse complement.
CGTCGCCCTCTACACCGCTCTGCAGCTGGATGGCCCCGTGGGCATCGCCGGCGACCCCTCCGCGCTGCTGACGTTGCGGGCCACGGCGCTGCCGGCGATCGCCGCGATCCCGTTCGCGACGCCGTACCTCACGCGGTTCTCCCCGGCCCGCCGGGCGGCGGTGATGCTCGGCGCCGCCGCGGTGATCGCACTGGTGGTCGGTCTCACCGCCCCCGGCGTCGCGGCGCTGGCGGTGCTGCTGGCCGCCTTCGCCTTCGCGATCGGCGTCACCGCCCCCGCCGTCATCGAGACCGTGGGACTGCTGGCCGGCCCCGCGCGGGCCACCGCCGTCTCCCTGTTCACGTTCTTCCTGTTCACCGGGGCGAGTCTCGGCCCGGTCGCCGCCTCGGCCGCCGCGCCGTACGGCTTCGCCGTCCTCATGTACGGCGTGGCGGGGGTGCTCGCGCTGGGAGGAGGACTCGTCCTGATCGCGTCGTCCGGCCGCCGCATAAGGTGAGCCTTGTCGGATGCGGCGGACGGGGGGAGAGCGCGTGCTGCCTGAGGTGGAGGCCTGGCTGGCCCGGCGTACCTCGTCGGCGGCGGACTGGCCGGTCCGCGCCCTGCTGTCCGCCAAGGGGGACAGCAGGATCTCGGTGGTGCTGCCCGCCAGGAACGAGGCGGAGACGGTCGGGGAGATCGTCGCCGCCGTCCGCCGCGAGCTGGTGGAGGCCGTCCCCCTGGTGGACGAGCTGGTCGTGATCGACTCCCGGTCGGTGGACGACACGGCGGTGCGGGCGTTACGCGCCGGCGCGAAGGTCTTCGCGCAGGACGAGATCCTTCCCGAGCTGCACGACCCGCGCTACGACGGCAAGGGCGAGGTGCTGTGGAAGTCCCTCGCCGTGACCACCGGTGACCTGGTGGTGTTCGTCGACGCGGACCTGCGCGAGTTCCGCACCTCGTTCGTGACCGGCCTGCTGGGGCCGCTGCTGGCCGACCCCTCGGTCGCGTACGTGAAGGCGTGCTACGACCGGCCGCTCCTCGGGGCGGCCGAGCCGAACGCGGGAGGCAGGGTCACCGAGCTGGTCGCCCGGCCGCTGCTCAACCTGCACTGGCCGCTGCTCGCGGGGTTCGTGCAGCCGCTCGCGGGCGAGTACGCCGGCCGCCGCGCGGTCCTGGAGCGGGTGCCGTTCGTCACCGGATACGGCGTGGAGCTGGGGCTCCTCATCGACCTGCTCGACCAGGTGGGGCTCGACGCGCTCGCCCAGGTCGACCTGGGCCGCCGGATCCACTCCCACCAGTCGACGGAGGCGCTCGGCCGGATGGCCGGGCAGATCATGCACACCGCCTGGGCCCGTCTGGAACGCCAGGACCGGATCATTCCGCTGCACGAGCCGTCTTCCCGGCTGGTGCAGTTCGAACGCGGCCACGCCGGGCACCGCGCGGTCACGCGTGACGTCGCGGTGGCCGAGCGGCCGCCGATGGCGACGGTCCCGCAGTACGCGTCCCGCCTGCGCTGAGTGGTGCCCCCTTGGAGTGTTACCGTTGGTAACACTGTGGAGAGGAGAGGCCCCCGATGACCTTCTGCCCCGAGTTGAGCGACGACGTCCGCGAGGTGCGCGACTGGGTCCACGAGTTCGCCCGGGACGTCATCCGGCCCGCCGGCGCGGAATGGGACGAGCGTGAGGAGACACCCTGGCCGGTGATCCAGGAGGCCGCCAAGATCGGGCTGTACTCGCTGGACTTCTTCGCCCAGCAGTGGTTCGAGGAGTCAGGGCTCGGCCTGCCGGTGGCGTTCGAGGAGCTGTTCTGGGGTGACGCCGGGATCGGCCTGTCCATCGTCGGCACCGGCCTGGCCGCCGCCGCCCTCGCCTCCAACGGGACCCCCGAGCAGATGGGGGAGTGGCTGCCCGAGATGTTCGGCACCCCCGACGACGTCAGGCTCGGCGCGTTCTGCTCCTCCGAGCCGGACGCGGGCAGCGATGTCGGCGCGATCAGGACGCGGGCCGTCTACGACGAGGCGACGGACGAGTGGGTCCTGAACGGCGTGAAGACCTGGGCGACCAACGGCGGCATCGCCTCCGTCCACGTCGTCGTGGCCTCGGTCGACCCGTCGCTGGGCACGCGGGGTCAGGCGTCCTTCGTGGTCCCGCCCGGCGCTCCGGGCCTGTCGCAGGGCCAGAAGTTCAGGAAGCACGGCATCCGCGCCTCGCACACGGCCGAGGTGATCCTGGACGACGTACGGGTGCCCGGCCGGTGCCTGCTCGGCGGCAAGGAGAAACTGGACGAGAGGCTGGCCCGGGTGCGCGCCGGCGCGCGGGCCGGCGGGCAGGCCGCGATGCGCACCTTCGAGACCACCCGCCCCACGGTCGCCGCGATGGCCGTCGGCATCGCCCGCGCCGCCTTCGAGTACGCCCGCGACTACGCGGGGGAGCGCGAGCAGTTCGGCCGCAAGATCGGCGAGAACCAGGCCGTCGCGTTCCTGCTCGCGGACATGGCCACCCGGGTGGACGTCGCCCGGCTGATGACCTGGCGGGCCGCCTGGATGGCCCGCCAGGGCCGGCCGTTCGAGCAGGCCGAAGGATCGATGAGCAAGCTGGTCGCGAGCGAGACCGCCGTCTGGGTGACCGAGCAGGCGATCCAGATCCTCGGCGGCGCCGGCTACACCCGCGAGCACCCGGTCGAGCGCTTCCACCGCGACGCCAAGATCTACACCATCTTCGAGGGCACCTCCGAGATCCAGCGCCTCATCATCGGCCGTGCCGTCACCGGCCTCCCCGTCCGCTGACCGCGTTCGCCTCCCGTGCGGCTCGTGTCGCCTCGGCAAGGTGACGAAGGACCGGAGGGGCGGTTCCCGCGTGGATCCGGCTTGACCCGCACGCCACCGCCCCTCATGGTCGTTCTGTGCGCAGCCCTGATCCCCTGAGCGCGGACACGATCCTGTTCGAGAGGTACCTCGCCGCGATCAGCGAGACCTTCCGGGATCCGGAGATCCGGGACGCCTTCGATGGCGTCTGGGTGACGCCGCTCAGTGTCCGCGTCGAGATGGTGCGGAACGCGGCGGACGTGCTGGCCGCCACTCCGCAGGAGTACACCGACTATCTGGAAGCCCGTCGTGGCCTGCTGGAGGGGCTGGAGGAGCTGACTGAGAACATCCGCACCACCTTGAAAGAGGGCACGCTGCGCGTGCCGTTACGTGGCAGGTCCCTCATCACGGCGGCGGTCGGGCTCGGGACGGGCGCTCTCGGCCTGCTCAGTGGCATCTGGACCGGATCCGCCCTGCTGACCTGGCTGGGAACACTGATCACAGCCGTGGGCGGCCTCGGCCTCCTCGCCTCCCGCTTCCTGGGCAGCGCGAGGGCCCTCCACTGCTTCGAGCGTGTGCGGAGGCTGCTCGTGCCGGCCCTCACCGAGTTCGTGTTCTCGCCCGCTTCCCGGGAAGTGCTGCTCGCCGCACTCAGGGAACACGAACTCGCCGCTCAGGTCCGTCTGCACATCAACGAGCTTCGCCGCGACCGCTTCACCCACGCCTTCTCCGTCTCCGCGAGCCTGGGGCTCAGCGAGGCGTTCGACAGCACCTATCACGTACCGACCTCCGTCGCTCGCGATCTCGACGAGCTGCTCGGCCGCGTGTCGGGGGCGAGCATCGGCATCGCCGGCCCCAGGGGCTCGGGGAAGTCCACGCTCATCCGCCGCTTCTGCGAGGACCCGCAGGGCACGACGGAGCGGGGCGACCTCCGCTGCCTGGTGTCGGCTCCCGTGCAGTACGCGCCGCGGGACTTCGTGCTGCACCTGTTCGCCACGTTCTGCCGCACGACCCTGCGCTACCTCCAGCGGCCCGACAGGACCGCGCCGGGCCGCGGGTCACGTGTGCGTGCCCTCGCCGGCTATGCCGGCTGCGTCATCGCGTACGGCGGGCTCGCCGGTGCGCTCATCGGGTCGCCTCAGACGTTCGTGAAGCTCGTGGGGGTCCTGAGGGACTTTTTCACCCGCGCGGCCGGTCACACGGCCATCGACGCCGTCGCCCGCGTCGCCGGGGGCACCGGCGTGAGCACCGGATGGGTGGCCGCCGGGACACTGGTCGTCGGCATGGCGCACATTGTCGCCATCCGTCGGCGGCGGAGGCGGCGGAAGGCCCGGGAGACGGAAGCGACACTGATACGGAAGGCACGGCGTCACCTCGCGCAGATCCGCTACCTACGGACTCACACCTCAGGGTGGTCGGGCACCCTGAAGCTCCCGGTGGGTCTCGACACCCAGGGGACCCGGGGGCTCTCCCGGGCCGAACAGCCGCTCAGCTACCCGGAGATCGTCGCGGCCTTCCGCGCCTACGCTCAGCAGGTGGCGGCCTTTCTGCCCGGCCACCGCATCTTCATCGGCATCGACGAGCTCGACAAGCTCGGTTCGAGCGCGGAGGCCGAACGGTTTCTCAACGACGTCAAAGGCATTTTCGGGCTGAGCCACACCTACTTCATGATCTCCGTCTCCGACGACGCCATGAGCGCCTTCGAGCGCAGGGGCCTCCCCTTCCGAGACGCCTTCGACAGTTCGTTCGACGAGATCATCCAGGTGGGTCCGCTGGCGTACGAGGAGTCCCTGCGCTTGCTGTACCGGCGAGTGGTCGGCCTCAGCGAGCCGTACGTCGCCTTCTGCCACTGCCTGTCGGGAGGGCTGCCCCGGGACCTCATCCGTGCCGCTCGAAGGGTCATCAGGGCCGGGCGGACGTTGACGGACGGCGTGGCGACCCTGGGGCCCATCTGTGTGGCGATCGTACGGGAGGAGTTGCGGCACAAGGCGCGGGCGATGCTGGACGCGGCGGCCGCCCGACCGATGACGCCGGAGATGCTGAGCCTGCTGCACGAAGTCGCCCGTGGGAGCGGCGTCCCCGAGAGGACACCTGCCGACGTGCTGGAGGCCGGCCTGGTGCACGGGCCGGACGGCCTGGCCGTCGACTTCCTGGCCTACGTGTACTACTGCCGTACCCTTGAGGACGTCTTCACCGCCGGCCTGACGGCGGAGCGTATGGGACGTACGGCCGAGTTCGACGCGCTGGCGGCGGCCAGGCATGCTTTCGCGATAGATACGCGCCTGGCGTGGTGTGCCGTCTCCGGGGTCCGCCGCAGATGGGGTCTCGGCACATGGGAGCTGCCGGGCGCGTGACATCCGGCGGCGACGGATGAGCCCTGACCGCCAGGCCACACCTTTGCCCTCCTGTTGAGGCGGCGGAAGGCGGCGCATGGGCTCGTACGGGTAGGAAGGGAGACCGGGCCGGGGGAGTGTGGGGAAGCGGCCGATGACGACGGCGTTCATCCTGTGGGGCGGCGGCAGCCTGGGGGCCGCGCAGGTCGGCCTGCTCCGCGCGCTCACCGCTCATGGCATCCACGCCAACATGGTGGTCGGCGCCTCGATCGGGGCGCTCAACGGCGCCTACTACGCCTCCCGCCCGGATGCCGAGGGAGTGGAGGAGCTTGCCCGGCTGTGGCTGTCGGTGAGCGGCCACGACGTCTACCCGGTCAGCGGGCCCGACGTGCTCCGCACGCTGGTGGGCAACCTGCCCTTCCACCCCCTGCGGGGAGCTCTGCAGGCGCTGGGCGTACTCAACTACACCTTCCCGCTCAATCCGGCCACGCTGGCCGCGGCCGTGCTGGGCCGTCGACTTCCCGCCACGGCCGACATGATCGAACGTGCCACCCTGTCGGCCACCCACTGGCTGGAGCGGCGTGAGCCGCACCCCGCTCTCGCCCGCCCGCTCGGTCCTCCGCACGAAGCGGATCACGGCCCGTACCGGCCCGGCTGAATCTACGACGTAAAGGCGGGGACGTTGTCGCTACCCGAAAGCTGCCCGTGCAGCCGGCGCGCCTGACGGACCAGTTCGCTCACCCGGCGACGACCGGCCAGTTCGGCGACGACGGGGAGATCGCCCCGGGCGTCCGCCCACTCGGCCACGTCGGCGGCGAACCCCATCAGCCGGGTGTGCACGGGGGTGGCCCGCTCGCCGGGGCCCGGCAGGTAGCCGGGCAGCAGACCCCGCATGATCTCCCACACCTCCCGGTGCGCCCCACGCTCGGCCGCCGCCCGGAGCGCCTCCACGAGCCCGCTGAGACGGTCGGGCCCTCGTTCCAGCAGAACGGCGAGCTGCCTGCCGAGTTCCTCGCCGGGCAGGCCGCCGGTGGCGGCCAGGCGCAGCAGCGGCCCTACGGCTCCGCCGACCGGGCCCGCGAGCAGGTAGTGCGCCATGATCAGCGCGACGCCCTGCCCGGCGGGACCGTCGGCCGTGACCAGCAGTTCGAGGTCGGCGAGCGTGGGCTTGTTCAGGGGCCAGGACGAGTGCAGTGTCCAGGCCGACCGGGCGGCGGCCAGTTCGCGGTGCCCGGCGAGCACCGCGAGCAGCCGTTCGCACGACTCGTCGTGGAACCGGGGCGTGAGCAGATCGCCCAGCACCTCCCCGTACTCCGGTCCGCACACGAACTCCGAGAAGACGCGGACGTCACCCTGGTGGGTGCCCCAGCGCAGGATCACCTCCGGTTCGGCGGGCCGGCCGGTGAGCCACCGGGCGACCGTCCGCCCCGCCGGGCTCGTCAGGGCCGCGGCCCGCGCGGCGACCTCGCCGGAGACGGTACGGCCCACCCTGAGCAGGGCCTGCCGCAGGTCCAGCGGCAGCGCCTCCACGCCGTCGCGCTCGTAGCCCTCGATCCGCTCCACCAGCGCTTCCGGATCGAGGAGCCCGTTCGCGCGGGTGGGCGTGCCGAGCAGGTACGACGGCAGGCGGCCTTTGAGTTGGGCCTGGTAGACCTCGGCGTACCGCGTGAGCGTCCACACCCTCGCGCCCGCGCCGTGCTTCATGTCCGGGAGCCGCTCCGTGACGGTCTCCGTGCCCTGCGGGTGCGCCCGGCGCCATACGCCCGGTTCGGTCAGCTCCTTCGCCATCGCCGCGGCCCAGTCGGCGGTGTCCCACCAGGGTGTCCACGGGTGGCTGCGGATCCAGTGACGGGCGAGCGGCGCCAGCGCGGCGAGCAGCCGGTCCCGCTCGGCGCCGGTCCGGTGCCGGGCCGCCAGCCGTACGAAGCCGTCCAGCCATCTCTCGTTGGCGAGCCAGTCGTACTCCGACAGCGTGATCCGGGCCAGTTCCTCCGGCGTCCCGGGGGAGGGCGGCATGCGCGCGGGTTCCCGGACCGAGGGGAGCGGAACGGGGACGAACCGAGCGGGCTCCGGCTCCGCCGCCACCTCGCCGCCGAAGACCGCCGCCAGCCGTGCTCCCTGGTAGGCGGGCAACGCCGCGACCGCGTCCCTGATCATCTCGGCGCCCACCGGGGCGAACCGCCCCGCGTGCTTGGTCGCCAGCTTCACGGCCCGCTCCCGGGCGTCGCCCGACGCGTTGCCCAGTGCGGCGGCCAGCGCCATGGCCAGCGCGGGCGCGTGAGCGTCGAGGTCTCCGGCGGGGTCCTTCAGCAACCGGTCGAGCCAGATCAGCCCGGCCCGCACCAGCCTGCCCTCGGCGCGGAACAGCAGCGCTTCGACGGCCTCACCCGCCTGCTCGGGCGGGATCGGCCCCAGGCGGCGGATCTGCCGGAGCGCGAGGTCGGCCACGTTGGCCGCGGCGGCCGGGAGCAACGCCAGATAGTCACGCGCGTACGGCGCGATCTCCTCGGGTGAGGGGTCGAGCCGGTCGTGCAGGAGGACGAAGAAGCGCTGGTCAGCGGCTTGCCCGCCGCGCAGAAACCGGCCGCGGCACCCGTCGAGCAGGGCCTCGCGCTTGATCCGGCCGTCGCGGGCCAGGGCGGCCAGCGCGGCGGGCCAGTTCCGGTGGGCCCGGAGCAGCCTGCCCACGCCCTCGGCCTCGAACAGCCTCGGCAGCATCGCGTCCAGCAGCGGATCGGCCCGCAGATCGCCGGAGGGGGTCACCGCGACCCAGGCGAGGGTGAGGGGGTCGTGCTCGGGGGGCTCGGCTCCGCTCTCGCGCAGCAGCCGCAGGGCCAGCCGTACCCGCCGGTCGGGCCGCGGGCGGACGCCGCGCAACCGCCGCGCCAGCCGTACGGCGAGATCCCTGCGCCATTCCAGCGGCCTGGCCGCCACGACCGCGGCGATCAGCGGGACGTCGTCGGTGTCCGCGGGCTCCCACCCGCGGTCGAAGTCGCGCCTGTTCAGCCAGGTGGCGACGGCCGCGGCGCCGGGGAGTACCGCGGCGCCGGCGACCCGCATGGGCTCGATCCAGCGGTTCCCCACCTCTGGTTCGTCCATGGCGTCGGCCTCGGCGAAGTCGTAGACCGATCGGCCCGCCCGCGCCGCCCGCTCGTACAGCTCCTCCCACAGAGCCTGACGCGCCTGCTCGCGTTTCCTCTCCTCGCGCACCCCGGCCTCGCGGGCGGCGGGAAGATGTCCGGGCAGTTCCCGCGCCACCTCGCGGCGCGCGTCGTCGTCGAGGTCCAGCACGGCGGCCGCGACGGCGGAGGCGTCTCCGGCGGCTATTCCGGCACGGACCGCGTCCCAGGGGTTCGTCATGATCGGCACCCTAGGAGCGGGCACCGACAAGATCGGTTCGCGGCGCGCGGCCACAAGGTCGCCGATGTGGGGAACCACCCCTCGCCTGGGCAAGTACGATCGTTCCGTGACCGAAATGACCGAAACGACGCCAGGCTGGCTCGCCCCTGAGGACATCGAGTCGGTGCGGGGCCGCATGCCGATCCTGTACGTGGACGCCGTGCCCGTGCGTGTGGACGACACGGGCACCGTCACCCGTGTCGGCCTGCTGCTGCGGATCGGCCCCGACGGAACCGTGAGCCGGGCGCTGGTTACCGGCCGGGTGTACTACCACGAGCGCATCCGCGACGCGCTCCTGCGTCACCTGGAGAAGGACCTCGGGCCGGTGGCGCTGCCGAGCGTGCCGGTCTCCCCGGCGCCGTTCACGGTGGCCGAGTACTTCCCCACGCCCGGGGTCACGCCGTTCCACGATCCGCGCCAGCACGCGGTCTCGCTGGCGTACATCGTCCCGGTGCGCGGCGACTGCCGGCCCCGGCAGGACGCGCTCGACCTGGAGTGGTTCACGCCCGAGGAGGCGGCCTCCCCGATCGTGCAGCAGGAGATGACCGGCGGCCAGGGCGTGCTGCTCAAGCAGGCCCTCGCCCACGTCGGCCGGCTGACCTGACGCGGAAGCCGCGGCGCCGGCCGCCCGTACGAGTGATCAGCGACGGCCGGCTCTGCCGGCGTCCGGCGAGGCGCCGATGACGCCGGCGAGCCCGGACGGCAGCGGATAGGGCCGCTCGGCGGGCGGCGCGGCCGCACCGGCGCGGATCGCGCCGACGGCGGCGGTGATGTCGGCGATGGAGACGATCCACTCGTCGACGTAGCGGTCCACGGCCTCCCCGGACAGGCCGATCTGGATCGACCGGTACGGCAGCGGGTGCAGCCGCGCGTCGCGCTCGGGATCCCATTGGATCCGGACGGGACTCTCGCGAAGGCGGGTGGCCCACGTCCTCTGGTCCTCGCTGGGACCGGGATGGCTGGGACAGGAATGGGCGAGCGCCCACTCGAACCCGTCCCGGCTGACCTGTATGGCGAGCACGCGGGTCTGACCCGGTTTCGCCGCCCAGCCGCTGCGATACATCATCCAGTGGAACGATGGTTTGACCCAGGTCATCCGCTCGCGCTTGAACGGCGGCACGAACCGCTGCGCGGCGACCGCCCGGTCGGCGACGGCGGGGTCGTACGCCTGGTAGACGGTGACGGTCTCCTCGGTGTAGGCGGCCCGGATCTGCCGGTAGGGAACGTCCATTCCGCCGAGTCTCGTCAGTCCCGGCCGAGGTGGGCAACCGGTTATCGCCGGTGGGCGAGGGCCAGGAGATGGCGGGCCAGGGCGAGCGCGCCGAGCAGCGCGACGAGTGCGCAGACGCCCGGCCAGCCGGCCGCGCCCCAGACGCGCACGCCGAGCCAGGACCCCGTGCTGCCGCCGAGATAGGCGCAGGTCATGTAGGCGGTGTTGAGCCTGCCGCGGGCATCGGGACGCAGGGCGTAGACCCGGGCCTGGTTGGCGACCATGCCGCACTGCATGGCGACGTCGAGCAGCAGCGTGCCGAGAGTCACCGCGGCCAGGCCGGGCACGCCGCCGAGCGACCCGGCGGCGAGGACCGCCGCCGACATGAGCACCCCGAGCATGCAGACGAGATTCACCGGGTCCGGTCCCACGCGGTCCACCAGGCGGCCGGCGACGGGAGTGCACAGCATGGTCGCCGCGCCGACCAGGGCGAGCATCCCGACGGCCCGGGCGTCCAGGCCGTACGCCGGGCCGGTGAGCAGGAGCGCCAGGCAGGTCCAGACGGCCGAGAAGCCCGCGAAGACGGCCGCCTGGTAGACGCAGGAGCGGCGCAGCTCCGGCTCGGTGAGGAGCAGGCGCAGCGGTTCGGCCAGGAGCGCGGGGTACGGCTGGCGGGAGGACGCGGCCGTGACCGGCACCGTGACGGCCAGCGCCGCCGCGAGGAACAGCGCAAGGGCCGCGGCGACCAGGTACGGCGCCCGCCAGCCCAGCCATTCGCCGAGGCCCCCGCTGAAGGTGCGGGCCAGCAGCATGCCGCCGGTCGAGCCGCTGAGCAGGGTGCCGATCACCGCTCCCCGGCGGCCGGCGGCGGCCAGACCGGACGCCAGCGGGGCGACGACCGGCGCGGCCACGGTGGTGAGGCCGACCAGAGCGCTCGCGGCGACAAGGGGCGGCAGGGCCGGCGCGCAGCCCGCGGCGAGCAGGCTGAGGCCGGTCAGCGCGAGCAGGGAGACGAGCAAGGGGCGGTGCGGCACACGGTCGCCGAGCGGCACGAGCAGGACTATCCCGGCCGTGTAGCCGGCCTGGGTGGCGGTCACCACCAGGGCGCCCGCGTCGGGGGGCAGGCGCAGCCCGGCGGCGACCAGCGGCCCGATCGCCTGGGGGAAGTAGACGTTGCCCACGGCCACCGCGCAGGTCACGGTAAGGACGACGAGGATCCGGCGGCTCATGCCCCGGCCACCGGCCTGCCCCGCCGCCGCCCGGTCGCGTCGCTCACGGCGACGGCCGCAGGTGGTTCAGAGGGTGTGGAGGTCATGGACCGAAGTCCACGCCGAGGGTCTTCCCCCGCCAATCGATGTAGCGTATGGCTTAATGATCAGTTTCGTGCTCGGCGTGGAGGACCTCGCGGACACCAGGTTCGCCCTCTCGCCTCTCACCGAGACGGTGCTCAGCCTGCGGGTGCTCCGCGATCCGGGCCTGTCTCCGATGCATCTCCCGTGGCGCGGGTCGGTTCTCGGCAGGATCGGCGGGCTCGACACGGGCCTGCTGATGTCGCTGGTGGCGAAGAGGCACACCCTTCCCGGCTTCCTGACGCCGAGGCCCGCGACCTTCGCCCCGGACTTCGAGGAGGAACTGGCGGTAGTCGGCCGGACCTCTCCCGATCTGGTCCGCCGTGACCTGCTCGCCGCGCACGCGCCGGATCCGCTGCCCGGGCCGCTGCGCGACGCCGCCGCCGGTGACGACGCGCCGGTCGCCCGTCTCAGGGACGCCGTCTGTGAAGTCCTGCGCCGATACTGGGAGATCGCGGTGAAGCCGCTGTGGCCGCGGGCGCGGCTGGTGCTGGAGGCCGACATGACCTACCGGGCGCGGCAGCTGGCCGTGGGCGGCGCCCGCCTGCTGTTCGCGGGCATGCACCCCAACCTGCGATGGGAGGACGGGGTGCTGCACGTCGACAGGGTGATCAGTAGCTTCCGCGTCGCGGCGGCCGGCCGTGGGCTGCTGCTCGTCCCCTCCGTGTTCGCGCACAAGCCCGCGCCCCCGGTCATCCCGGAGGAGCCTCCCTCGCTGGTCTATCCCAGCCGTGGCCTCGCGACGCTCTGGGCGCCGGAGCCCGTCCCCGCCGGCGCGGCTCTCGTGTCGCTCGTCGGCGCGCCCAGGGCGCGGCTGCTCGGCCTCCTCGGCGAGCCGCTGCCCACCGTCGAGATCGCCCGCCGCCTCGGGGTCACGCCGAGCGCCGTGTCCCAGCACCTGCGTGTGCTGTACGCCACGGGCCTGGTCACCCGGGCCCGCGACGGGCGGAAGGTCCTGTACCGGCGCAGCTCCCTGGGAGACCGGCTGACCGGCGCCGTCCGTCCGTGAGCCGGGTCATCGCCGCGCGTGCGCGTCGCTGCCCGTCCTGGTGTGGAGGAGTTCGGTGAACAGGTCGTCCCACAGCGGCATGACGTTCTCCGGGGCGTACTCCCGGGCGGTGGCCGCGGCGGCGGAGCCCATGCGCAGGCGCAGGTCGCGGTCGGCGATCAGCCGGTTGAGCGCCGCGGCGAGGGCGTCCACGTCCGCGGCCGGTACGAGGAGGCCGTTTTCGCCGTCGGTCAGCACGTCGCGGGGGCCCGTCGGGCAGTCGAAGGCCACGATCGGCAGGGCGTGGGTCATCGCCTCGATCATGACCATCGGCAGCCCCTCGAAACGGCTGCTCAGCACGTAGACGGAGGACCTGGCGAGCTCGTCGTCGAGGCGGTTGGTCCGGCCCATCAACGTCACGTGGGCGGACAGGCCGTGCTCGCCGATCAGCGCGCGGAGCGCCGCCTTCTTCGGGCCGGTGCCGAAGATCCGCAGCCGCCACTCCGGATGCTCCCTGGCCACCTGGGCGAACGCCGGGAGCAGCAGGTCGAAGCCCTTCTGCTTGACGAGGCGGCCGGCGGCGACGATCACCGGGTGGTCCTGCCGGGACGGCGTCTGGCTCACCGAGTGGACCGCGTTGGGGATCCGTACGATCCTCGTGCCGGACAGCATCGCCTCGTAGTCGCGCCGGTCGCTGTCCGTCAGCACCGCGATCGCGTCGAACGCGCCGTAGTATCGCGCGATCTCCGCGCGCAGCGTCTCGGGATAGCTGCCGATGTTCATGTGCTCCTGCGCCACCCGTACGACGTGCGGGCCGGCGCGGCGCGCGGAGATGAGGTTCAGCGCCGGGCGGGTGGTGACGAGGACACCGTCCTCGACCGACGCGACGTAGTCGATGGCGGCCTTCTCCACGCGTTCGGTGAAGTAGGCGGCGGCGTACTCGCCGAACGGCACGATCTTGCCGCGCAGCCGCCGCCAGACGCGCCGGCCGAGGGAGTCGGTCCGCACGCCCGCCCGCTGGTCCACCAGCGTGCGGAGGGTGACGGCCGGGTCCAGCCGGAACTGCGGCTCGTCCCGGCGCCGCACCACGCTCACGATCTCCACCTCGTGGCCGAGCGCGGCCATCGCGTTCGCCTGGTTGACCACGGTGCGGATCGTGCCGCCCATGCCGTAGGCGTGCAGCAGCATGTAGCGGATCTTCACCGCTCGTTCTCCTTCGGCAGGTAGCCCCAGCTCCGGCAGATGGGCTTCAGCAGGTCGGGTATCTCGTCCGGGCCCGGCAGGTCGCGTCCCGGCTGGACCCGGCCCGACCGGATCTTGTCGCTCCAGTCGCCGAGGCCCTTCTGCACGACCTTCTGCTCGCCGTACGCGAGCATGCCGGGCTCCCAGGGGATGCCGAGGAAGTCGCAGATCGCGCGGGTCGTCTTCTCCGGTTCGGCGGTGAGGTCCTCGTACCGCACGGTCAGGCCGGTGAGCGCCTTCCTGGCCCGCTGCACCGCCTTCATGTAGCGCAGCGCGTCGGACGCGGCCTCCTCACGGGTGCGCTTGACCGGGTCGGCCTCGTACCAGGAGGCCGCGATGGACGCGGGGTGACGCAGCAGGAAGATGTACCGGGCGTCGGGCCAGCAGGCGGCGATCCGGGCGTGGGCGAAGGCGTTGGCGGGGGTCTTGTCCACGATCGTCCGCTTGCCACTGCGTACCAGTTCCCGATGGAGCACCCGGTCCCACAGCATGTGCTCCAGGTCGGCCTGGTTGTGGCCGAGGGCCTCCATGGCCTTGCGGGAGAGCGCCGTGCCGAACCCCACCGTCAGCCTTCTGACGTGCAGCTCGTGCGGGGCGTGCAGTTCGGGGTGGGCGTTCAGCATCGATCGCAACAGGGTGGAGCCCGACCGTACGGGAGACATGACGAACACCGGCGCCACCAGCAGCCGGTCCGCCCGCGGGTCGGCCGGCGGGCGCACCAGCTCGTCCGGCGCGGGGGCGGGGGCCTGCTCCTCAGGGGACGACGTCGCGGCGGGCCGGGCACGGGTGAGCTGGACTCCGGTGAACTTGACGAGTGCGCCGTTGATCCTCCGCTGCCATGTCATGGCCCGCGACGTTACCGAGGCTTCCGGGGAATTCCCTGAGAATCCACCCCCTGGCCAGCTCGAATCGCCCGCGTCGTCATTTTCGTTACCGTGACAGCCACCGCAGGGCCTCGTCCAGATGGCCGTCGTCGAGGCCTTTCCGGTGATCCACGTGCACGATCAGGAACTCCGCGACGCCCGGGTGGTCACGCAGGTAATCCAGATCGGCGGCGCCGAGGTCGTCGTCGAACCACACGAACGGCCGGTCCCGCACGTATTCGGCGACGTGCCAGGTCTTGACGTTGACCCCGGCCGGGCGGGGAGGGTCGCCGAGGAGGGGGACCACAGGCAGCGCGGGCAGCCCGATCCTGGGGCCGATCTCCTCGTTGGCGAGGTCGCCCCAGGTCGTGGCCCAGACCAGGGCGGCGCCCGCGGCGCGTTCGAGTGCTCTCAGCTTCGCTCCGTGCCGGGGGTCGAGGAGCAGGCGGCACGTCTCGCTCTCCAGCACGCACATGAAGCGGCGGAAGCGCGGTGAGGAGCGCCGCGTGGGATTGAGCACCCCGTCGACGTCCAGCAGCACCAGGGGTGCGTCCACCGCCACCGGGCCATTGTCCAACGGCCGTCCGTTCCCCTCACCCCGGGGCCGATGATCCTGCCCATAGGGGGTCACCCGGCCGTGCGGACGGCGGTGCGGAATCCCGTCCCCACGAGTCCGGCGGCGGGGCGGCCGTAGGACTCGTCGACCTGTCCGCGCAGGTTCGGCAGGCGCTCACCCGGCGCGCGGGCCGCGGCGTCGGCCACGTGATCGGCCGGGCCGTCGGCGACCCCGAGCGGGCGCGGCGGGCGATCGAGTTGCCGGAGGAACCGGCCGGCCTCCTGCTCTGACCGCCGGTCCGCAGGGTGTGAGGAACGCACCTTTAAACCAGGATCTAATTCATCACCGGCGGTGAGGGATATCACTACTTGGGCTTTGGTCCCCCTGCGAGTCTTTTAAGGGTCGGCGCGGCTTACGGCACGATTAATCCCGGCTTTCCAGGCTGGTAGTCGGGGGTTTCCGCCTGTCCCGCTCGCCCGGCGCCTCCCCTGTCGTCCCCGGCGGAAGGGGAGCGGACTCAGCAGCACGCCATGGAGGGTTCTTATGATCGGGGTCCTTGCCCGGCCGCACATCCTGACGTTCCTGGAGACCCGGCTCCGTGAGCTGGTCCGGGCACACGGCGTGTGCGGCGCGCAGCTCGCCGTCCACCACGACGGCGAGACCGTCGCGATCGAGGTGGGCGAGCTCGAACACGACGGCGGGACGCCCGTCACCCGCGACGCCGCCTTCCCGATCGGGTCGGTGACCAAGCCGTTCACCGCCACCCTGGCGATGACGCTGGTCGCGGACGGCGACCTCGACCTCGACGAGCCGCTGGGCCGTCACCTGCCCGAACTCGACGAGCTCGGCGACCGGCTGACCCTCCGCCACCTGCTCAGCCACACGGCCGGGTTCGCCTGCGGTCCGGACTCCACCGAGGTCTCCACCGCGTCGCCGCGCCGTTATGTCGCCGACCACTGCCAGCCTCACAACCTCGTCCAACCGCCCGGTGCCGGCTTCTCCTACTCCAACATGGGGTACGTCGCCGTGGGCCGCTTGGTCGAGGTGATCACCGGTATGAGCTGGGCAGAGGCGCTGGAGGCGTTCGTGCTGCGGCCGCTCGGCATCGGGCCCGCGTTCATCTGCCGCACCGAAGTGCCGCCGTCCGGGCGGCCGGTGGCCACCGGCCATTCGGTCAACCCCGCCCTCCGGCGCACCCAGCCGGTGCGGCAGTCGATCGCGCCGCCGGAGGCCCCGGCCGGGGCGCTGGCCGCCAGCGCCGCCGACCTCGTGGCCCTCGGCCGCCTGCACGTGGGAGCGGGGATTCCCGGGCTGCTCCCCGGGTCGTACGCGGAGCGGATGCGGCAGCCGGTGCACTGCGCCGACCCCTACGGCCTGGCCGACGGCTGGGGCCTGGGGCTCGCGGTGTACGGCGGCGAGACCGGCGACTGGGTGGGCCACGACGGCAACGCCGACGGCACCTCCTGCTACCTGCGGATCGACCCCGTGGACGGCTGGATCGTCGCCCTCACCACGAACACCGGGACCGGCATCGGCCTGTGGAAGGACCTCGGCCGCCACCTGGCCGAAGCCGGCGTCCCGATGCCCACCGGAGAGTCGCCCGCCGGGTCCCGGCCCGGCGCGCCGCCCCGGGACTGCGCCGGCGCCTACCGCAACGGCGACGCCGAATACCTGGTGACCCGCTCGGGCGGCGGTCTGACGCTCACCGTGGACGGGTCCGGCTTCGCGGTGCTGACCGGCGCCGACGGCCTGACCTTCGAGCTGCTCGACCACTCCTCGGGCCAGCGGCTGCCCGGCGGCCGTTTCCAGCGTGACCCGCGCACCGGCGAGATCAACGGGATCCTGGTCAACGGCCGTCTGGCCGGCCGGTGCCACGCCGCCGTCATGGCCCGGTAACCCGTACGGCCGTGCCGGTCGGCCGGCCACGCCGGTCGGTCTGGTCGGCCCGGCCGGTCTGGTCTGGTCGGCCCGGTCCGGCAGGGGCGCCGGCCGCTCTCCTGACGCGCACCTGCCGGCGCTTCCTCGGCTCCGCGCCACCTCGGCCACCGCTCACGCTCGGGCCGCCGGGGAGCGTGGACGGTGGCCGAGCCATGCCCGCCTGCCCCGTGCCCGCCTGCCCCGCGCCCGCATGTCCCTGCGTTCGCCGGCGCCTTCCTCCGCACCACCGCACACCATACGACCGCCCCACCGCGCGACCACCCTCCGCACGACCACACCGGAAAGGTGTCCATGCCGATGCCGACCAAGATTGCCGGAACCCTTCCGGCGCCCGAGTGGAACGACACGGACCACGACGTCCCGCCCGTCACGTTGCCGCGGTTGTTCGAGCGGCAGGCGGCCCGGACGCCGGACCTTCCGGCGGTGCTGTTCGAGGGCGGCTCGCTGACCTTCGCCGAGCTGGAGATCCGGGCGAACCGGCTGGCGCACCTGCTGGTCGACCGCGGGGTGGGGCCGGAGGAGATCGTGGCTCTCGCGCTGCCGCGGTCGGTGGAGATCGTGGTGGCGCAGCTCGCGGTGGTGAAGGCCGGTGCCGCGTTCCTGCCGGTGGACCCCGCCTACCCGGCCGAGCGGATCGCCTTCATGCTGGCCGACGCCGCGCCGGTCCAGGTGGTGACCTCGGCGGAGACGGCCCGCGAGCTCCCCCTCGACGAGGCCACCGGGGTCGTGGCACTCGACGATCCGGAGACCGCGGACCGGCTGGCGGCCATGCCGGACCACGCGCCGGCCGACGCCGACCGCCGGAGCCCGCTGCTGCCCGGCCACCCCGCGTACGTGATCTACACCTCGGGTTCGACGGGCAGGCCGAAGGGCGTGGTGGTCTCCCACCGGGGGCTTGCCAGTTTCTCCGCGGCGGAAGTGGACCACTACGAGGTGCGGCCGGGGGACCGGGTCCTGCAGTTCTCCTCGCCGAGCTTCGACGCCTCCGTGCTGGAGCTGTGCATGTCCCTGCCCGCAGGAGCGGCGCTGGTGGTGCCGCCCCCCGGGCCCCTACTGGGCGAGCAGCTCGCCGAGGTGCTCCGCGAACGGCGGGTGACGCACGCGCTGATCCCCCCGGCGGCGCTGGCCACCGTGCCCCGGGAGGCGGCAGGCGAGCTGCCCGAGTTCCGGATGCTGACCGTGGGCGGCGACGCCTGCGCGTCCGACCTGGTCGAGCTCTGGGCGCCCGGCCGCCTGATGATCAACTCGTACGGGCCCACCGAGTCCACGGTGGTGTCGACGTGGAGCGGGCCGCTGGTGCCCGGCCGTACCCCCCCGATCGGACGGCCGATCTGGAACACCCGGGTCCACGTGCTGGACGAGGAGCTGCGCCCGGTCCCCGTCGGCGTCGCCGGTGAGCTGTACGTCGCCGGACTCGGGCTGGCCCGGGGATATCTGCGCAGGCCCGGGCTGACGGCCCAGCGGTTCGTGGCGAACCCGTACGGTGCGCCCGGGGAACGGATGTACCGCACCGGGGACCTGGTGCGGTGGACCGCCGACGGCGAGCTGGAGTTCGTGGGCCGTGCCGACGACCAGGTGAAGATCCGCGGTTTCCGGATCGAGCTCGGCGAGATCGAGACCGCGCTCGCCCGGCACCCGGACCTGGCCGCGGCCGTGGTCACCGCCCGGGAGGACCGGCCCGGCGACAAGCGGCTGGTGGCGTACGT
The DNA here is from genome assembly GCF_014161435.1 of Microbispora sp. H10949. Classification (NCBI taxonomy): domain Bacteria; kingdom Bacillati; phylum Actinomycetota; class Actinomycetes; order Streptosporangiales; family Streptosporangiaceae; genus Microbispora; species Microbispora sp. H10949. The sequence goes on along the minus strand of NZ_JABBWZ010000004.1, from coordinate 51,578 downwards.
GGTGCCGGTCGCCGGGCGGCCGGTCGTGCCCGGGGACCTGCGCGCGTTCCTGGCCCGGACCCTGCCCGTCTTCATGCTGCCCGCGGCGTTCGTGACACTGGAGGAGCTGCCGCTCAGCCCGAACGGCAAGCTGGACCGCCGGGCCCTGCCCGCGCCGCCCGCCCGGAGCGAGGCCGCCGGCGGCGACCACGTCGCCCCGCGCACCGGGACCGAGCGGACGCTGGCCGGGATCTGGGCCGAGGCGCTGGGCGTGCCGGGCGTGGGCGCGTACGACGACTTCTTCGGTCTGGGCGGCGACTCGATCCTCGCGGTGCGGGTCCTGTCCCGGGTGAGGGAGGTGTTCGGGGTCACGCTGCCGGCCCGGGCGGCCTTCGACGCGCCCACGGTGGCACGGCTCGCCGAGCTGGTGGACGCCGCCGCCCCCGCGGACCCGGACGACGCCATCCGCCCGGCCGCCCACGGGCCGGTGCTGCCGCTGTCGGCGGCCCAGCGGCGGCTGTGGTTCCTGGACGATCTGAGCTCCGGCGGGGCCGAGTACAACACCGGGGTCGCGCTGCGGCTGTCCGGCCCCCTCGACCCGGACGCGCTGCGCGCCGCCCTGGCGGCGCTGGCCGAGCGGCACGAGTCGCTGCGGACCACCTTCGGCACCGTGGACGGCCACGGCGTGCAGATCGTCGCGCCCCACGGCACGCTGCCCCTGCGCGAGGCGGACCTGCCGGCGCTGGAGCCGGGCGAGCGGGCCGCCGCGCTGGACCGGGTCCTGCTGGAGGAGCTGCGCACGCCCTTCGACCTGCGAACCGGGCCGCTGAGCAGGGCGCTGCTGGTACGCCTCGCCGAGGAGGACCACGTGCTGCTGCTCGCGCAGCATCACATCGTCACCGACGGGTGGTCGGTCGCCATCCTGGTCGACGAACTGGCCCGGCTGTACGGCGCCGAGTGTGGGGGCGGGCCGGCGGCGCTGCCGCGCCTCCCGATCCGGTACGCCGACTACACCCTCTGGCAGCGCGATCGGCGGACCGGCAAGGCCGTCGAGGAACACCTGGCCTACTGGCGGGAGACGCTGGCGGACGTCCCCGTGCTCGACCTGCCGGCCGACCGGCCGCGGCCCGCGGTGCTCGGCACCGCAGGCGCGGTGCACCGGCGCGAACTGCCGGCCGACCTGGTACGCGGGCTCGCCCTGGTGGGGCAGGCGCGCGGGGCCACGCTCTTCATGACGCTGGCGGCGGCGGTGCAGGTCCTGCTGTCCCGCTACAGCGGCCAGGACGACATCGCGGTGGGCACGGTCACCTCCGGACGCGACCGGGAGGAGCTGGACGACCTCGTCGGCTTCTTCGTCAACACCGTCGTGCTGCGATCGCGGGTGGACGAGGCGGGGACGTTCGCCGAGTTCCTGTCCGGCGTCCGGGAGACGGTGCTGGAGGCGTTCGCCCACGACGTGGTGCCGTTCGACCGTCTGGTGGAGGAGCTCGCACCCGACCGGGACCCGAGTCGGACCCCGCTCGCTCAGGCCATGGTCGTGCTGCAGAACGCGACCGTACGGCCCCGCGAGATGGGCGGGCTGCGGGTCGCCGAGCACGACCTGCCCCGGCCGTTCGCCCGGTTCGAGCTGGTCGTCGAGTTCGTGCCCAGGGACGACGCGATGACGATGGTGCTGGAGTACAACACCGATCTGTTCGAGGCCGGCACGGTCGAACGGATGGCCCGGGAACTGGAGACGCTGCTGGCGGGCATCGCCGCGGCGCCGGAGGCCATGATGTCCGACCTTCCCGGCGGGCCGGCCGAGCCCCGGGCGCCGCGCGCGCCGCGGGTGCGGCCGGTCGCGGCGGCCACCGGACGCCCCGGCTACGTCGCCCCCCGGACCCCGGCCGAGCGTGCGCTGGCGGAGATCTGGGCCGACCTCCTGGGCCTGGACCGGGTCGGCGCGGCCGACAACTTCTTCGAACTCGGCGGCGACTCCATCCTCGGCATCCAGGTGGTCTCACGGGCCCGGCGGGAGGGACTGGAGCTGTCGTCCAGGGACCTGTTCGCGCACCAGACCGTGGCGGCGCTGGCCGCCTGCGCGCGCCGGCTCGCGCCGGAGCGGCCGGACCCCCGGGGCCCGGTGAGCGGGCCGGTGCCGCTGACGCCGATCCAGCGCTGGTTCTTCGAGACCCACACGGGACGGCCCGGGCACTTCGGCCAGTCCGTCCTCGTCGAGCTGGCCGCGCCGCCGGACGAGGTGGCGCTGCGGCGGGCGCTGGAGGCGGTGGCGGTGCACCACGACGCGCTGCGGATGCGCTTCTCCCGGGAGAACGGCGAGTGGTGCCAGCACAACGCCCCGCCCGGGGACGGGCCCGGCTTCCCCTTGGAGCTGCGCGACCTGGGGGAAACGGAGCTGCGCGACCTGGTGGGAACCGAGCTGCGCGACCTGGATGGCACCGAGCGCGACCTGCCGGGGGCGGACGCCGCCGGGCGGGCCGAGGCCATGCGCGCCCAGGCCATGCGCGCCGCCGCCGCGGAGGCGCACGCCGGCATGGACCTGGCGGCCGGACCCATGGCCAGGGCGATCCTGTTCGGCCACGCCCCCGGCCGTGCTCCCGATCAGGGCGCCGAGCGGCCGGTCCTGCTCCTCGCCGTGCACCATCTGGTGGTCGACGGGGTGTCGTGGCGCATCCTGCTGGAGGACCTCGGCCGCGCGTACGCCCAGGCCGTACGGGGTGAGCCGGTCGATCTCGGGGACAGGACGACCTCGTTCCAGGAGTGGTCCCGGCGGCTGGCCGCCCACGTCACCGGCGGCGGGCTGGACGACGAGCGCGACCACTGGGCCGGCGTGACCGCCGGGGACGAGGCGGACGACGCCCTGCCGGTGGACATGCCCGGCGCCGGCGCGGGCACCGCCGGCACGACGCGCACGGTCACCGCCCGGCTCACCGAGGAGGAGACCACGGCGCTGCTGCACGAGGTGCCCGGCGCGTACCGGACGCAGATGAACGACGTGCTGCTGGCCGCGCTGGGCCGGGTGCTGAGCCGGTGGACCGGCCGGGAGCGGGTGCTGCTCGATCTGGAGGGCCACGGTCGTGAGGACCTGCTGGACGGCGTGGACCTGACCCGCACGGTCGGCTGGTTCACCACGGTCTTCCCGGTCGCCCTCGACATCCCCTCTTCCTCCGACTGGGGCGCCACGCTGAAGTCGGTCAAGGAACGGCTGCGTGCCGTGCCCCGCCGCGGCATCGGCTTCGGCGCCCTGAGCCACCTCGGGGGAGGCCTGCCCGGGGGCCGGCGGCCGCGCGTGCGGTTCAACTACCTCGGGCAGTTCGACTGGCCGGTCGGCGGCGAGGGCCCGTTCCACGCGGTGCCGGGCGGCCTGACCGCGGACGGCGACCCGGAGGCGGAGCGCAGCCACCTGCTCGACGTCGTGGCCGTGATCGAGGGCGGGCGGCTGGAGTTCACCTGGTCCTACTCCCCGCAGGCGCACCACGAGGAGACGGTGCGGCGGCTGGCCGGCCAGACCGTCGCCGCCCTCCGGGAGATCGCCGAGCACTGCTCGCGCGCGGGGGGCCGTACGCCGTCGGACTTCCCGCTGGCCGGGCTCGACCAGGCGGCGGTGGACCGGATCGCGGGCGACGGACGCGGGGTCGAGGACGTCTACCCGCTCACCCCGATGCAGGCCGGGATGCTCTACCACGGGCTGTCCCACGGCGGCCGGGGCGTGTACCTCCAGCAGCTCACGTTCGTCCTCGACGGCGTGCCCGACACGCGGCTGCTGGAGGCCGCCTGGCAGCACGTGGTGGACGGCACGCCGGTGCTGCGGTCCCGGCTGGTCTGGGCGGGGATGCCCACACCCCTCCAGGTGGTGGAGCGCCGGGTCGCCGTCCCGTTCACCGCCCTGGACTGGACGGGGGTGAGCGAGGCCGAGCGCGGTGAGCGCCTGCGCGGGCTGCTGGAGCGCGACCGGGACGAGAGCATGGACCTGGCCGGCGCGCCGCTGATGCGGCTCGCGGCGGCCCGGCTGCCGGACGGCGAAGTGCAGGTGGTGTGGACCTTCCACCACGTGCTGCTCGACGGGTGGAGCGTCTTCCAGGTCCTGTCCGACGTGTTCGCCGCCCACGCGGCGCTCGTCGCCGGGCGCGCCCCCCGGCCGGTGGCCCGGCCGCCGTTCTCCGGTTACCTCCGGTGGCTCGCCGGGCGCGACCGGCGGGAGGCGGAGCACTACTGGCGGGGCGTCCTGGCAGGATTCGCCGCGCCCACCCCACTGGGCGCCGACCGGCCGGGGGATCCGGCGCACGCGAGCGTCTCCTCCGCCCGGCTGTCCCTGCGTCTCGACGAGGAGGAGACCAGCGCCCTCCGCCGGTTCGCCAGGCGTCACCGGCTCACGGTCAACACGGTCGTGCAGGGAGCCTGGGCGGTCGTGCTGTCCCGGATCAGCGGGCGCAGGGACGTCTGCTTCGGCGCCACCGTCTCGGGCCGGCCCGCCGATCTCCCCGGCGCCGACGAGATGACCGGCATCCTGATCAACACCGTGCCCGTACGGGTGGACGTCGCCGGGACGGCCCGCGTGGCCGAATGGCTGCGGGCGCTCCAGGCGACCCAGGCGCACTCGCGCAGGTTCGACCACGTCCCGCTCTCGCAGGTCCAGGCCTGGAGCGGCCTGCCCGGCGGGACGGACCTGTTCGGCAGCATCCTGGTCTTCGAGAACTACCCGGTCGACGACACGCTCGCGGCCGGGCACGGCCTGCGGCTGCGCGACCTGACCGCCGTCGAGACGACGAACTACCCGCTGAGCCTCGCGGTCGTCCCCGGCGAACGGCTGTCGATCGACGTCGGGTACGACCCCGCCCTGTTCGACGCGGCCACGATCGAGCGTACGGCCGGCCGCCTGCGCCGGGTGCTGCGGTGCTTCGTGGAGGACCCGGACACCGAGCTCGGCCTGATCGACGTCCTCGCCGGAGACGCGCGGGCCGCGACCCCCGCCCCGCCGCCGGCCCCCGCTCCCACGCAGGCTCCGGCGCCGGCCTCCGCTCCGGTCGCCGCTCCGGTCGCCGCGCACGTCGCCCCCCGTACGGAGACCGAACGCGTGGTGGCGGAGATCTGGGCCGAGGAACTGGGACTCGACACGATCGGCGTCGAGGACGACTTCTTCCACCTGGGCGGGGACTCCCTGCGGGGCCTGGCGATCGCGGCCAGGGTCAAGAGCCTGTTCGACGTCGCGCTGACCCCCCGCGACGTCCTGACCAGCCGTACCGTCTCCGCGCTCGCCGCGCTGGTCGAGGAGAGCATCCTTCGCGAGCTGGAGCACGTCGCCGCCGGCGGCACCGAGCGCTGATTCACGAGGAGAACGACCATGGCGTCAACGCACGAGAGCCGGATCGCGGCCCTGCCCGCCGAGCTCCAGGAGGTGCTGCGCCGGCGGCTGGCCGGGCAGGCCGCCCCCGCCGATGTGATCCGGCCCGCCGAGCGCGGCGGCCCGCTGCCGCTGTCGTCCGCCCAGCGGCGGCTGTGGTTCCTCGAACAGCTACGGCCCGGCACCGAGGAGTACCACAGCGCGCTGGCTCTGCGGCTCCTCGGCCGGCTGGACGCCGGCGCGCTGGCCGGTGCGGTCGGCGGGATCGTCGCCCGGCACCAGTCGCTGCGCACGGTGTTCGACGAGGTCGACGGCGAGCCGGTGCAGATCGTGCGGGAGGCGCCGGACGGGCCGGTGCTGCGGACGGTGGCGGCGGCCGCTCCGGAGGAGCTGGACCGGGCGCTGGCCGAGGAGTACGCCCGCCCCTTCGACCTGCGCCGCGGGCCGCTGTTCCGGGCGCTGCTGGTGCGGGCGGGCGAGCACGAGCACGTGCTGCTGCTCACCGCCCACCACATCGTCACCGACGGCTGGTCCATGGGCGTCGTCGCGGAGGAGCTCGCCGCCCTCTACACGGCCGCCGTGACCGGCGCGGACGCCGAGCTGCCGCCGCCGCCCCTGCAGTACGGCGACTACGCCGTGTGGCAGCGGGAGCGGCGGGCGAACCTCGACGCGCAGCTGGAGTACTGGACGCGGCGGCTCGCCGGCGTGCCCCCGCTGGACCTGCCGGCCGACCGGCCGCGGCCCGCCGTCCGCACCTCCGCCGGGGCCGTGCACCGCTTCACCGTGCCCGCCGGCGTCACCGCCCGGCTGGCCGGGCTCGCCCGGGAGGGCGGCACCACGCTCTTCACCGTGCTGCTGGCCGCCTGCCAGCTCTGGTGTGCCCGGTACGCCCGCCAGGACGACGTGGCCGTAGGCACCGCGGTGTCCGGGCGGCAGCGGCCCGAGCTGCACCGCACGGTGGGGTTCTTCGTCAACACCGTGGTGCTGCGCTCGCACGTGGACCTCTCGGCGCGCTTCACCGACTTCCTCGCCGCCGTCGGCGGCGCCGCCCTCGACGCCTTCGCCAACGACGAGGTGCCGTTCGAGCGGCTCGTGGACGCCCTGCACGCCACGCGTGACCCCAGCCGCAACCCGCTCTTCGACGTCATGGTGCTGTGGCAGGACTCGGCGCGCGGCGCTCCGGCGTTCGCCGGGCTGCGGGCCGAGGACGTCGTCGTGGAGCGCCGCGCCTCGACCTTCGACCTCACCGTGGAGTTCCACGAGCGCGGCGGCGAACTCGCCGTGTCCGTGGAGTACAGCACCGAGCTGTTCGACGCCGGGACCGTCGAGCGGATGGCGGAGCACCTGGGAGTGCTTCTGGCGGCCGTGGCCGCCGACCCCGCCCGGCCGCTGGCCGAGCTGCCCCTGGCAGGCGAGGCCGAGCAGGCGCTGGTGGCCTCGTGGAACGCCACCGGCGCACCCGTGCCGGAGGCGGTGGTGCCGGCGTTGTTCGAGGCGCAGGTGGCGCGGACGCCGGATGCGGTGGCGGTGTCGTGCGGGGGTGTGGAGCTGTCGTATCGGGAGCTGGACGCGCGGGCTGATCGGCTGGCGCGTCGGCTGGCCGGGCTGGGGGTGGGTCCGGAGCGGCTGGTGGCGCTGGCGCCGCCGCGGTCGGTGGAGTTGCTGGTGGCGGTGCTGGCGGTGTTGAAGGCCGGGGGCGGGTATCTGCCGCTGGATCCGGCGCATCCGGCCGAGCGGCTTTCGATGATGGTCGCCGACGCCCGCCCGGTGGTGCTGGTCACCACCTCGCAGGTGGCCGGTCGGCTGCCGGAGCTGGCGGGGCTGCCCCGCCTGCTGATGGACTCCGAAACCGCCGAGGGCCGGGACGACGGCGACCTGACAGATCTGCGGGCGGGGCTGACCCCCGCTCATCCGGCGTATGTGATCTACACCTCGGGGTCGACGGGGCGGCCGAAGGGGGTGGTGGTCACCCATGCCAGCGTGGTGAACCTGGCCGCGTGGGCGGCGTCCGATCTCGGGGCGGGGCGGTTGGCGCATGTGGTGGCCTCGACCTCGCTGAACTTCGATGTGTCGGTGTTCGAGTTGTTGTGCCCGCTGATGGTGGGCGGCCGGGTGGAGATCGTCGCTGATGTGCTGGCGCTGGCCGATCGCCCGGCGGGGGCGGTGAGCCTGGTCAGTGCGGTGCCGTCGGCGCTGGGTCAGGTGCTGGCCCAGTCGCCGGTCCAGACGGTGCCGGGCATGGTGGTGGTGGCGGGGGAGGCGTTGTCGCCGCAGGTGGCCGGGCAGATCCGCACCGCCTGGCCGGGGGTGGAGATCGCCAACATCTACGGTCCGACCGAGACGACGGTGTATGCCACCGCCGGGTACTCCCACCCGGGGGAGGGCGGGGTGCCGCCGATCGGGGCGCCGATCGCGAACACGCGGGCGTATGTGCTGGACGAGCGGCTGCGGCCGGTGCCGGTCGGGGTGCCGGGGGAGTTGTATCTGGGCGGGGCCGGACTCGCCCGGGGCTATTTGAACCGGCCGGGGCTGACCGCCGAGCGGTTCGTGGCCGACCCGTTCGGGGACCCTGGGGCGCGGATGTATCGCACCGGGGACGTGGTCCGGTGGAGCGGTGATGGGCGGCTGGTGTATCTGGGGCGGGCCGATCACCAGGTGAAGATCCGGGGGTTCCGGATCGAGCTGGGTGAGGTCGAGGCGGCCCTGGCGCGCCACGGAAGCGTCGCTGATGCGGTGGTGGTGGTACGCGAAGACGGGGGGCATCGCCGGCTGGTGGCCTACCTGGTGCCCGCCCCCGGCGCGGAGGTTCCCGCCTCGCCGGTGCTGCGGGAGTTCCTGCGGGGGATTCTGCCGGATTACATGGTGCCCGCGGCGTTCGTCGCCCTTGATGGTCTGCCGTTGAATGTGAACGGCAAGCTGGACCGGGCCGCGTTGCCGGCGCCGGACTTCGGTGGTGACCGGTCGGCCCGGCGGGTCGCGCCGCGCACGCCGGTGGAGGAGTCGCTCGCGCGGATCTGGAGCGACGTGCTCGGCATCGACGATATCGGGGTCGAGGACAACTTCTTCGAACTCGGCGGCGATTCGATCCTCAGCCTCCAGGTCGTCTCCCGCGCCCGCCAGGCCGGCCTCCACCTGGCCGCCGGTGACATCTTCCGGCACCAGACCGTCGCGGAGCTCGCCTCGGCCGTACGGGCCCCCGCGTCCGCCCCGGCGGCTCCCGCCGGGCCGGCCATCACCGGGCCCGCCCCGCTGGGCCCGATCCAGCACTGGTTCTTCGCCACCCACGGGCCGCTCCGCCACTTCACCATGTCGATGCTGTTCGAGCTGGCCGAGCACGTCGAGGAGCAGGCGCTGCGGGCCGCCCTGTCGGCCGTCCTGGAGCACCACGATGCGCTGCGGACCCGGTTCGCGCCGGTCGGCGGGGAATGGCGGCAGGAGACCGGCCCCGCCCCGGCCGCTCCGCTGGAGCGGCACGACCTGTCCGGGCTGGACGACGACCGGGTCGCGGCGGCCGTCGAGGAGGCCGCGACCGCGGCCCGCGCCACGCTCGACCCGGCGCACGGCCCGCTGGTCCGGGCCCTGCTGTTCGACCTCGGCCCCGGCCGCCCGCCGCGCCTGTTCGTCACCGCGCACCACCTCGCCGTCGACGGTGTCTCCTGGCGGATCCTGCTCGCCGACCTGGAGACGGCCTACCGGCAGGCGGCCGAGGGCCGGCCGGTGACGCTCGAACCGGTCGGCACCTCATTCGCCCGGTGGGCGCACGACCTGACCGCACTGGTCCGCTCCGGAGGCCTCGACGGCGACCTCGCGCACTGGACCGAGGCGTCCCGCGGCGCCGCCGCGGACCTGCCGGTGGACCGTCCGGGCACCGCCACCATGGGCTCCGTCCGCACCGTCACCGTACGGCTCGACGGGGACGACACCGACGGGCTGCTGCACCGGGTGCCCGGGGCGTACCGCACCCGGATCGACGACGTCCTGCTGGCCGCGCTCGGCCGGGCGCTGTCGGAGTGGACGGGTCGCGACCGGGTCCTCGTGGCCATGGAGGGACACGGCCGCCAGGACGTCCTCGACGGCGCGGACCTGACCCGCACGGTCGGCTGGTTCACCGCCCAGTACCCGGTCGCCCTGGAGGTGCCCGCGGGAGACCACGCCGCGGACTGCGCTGTCGACTGGGGCGCCGCGCTGAAGTCCGTCAAGGAGCGCCTGCGGGCGGTGCCGCGCGGCGGCGTGAGCTACGACGCGCTGCGCTACCTCGCCGCGCCCGGAACCCCGGCCGCCGCCCTGCGCGACGACCCCCGGCCGGGGATCCGGTTCAACTACCACGGCCAGTGGGACGTCCGGCCGGACGGCCTGTACCGGGCCAGGCTGGACGGCGCGGGTCCCGACCTCGACCCGGCCGAGCCCGCGGCCTATCTCCTGGACGTCGTCGGGCTGGTCGAGGGCGGACGGCTGGAGCTGACCTGGCACTACTCACCCGAGGTGCACGACGAGGCCACCGTACGGCGGGTGGCCGGCCGGATGCTGGAGGCGCTGCGCGAGATCGTCGAGCACTGCGACCGGCCGGACGCGGGTGGCCGCACCCCGTCGGACTTCCCGCTGGCCCGCCTGGACCAGGCGGCGGTGGACCGGATCGCCGGAGACGGCCGGGACGTCGAGGACGTCTACCCGTTGACGCCGCTGCAGGCCGGCATGCTCTTCCACAGCCTGGTCGACGCCGGGGCCGACGTGTACGTCGACCAGGCGAGACTGACCCTCGACGGCGTGTCCGACCCGCACGCCCTGGCCGAGGCCTGGCAGCGGGTCGTGGACCGCACGCCGGCCCTGCGCACCTGCGTCGTCTGGGAAGGGGTGGACGAGCCGGTCCAGGTCGTACGGCGCCGGGCCACCGTGCCGGTCACCCAGCACGACTGGCGCGATCTCCCTGAGAGCGAGCGGGAGCGGGAGCTCGACCGGGTGCTCGCGGCGGACCGGGCGGCGATGGGCGACCTCGGTGCGGCGCCGCTGATGCGCCTGACCGTCGCCCGCCTCACCGGCGACCGGGTGCTGCTCGGGTGGACCACGCACCACCTCATCCTGGACGGCTGGAGCCTCGGGCAGGTGTTCGCCGAGGTGTGCGAGCAGTACACCGCGATCGTGGCCGGCCGCACCCCGGCGCTCCCGTCCCGCCGTCCGTTCCGCGACTACCTGCGCTGGCTGGGCGACCAGGACACACGCGAGGCGGAGGAGCACTGGCGGCAGGTGCTGGCCGGGGTCGCCGCGCCGACCCCCCTGCCGTACGACCGGCGGCCGGAGCAGGCGCACCGCGCGGAGTCGGGCGCGTCGGCCGGTTTCGCGCTGACGGCGGAGGAGTCCGCGCGGCTGCGCGCGGCGGTCCAGGGCAACGGGCTCACCGTCAACACCGTCCTGCAGGGCGCCTGGGCCCTGCTGCTCGCCCACTACGGCGGCGAGCCGGAGGTGGTCTTCGGCACCACGGTCTCGGGCCGCCCGGCGGAGCTGCCCGGCGTGGAGTCGATGGTCGGCATGTTCATCAACACGCTGCCGACGCGGGTGCGCGTGGAGGCGGGGGAGGACCTCCTGCCGTGGCTGCGCCGTCTGCAGGAGGCGCAGAGCGAGTCGCGGCGGTTCGACTTCGTCTCCCTGGCCCAGCTCCAGTCGTGGAGCGACCTGCCCGGGGGGACGAACCTGTTCGACAGCATGGTCGTCTTCGAGAACTACCCGTACTCGGCCGGTGAGGACGGCCCGCGGGTGACCGAGGTCCGGGCCCGGGACGTCACCAACTTCCCCCTCAGCCTGCGCGCCTACCTCACCGACCGGCTCGACGTCGACCTCGCCTACGACCCGCGGCTGTTCGACTCCGCCACGGCGCGGCGCATGGCCGACCATCTGCGCCTGCTGGTGACCGCGATCGCCGACGACCCGCACCGTACGGCGGGCGAGCTGCCGCTGCTCACCTCCGCCGAGCGGGAACGGGTGCTCGCACGCGGGACCGGAAACGCCTTGGACGTGCCGGACGCCACGGTGGCCGAGGTGTTCGAGGACCAGGCGCGGCGGACCCCGGACGCCACGGCGCTCGTCTGCGGTGCGGACGCCCTGACCTACGCCGAGCTCAACGGGCGGGCCAACCGGCTCGCCCGCCACCTGGTCGGCCAGGGCGCGGGCCCCGGGCAGGTGGTGGCGCTGGCCCTGCCCCGATCGGCCGGGATGGTGGCCGCGATCCTCGCGGTGCTCAAGGCCGGCGCCGTCTACCTGCCGATCGACCCCGGGCTGCCGGCCGACCGCGTGGCCCTGATGCTCCGGGACGCCGATCCCGTGCTGGTGCTGGACGCGCCCGTGAACGAGGCCGTCCTCGCCGGGCACGCGGACACGGACCTCACCGACGCCGACCGCCTCGGCCCGGTACGCGGGGACACGGCCGCATACATGATCTACACATCGGGGTCGACGGGGACGCCGAAGGGCGTGGTGGTCGAGCACCGGGGGCTGGCCAACCTGCTGGCGAGCCACCGGGCGGGCTTCCTCGCCGAGGCGGGTGACCGGCGGCTGCGGGCCGCCCTCACCGCGTCCTTCTCCTTCGACACCTCCTGGGAGGGGCCGCTGCTGATGGCGGCCGGCCACGAGCTGCACCTGATCGACGACGCCGTGCGGTTGGACCCGGAGGCGCTGGTCGCCTACGTCGGCGCCCATCGCGTCGACTTCATGGACCTCACGCCCACCTACGCCCGGCAGCTGCTCGCGGCCGGGCTGCTGGAGGAGGGGCGGCACCGCCCGGCGGTGCTCATGCTCGGCGGCGAGGCGCTGGACGAGGACCTGTGGCGGCGGCTGTCGGAGGTGCCCGGCACGGCGGCCTACAACTTCTACGGGCCGACCGAGTGCACCGTGGACGCGCTGTGGTGCCGGGTGGGGGACGCCGGCCGGCCGCACGTCGGCCGCCCGCTGCACAACCTCCGGGCGTACGTGCTGGACGACCGGATGCGGCCGGTGGGTGTGGGCATGCCCGGCGAGCTGTACCTGGCGGGGCCGCAGGTGGCGCGGGGCTACCTGAACCGGCCGGGGCTGACCGCCGAGCGGTTCACGGCCGACCCGTTCGGGGCGCCGGGCACGCGCATGTACAAGACGGGCGACCTCGTGCGGTGGACCGATCGGGGCGTGCTGGAGTTCCTCGGCCGGGCCGACGACCAGGTCAAGATCAGGGGATTCCGCATCGAGCCCGGCGAGGTCCGGGCGGCGCTGCTCGCCTGCCCCGGCGTGGCCGAGGCCGCCGTCGTGGCCCGCGAGGACGAGCCCGGCCTCCCGCGCCTGGTGGCGTACGTGGTCCCGGCGCCGCAGGGGCCCGGAGAACCACAGCGGAACGGACCGGCCGCGGTGCCGGTGCGGCCCACACCGGACGTCTCCGAGCTGCGGGAACGGCTGTCCGTGACGCTGCCGGACCACATGATCCCCGCGGCGTTCGTCACGCTGGAGGCGCTGCCGCGCACCGTCAGCGGCAAGCTGGACCAGCGGGCGCTGCCCGCCCCCGAGTGGGGCGCGTCCGGCCGTCCCCACGTAGAGCCTCGTACGGACGCCGAGCGCGCGGTGGCCCGCATCTGGTCGGAGGTGCTCGGCGTCGAGCGGGTCGGGGCCGAGGACAACTTCTTCGAGCTGGGCGGTGACTCCATCGTCAGCATCAGGGTGACGGCCCGGCTGCGGGCGGCCTTCGGCGTGGACGTCTCGCCGCGTGCCGTGTTCACCCACCCCACCGTGGCGCGGCTCGCCGCGGTGCTGGCCCCCGCCGAGGCAGCCGCCGGGGACGACTCGGCGGGGAACGCCGGCGTCATCCGTCCCGTCCCCCGCGAGGGGACGCTGCCGCTGTCGTTCGGGCAGCAGCGGCTGTGGTTCCTGCACGAGTTCGAGCCGGACGGCACGGAGTACGTCACCTTCGCCGGCTTCCGGCTCGACGGCGAGCTGGACCGGGAGGCGCTGCGGGCCGCCCTGGGCGTGCTGGTGGCCCGGCACGAGTCGCTGCGGACGACGTTCGGTCAGGAGGACGGCCACGGCGTGCAGACCGTGCACCCGCCGTACGAGGTCGAGACGCCCGTTCACGACCTGAGCGGCCTGCCGGGGCCCGAGCGCGACGCGGAGTCGGAGCGCCTGCTGGCCGCCGAGCGAGCCCGCCCGTTCGACCTGCGGCACGGCCCGCTGATGCGGGCGACGCTGATCCGGCTCGCGCCCACCCGGCACGTGCTGGCCCTCGCGCTGCACCACATCGTGACCGACGGCTGGTCGATGGGGGTGCTGGCGGAGGAGCTGGGGGTGGCGTACGCGGCGCTGGCCGCGGGGCGGGAGCCGGAGCTGGCGGAGTTGCCGGTGCAGTACGGCGACTTCGCGGTGTGGCAGCGGGAGCGGATGTCGGGGGAGGTGTTGTCGGGGCAGCTGGGGTACTGGCGGGAGCGGCTGGCGGGGCTGGAGCCGCTGGAGCTGCCGGCGGATCGGCCGCGGCCGGCGGTGCGGTCGGGGCGGGGTGCGGTGGTGGAGTTCACCGTGCCGGCGTCGGTGGTGGCCGGGATCAAGGCCGCGGGGCGGTCGCGGGACGCGACGATGTTCGTGCCGCTGGTGGCGGCCTGCGCGGTGGTGCTGGGCCGGTGGTCGGGCCAGGGCGATGTGGCGCTGGGGACGGTCACCTCTGGGCGGGAGCGGGCGGAGCTGGAGCGTCTGGTCGGGTTCTTCGTCAACACGGTGGTGCTGCGGACCCGGGTGGATCCGGCGCAGACGGTGGAGGAGCTGCTGGGTGGGGTGCGGGACACGGTGCTGGAGGCTTTCGCCCACCAGGACGTGCCGTTCGAGCGGGTGGTGGAGGAGCTGGCACCGGCCCGCGACACCAGCCGCACCCCCCTCTTCCAGGCCATGATCGTCCTGCAGAACACCGACGACGGGCCACCGCGCCTGCCCGGGCTCGTGGTCGAGGAGATCGCGCCCGCCACGGCCGTCGCGAGCACCGACGTCCTGGTGGAGTTCCAGGAGTTCGAGGGCGGTATGCGGGCCGCCGTCAACTACAGCACCGATCTGTTCGACGCCGGGACCATCGAGCGGATGGCGGGTCATCTGGTGCGGGCGCTGGAGCAGATCGCGGCCGGCCCCGCCCGGCGGGTGGGAGACCTCGACCTGCTGACCGACGCCGAGCACGCGACGCTGGCCTCGTGGAACGCCACCGGCCGGAAGGTTCCCGAGGGGTCGGTGCCGGCGCTGTTCGCCGAACGGGTGCGGCGCGACCCCACCGCGGTCGCGGTGGTCTGCGGGCCTGACCACCTGACCTACCGGGAGCTGGACGAGCGTTCGGCCCGGCTGGCGCGTCACCTCGCCGCGTCCGGGGTGGGACCGGAGGACCGGGTCGGCGTGCTGATGGACCGCTCGGCCGACATGGTCGTGGCGGTGCTGGCCGTGCTGAAGGCGGGCGGGGCGTACCTGCCGCTGGACGTGCGGGCGCCGGCCCCGCGGCTGGCGCAGGTGCTGGCCGAGGCCGGCGCCCCGGTCGTCGTCACCGACCACGCCTGGCGGGACACCGCCCGCCGGATCCACGCCGGGCCGGTCGTCGTGGCGGGAGAGCCGCTGCGCGACCCCTCGCCGGAACCGCCGCGCGGCGAGGAGCACCCGCACGGCCTCCCGTGGCAGGAGAGCGTGATCGACCCCGACCGCCTCGCGTACGTGATGTACACCTCCGGGTCCACCGGGGTGCCCAAGGGCGTCGCGGTGCGGCACCGGGACGTGGCGGCGCTCGCCTTCGACCACCGGTTCGACGGGCCGGCGCACGCGCGGGTGCTGGCGCACTCGCCCCAGGCGTTCGACGCCTCGACGTACGAGATGTGGGTGCCGCTGCTGCGCGGCGGCACGGTGCTGGTCGCACCGCCGGGCGAGCTGGACCCGGCCGCCCTGCGGGAACTGGTCACCGTGCACCGGGTGGGCGCGGTGTGGCTGACCGCCGGACTGTTCCGCCTGGTCGCGGCGGAGGACCCGGCCTGCCTGGCCGGGGTGCGGGAGGTGTGGACCGGCGGGGACGTCGTCCCGGCCGACGCGGTGCGCCGGGTCATGGACGCCTGCCCCGGCGTCGTCGTGGTCGACGGCTACGGCCCGACGGAGACCACCACCTTCGCCGCCGCGCACCCGATGGCCCTGCCACGGCAGGTGCCGGACGCGGTTCCGATCGGGTCCCCGCTGGACAACATGCGCCTCCACGTGCTGGACGGGCGGCTGCGCCCGGTGCCGGTCGGGGTGGCCGGTGAGCTGTACATCGCCGGGGCCGGCCTGGCCCGCGGCTACCTGGACCGGCCCGGCCTGACCGCAGAGCGCTTCGTCGCCGACCCCTACGGCGGCCCGGGGGAGCGGATGTACCGCACCGGGGACGTGGTCCGCTGGACCCCCGGCGGCGTGCTGGAGTTCCTCGGCCGGGGCGACGACCAGGTCAAGCTGCGCGGGTTCCGGATCGAGCTCGGGGAGATCGAGGCGGCCCTCCAGGCCCACCCCGCGATCGGGCAGAGCGTGGTGGCCGCGCACCAGGACCCGGCCGGCCGCAAACACCTCGTCGCCTACGTCGTCCCCGCCGCGGACGAACGGCCGGCGCCGGGCGAACTGCGGGACTGGCTGGCCCGTTCGCTGCCGGACTACATGGTCCCGTCGGTGTTCGTGACGCTGGAGGCGTTGCCGCTGTCGGCCAACGGCAAGGTCGACCGGCGCGCCCTGCCCGCTCCCGAGGCCGCCCTCACCTCGGACCGCGGGTACGTGGAGCCGGCCGGGCCGGTCCAGCGGGAGCTGGCCCGCATCTGGGCGGAGGTCCTGGGCGTGGACCGGGTCGGGGCCGAGGACAACTTCTTCGAGCTGGGCGGCGACTCCATTCTGAGCATCCAGGTCGTCTCCCGGGCCCGGCGGGCCGGGCTGCGCCTGGCCACCAAGGACCTGTTCGTCCACCAGACCATCACCGCGCTCGCCCCCGCCGTCACCACCGCGGACGAGCCCGGCCCCGACGCCGCCGTCACCGGGCCGGTGCCGCTCACCCCCATCCAGCGGTGGCTCTTCGAGAGCGAGGGAGACAGCCCGGACCACTTCAACCAGTCGGTCCTGGTCGAGCTCGCCGCCGACCTCGACGAGCACGCGCTGCGGCGGGCGCTCGACGCCGTGGTGGCGCGCCACGACGCCCTGCGGATGCGCTTCCTGCGGGAGGACGGCGAGTGGCGGCAGCACGTCGCCCCGGCCGAGACGGCCGAGATCTTCCGGCGCTGCGACCTCGGCGGACTGGACGAGCAGGCGCGGCGGGCCGAGCTGGAACGGACGGCGCTGGCCGCCCAGACCAGCCTGGACGTCGTGGCCGGGCCGCTGCTGCGGGCGGTGCTGTTCACCGACGGGCCCGGGCGGCCGCCCCTGCTGTTCGTGACCGTCCACCACCTCGTCATCGACGGCGTGTCGTGGCGGATCCTGCTCGGCGACCTGGAGACCGCCTACGAGCAGGCGGCCGGGAGCCGCGCCATCGAGCTGGAACCGGTCGGCACGTCCTTCACGGCGTGGGCGAGCCGGCTCGCCGGGCACGTCCGCTCCGGCGGGCTCGACGACGACCTGCCGTACTGGACGTCCGTGCCGGCCGCCGCGCCGGCGGACATCCCCGTCGACCACCCCGGGGCGGCGCCCTCGGGTCACCCCCGGACGGTCTCGGCGGCTCTGGACCGGGAGACCACCGACCGGCTGCTGCACGAGGTGCCCGGGGCGTACCGCACGCAGATCAACGACGTGCTGCTGGCCGCGCTCGGCCGGGTCCTGTGCCGGTGGACCGGCCGGGACGCCGTGCTGGTCGCGCTGGAAGGCCACGGCCGGGAGGAGATCCTCGACGGCGCCGACCTGTCCCGCACGGTCGGGTGGTTCACCTCCCGCTTCCCGGTGGCGCTCGGCACCCACCCCGGCTGGGCCGAGACGATCAAAACGGTCAAGGAGGGGCTCCGCGCGATCCCCCGGCGCGGGCTGAGCTATGAGGCCCTGCGCTACCTCAGCGCGCCCGGTTCGCCCGCGGCCGCTCTGCGGGACGACCCCTCGCCGCGGATCTGCGTCAACTACCTCGGGCAGTGGGGCGGCACCCCCGGCGGCACTTCCGGCGGCGCGGACCGAGGTGCGGGCGGCGGTGCGGAGGGCCTCTACCGGCGCTGGCACGACGGCATCGGCTCCGACAGCGCGCCCGGCACCCGCCCGGCCCACCTCCTCGATGTCACGGGCCTGGTCGCCGACGGCGTGCTGCGGCTCGACTGGAGCTACTACGACCAGGTGCACGAGGAGACGACCGTACGGCTCCTGGCCGAGGAGACCGTCACCGCGCTGCGGGAGATCGTCGAGCACTGCGTCAGCCCGGAGGCCGGCGGCTGCACCCCGTCGGACTTCCCGCTGGCCCGGCTGGACCAGGCGGGGGTGGAGCGGATCGCGGGCGACGGCCGCGAGGTCGAGGACGTCTACCCGCTGACGCCGCTGCAGGCCGGCATGCTCTTCCACAGCCTGGTCGACTCCGCGTCCGGCGCCTACCTCGACCAGTTCCGGCTGCGGCTGTCGGGCGTGCGCGACCCGCGGGCCCTGGCCGAGGCCTGGCAGCGGGTCGTGGACCGCACGCCGATCCTGCGCACCTGCCTGGCGTGGGACGGCGTGGACGAGCCGCTCCAGGTCGTACGCCGCCGGGTCGCCGTGCCCGTCGCCCACCACGACTGGCGGCACCTGCCGGAGGAGGAACGGGACCGGGAGATTCGGCGCGTGCTCACGGAGGACCTCGCCACCGGCGTGGACCTGTCGGCGGCCCCACTGATGCGGCTGGTCATCGGGCGGGTCACCGACGACGAGGTGCTGCTCGTCTGGACCTCCCACCACGTGCTGCTCGACGGCTGGAGCGCGGCGGCCGTCTTCGCCGAGGTCTGCGAGCAGTACGCGGGCATCACCGCCGGGCGGCGGACCGAGCCCGCGGCCCGCCGGCCCTTCCGCGACTACCTGCGCTGGCTGGGCGAGCAGGACGTCCGGCGGGCGGAGGAACACTGGCGGCAGGCGCTGTCCGGCTTCGACGCGCCCACCCCGCTGCCGTACGACCGGCCGCCGGTCGAGGCGCACCAGGCCGAGTCGAGCGCGTCGGCCCGGGTGGACCTCGCCGCGGACACCTCCGCCCGGCTGCGCGCTTTGGCCCGGCGGGGCGGGCTGACGCTGAACACGATCGTGCAGGGCGCCTGGGCGCTGCTGCTGTCCCGGTACGGCGGCGAGCGCGACGTGGTGTTCGGCACCACGGTCTCGGGCCGCCCGGCGGAGCTGCCCGGCGTGGAGTCGATGATCGGCATGTTCATCAACACCGTGCCGACCCGGGTCGCCGTGGACGACCGGCGGGACGTCGTGTCCTGGCTGCGGGAGCTCCAGCTCGCGCAGAGCGAGTCGCGGCGCTTCGACCACGTCTCGCTGTCCCAGATCCAGGGGTGGACCGACGTGCCCGCCGGGACCGCGCTGTTCGACAGCGTCGTGGTGTTCGAGAACTATCCCATCGGCGGCGACGACGTCCCGGGCAGCCCGCGGGTGACGGAGGCGGACGGCGTGGACACGACGAGCTTCCCGCTGGCCCTGACCGCCTACGTCGAGGACGAGCTCCGGCTCCTGCTCGACTACGACCCCCGGCTGTTCGACGCCGTCACGATCGAGCGCATGGCGGGACACCTGTCGGCTGCGCTGGCGGAGCTGGCCGCCGACCCCGGCCGTACCCCGGCCGAGATCCCGCTGCTGGACGAGGCCGAGCGGCGGCGACTCACCGAGTGGAGCGGCGCCGGCGACGGGGCGCCGGACGGCCCGGTGGACGGCACCGTGGTGGAGCTGTTCGAGGCCCAGGCCTCGGCGACGCCCGGCACGACGGCGCTGGTGTTCGGGGACACCACGCTGACCTACGCCGAGCTCGACGACCGGGCGTCCCGGCTGGCCCGGCTGCTGGCCGCCCGCGGCGCGGGGCCCGGGTGCGTGGTGGCCCTGGTCCTGCCGCGTACGGCCGACGTGGTGGTGGCGATCCTCGGCGTGCTCAAGGCCGGCGCGGCCTACCTGCCGGTCGACCCCGGCCTGCCCGCCGACCGGGTGCGGTTCCTGCTGGCGGACTCCGGGGCGGCGCTGGCGCTGACCACCTCCGGGACGGCGGAGGCCGTCGGCGCGGCGGTGCCCGTCGTGGCGCTGGACGCGCCACAGGCCCGCGCGGACCTGGCCGCGGACGCCGCACCCGCGCTCGGGCACGGCCCTCGGCCCGGCGACGCGGCCTACGTCATCTACACGTCGGGGTCGACGGGGACGCCGAAGGGCGTCGTGGTGGAGCACCGCGGCCTGGCGAACCTGCTGGCGAGCCACCGGGCAGGGTTCCTCACGGACGTTCGCCTCGGGGACGCCGGGCGCGGGCGGCTGCGTGCCGCGCTCACCGCCGTGTTCTCCTTCGACACCTCCCTGGAGGGCCTGCTGCTGATGGTGGCGGGTCATGAGCTGCATCTGATCGACGACGCGGTGCGGCTGGATCCGCAGGCGCTGGTGGCATACGTGGACAGCCGCCGGATCGACTTCATGGATCTGACGCCGACATATGCGCGGCAGTTGCTGGCGGCGGGTCTGCTGGAGGAGGGGCGGCATCGCCCGGCGGTGCTGATGCTGGGCGGGGAGGCGCTGGAGGAGGACCTGTGGCGGCGGCTGGCCGAGGTGCCGGGCACCGCGGCCTACAACTTCTACGGGCCGACCGAGTGCACGGTGGACGCGCTGTGGTGCCGGGTCGGGGACGCTCCCGGGCCCGTCGTGGGCCGTCCGCTGCACAACCTGCGGGCGTACGTGCTGGACGACCGGCTCCGGATGGCGCCCGTGGGGGTTCGCGGGGAGCTCTATCTGGCCGGGCCGCAGCTGGCGCGGGGCTACCTGAACCGGCCGGGGCTGACCGCCGAGCGGTTCATAGCCGACCCGTTCGGGGAGCCGGGCACGCGCATGTACAAGACGGGCGACCTGGCCCGATGGACCTCCGAGGGAGTGCTGGAGTTCCTCGGCCGGGCCGACGACCAGGTCAAGATCCGCGGCCTGCGCGTCGAGCCCGGCGAGATCGAGGCGGCCCTGGTGCGGCTGCCGGAGGTGGCCGAAGCGGCCGTGCTGGCCCGCCCGGACGGCAACGGGCACCTCAGGCTGGTGGCCTACCTGGTCCCGTCCTGCCCGGGGACGCCGGAGCCCGCCGCGCTGCGCGAGGCGCTCGGACGGAGCCTGCCGGACTACCTCGTGCCGTCCGCGTTCGTCGTGCTGGACCGGCTGCCCACGACCTCCAGCGGAAAGCTGAACCGCAGGGCGCTTCCCGCGCCCGACTTCGCCGCCGGGGCCAGGTCGGCGTACACGGCTCCGCGGACCGACGCCGAGCGCGTCCTCGCCGGCATCTGGTCGGAGGTGCTGGGGGTGGACCGCGTCGGCGTCGAGGACAACTTCTTCGAGCTGGGCGGCGACTCGATCCTCAGCATCCAGGTGGTGTCGCGGGTGCGCGCGGCGCTCGGGGTCCAGCTGTCCCCGCGCGTGCTGTTCACCACGCCCACCGTGGCCGGGCTGGCCCGGGAGATCGGCGGGGAGGTGCGGCTGAGCACCGCCGGGGAGGCCATCCCGGCGGTTCCGCGCGGCCGGCCGCTGCCTCTGTCGTTCGCGCAGCAGCGGCTGTGGTTCCTGCACGAGTTCGAGCCGGACAGCACCGAGTACGTCACGCCGACGGCCCTGCGCCTGCGCGGTGAGCTGGACCGGGAGGCGCTGCGGTCCGCCCTGGACGTGCTGGTCGCCCGGCACGAGTCACTGCGGACGACGTTCGACCAGGCGGACGGCCACGGCGTGCAGACCGTGCACCCGCCGTACGCGGTGGCGCTGCCCCTGCTCGACCTGTCCGGGCGGCCCGCCGGCGACCGGGAGGCCGCCCTCGTCGAGGCTCTCGACGCCGAGGCCCGGCGGACGTTCGACCTGCGGCACGGCCCGCTGATGCGGGCGCTGCTCCTGCGGCTGGCCGACGACGACCACGTCCTCATGCTGACCCTGCACCACATCGTGACCGACGGCTGGTCGACGGGAGTGCTGGCCGGGGAGCTGGGGGTGGCCTACAGGGCGCTGGCCGAGGGGCGGGAGCCGGAGCTTTCGGCGTTGCCGGTGCAGTACGCCGATTTCGCGGTGTGGCAGCGGGAGCGGATGTCGGGGGAGGTGTTGTCGGGTCAGCTCGGCTACTGGCGGGAGCGGCTGGCCGGGATCGAGCCGCTGGAGCTGCCGGTCGATCGGCCGCGGCCGGCGGTGCGGTCGGGGCGGGGTGCGGTGGTGGAGTTCACCGTGCCGGCGTCGGTGGTGGCCGGGATCAAGGCCGCGGGGCGGTCGCGGGACGCGACGATGTTCGTGCCGCTGGTGGCGGCCTGTGCGGTGGTGCTGGGCCGTTGGTCGGGCCGGGACGATGTGGCGCTGGGGACGGTGAGCTCGGGCCGGGAGCGGGCGGAGCTGGAGCGTCTGGTCGGGTTCTTCGTCAACACGGTGGTGCTGCGCACCCGGCTGGATCCGGGGTGGACGGTCGGTGAGCTGCTGGGTTCGGTGAAGGACACGGTGCTGGGGGCCTTCGCCCACCAGGACGTGCCGTTCGAGCGGGTGGTGGAGGAGCTGGCCCCGGTCCGCGACACCAGCCGCACCCCCCTCTTCCAGGCCATGGTCGTCCTCCAGAACACCCCGGGCGGACTGCCCGACATGCCCGGCCTCACGGTCTCGGGCGTGGCACCGTCGTTCACCGCCGCAGGATGCGACGTCACCATCGAGTTCCAGGAGGCGGACGGCGAACTGCGCGGGGCCCTGACCTACAGCACGGACCTGTTCGACGCCGGGACGATCGAGCGGATGGCGGAGCACCTGGGCCGGGTGCTGGAGCAGATCGCCGCCGACACCGCCCGCCGGGTGGGCGACCTGGACCTGCAGACCGAGGCCGAGCGGCACCGCGTTCTGGAGGAGTGGAACGCGACCGGCCTCCCTGTCCCGGATGCGGTGGTGCCGGTGTTGTTCGAGGCGCAGGTGGCGCGGTCGCCGGTGGCGGTGGCGGTGTCGTGTGGCGGGGTGGAGGTGTCGTATCGGGAGTTGAACGCGCGGGCCAATCGGCTGGCGCGGCGGCTGGTCGGGGCGGGGGTGGGGCCGGAGCGGCTGGTGGCGCTGGCGCCGCCGCGGTCGGTGGAGTTGCTGGTGGCGGTGCTGGCGGTATTGAAGGCCGGTGGGGCGTATCTGCCGCTGGATCCGGCGCATCCGGCCGAGCGGCTTTCGATGATGGTCGCCGACGCGTGTCCGGTGGTGCTGGTGACCACCGCGGAGGTGGCCGGGCGGCTGCCGGATCTGCCGGGGGTGCCGCGCCTGCTCATCGACGAGCACGACACCGGGCAGGACCCGGCGGAGGGGGACGGCGATCTGGGGGATGGGGATCGGCTGGGGGCGTTGGTGGCGGCGCATCCGGCGTATGTGATCTATACCTCGGGGTCGACGGGCCGGCCGAAGGGTGTGGTGGTGACGCATTCGAGTGTGGTGAATCTGGCCGCGTGGGCGGCGACCGAGGTCGGGGCGGAGCGGCTGGCGCATGTGGTGGCCTCGACGTCGCTGAACTTCGATGTTTCGGTGTTCGAGTTGCTGTGCCCGTTGCTGGCCGGTGGGCGGGTGGAGATCGTGGCGGATGTGCTGGCGCTGGCCGATCGGGCGGCCGGGCCGGTGAGTCTGGTCAGCGCGGTGCCGTCGGCGTTGTCGCAGGTGCTGTCCCAGTCACCCGCGGAAATGGCGGCGGGGATGGTGCCGGGGACGGTGGTGGTGGCCGGGGAGGCGTTGTCGCCGCGGGTGGCGGGGCAGATCCGGGCGGCGTGGCCGGGGGTGGAGCTGGCCAACATCTACGGGCCGACGGAGACGACGGTGTATGCCACCGCGTGGTTCTCCCCCCAGGACGCGCAGGAGGAGATCGCGGGGGTGCCGCCGATCGGGGCGCCGATCGCGAACACGCGGGCGTATGTGCTGGACGAGCGGCTGCGTCCGGTGCCGGTGGGGGTGCCGGGGGAGTTGTATCTGGGCGGGGCCGGGCTGGCGCGCGGCTACCTGAACCGGCCGGGGCTGACCGCGGAGCGGTTCACGGCCGATCCGTTCGGCGGGCCGGGGGCGCGGATGTATCGCACCGGGGACATTGTGCGCTGGTCGAGGGATGGGCAGTTGGTCTATCTGGGGCGGGCCGATCATCAGGTGAAGATCCGGGGGTTCCGGATCGAGCTGGGTGAGGTCGAGTCGGCGTTGCTGCGTCACGACGGTGTGGGTGAGGCCGTGGTGACGGTGCGCGAAGATGGGGGGCATCGCCGGCTGGTGGCCTACCTGGTGCCCGCCCCCGGCGCAGAGGTTCCCGCCTCGCCGGTGCTGCGGGAGTTCCTGCGGGGAATTTTGCCGGATTACATGGTTCCGGCGGCGTTCGTTCCGCTGGAGGCGTTGCCGTTGAACGTCAACGGCAAGCTGGACCGGGCGGCGTTGCCTGCTCCGGACTGGGGTGGAGACCGCCCGGCGGGGCGGACGGCTCCGCGTACCGAGGCCGAGGAGTTGCTGGCGCGGATCTGGAGTGATGTGCTCGGGATCGGCGACATCGGGGTCGAGGACAACTTCTTCGAGCTGGGCGGCGACTCCATTCTCAGCCTCCAGGTCGTCTCCCGCGCCCGCCAGGCCGGGCTCCGGCTCGCCGCCAAGGACCTGTTCGTCCACCAGACCATCGCCGCCCTCGCCGCCGTCGTCACCACTGTGGACGAGGGCGACCTGGACACCCCGGTCACCGGGCCGGTGCCGCTCACGCCCATCCAGCACTGGTTCTTCGACACCCATGTGGTCAACCCGCACCACTTCAACCAGTCCGTCTTCGTCGAGCTCACCGCCGATCTCGACGAGCAGGCGCTCTGGCAGGCCGTCGAGGCGCTGGTGAGCCACCACGACGCGCTGCGGATGCGGTTCTTCCAGGAGGACGGCGAGTGGCGGCAGGACAACCCGCCCGCCATGGCGGTGACCGTGCTGCGCGGGCACGACCTGTCCGGCGTGGCCGAGGAGGAGCAGCCCGAGGCAATGGAGAAGATCGCCGACCAGGTCCACGCGGGCTTCGACCTGACCAGCGGGTCGCTGCTGCGCGCGGTCCTGTTCACCCGCGGCCCCGGACGGGCTCCGTACCTGCTCCTGGTGGCCCACCACCTGGTGATCGACGGCGTCTCCTGGCGGATCCTGCTGGACGACCTCGAGACGGCCTACCACCAGGCGTCGCTCGGCGAGAAGGTCAGGCTCGGCCCCAAGACCACGTCGTACCGGGACTGGTCGCTGCGCCTGCGGGAGCACGTGGCCGCCGGCGGCCTCGACCACGAGCTTGACCACTGGGCCGCGGCGCTCGGCGGAGGGACCCTGCCGGCGAGGCGTACGCCGTCCGCCGTGGAGCCCGGCCCGGCCCGCACGGTCTCGGTGAGCCTGACGCCGGAGGACACCGAGACGCTGCTCCGCTCGGCCCCGGCCGTCTACCGCACCCGGATCAACGACGTCCTGCTGACGGCGCTCGGCTGGGCGCTGGCCCGCTGGACGGGGGACGACAGGGTGCGCGTGGACCTGGAGGGCCACGGCCGCGAGGAGATCCTCGACGGGATCGACCTGTCCCGCACGGTCGGCTGGTTCACGACCATCTTCCCGGTCGCCCTGGACGTCACCGGCGACGCCGACCCCGACTGGCGGGCCCTGGTGAAGTCGGTACGGCGGCAACTGCGGACGGTGCCGGGCAACGGCCTCGGCTTCGGGGCGCTGCGTCACCTCGGCGCTCCGGCCGTACGGGGACGGTTGTCGGCGGCCGGGCCGCAGGTGGTGTTCAACTACCTGGGCCAGTGGGACGCGCGCGCGGCGGAGCCGGGCGCCGGTCTCTACCGGGGCGCGCACACGGCACTGGGCCGGGAGCAGGATCCGGCGGAACCCGGCACCCATCCCCTGGAGGTCGTGGGGGCGGTGCAGGAGGGCCGGCTGGAGGCCGTCTGGTACTACCGGCCCGACCTGCACGGGGAGTCGACCGTGGAGGCCGTCGCCCGCGACTTCGCCGAGGCGCTGCGGCGGATCGCGCGCGACTGCCGGGAGGCCGCGTCGTGACCGCGGAGGTGGCGGCTCCGCTCACGGCCAACCGCGACTACCGCCTGCTCTGGGGCGGCCGGATGGTCTCGGAGCTCGGCGTCAGCGCGGCGACGATCGCCTTCCCCCTGCTGGCGCTCGCGGTGACCGGCTCGGCGGCCGCGTCGGGGCTGGTGGTGGGCACAGTGGCGGTGGCGCAGCTGTTCGCCGGCCTGCCCGCCGGAGCCCTGGCCGACCGGTGGAACCGGAAGAAGGTCATGCTGGGGTGCGAGGCGGCACAGGCGATCGCCGCCGCCAGCCTCGTCGCCGCCGTCTACTGGGACGTCGTCAGCCTCGCGCACCTGATGGGCGTCGCGGCCGTGATGGGGGTGTGCGCCGCCCTCTTCGAGCCCGCGGAGGACGCGTCCCTGCCCGCCATCGTGCCGGACGACCAGCTACCGGCCGCGGTGGCCATGAACGGCGCCCGCGCCAACCTGGGACACCTGGCCGGCACGGCGGCGGGGGGCTTCCTGTTCGCGGTCGGCAGGTTCGTGCCGTTCGCCGTCGACGCGCTGACCCACGTCGCGGCGCTGGCCGCCCTCACCCGGGTCCGCCTGCCCGCGCGGCGGGTGGTCCCGGCGGAGAGGACCCACCTCGGCCGGGAGATCGTCTCCGGCCTGCGGTGGGTGTGGGACCACCCCCACGTACGGGTGACGGCCGTCTGCGCGACCGTGCTCAACCTCTTCTTCAGCGCGTTCTACCTCGTGGTGATCGTGCTGGCCAAGGCCAGGGGCGTGCCGCCGGGGGAGATCGGCGTCATGGCGGCGATGCTCGGCGTCGGCGGGATCGCCGGCGCGCTGGCGGCGCCCTACCTGCGGCGCAGGCTCACGCCGTACGCCTCCATCGCGGGGGTCTTCTGGGCGCTCACCGCGCTCACCCCGCTCGCGGTCTTCGCGGGGAACGGCTACGTGATGGGGGCGCTCTTCCTCGCCATGGCGCTGCTGCCCCCGGCGGCCAACACCACGATCATCACCGAGCAGCTGCTGCTGACCCCGGACGAGCTGCGCGGCCGGCTGAGCGGCGTCCTCGGCCTGCTCACGGGCGTCGCCGGCGCCGCCGGGCCGGTGCTCGGCGGCGTCCTCACAGAGGCGGTGCCGGGCACCGCCGCGGTCCTGGCCTGCGCCGCCGGGATCGCGGCCGTGACGGTGCTGGTCACCGTCAATCCCACGCTCCGCCGGTTCCCCCGGCGGTCCCCGACCGATACGTCCACCCCCCTCATGGAAGGAACGTGACGATGAACGACGACGCCAGGTACGAGGTGCTCCGCAACGACGAGGACCAGTACTCGCTGTGGCCCGCCGGGCAGGAGGTCCCGGCCGGCTGGCATCAGGTCGGCAAGGAGGGCACCAAGGACGAGTGCTCCGCCTACGTCGACGAGGTCTGGACCGACATGCGGCCGCGCAGCCTGCGCGAGCGGATGGAGCAGACGGCCCGTTGACGCGCTGACCCGCGGGCCTCTCCCGGGCGCCGTCCCGGGAGAGCCCCGCCTACGGCCCGCCACCCACCCCAATTCACCGGCCGCGGTTTTCTCGGCAAGGTCGAGAACGAATCCACCGGCCCGGACTGTCCGGCCGCCGATCTTCCTATTACTGAGGTTGAACTCGTGATGTCGCCGGGTGGCTCAGGTGGGTCTGATTGTCGGGCCGGTCTCGGCGAGGCGGCCGTCTATGACCAGACCGCTGGCCGCCGCTGATTACCTGGTGCGCTCAGTGCGGTCGTCGTACTCTTCGCGGGCGGTGATGACTTCTTCGATGTGCAGCACGGACCACTCCGTGAGCGCTTTCAGCGGTTCCCGTAGCGTCTGGCCGAGCGCGGTCAGCTCATACTCCACGTGCGGCGGCACCTCTGGGTAGACGGTCCGGCTGACCAGCCCGTCGCGTTCGAGGGTGCGCAGCGTCTGGGTGAGCATCTTCTCGCTCACGCCCGCCAGCGCCTGCCGGAGACGACCGAACCGGGAGGTCCCGTTCCGGCCGAGTTCGCCCAGCACGAGGACCGCCCACTTGCTGCCGATCTGGTCGAGCAGGTCCCGCGACGGGCAGCCGCGCTCGTACGGATCGAATGACGGCATGGGCCCGGTCACATTCTCGACAGCAGCCATACGGCTCACCTCAATGCTTTCGCTGCGGTAAGTACCCTACCAAGAAGTGGCTACTCGCCAACAGAGAGTGTCCAGGTCATTCTGTGTTCCATCCCGCGGCGGACGGCCGCGGCAGGCGTGCGAGGCACGCGCGGAAGGAAGGAATGACCATCATGCCGATCGTCGTCACTGGAGCCACCGGCCAGCTGGGCAGGCTCACCGTCGAGGCACTGCTGCGGCGCGGGATTCCGGCCGCGGACATCATCGCGACCGGCCGGGACATCGCCGGGATCAAGGATTTGGCCGACCGAGGCATCACGGTACGCCGCGCCGACTTCGCGGACACGGACGGCCTGGCCGAGGCATTCGCGGGGGCGGACAGGCTGCTGCTGATCTCGGCCTCGGTCCCTGTGGGCGAGCGGGTCGCCAACCACCGCCGCGTGATCGACGCCGCGGCATCCGCAGGCGTGTCGCTAGTGGCGTACACGAGCACGACGCACGCGGACACGGCCACCACCGTCATCGGTGCCACGCACGGCGAGACCGAGGCGTATCTGCGGGACCGCGGAATCCCCAGCGTGCTGCTGCGCAACGGCTGGTACTTGGAGAACTACACCAGCCAACTGCCGCAGATCCTGCAGAACGGCGCGGTCGTCGGCGCCGCAGGCGAGGGGCGGATCAGCGCCGCGTCCCGCGCCGACTACGCCGAGGCCGCAGCGGTCGTCCTCACCACTGAAGGCCACACCGGCGCCGTGTACGAGCTCGGCGGCGACGAATCCTTCACCCTGACCGAGCTCGCCGCCGCGATCTCCGCTGCGGCCGGAAAGCAGGTTACCTACGCTGACCTCCCGGTGGCCGACTTCGCCCAGGCACTGGACGCCGCGGGCCTGCCCGCCGAGCTGGCGGAGGTCCTCGCTGACGCTGACCGCGGTATGAACCGCGGCGAGATGTACACCGACTCCGGCGACTTGCGCCGCCTGATCGGCCGCCCGCCCGTGACCCTGGCCGAGGCACTCGCGGCGGCCCTGCATTACTGAGGGTGAGCTCGTGATGTGGCCGGGTTGCTCAGGTGGGTCTGATTGCCAGGCCGGTCCCGGTAGTCGCGCCAGGGTACGGCTGCGCGTCTCGGCCCTCGGGGGACGACGCAACGTTGATCGGCGCCGGCGCTCTGACGGGCCGCGGTGCTCAGGGGTTGAGCTTCTCGTAGGCGGCGCCGTGCCATTCGAGGAGTAGCACGGTGGCGTCGTCCTGCAGCCGGTGATTCTGGTAGTCCATCACGGTGCGGATCAGCCGCCGCAGGGTCTCGGGCACCGGCAGCCCCGCGGCGTTCTGTTTGATCATGAACTCGACGAGCCGGCCCAGGCCGAACTCGCCGCTGTCGGGGTTGCGCATCTCGGTGATGCCGTCGGTGTAGAGGAGCAGCCGGTCGCCGGGCTGGAGTTGGTCCCGGCAGAGCGTGACGGGAAGCCCGAGATCGAGTCCCATCGGATGGGCGGGTGGGCACTTCAGGGTGGCGATCCACCGGCCCCCGCGAATCAGCACCGGCGGGTGATGGCCGCGGTTGATCCAGCTGAACACGCCGGTGTCCAGGTCGAGGTCGCCGATGATCGCGGTGACGAAGCGGTCGGCCCGGCCGAACTCGTCGATCAGTACACGCTCGATCATCTCGCTGTTCTGCGCCAGGCCGTGGCCCTGCCGCCGGTTGTTGCGGCAGGCCGCGACGGCGAGGTTGGCGGTCAGCCCGGCCGACACGTCGTGTCCCATCGCGTCGAAGACGGCGACGTGCGCCACGTTGCCGGAGGTCGAGTAGTCGAAGGCGTCCCCGCCGATCTCGTACGCCGGTTCGAGGACCGCGCCGATCGCCACCGTCGGCGTGGCGAAGGTGAGCGGCGGCATCAGGTTCCACTGCATCTCGGCCGCCACGTGCATCGGCCGGGTCCGCACGAGCCGCGCGTGATAGTCGCTGAACGACCGCTTGCTCACGACGATCAGGGAGATCAGGGAGGCGATGTGCCGCATCCGGTCGCCGAGGCCGGCGTCCTCGGCGGTGGGCCGCATGTGCAGGACTCCCAGGCGCTCGGTGCCGTCCAGCATCGGAACCCACCACTGGACCGGGTTGTCGCCGCGCAGCGGGCGCACCTCCTGCAGGGCGCGGCCCGCCAGAGTGGTGTCGATCTTCAGTTCCTCCGGCTGGGCGTCCTCCCCGGCCGGGCCGCACAGCCTGCGCAACACGTTCTGCTGCAGGTCGCAGAGGTAGACGGAGATCCCGTCGAAGCCCGCCAGGTGTTTGTAATCGTCGATGAGCGCCGGAATGCCTTCGAACGCCGTCAGGTGGCTGTCCGCCAGCATGTTCGTCAGCGCGCCCAGCAGATCGTGTTTCTCCGTAGGAGGGGGGATGCCCTGCTCCATCGTGCTCACCCCCAGGGGTCCTTCATTACCTACCTTCGATACTCGCCCTCACACGGTCCGAGGCCGATCGGTATCAACGTTTTTTGAAACAGATGACCGGTGCTTCACCCGGCTCAGTCGAAGAAGCGGGCCAGCCGCCGCTCGTCCGCGGGAGTGATGCCGTCCTTCGCCGGCACGAGGTCCGCGTAGACCGTGGACTCGTCGCGGGTGACCAGCAACGGGAACCAGCACCGGCCCGAACCGTCGGGCCGGCACAGGTGCTTGAAGGTCGCGACGTCGATCAGCCGCAGGTGGGTGGGGTCGGCCACCGCGTTGACATGCCGCCACCAGGGAGCGAGGACGTGCAGCACCCCGCCGGGCCGCAGGATCCGGTGACACTCCCGCAGCAGGGGCAGGTAGTCGGCGAGGTGCTCCAGCACGTGCACCACGAAGACCTGGTCCACCGACTCGTCCGCCAGCGGCACCCCGCGCGACAGGTCGGCCAGCACGTCGACCATCGGCCCGGGGGACAGGTCGAGGCCGAGGTTGTCGCGGTGCTGCTTGGTGCCGCCGCAGCCGAGATCGACGACCCGGGGGGCGACGCCGGCCACCCGCACCCGGTCCCATACGGCGAGCACCCCGGCCAGCTGGCCGAGCCGCTCGCGCAGCACCGCGAGAGCGGCGGCGTCCGGCACGTCTCCCTCGACGTGCGCAACCGCGCCGTCGAAACACACCCGCACGTCCAGGCCGCGGAGCCGGGGGTCGTGCGCCAGCAGGTCCGCCGCCGCCTCCTCCAGGTCCCGGTCGACCAGGTCACGCCGCCGCCTGTCCATCCGCACGCCCCCGCCGCTCCCGGCCCGCCGCCGGCTGTCTGACGTGTACCCGCCGCGGACCTCCGGAGACCGTCGCGCACGCACGCTCCGTACGGGTCTGTGAGAAGGTGAATGAGGACCGTACAACGGGGGCAGGTGAGCGGTCATGCGCGATCCGCGGACCGGGGGGACCGGCGGACGGCGGAGAGGACACGTGGGAGGAGACGCGGACGTGGTTGCCGAAAGATCCGGAGCGCGGGACGCGAGAGGCACCTCACCGGAGCCGCTGACGCCGGAGCCGGACGACGGCGGGCTGGAGAAGATGATCGGCGGAGAGGCCGACATCGAGACACCGGCCGCCGAGACGCCGCCCCCGACCGGTGACGAGTCGGCGATGCCCGAGCCCGAGCCGGAAATCGGCCCGACCTCCTGAAGGCCCGGTGAACGGCTGAGATGGCTGACTACGTCGGCGCGGTCGACCAGGGGACGACCAGCACCCGCTTCATGATCTTCGATCGGTCCGGCAACGAGGTCGCCCGCCACCAGCTGGAGCACCAGCAGATCCTGCCGCAGGCGGGCTGGGTCGAGCACAACCCCACCGAGATCTGGGAGCGCACCCGCGCGGTCGCAGAGACGGCCATGCGTACGGCGGGCCTGCGGGCGGCCGACCTCGCGGCGCTCGGCGTCACCAACCAGCGCGAGACGACCGTCGTCTGGGACCGGCGCACCGGCCGCCCGTACTACAACGCCATCGTCTGGCAGGACACCCGCACCGACCGCATCGCCGCGGCCCTGGAACGGGAGGGCAAGGGCGAGGTGATCCGGCGCAAGGCCGGGCTGCCGCCCGCCACCTACTTCTCCGGCGGCAAGATCCAGTGGATCCTGGAGAACGTCCCCGGGGTCCGCGAGGCCGCCGAGCGCGGCGACGCGGTCTTCGGCACCACCGACACCTGGCTGCTGTGGAACCTCACCGGCGGCGTGGACGGCGGCGTCCACGTGACCGACCCCACCAACGCGAGCCGCACGATGCTGATGGACCTGGAGACGCTCGACTGGGACGACGAGCTGCTGTCGTTCTTCGGCGTGCCCCGGCGGATGCTCCCCGAGATCCGGCCGTCCGCCAATCCCGGCCTTTTCGGCGTGACCCGCGCGGGCGGTCCGCTCGGCGGCGAGGTCCCGCTCGCGGGCGACCTCGGCGACCAGCAGGCCGCGACCGTCGGCCAGGTGTGCTTCGAGCCCGGCACGGCCAAGAACACCTACGGCACCGGCAACTTCCTGCTGCTCAACACCGGTACCGAGCTCGTCCGGTCCCGGCACGGCCTGCTCACCACGGTCTGCTACCAGTTCGGCTCGGCCAAGCCCGTGTACGCCCTGGAGGGGTCGATCGCGGTCACCGGCTCCGCCGTGCAGTGGCTGCGCGACCAGCTCGGCATCATCTCGGGGGCGGCGCAGAGCGAGGCGCTCGCCCGGCAGGTCGAGGACAACGGCGGCGTCTACTTCGTGCCCGCGTTCTCCGGCCTGTTCGCGCCGTACTGGCGCGCCGACGCCCGGGGCGCGATCGTCGGCCTGTCCCGCTACAACACCAACGCCCACCTGGCCCGCGCCACCCTCGAATCGATCTGCTACCAGACCAGGGACGTCGTCACCGCGATGGAGCAGGACTCCGGCGTCGTCCTCGACGTGCTGCGGGTGGACGGCGGAGTGACGGCCAACGAGCTGTGCATGCAGCTCCAGGCCGACATCCTGGGCGTACCGGTCTCCCGGCCGGTCGTCGCCGAGACCACCGCGCTCGGCGCGGCGTACGCCGCCGGGCTCGCCGTGGGCTTCTGGAAGTCCACCGACGATCTCAGGCGCAACTGGCACGAGGACCGCCGCTGGGAGCCCACCTGGACCGACGAGCGGCGCGAGCGCGGCTACGCCGGATGGCGCAAGGCCGTCCAGCGGACGCTCGACTGGGTCGACGTCGACTGATCACGGATACGGAGGGGCCTCCGCCGTCCGCGACAGCACGTCGAGAAGCCGCCCGGGCGTCTCCACCACCGCGAGGAGCCCGGCGCCGGTGAACACAGGTGCGCCGAACTCGGCCGGGTCGCCGAACCCCCACGTCACGGCGACGGTCCGGACGCCGCACGCGGCGGCCCCGGCGACGTCCTCCAGGCGGTCGCCGACCATGACGGTCGCGTCCGGCGGCGCGCCGAGGACGTCGAGCGCGTGGCGGACCACGTCCGCCTTGTGCCGCCGCGACCCGTCCAGCGTGGCCCCGGCGACGTACGCGAAGAAGCCGTCGAGGCCGAAGTGCGCGAGGATCTTCGCCGCGAAGACGGCCGGTTTCGACGTCGCCACCGCCAGGGTCCAGCCCTCGGCGACGAGGGCCTCCAGCACGGCCGGGATGCCGGCGATCACCTCGTTCTCGTACATCCCGGTCTCGGCGAAGCGCTCCCGGTACGCGTGGACCGCGTCGCCGAGGCGCTCCTCGGGGACGCCGAGCATCAGGAAGCCGTCCTGGAGGGGAGGGCCGATCAGGGCGCGGAGCCGTCCGTGGTCCACCTCCGGGAACCCGACGGCGGCCAGGGCGTGGCGCAGCGAGGCGACGATGCCGATCTCGGGGTCGGTCAGCGTGCCGTCGAGATCGAAGAGGCAGTAACGGGCATCGGTCACGTGAGGCCGTCCGTTCGCGGTGGTCGTGCAGGTGGGATCGCACGGGTGAGGGCGTGCGGGTGGGGTCGTGGGCGGATGCGTGCAGGTGGGTACTATTCCAGCCGGCCGTCCCGTCGCTTCGCGCGGGTGCGGCAGCCGTACAGGACCTTCCCCCTGGTACGCGCGGACGCGGAGGTGATCACGCGAGCCGCGGGTAGACCGGTGAGCGGGAGGTGAGGCCGATGACCACGCCGGAGCGGAGCCGTCCCCACGCGGAGCCCGAGGAGGGCGTGCGGCACGGCCGGCTGTCCGCGCGTCCCGTGGCCGTGCCGCGGGCGGCGTCGCCTCCCGAGCCCGGAACCCACCGCCTCGACGGCCGCGCCCTGCTGCACGTGCCGCCCGGCCTCGGGGACGGGCCGGCCCCGCTCGCCGTGGTGCTGCACGGCGCGGGCGGCACGGCGGAACAGGCGCTGGAGTGGCTGGCCCCCGAGGCGACCCGTCTCGGGGTGCCGCTGCTCGCGCCGCAGGCCGTCTCGGCCACCTGGGACGTGATCGTCGGCGGTTACGGCGCGGACGTGTCGAGGATCGACGCCACCCTGGAGGAGACGTTCGCCCGCGTGGCCGTCGAACTCGGCGGCGTGGCCGTCGCCGGGTTCTCCGACGGCGCCTCCTACGCGCTGTCGCTGGGGCTGGCCAACGGCGATCTGTTCCATGCCGTGCTGGCGTTCTCTCCCGGCTTCATGGCTCCGATGATCCGGCACGGCCGGCCCCGCGTCTTCGTCTCGCACGGCACCTCCGACCGGGTGCTGCCGATCGACCGCTGCAGCAGGCGCCTCGTCCCCGAGTTGCGGGACGGCGGGTACGACGTGACGTACGAGGAGTTCCGCGGCGGGCACCGGGTCCCGCCCGAGGTCGCCGCGGCCGCCGTCCGATGGTGGCGGAACCCTACCCCTGATGGTCCCTTATTCATGTAGGTAATAGGGGTTATTATCGCGGGTATGGGAGCACTGCTCGACCTCGTGCAACTGCGAACGTTCGTGGCCATCGCCGACTGCGGTGGCTTCGGCCGGGCCGCGTCCGCGCTGCGGACCAGCCAGCCGACCGTGAGCCAGCACGTCCGATCGCTGGAACGCGTCATCGGGCAACCGCTGGTGGAGAAGACCGGCAGGTCCACCCGGTTCACCATGGCGGGCGAGACGCTGCTCGTGGAGGCGCGGCGGCTGCTCGCCGTCCACGACGAGGCCCTCTGCCGGCTGGGGGCCGAGCGGACGGCGGGGCTGACCGTCGGCGCCGTCGAGCACGCGGGTTACCAGACGCTGCCCGACCTCCTCGGCGCGCTGATGGCGGCGCTGCCCACGCGGGACGTCGTGTTCCGGCTGGACCGCAGCACCCCCCTGGCCGAGGCGACCCAGAAGGGGACGCTGGACATGGCGCTGATCCTCGGCGTCGTGCCCGGCGTCGGCGGCAGGCAGGTCGCCGCGCTGCCGCTGCG
Organism: Microbispora sp. H10949; assembly: GCF_014161435.1. Classification (NCBI taxonomy): domain Bacteria; kingdom Bacillati; phylum Actinomycetota; class Actinomycetes; order Streptosporangiales; family Streptosporangiaceae; genus Microbispora; species Microbispora sp. H10949. The sequence continues at coordinate 16,692 of NZ_JABBWZ010000004.1, read as the reverse complement.
CTGGCTCGCCGCGCCGGGCTGGTTCCTCCCGCCGCCGGACCGGCCGGTGCCGCTGGTGGCCTTCCAGGAGCCGTGCGCCCTGCGGCGGCAGGCCGTGAGCGTGCTGGAGGGGCTCGGCTGGCCGGTGCGGATCACCACGGAGGCGGTCAACCTGGAGGGTGTGCTGGCCGCGGCACGCGCCCGGCTCGGCATCGCCCTGCTGCCCACCGCGTTCGGCGTGCCGAAGGGCCTGGAGGAGATCACTCCGCTGCCCGCGCAGGACCCGGTCGGGCTGCGCCTGCTGAGCAGGCGAGGGCTCGACCCGGAGATCGAGTCGAGTGCCTGCGCGGCCCTGCGTGAATTCTTCTCCTCGGTCGCGGAATTCCCCGGCGCGCTCGCCGCACAGGTTGCCATAGGGAATTCGAATTGATTTCAATCGGCATCGCAAATGGGTCGGTGACAATGGCGTAATAAGTTGACCGTCGCGTTTTGTCGTGGTGTGATTCCGTCGATGTCCTGAATTCTCCTGGTCCGCGGGACGGGAATTCGCCAATCGATCCGCCGGTTCCGCCGGGTTCCGGCTATTTCGGCGCGCCCGCGTGCCCCGCTCTCTCCTTTTCCCATCGCGACAGAAAAGGCCTCACCGATGTCAGTGAGCGACGACACCGCCACCCAAGTGGACGACGAACCGGCCGGGCGGCGGGGCAGCCTGCGGTCCAGGCGTCCGGCGGTCGTGGCGGCCGCCCTGGTTGCGGCCGCGGCCATCGTCCTCGTCCTGGTCGTCACGACAGGCGGACGGGACGAGCCGTCCGCCGGACGGGCCGGCGCGGCCGGCCCGGTGGCCGGCGGCACCCTCACCTACGCGCTCGCCGGCACGCAGGTGTCGCTCGACCCCGCGGTGGCGGCCACCGCGGTGACCGGCCTGATCGACCGCAACATCTTCGACTCCCTGGTCGTGCAGACCGGTCCCGCCACCTTCGGGCCCTGGCTCGCCACGAAGTGGGCCGTGTCCGGAGACGGACGGACCTACACGTTCACCCTCAGGGACGGCGTCACCTTCCACGACGGCACGCCTTTCACCGCCGAGGCGGTGAAGGCGACGCTCGACCACGTGGTGGACCCGGCCACCAAGTCGGCCTACGCCGCGTCGCTGATCGCGCCGTACGAGAAGTCGCGGGTGGTGGACGACCACGTCGTCGAGGTGACGCTGAAGCGGCCGTTCACCCCGTTCCTGCAGGCCCTGTCGGTGCCGTACCTCGGCATCCAGAGCCCGGCGGCGCTGGCCAAGCCGGTCGCGGACTATAGCCCGGTCGGCACCGGCCCCTTCTCCTACGTCTCCTGGGAGAAGGACAAGCGGGTCACGCTGCGCAAGAACGCCGCCTACGCCTCGCCGCCCGCCGGTGCGTCCCACCAGGGCGCGGCCTACCTCGACGGCCTCGTGTTCGAGTTCGTCCCAGAGGACGCCACCCGGTACGGCGCGCTCACCAGCGGGCAGGTCCAGGCGATCGCGGGCGTCCCGCCGGTCAACGCCGGCAGGCTGCGGTCGCTCGGGGACTTTGATCTCACCGCGCAGGAGACGCCGGGCCTGAACTACAACCTCTATCTGAACCAGACCCGCGGGCCGCTCAAGGACGTGCGCGTGCGCCGCGCCCTCTCGGCCGCCGTGAACGTCGCCGAACTGGTGAAGAACATCTACTTCGGCCGGTTCCCCGTCGCGCGCAACCCGCTGAGCCGCACGACCGCGGCCTACGACGCGACGGCCGAGAGCGAACTGGCGTCCTACGACCTCGCCGCGGCGGAGCGGCTGCTCGACGAGGCGGGCTGGAAGAAGGGCTCCGACGGCTACCGCGTGAAGGACGGCAAGACCCTCGCCCTCACCTGGCCCTACTGGGCGGAGGGCAACAAGGAGCAGCGCGACGTGCTCGCCGAGGGCGTCCAGGCCCAGGCCAAGCTCGCCGGCATAAAGATCGAACGGCCGGCCGTGGACACCGGCGCGTTCGTGAGCAAGTACCTCATCGGCGGCGAGTACGACCTCGTCGACGTCAGCTTCGCCCGGCCCACGCCCGACGTGCTGCGCTTCGCGTTCGCCTCGGGCAACACCTACGCCAAGGCCGGCGGCAACGTCGCGCTGGTCGACTCGCCGCGGATCGACACCTGGGTGGAGGAGGCGGCGGAGACGTCCGATCCGGCCACCGCCGCGAAGGACTACGCAGCCGTCCAGCACGAGGTGCTCCGGCAGGCGTACGTGCTGCCGCTCTACACGCCGGTGCAGCTCACCGCCTTCTCCGCCAAGGCGCGCGGCGTCGCCTTCGACGCCCAGACCTACCCGGTCTTCCACGGCGTGTGGCTGGGGGCGTGATCCCGTGCCGCCGCTGGCCCGCCGGCTGACCCGCAGGCTGGCGCTGACCCTGTTCGTGCTGTGGGGCGCCGCCACGTTCGCCTTCGCCGGGATGCGGCTGGTGCCCGGCGACCCCGCCCGCGTCATCGCGGGCGGGGTCCAGGCCAACGCCACACCCCAGGTGCTGGACGCGATCCGCGCGGAGTACGGCCTGCAGGAGCCGACCGTCGTGCAGTACGCCCTGTTCCTCGGCCGGCTCCTGCGCGCCGACCTCGGCGGCTCCTACCAGCTGGGCCGGCCGGTGAGCCAGGTGATCGGCGAGCAGATCGGCGCCACCCTGGCGCTCGCGGCGGGGGCGGCCGCCCTCGGCTTCGGCCTCGCGGTGGTGCTCGCCACGCTCACGGCCGGCCGGCCACGCCTGCGGGCGCTGTCGCGCGCCGTCGAGTTCTGCTCGATCTCGACGCCGAACTTCTGGATCGGCATCCTGCTGCTGGCCGCCTTCTCCTTCCACCTGGGCTGGTTCCCCGTGATCGGCGACGACGGCCCGGCCGCGCTGGTGCTGCCGTGCGCCGCGCTCGCGCTGCCCATCGCCGGGGTGCTGGCCCAGGTGACCAGGGAAGGGCTGGAACGCGCCCTGGACCAGCCGTTCGCGCTGACCGCCCGGGCGCGCGGCGCCACCGAGCACCGCATCCGCGTGCGCCACGCGCTGCGGCACGCCGCGCTGCCGGTGCTCACGCTCTCCGGCTGGGTGCTCGGGGAACTGCTCGCCGGCACCGTGGTCGTGGAGACGGTCTTCGCCCGGCAGGGCCTCGGCCACGTCGTCGTGGCGGCGGTGCGCGGCCGGGACTTCCCGGTCGTGACGGGTGTGGTGGTGCTCTCCGCGCTCACCTTCTCCCTGATCAACATCGTCGTCGACCTGCTCTACGGGCTCGCCGACCCGCGGATCGGGGCGGCGGCGTGAGCGCGGTCCCGGACGCGGCGGCGGGCGGGCCGTACGAGCCGACGCGGGCCGGCCTGCCGAAGGTGAGGCTGCCGAGGGTGGGGCTGCCCCGGCCGGGTGTCGCGCTGGCCGTCGCGTTCTTCGCGCTCGTCTGCCTGGCCGCGGCCTTCCCCGGCCTGTTCGCCCACGCGCCCGACCGGGTGGACCCGGCGCTCGCGCTGCGCGGGCCGATGGAGGGGCACCCGCTCGGCACCGACCAGCTCGGCCGTGACGTGCTCGCCCGGCTGGTCTTCGGCGCGCGGCCGTCGCTGCTCGTCGGCGTGGGCTCCACCCTGCTCGCCGGCGTCGTGGGCGCCGCCTGGGGGCTGCTCGCCGCGCTGGGCGGCCGCGTCGCGGGCGAGGCGGCCATGCGGCTGGCCGACGTGCTGCTGTCGTTCCCGGCCGTCCTGATGGCCCTGCTCGTCGTGGCCGTCCTCGGGCCCGGCACCCGCAACGCCGCCCTGGCCATCACCGTCGCCCTCGCGCCGGGGTTCGCCCGGGTCGTGCGCGCGCAGGCGCTGGTCGTCCGCGGCTCGCCGTACGTGCGGGCGGCGGTCGGCCTCGGCCTTGCCCCGGCGCGGATCCTGCTGCGGCACATCGCGCCGAACGTCATCGCGCCCCTGCTGATCCTGGCCACGGTCAACGTCGGCACCGCGCTCATCGCCGGGGCGTCGCTGAGCTTCCTCGGGCTCGGCCCGCAGCCCCCCGCCCCCGAGTGGGGCGCGATGCTCGCCCAGTCGCGCGACTACCTCGACGTGAGCTGGACCCTCGCTCTGTTCCCGGGGGCGGCCATCACGCTGACCGTGCTGTCCGCCACCGTCGCCGGGCGGGCCCTGCAGGCCCGCTACGAAGGACGGGAGGCCCGATGAGCGGCGACCACCCCTCCGCGCCGCTGCTGGAGGTGGCGGGGCTCTCCGTCGGCTTCGCCACCCGGCGCGGCGTCGTGCCGGCCGTGCGGGACGTCGACCTGTCGCTGCGCGCGGGGGAGTGCCTCGCGGTGGTGGGCGAGTCGGGATCGGGCAAGAGCGTCACGGCCCGGGCGCTGCTCGGCCTCGCCGGCGCGGGCGCCCGGGTGACCGCGCGGACGCTGACCTTCGAGGGACGGGACCTGCGCACGCTGGGCGGCGGCCAGTGGCGGCGGCTGCGCGGCCGCCGCATCGGCTACGTCCTGCAGGACGCGCTGACCTCGCTCGACCCGCTCCGCCGGGTCGGCCTGGAGGTGGCGGAGGCCCTGGAGGTGCACGGCCTGGCGCGCCGCGACGACCTCGACGACCAGGTGATCCGGCTGCTCACCGAGGCGGGGGTGCCCGACCCGCACGTGAGGTTCCTGCAGTATCCGCACGAGCTGTCCGGAGGGCTGCGGCAGCGGGCGCTGATCGCCTCCGCCATCGCGGCCGAACCCGCCCTGCTGATCGCGGACGAGCCCACCACGGCACTCGACGTCACCGTGCAGGCGCAGGTGCTCGGCCTGCTGGAGGAGCGGCGGCGGCGGGGCACGGCGCTGCTGCTCATCAGCCACGACCTCGCGGTCGTCGCCCGGCTCGCCGGCCAGATCGCCGTCCTGTTCGCGGGCGTGGTCGTGGAGCGGGGACCGGCGGCGGCCCTGCTGGCGTCTCCCGCCCACCCCTACACCGCCGACCTGCTGGCGGCCGTGCCCGGCCTGGACGGCCCGGACAACCCGGGCGGCGGTCCGGTGCGAGGGCTGCCGATCGTCCGGACCGGACCCCCGGCCGCCACCGGCTGCCCGTACGCCCCGCGCTGCGCGCTCGCCGACGACCGCTGCCGCTCCGAGCCGCCGCCCCCCGTGTCGTACGGAGAGAACGGGCCGGACGGGGAGGACGGGCCGGACGGGGAGGACGGGCCGGACGGGCAGGGCCGGATGGTCCGCTGCTTCCACCCCGGGCGGGCGCGGCCCGCCACCGCCTCCCGAGCGCCGGCGGCGCCGGTCCGGGTGAAGGACCATGCCGTCGTCTCGGTGCGGGGCGTCACCAAGCGCTACCGCTCCCCGGACGGATCGTGGCGTACGGCCGTCGGCGACGTGTCGTTCGACCTGCGCGCGGGGGAGGCGCTCGGCCTGGTCGGCGAGTCGGGGTCGGGGAAGAGCACCACCGCGCGGATCGTGCTGGCGGAGATCGTCCCCGACGCCGGGACGGTGCTGCTCGACGGCGAGCCGTGGACCGGGCTGCGCGAGCGCGACCGGCGCTCGCGGCGCTCCCGGATCCAGCTCGTCGACCAGGACCCGCTGAGCTCGTTCGACCCGCGCTTCACGGTCGAGCGGGTCGTCGGCGAGGCGGTGCCGGGGAGGATGCCGCGACGCCGCAGGCGTGAGCGGGTCGCCGCGCTGCTCGGCCGGGTCGGGCTCGACCCCGCCCTGCTGGACCGCGTGCCCGCCCGGCTGAGCGGCGGCCAGCGCCAGCGGGTCGCGATCGCCCGCGCGCTCGCCCCGGGCCCCGAGGTGATCGTCTGCGACGAGCCGGTGTCCGCGCTCGACGTCACCGTGCAGGCGCAGATCCTGGCCCTGCTCGCCGAGCTGCGGCGCGAGGCCGGGGTCGCGCTGCTGTTCATCTCGCACGACCTGGGCGTCGTCCGCCAGGTCTGCGACCGCGTGGCCGTGATGAAGGACGGAAGGCTGGTCGAGACCGGCGCCGTCGCCGACGTCTTCCGCGCCCCGCGCGCCGCCTACACCGCAGAACTGCTCGCCGCCGTCCCGCGGATCGACGCGGGGCGTACGGCGGGAGCACTCCCGCACGCCGCCCTCAACCTGGAGGCTCCATGACCTCGCCCAACCCCTCCTCCGGCTCCGCTGGCTCCTCGGCCGGCCCGGTTCCGCGCGCCGTCCTCGTGACGGGCGCGGGGTCGGGCATCGGCCGGGCCACCGCCGAGCTGTACGCGGAGCGCGGCGTCGCGGTGCTCGCCGTGGACCACGACGAGTACGCGCTCAAGGAGCTCGCCGTGCTCGACGGCGTGCTGACGCTGGCCGGCGACGTGTCGCGGGAGGAGACCAACCACGCCGCGGTGGATCTGGCGGTCCGCGAGTTCGGCCGCCTCGACGCGGTCGTGCTCAACGCCGGCATCGGCGGCACCCGGCCGTGGGAGTCCCCGGGGGCGGTGGAGGCCGCGGAGCGGATCTTCGCGGTCAACCTCCGGGGCCCGATCCTGGGCATCAGGGCCGCCGTGCCCGCCCTGCGCGCCGCCGGGGGCGGGGCGGTCGTGGTGACCGCGTCCGTGGCCGGGCTGCGCGCCGACCCCGGCAACTGGGCGTACAACGCGTCGAAGGGCGCGCTGATCAACCTCGTCCGCGCCGCGGCCATCGACCACGCGCCCGACGGCATCCGGGTCAACGCCCTCGCCCCGGGGCTCACCTGGACGCGGATCAACGCCGGGGTCCGCCGGGACCCCGTGCTCACCGCCGAGATCGAGCGCCGCATCCCGCTCCAGCGGTTCGCCGAGCCCCGCGAGCAGGCCGAGGCCGTCTGGTTCCTCACCTCGCCCGCCGCGTCGTACGTCACCGGGACCGCCCTGGTCGTCGACGGCGGCCTCGACGCGAGCCTCGGCATCCTCCCGCTGCCGCCCGTACGCCCGTGACCCGCACGCACCGACCACAGCAACCGACAGGAGAAGGAGACCGCCGATGAGCACGACGGAGACGAGCACCACCGAGATCAACCGTACGGTGGCCAGGCGTTTCTACGAGGAGGTCGTCTCGCAGGGGCGGCTCGACGTCCTCGACGAGATCGTCGCCGACGAGGCGACGGACGGCGCGGTGCCCGCCGGGGGCAACCTCGGGCGGGCGGGGTTCGTCCAGCACATCACCTGGCTGCGCTCGGCGGTCGAAGGCGTGACCGCGACCGTGACGGACACCGTCGCCGAGGGCGACCGGGTGGTCGTCTACTGGACCATCGAGGGCGTGCAGCGCGGCGAGGTGTTCGGCGCCCCGCCGAGCGGGCGCCGCTTCAGCGGCCAGAGCATCAGCACGATCCGGTTCCGCGACGGCAGGATCGTGGAGTACGAGGTGCTCCCCGACCGTCTGGGCATCCTGCAGCAGCTCAGCGGCTGAGGCAGCCGTCAAGGAGCGCGGGGAGGGGGCGCTGTGGGGCGCGGCGCCGGCCGCGTCGCGTCCCCACAGCCGGCTCATGCGGCCGGATCGTGCCGCCTGCTCGTGTGGCCGGCTCGCGTGGCCGGCTCGCGTGGCCTTCAGGGCCGGCCGGAGCGGTCGAGGAACCGGCGCAGGCCGTCCCGCACTCCGTCGGTGGGCACGGTGGCGGCGAAACAGGCAGCCTCGACCGCCAGTCCCTCGTCGATCGGCAGGTTGATTCCCCGGGTGACCGACCGAAGGCAGGCCGCGACGGCCGTCGGCGCGTGCCGGGCGATCCGGCCGGCCAGATCCCGCGCGGCGCCGAGCAGGTCGGCGGCGGGCACGACGGCGTTGACCAGTCCGATCTCGGCGGCCCTGGCGGCGGGGATCGGATCGCCGGTAAGGATCATCTCCAGGCCGCGCTTGCGGCCCACGTGGCGCGGCAGCCGCTGGGAACCGCCGAACGGCGGAGGGAACCCGAGGGCGATCTCGGGTTTGGCGAACGTCGGCGCCGCTGGCAGCAGCGGACCGGCATCGGGTTGGTTAAGGTCTCGCGCCGGTCTTTCGTCATGGGCACCAGGTGGGTGTGGGGGTGGACAGCGGCGTCCGGTGCGTAGATCCGGTGTCACTCTTCGTGTGGATTCCGTCACGGTGGTGTAAACCCGAGGGTACGATCAGGGTGTGGAGGTGGCCAGACGGGCTCGTGCGCACGTAGCGCGTCTCGACCTCAGCGCCGCCCAGGTGGCGGTGCTGGACGGTCAGGCGCATACCGCCCGCGCGCTGTGGAATCTGCTGCATGAGTTCTGCACCTTCCGGCAGGGCCGGTTGGCGACGGTGAAGGACTGTGACGCGGCGATCCGGGCGGCGCGCCGGGAGATCGACTGGATGGGCCGGTTGCCCGCCCAGGCGGCGCAGGCGGTGCTGAGAACCTACCGGCAGGCGTGGGCGAACTACTTCAACCCTGCCCATCCCGCAAACCGGCCTACGTTCAAGGGCCGGTTCCGGACCCGGTTGGCGGTGGATGTGCCGCAGGCCCGCGACTTGCAGGTCAAGCGGGTGAACCGGCGGTGGGGTGCGGTCAGTCTGCCGAAGGTCGGGCGGGTGCGGTTCCGGTGGACCAAGAATCTGCCCGGCGTGACCAGGGGCGGCCCTGCCGGGCGGGTCACCGGGGCACGCCTGGTGAAGGACGCCTTCGGCTGGCAGATCGTGTTCCGCACCGAAGCGGTGGTCGCGGCGGCCCCGGCCGCGCACCCCGGCCCTGGGGTGGGGATCGACCGGGGGATCACCGTCGCCCTGGCGTTGTCGGACGGCACCATGCGCGAGCATGGGCCCTGGCTACGTGACGGCGAGCAACAACGCCTGCGCCGGCTGGAGAAGAAGTCGGCCCGCCAGCGCGCCGCTCGTCCTCCCGGGCAGCCGGCCTCGCGTCGGCTGGCCCGCACCTACGACCGGATCGCCCGGCTCCGCGCGACAGCCAAGCGCCGGGCCGTCGACTGGCAGCACCAGACCACCACCGAACTCGCTGACACTTTCAGCGTGGTCGTGGTGGAGGACCTGCGGATTTCGACCATGGTCCGCTCCGCCACCGGCACGATCGAGCGTCCCGGCCGGAACGTGCGGCAGAAGGCCGGGCTGAACCGCGCCATCGCCGGGCAGGCGTGGGGCCGGACGGTCACCCTGCTGGAGTACAAAACCCGTGATCGCGGCGGGCTGGTGGTGAAGGTGCCCGCCCCGGGTACGTCACAGACCTGCCACCGGTGCGGGCACCGTGACCCGGCGGCCCGGGCCGGGATCAGGTACGCCTGTGTCAACCCCGGGTGCGGGTGGGCCGGGCATGCCGACACCAACGCCGCGATCAACATTTACAACGCCGCAGGAACTGTGGTGTCAGGACGTGGAGACCTCGGGGCTGCCCGGTCTGCGAAGCGTCAACCCCCGCGTGTCGCCTGACCGCGACACGACGGGAGAAGCTCCGGCCGTCAGGCCGGGGAGGAGTTCAAGCGATGCCTACCCTGCACAACACAACCCGCTCGGCTGGGTCCTCGACCGGGAGCGGCGTGCCCGCGTCGTCGAGATCGCCCGCGCCGCCGGCTGCCTGATCGTCGAGGACGGCACGGTCACCCGGCTGGAGGAGGCCCGCCGGCGGGACGCCGCCGCCCGGCAGGGCATCGCCCGGGCGGCGTTCGGCGGCATGGACGTCGTCGCCCACCCCGGGTCGTACATCGTCTGGCTCGGCCTGGAGCCGCACCAGCGTCCCGACCATGTGGCGGCCGTGCTGGCGCAGGAGGGGATCCTCGTGTCCACCGCCGACGCGTTCGCCACCGGCGCCTGGAGTCCCCCCGCGATCCGGCTGGCGCTGGCCACGCCGCTCCTGGACGACCTCGGGCCCGCGCTGCGCCGCCTGAGGTCCGCGATCGAGGCGATCCCGCCGTAACCCGCCGTAACCCGCCGTAACCCGCCGTGACCCGCCGTGACCGCCGTAACCACCGTGACCCGCCGTGACCCGCCCGCGCGTCCGGGCCCGGGCCGGGTCTCCGGCACCGGGCTCAGGCGCGGGGTCGCGAGGTCTCAGGTACGGCGGGGTCTCAGGTGCGGGTCCACCGCTGGTTGGCGCCGCCGTTGCACGTCCACATCTGCACCTTGGTGCCGTTGGCCGTCTGGTTGCCGTTCACGTCCAGGCACAGGCCCGACTGGACGCCGACGACGGTGCCGCCGGAGTTGACCGTCCACCGCTGGTTGGCGCCGCCGTTGCAGTCCCAGATGCCCACCGGGGCGCCCGCCGTGGTCCGCTGGTCGAACACGTCGAGGCACTTCGTGCCGCCGAACGTGCGCAGTTCCCCGGAGGAGGTCAGCGACCACTTCTGGCCCGCGCCGCCGTTGCAGTCGTAGATCTGGAGGGTCGAGCCGTTGTTCGCGGCCCCGCCGGCGACGTCGAGGCAGCGCCCCGACTGGGCGCCGACCAGCGTGAAGCTCTGCGGCGGAGTCGACGTGGCCGCCCAGGTGCCGGTCGCCGTGTCGATGGTCCAGGAGTCGTAGAACGCGCTCATCGAGGCGGTGGAGCCGCTGATCGAGAGCGGCAGCCAGACGGGCGTCGAGCTGTTGAGGTCGTTGGGGTTCCACCGGTCGCCGACGTAGACGTACGTGGTGCCCGACGACCCCGTCACCGGCACGACGGAGGAGGTCTGCGAGTCGAACGTGCGGCTGCCGTTGGGGGCGAACGTGGTGAAGCCGCTCCACGGCCCGGACAGGGAGGTCGCGGTGGCGTACGCGTTGTCGTTGGTCGACCAGCCCGTCAGGTGCGAGGCGAACAGGAAGTATCGTCCGTTCACCTTGACCATCGCCGGGGACTCCAGGTCGGCGAGCACCGCCGTCGTGCTCACCGCCTGGGTGTAGTCGGCGGACAGCCGGTCGATGCGCAGGCCGTGGGCGCGGTCCTCGGTCAGCAGGTACGCCGTGCCGTCGTCGTCCTTGAACAGGCCCAGGTCCCGGCTCTCGAACCCGAGCGGACGCGAGGAGCCGCGGTAGGTGTACGGCCCGCACGGTGTCGGGCTGGTGGCCACCCCGGCCCGCGCGTCCCCGTAGGAGGAGTTGTCGATGTGCACCCACATCACGTACTGGCCGGTCGACGAGTTGTAGATCACCTTCGGCCGCTCGACGATGCGCCCGGCGGCGAGGTCTCCGCTGCTCTGCCGGCTCAGCGCGTTGCCCTGCCGGGTCCAGGTGGCCAGGTCGGTCGAGGAGTAGCAGGCGACCGCGGTGAACGTCGCGCCCGCGCTCTTGTCCTCGCCGACCATGTAGTACGTCGAACCGACCTTGAACACCCCGGCGCCGTGCGCCTGCAGCCGGTTGCCCGCCGTGTCGTACCACAGGACGCCGGGGCGAAGCGTCGCGGGGGCGGCGAAGACCGGTGCGGGCATGATCAGCCCGGCGATCGTCAGGACGGCCGTGCCGAGCGCCGTGAGCCACGCGCGCATGCGTCTCATGGGTGCCTCACCTGGGTGGACGGGACGGGCGGGGCCGCGATCGGCGCCGCCCCGCCGGCCAGGCCCGGACGGGGGCCGCGGTGAGGAACCAGGCGAAGCGTTGGCGTCACGTGGCCGCGGAGGCGGAGCGTCGATCTTCGGCTTCGGGCGTCCCCGGACCATAGACGCGGTCCGGGGACGGGGGCAACGGCCGGCCCGCCCCGCCGGCTCGCCCACCCGCGATGACCTCGCCCCCGGCCGTCCGCCCCGCCCGGGACAGCCGAAACTTTCACGTCCGGCGCCGCCGAGTGCCGGGATCAGCCGGCCGGTTCCAGTTCGAGGCCGGCGAGCGAGGCGTAGTGCATGAACTTGAACGGGTTGAGCATCTGGTTCCGCGCGACCATCGACTGCAGCAGGCTCTGCCGCAGGCCGGCGAGCTCGGGAACGCCGGGGTGGCTGAGCAGGCCGAGGTCGACGATGTGCAGGGCCAGTGGGTGCTCGCCGCGCCGGGCGAGTTCGAGTCCCGCCGTGACGAAGGCCGAGGCGCTCCTGCCACCCAGCAGGTCCAGGGCGGCCGACAGTTCGCCGGACGTGAACCGTTCGACTCCCTCACCGCTCCGGTGCCAGTATCCGGTCCGCTGGCGGTGCACGCGCTGGATGAAGTTGTCGCGGGTGACCAGGTAGGGCATGACCGAGGCGGGATGGTCCCTGAGGCTCGCCGGAAGATGGTCGAGCCGAAGGATCTCGGTGAGCGTCAGACCGTCCGAGATCCCGGCCGTGATGACCCCCTCCAGGTCGCGCAGTGCCGCCAGCAGCCCGGGGAAGGCCTCGATCGTGTAGTTCTCGGTCAGCGCGGGATGCCCGTGGACGAGCTTGCGCGGGTGCAGGTCCATGACCGTCTGCATGGCTTGGAACAGGCCCTGCGGGGAGCCTTCCGCGAGGGTCGGCGCGCCGAGATAGGGCATGCACATGTCGCCGGTGAAGGCCACTTCCAGGCTTGGGAGGTGAACGACCAGCCCGTCCTCGGTCTCGCCTCCCGGAATCGGGACGAGGGTGAAGTCCACTCCGCCGATCGTCAGCTTCTCCACGTCGTGCACGAGCCGATCGGGCTCGACCCGGGCGCGGCGGTCGTGCCCGATCGGGAGGTAGTAGCCGAGCGGCGGCGGGCCGGAGCTCTGGAGCGCGAGTTCGTGGGGGAAGTTCGCCTGGGCGATCACCTCGGCACCGTCGGCCGTGAGCGCGTCGAGTCCGCCGACATGGTCCCAGTGGGCATGCGTGAGGATCACGTGCGTGACCGGCAGGTCGGTGATCTCGCGTAGATCGCGGAGGGCCGCGGCCGCGTGCTCGGGTGTGCTCGCGGCGTCGACGGCGACCACCCCGGTGCCGGTGACGACGAAGCCGACATCGGCGAAGTCGTAACCCTGCGCCACGTGGACGCCCGGCGCGTGTTCGACCATGCGCCGGGGGACGAAACGGAACCCGTCTTCGGGGCTCCCCCAGTGGTCGGTGATCAGGTGGTCGGTGGCCGGGTCACCGGCGCGCCCGCGCGCCCGTGCGGCCTCCTCGGTACGGCCGAGCAGGTCGTACGCGCGTGACAGCGCGGCGTGGACGGGCCGCATGAAGCCCGGCGGGAACTGGTCCTTGACCATGAGGACGAACTCCAGGTCCGCCACGACGGTCTCCGCGCGGCCCGCGCATCCGGGCAGACCGGCCAGGGAGGTTCCGCGGTAGTAGTGGGGCAGCCCGAGGTCCAGGGAGGTGGCGGCGTCGAGCTTGGCGATCGCCGCCCCGGCCTGGCCGTCCAGACGGGCCTGGAAGGCGCCGGAGAGCGCCAGCAGGAGCCCGTCGCCCGGCGTCCGGGACGACAGGTCCGAGAAGAACTCGAACCCCTCCATGTCGAGCCCGGCGTCCCTGAACTGGTTCGCCAGCACGATCCTGACGCGCCGGTCCGCGTTCGGCCACGTGGCCACCTGGGAGAGCGCCGCGATCTCACCGTTCATGTCTCTTCTCCTGATCGTGTCGTCAGCCGGCCGGGTGCCGGTCGGCCGCATCCGGCGTGCCGGTCGCGCCGGGGCGTGGCCGGCGGATGAGTGCGAGGGCGAGGGCGGCACCCGCCGCGGTGGCGATCATGAACCACCGGACGTCGTCGTGGGCGCCGATCACGGTGGACGCTGTGGGGGTGCCGAAGACGGCGACGAAGGCGGCGACGCCGAGGGCCGAACCGATCTGGCGGAACATGGTCTGGGCGCCGATGCCGGTGGCCAGCGTCCGTGGCGCCAGGGTGGAGGTGGCGGCGATCGTGAACGCGGGCAGGGCCAGGCCCACTCCGCTGCCGCCGATGAGCATGGCGGGGAGGAACAGGGACCAGTAGGCGGGCTCCGCTCCGATGAACGCGACCCACATCACCGAACCGGTTCCGAACAGCAGGGCGCCCGCGCCGCCGACGAGTCCGGGCCCGACGCGCTGCGCGAGCCTGCCGGCGAACGGCGCGCACACCGCGGCCGCCACGGGTCCGGGAGTCAGGGCCAGCCCGGCCCGCAGGATCGAGTAGTGCCAGGTCCCGGTGAGGAAGAGCACGTTGGCGAGCAGCATCGCCGAGAACGCGGCGGAGAACAGGGCCGCCGACAGGCTCGACAGCGCGAACGCCGGGACGCGCACGATGCTCAGCTCCAGGACCGGGGCGCGGTGACGCCGGGAGCGCGCCGCGAACACGGCCGTGAGCACGACGGCGGCGGCGAAGCAGCCGATGACCCGCCCGTCCCAGTGCCACGAGTGCCCCTGGACGAGGCCGAGATTGGCGAGGGAGACGGCGGCGACGAGGACGACGGTGCCGAGACCGTCGGGCAGCGGCGGACGGGCGGGATCGCGGATCTCGGGCAGCACGCGATACGCGCCGGCGAGCACGATCACGGTCAGCGGAACGTTGACGATGAAGATCCAGTGCCAGCCGACCTGAGTGAGGAGCCCGCCCAGCGACGGGCCCGAGGCGGCGCCCACCGCGCCCAGGGCGGACCAGGCGCCGATCGCGGCCGCCCGGCGCCGCGGTGGGATGGAGGGCAGCAGAAGGCCGAGTGAGGCCGGGGTGACCGCGGCGGCTCCGGCTCCCTGCAGGACGCGGGCGGCGATGAGGAACCCGAGGGACGGTGCGATCGCGCACAGGGCCGACCCCAGGCCGAACGCGAGCAGGCCGGCCGTGAAGACCCGGCGCCGGCCGACGACGTCGCCGAGTCTGCCGGCGGGCACCAGCAGAGCGGCGAAGACGATCGCGTAGGCGTTCAGGACCCAGGACACGTCGGCGACGGTGGAGTGCGCGAAGTCGGCCTGAATCGCCGGGACGGCGATGTTGACGATGAACACGTCGAGCGTGGAGACGAACACCGCCAGCGCCAGCACGGCGAAGACGGCACGTGGGTGACCGGCGCCCGGGGGCGGGGTGAAGGGAGGCGGGCCTGAGGACGGATCCGCGTCCGCGGCGGCGGCTCGCCTGTCGAGAGTAGCCATGGACGTACTTCTAAAGTGCTTAGACAAGAAAGTCAAGCAACTGTGTGATTCTCTCAAGTCCTCCTGGTAGGCTGGGGTCGTGCGCTCCTATGGTCAGTACTGCTCCGTGGCCAAAGCCCTCGACGTCATCGGTGATCGGTGGACGCTGTTGATCGTTCGTGAGCTTCTGGCCCGTGGTCCCTCCCGCTACACCGACCTGCGCTCCGGGCTGCCGGGAATCGCCACCAACCTGCTCGCGGACCGTCTGCGCGACATGGAGGCCGCCGGTCTCGTGGAACGCGAGGACGCCCCGCCTCCGATCGCCACCACCTTGTTCCGGCTCACCGATCGCGGAGGCGAACTGGAGCCGGTCCTTTCCGCGCTCGGCCGCTGGGGCGTGCCCCTGATGCGCGACTACCGGCCCGAGGACGCCTTCCTCGGCCAGTGGCTGCGCCTCCCGGTGCGGATGTTCCTCGCCGACCACGAACCCGATCGGCCCTCGGTCTCGATCCAGATCCGCGCCGGGGACCAGGCGGTGGTGATCGACGCCGACGGCGGCCGGGTCTCGCTCCGACTGGGAGCCGACCCGGACGCCGACGCGACGATCACCGGCCCGCCACCGCGCGTCCTCGCCCTCTTCAGCGGCAGCGTCGCCCTCGATGACGCCGAAGAGCAGGGGCTGCTGGTCACCGGCTCCCGCGAGGCCGTCCAGCGGGTCCTGCCCCGCGCGGGAAGAGCCGCCGGCGCGGACGGGACCGCCTCCGCCTGATCTGACCTGTCCCGGCGGCCGAGAGACGGCTCACGCCGCCGGCTCGTCGAGGCGGAGCGTGCCGATCCAGGTGCGGATCGCCTCCGCGGTCGTGCCCGCGTGCTCCTCCAGCGTGGTGAAGTGGTCGCCGGGGATGTCGGCCGTCTCGTGCGACACCGGCCAGTACGCCTGCCAGCGCGCCGGGGCGGCCGGGTCGACCGTGGTGCCGCGCAGCGGCTCCACGGCCCGCAGCAGCAGGATCGGCGTGTCCAGGGGCTTCGGCTGCCAGCCGATGAACAACCGGTTGTAGGCGCCCATCGTCGTCAGCCTGGTGTCGTGCAGCGTCATGTCGAAGCGGTCGATGCGTTCGAGCATGCCGCCGATCATGGCGCCCTGCCACCACTCCATGCCCTCCTGGGCGGAGGCGTCGATCGGATAGCTGTCGATCAGCGCCAGCCCTGCCGGTCGAAGGCCCTGCTCCTCCAGCGCGAGGGTCACGGCGTGCGCCACGGCGCCGCCCATGGAACGGCCGACGACCACGAACGGCTCGTCGTCGGCCACGCACCGGCGCAGGCCCTCGACGTTCATCTGGATCAGCGTCTCCAGTGAGCCGGGCAGCAGGTCGTCCTCCCCGTCGGTGAACCCCGGCGACGGCACGACGTACACGTTCCGGTCGTCCCGGAACGCCTGCCCGAACCGGGAGTACTCGTGCGGCCCGGAGATCGCGCTGAGCGCGGGGAAGCAGACCACGGAGACGCGGCCGGGCCCGGTCGCGAGCCTGACCGGGGGCAGCGCGTGCCGGTCCCGGTCCGGTGCGGCGAAGTGCTCGCGTACGTGCGACGCCGCGACCAGCAGCCCCGCCGCCTCGTCGTGCTTGCCCGTCTCGTGCATGCGGCGGTGCAGCGCGGCGAGCCCTCCCGCCGGAGCCGCTCCGGTACGGCGGGCCGCACCGGCCGGGTCCTCGGCGGAGCCGGGCAGCTCACGGTCGAGGTACGCCGCGACGGCCTCGGGGGTGGGGTGGTCGAAGGTGAGGGTGGCGGGGAGTCGGAGGTTGGTTGTGGTGGTGAGGCGGTTGCGGAGTTCGACGGCGGTGAGGGAGTCGAGGCCGAGTTCGATGAGGGGGCGGTCGGG
>NZ_JABBWZ010000039.1:0-790 GCF_014161435.1 Microbispora sp. H10949 | reverse complement strand
CGAGGTGGACAACCTGTTTCGGGTGATCCGGGATCTGACCGCGCAGGGGGTGGCGGTGATCTATATCTCGCATCGGCTGGAGGAGATCCGGCAGATCGGGGATCGGGTCACGGTGTTGAAGGACGGGCGGACGGTCGCGGTGGGTCTGGCGGCCAAGGACACGCCGACGCAGCAGATCGTGGCGTTGATGACGGGGCGGAACGTGGAGTATGTGTTCCCGCCGCGCCCGCAGGTGGGGGCGCATGAG
Organism: Microbispora sp. H10949; assembly: GCF_014161435.1. Classification (NCBI taxonomy): domain Bacteria; kingdom Bacillati; phylum Actinomycetota; class Actinomycetes; order Streptosporangiales; family Streptosporangiaceae; genus Microbispora; species Microbispora sp. H10949. The sequence continues at coordinate 543 of NZ_JABBWZ010000039.1, read as the reverse complement.
GGGCGCGATGAGGTGTTGCGGGTGGAGAACCTGACGCTTCCGGGGCGGTTTGCGGATGTGTCGTTCAGTATCCGGGCGGGGGAGATCGTCGGGCTGGCGGGTCTGGTGGGGTCGGGTCGTAGTGAGATCGTGGAGGCGATCTACGGGGCGCGGCGGGCCACTGGGCGGGTGGTTTTGGACGGCCAGGTGGTGCGTCCGGGCAGTACGACGCGTGCGGTGCGGATGGGCATGGGTCTGGCGCCTGAGGAGCGTAAGGCGCAGGCGTTGTTGCTGGATCATCCGGTGGCGCAGAACATCACGCTGGCGAGTTTGAGCCGGTATACCAAGCCGCGGTGGCTGGGGTGGCTGGATCGTAAGAGCGAGTTCGCTGAGGCGAAGCGGTTGTCGGAGGCGTTGGACATTCGTCCTCCGGACCCGCGGCGGCCGATCCGGACGTTGTCGGGTGGTAATCAGCAAAAAGCGGTGCTGGGCCGGTGGCTGGCTGAGGATCGCAAGTTGTTGTTGCTGGATGAGCCGACGCGTGGGGTGGATGTCGGTGCGCGG
>NZ_JABBWZ010000038.1:0-803 GCF_014161435.1 Microbispora sp. H10949 | reverse complement strand
CGGCCTGGAGAGAGCCCGGCCGAGCGCCCGAGGGCGGCGGTCATGGAAGACGTCGCGGAGCTGGCGGGGGTGTCGGCGATGACGGTGTCGCGGGTGCTGAACGCTCCGGAGAAGGTGCGTCCGGAGACGCGGGAGCGGGTGCTGGCGGCGGTGCGGGAGCTGGATTACCGGCCGAATTCGGCGGCGCGGATGTTGGTGACGGGGCGGTCGGGGGTGTTGGGGGTGGTGTGTTTCGACACCACGTTGTACGGGCCGGCGTCGACGTTGTTCGGGGTGGAGCAGGCGGCGCGTGACAGTGACTATCTGGTGAGTATCGCGAGTTTGCCGGTGCTGGATCGGCGGTGGATCGGGCGGGGGGTGGATCGGCTGCGGTCGCAGTCGGTGGACGGGGTGATCGTGGTGGCGCCGCATGAGTCGGCGGCTGAGGGGGTGCGGCAGCTGCCGGCGGGGTTGCCGGTGGTGGTGGTCGGTGGGGGTGGGGATGTGCCGGTGCCGGTGGTGGCGGTGGATCAGCGGGCGGGGGCGGCGCGGGCGACGCGGCATCTGCTGAGTTTGGGGCATCGGACGGTGTGGCATGTGGCGGGTCCGCCGAATTGGGTGGATTCGCGTGGCCGGGCGGCGGGGTGGCGGTCGGTGCTGGAGGCGGAGGGCCGGGTGGTGCCTGAGCCGTTGGTGGGGGATTGGACGGCGTCGTCGGGTTATGAGCTGGGGCGGCGGTTGGCGGCCGATGAGGCGGTGACGGCGGTGTTCGTGGCCAATGATCATATGGCGATGGGGGTGTTGCGGGCGTTGCGGGAGGCGGG
>NZ_JABBWZ010000036.1:0-1063 GCF_014161435.1 Microbispora sp. H10949 | reverse complement strand
TGTGATGTGACTGCGTGCCTTTTGAAGAATGAGCCTGCGAGTTATGGTGTGTGGCGAGGTTAACCCGTGTGGGGGAGCCGTAGCGAAAGCGAGTCTGAATAGGGCGTTTGTAGTCGCATGCTGTAGACCCGAAGCGGGGTGATCTACGCATGGGCAGGTTGAAGCGCGGGTAAGACCGCGTGGAGGACCGAACCCACCAGGGTTGAAAACCTGGGGGATGACCTGTGTGTAGGGGTGAAAGGCCAATCAAACTCCGTGATAGCTGGTTCTCCCCGAAATGCATTTAGGTGCAGCGTTGCGTGGTGCTTGCCGGAGGTAGGGCTCTGGTTGGCTGATGGGCCCGACAAGGTTACTGACGTCAGCCAAACTTCGAATGCCGGTAAGTTGAGCGTGGCAGTGAGACTGCGGGGGATAAGCTCCGTGGTCGAGAGGGAAACAGCCCAGATCACCGACTAAGGCCCCTAAGCGTGTGCTAAGTGGGAAAGGATGTGGAGTCGCAGTGACAACCAGGAGGTTGGCTTAGAAGCAGCCACCCTTGAAAGAGTGCGTAATAGCTCACTGGTCAAGTGATTCTGCGCCGACAATGTAGCGGGGCTCAAGTACACCGCCGAAGTCGTGGCACTGCCAGCTTGCTGGTGGTGGGTAGGGGAGCGTCGTGCGAGCCGGTGAAGCCGCCGAGTGATCGTGTGGTGGAGGTCGTACGAGTGAGAATGCAGGCATGAGTAGCGAGTCAGAAGTGAGAATCTTCTGCGCCGAATGACCAAGGGTTCCTGGGGCAGGTTCGTCCGCCCAGGGTAAGTCGGGACCTAAGGCGAGGCCGACAGGCGTAGTCGATGGACAACGGGTTGATATTCCCGTACCCGCTGTGATGCGCCCATATCGAATCCAGTGATACTAAGGGTCCTTAAGCCGGTTGGCTCTTCGGAGCCGGCGTCAGGGTGAACGCCTGGCCTGATCTGGTAGTAGGTAAGCGATGGGGTGACGCAGGAAGGTAGCCCAGCCCGGGCGGTGGTTGTCCCGGGGTAAGCATGTAGGGAGAGAGATAGGCAAATCCGTCTCTCAT
>NZ_JABBWZ010000035.1:0-1391 GCF_014161435.1 Microbispora sp. H10949 | reverse complement strand
GGGACTGTAAGAACAACGGTGTAACTCCTGATCAAGGAGACACCTGTGACGAGTACGGTGATCCAGGCATCCGAAGCGTTGGACCTGGAGGACGCCGCGGTGGCGCGGAAAGAGGATGAAGCGTCGGATCGGGAGCTGGTGGCCCGGCTGGTCGACCAGGCCCGCGCCGAGGGGCTGGAACTGGTCGGTGAGAACGGGCTGCTGGGCCGGCTGACCAAGCTGGTGCTGGAGTCGGCGCTGGAAGGCGAACTCACCGACCACCTCGGCTACGACAAGCACGATCCGGCCGGTCGTGGCAGCGGCAACACTCGCAACGGCACCCGGACCAAGACGGTCATCACCGACGTCGGGCCGGTCGAGATCGCGGTCCCTCGCGATCGGGATGCCAGCTTCGAGCCGAAGATCGTGCGCAAGCGGCAACGGCGCCTGTCGGGTGTCGATGAGATGGTCATCTCGCTGGCGGCCAAGGGGCTGACCACCGGGGAGATCTCCGCACATCTGGCCGAGGTCTACGGCGCGGAGGTCTCCAAGCAAACCATCTCCACCATCACCGACAAGGTGATCGAGGGCATGGCCGAATGGCAGAACCGCCCCCTGGACGCGGTCTATCCGGTGGTGTTCATCGACGCCATCCACGTCAAGATCCGCGATGGCCAGGTCGCCAACCGTCCCATCTACATTGCGCTGGCGGTCACCGCCGACGGTGAGCGCGACATCCTCGGGCTGTGGGCCGGCGACGGCGGCGAGGGCGCCAAGTTCTGGCTGCATGTGCTGACCGAGATCAAGAACCGGGGTGTCGCCGATGTGCTCATGATGGTCTGTGACGGCCTCAAGGGGCTGCCGCAGGCCATCGAACAGGTCTGGCCCCAGGCCGTGGTGCAGACCTGTGTGGTGCACCTGCTGCGCGCTTCCTTCCGCTACGCCGCCCGCCAGCACTGGGACGCCATCGCCAAAGCGCTGCGGCCGGTCTACACCGCCCCGACCGAGGCCGCAGCGCTCGAGCGGTTCACCGAGTTCGCCGAGGCCTGGGGCGGTAGGTACCCGGCGATCGTGAAGCTGTGGCAGGACGCCTGGGCGGAGTTCGTGCCGTTCCTGTCCTTCGATGTCGAGATCCGCCGGGTGATCTGCTCGACGAACGCGATCGAGTCGGTCAACGCCCGCATCCGCCGGGCGGTCAAGGCCCGCGGACACTTCCCCAACGAGCAGGCCGCGCTCAAATGCGTCTACATGGCCGTCATGAGCCTGGACCCGACAGGAAAGGGCCGCAAACGCTGGGTGACCCGATGGAAGGCCGCCCTCAACGCCTTCGCCATCACCTTCGAAGGCCGCCTGACCCCAACCGCCCGATAGAACCAATCAAGACCGAGTTACACCGTTGATTGGACAGACCC
>NZ_JABBWZ010000034.1:0-1429 GCF_014161435.1 Microbispora sp. H10949 | reverse complement strand
TGTCTCTGAGATCACATAGTGAACGCGAGCATAATATGGTCAAGTCCTCGGCCTATTAGTACCGGTCAGCTCCACGCATTACTACGCTTCCACTTCCGGCCTATCAACCCCATCGTCTATAGGGAGCCTTACCCACTCTCGTGGTGGGAGACCTCATCTTGAGGCGAGCTTCCCGCTTAGATGCTTTCAGCGGTTATCCCTACCGAACGTAGCCAACCAGCCGTGCTCCTGGCGGAACAACTGGCACACCAGAGGTTCGTCCGTCCCGGTCCTCTCGTACTAGGGACAGCCCCTCGCAAGTCTCCTGCGCGCGCAGCGGATAGGGACCGAACTGTCTCGCGACGTTCTAAACCCAGCTCGCGTACCGCTTTAATGGGCGAACAGCCCAACCCTTGGGACCTACTCCAGCCCCAGGATGCGACGAGCCGACATCGAGGTGCCAAACCATCCCGTCGATATGGACTCTTGGGGAAGATCAGCCTGTTATCCCCGGGGTACCTTTTAGCCGTTGAGCGACACCGCTTCCACACGCCGATGCCGGATCACTAGTCCCAGCTTTCGCTCCTGCTCGACCCGTCAGTCTCACAGTCAAGCTCCCTTGTGCACTTACACTCGACACCTGATTGCCAACCAGGCTGAGGGAACCTTTGGGCGCCTCCGTTACCTTTTAGGAGGCAACCGCCCCAGTTAAACTACCCACCAGACACTGTCCCCCACCCGGATTCACGGGCGCGGGTTAGACGTCCAAAACGACCAGAGTGGTATTTCACCAATGACTCCACCCCGACTAGCGTCGGAGCTTCCCAGTCTCCCACCTATCCTACACAAGACGCTCCAAACGCCAATGTCAAGCTGTAGTGAAGGTCCCGGGGTCTTTCCGTCCTGCTGCGCGAAACGAGCATCTTTACTCGTACTGCAATTTCACCGGGCCTGTGGTTGAGACAGCGGGGAAGTCGTTACGCCATTCGTGCAGGTCGGAACTTACCCGACAAGGAATTTCGCTACCTTAGGATGGTTATAGTTACCACCGCCGTTTACCGGCGCTTAAGTTCTCACCTTCGCCAACACAAAGCTGGCTAAGCGGTCCCCTTAACGTTCCGGCACCGGGCAGGCGTCAGTCCGTATACATCGTCTTACGACTTCGCACGGACCTGTGTTTTTAGTAAACAGTCGCTTCCCCCTGGCCACTGCGACCCCCACCAGCTCAAGAAGCAAGTTCCATCACCAGTAAAGGTCCCCCTTCTCCCGAAGTTACGGGGGCAATTTGCCGAGTTCCTTAACCACAGTTCACCCGACCGCCTTGGTATTCTCTACCTGACCACCTGAGTCGGTTTAGGGTACGGGCCGCCGCGACACTCACTAGAGGCTTTTCTCGGCAGCATAGGATCACCCACTTCGCCACAATCGGCTCGGCATCACACCTCAGGAT
>NZ_JABBWZ010000033.1:0-1914 GCF_014161435.1 Microbispora sp. H10949 | reverse complement strand
GGCTGGCCGTACTCCGAAGGGCCGTTGAAGAAGCTGCTGGCGCGTATCCGCCCGGAGTATGTCGGCATCGATCCGGTGGATCGGGTGACCTATCAGCCCGGCCAGCTCACGCAGTGCGATCTGTGGTTTCCCGAGCCGCGGATCCCGGTCGGTCAGGGGCAGCAGCGGATGCTGCCGGTGCTGGTGATGACGCTGGCGTTCTCCCGGTTCATGACCGCGACGATGATCCCCTCCCGCCAGGCAGGGGACATCTTGTCGGGCATGTGGGCGCTGATCAGCGGGATCGGCCGGGTGACCACGACCCTGCTGTGGGACCGGGAGTCGGCGATCGGCGGCACCGGACGCGTCAGCGTCCCGGCAGCGGCGTTCGCGGGCACGCTGGCCACACAGATCAAGCTGGCCCCGCCCAGGGATCCGGAATACAAGGGCCTGGTCGAACGCCACAACGGGTTCTTGGAGACTTCGTTCCTGCCGGGACGGACCTTCGCCTCACCGGCGGACTTCAACGAGCAACTGACCGGGTGGCTGGCCCAGGCCAACACCCGCACCGTCCGCTCGATCCAGGGCCGCCCGGTGGACCTGCTGGAGGTCGACTACCAGTCGATGCTGCCGCTGCCGCCGCTGGCCCCCGCGACCGGCCTGCACCACCGCATCCGGCTCGGGCGTGACTACTACGTGCGGGTCGACACCGTGGACTACTCCGTCGATCCCCGCGCCATCGGCCGGTTCGTCGAGGTCACCGCCTCCCCACAGGAGGTGCGTGTGGTCTGCGATGGCCAGGTCGTGGCCTGCCACGCCCGTAGTTGGGCCAAGCACGGCGTGGTCACCGACCCCGCCCACGCCCACGCCGCCGCCGCGATGCGCCAGGCGCTGGCCGCCGAGCGGCACAGCCGTCAGGCAGCCACCCGCTTCCACACCGACGGCCATGCCGTCATGCTGCGGGCGCTGCCGGACTACGACGCCCTGTTCGGCGTCGACTTCGACCCATCCGCACACAGCACGGAAGCGAGCAGCCAGTGACCACAGCCGCCACAACGCCGCAGGTGATGCCGGCCGCACCGCCCAAGGACGGCCTGCCGTCGCTGATCGCCTACCTCACCCGGGTACTGAAGACGCCGACCATCGGCGCGTTCTGGGAGGAACTGGCCGCCCAAGCCCGCGAGGAGAACTGGTCGCATGAGGAGTACCTGGCCGCGCTGCTGCAGCGTCAAGTCGCCGACCGCGAATCCAAGGGCACCGTCATGCGCATCCGCACCGCCCACTTCCCCCAGGTCAAGACCCTGGAGGACTTCAACCTCGACCACCTGCCCTCACTGCGCCGTGACGTGCTCGCCCACCTGGCCACCGCCACCTTCGTCGCCAAGGCCGAGAACGTGATCCTGCTCGGGCCACCCGGAATCGGCAAGACCCACCTGGCCATCGGGCTTGGGGTCAGGGCATGCCAGTCGGGCTACTCGGTGCTGTTCGACACCGCCAGCAACTGGATTACCCGGCTGTCGGCCGCGCACCATTCCGGGCAGTTGGAGACCGAGCTGAAGAAGATCCGCCGTTACAAGCTGATCATCGTTGACGAGGTGGGCTACATCCCCTTCGATCAGGACGCGGCCAACCTGCGTTCTTCCAGCTGGTGGCGTCCCGCTATGAGCAGGGCTCGATCATGGTCACCTCGAACCTGCCCTTCGGCCGGTGGGGGGAGACCTTCTCCGACGACGTCGTCGCTGCGGCGATGATCGACCGGCTTGTTCACCACGCCGAGGTCCTCACCCTCACCGGCGACTCCTACCGCACCCGCCAACGCCGCGAGCTGCTGGCCAAGGAGAACCGCGCCAACCGCGACTGAGCCAACCCCGGGGGGTTAAAGTTCCCGGAACCGCTGGGGGTCACTATCGGGAGTCCGTTGACAGATCCTGGCCA
>NZ_JABBWZ010000032.1:0-1970 GCF_014161435.1 Microbispora sp. H10949 | reverse complement strand
TCGAAGTGGTCGCCCCAGCAGGCGATCTCAAGACCGTCGTAGCCCCACTCGGCGGCCAGCCGGCAGACCTCCTCGAACGGCAGGTCCGCCCACTGACCGGTGAACAACGTGATCGGCCTGGTCATCAGTCCTCCACACTCGTGAAGCGGCTACCGGCAGCCGCGCTCTCCTCGACGGCGGCGAGCACCCGCTGCACCTGGAGGCCGTCCTCGAAGGACGGCGTCGGGTCGGTGCCGGCGGCGATCGCCTCCAGGAAGTCCTTCACCTCGTGGACGAAGGTGTGCTCGTACCCGAGGCCGTGCCCCGGCGGCCACCAGGCCCCCACGTACGGGTGGTCCGACTCGGTGACGAGGACCCGCCGGAAGCCGGCGTCCGACTCCGCGGCGTCGTAGAACCACAGCTCGTTCATCGCCTCGAAGTCGAAGGACAGGCTGCCCGCCGACCCGTTGATCTCGATGCGCAGCGCGTTCTTGCGCCCCGTGGCGAAGCGGGTGGCCTCGAACGACGCCAGCGCGCCGCCCTCGAAGCGGCCGATGAACAGGGCCGCGTCGTCCACCGTCACCTCGCCCTTCTCACCGCCGCCGCCCTGGCCGACGAGGCCGCTCGACCCCTCGGCGAGCGGGCGCTCCTTGACGAAGGTCTCGGTGAGCGCCGTCACCCCGGTCAGGTTCCGGCCGACGATGAACTGGGCGGTGTCGATGATGTGGGCGCCGATGTCACCGAGCGCGCCGGACCCGGCCTTGTCCTTCTGGAGCCGCCACACGAGGGGGAACTCGGGGTCGACGATCCAGTCCTGCAGGTACTGCGCCCGCACGTGCCGGATCTCGCCCAGCCTGCCCTCGGCCACGAACCTCCTGGCCAGGGCGATGGCGGGAACGCGGCGGTAGTTGAAGGCGACCATGCTGCGCACGCCGCGCGCCGCCGCCTCCTTCGCGGCGGCGGTCATCGCCTCCGCCTCCGCCACGGTGTTGGCCAGCGGCTTCTCGCAGATGACGTGCTTGCCCGCCGCCAGCGCGGCGATGGCGATCTCCGCGTGCGAGTCGCCCGGCGTGCAGATGTCCACGATTTGCACGTCGTCGCGCTCGATCAGCCGCTTCCAGTCCGTCTCGACCGCCGCCCAGCCGAGCGTGTCGGCCGCCTCGGCCGTACGCTCCGCGGACCGCCCGGACAGGACGGCCATGGTCGGCCTCGGTACGTCGAAGACCGCCGCGACGCTCCGCCACGCCTGTGAGTGCACGCGCCCCATGAACGCGTACCCCACCATGCCGACACCCAGCGCCGGCCTGCTTTCAGTCACTAGAACTCCCTCGAATCAGGGCTGGATCAGGATTCGAACCCGGTGGGCAGGTACTTGTCGGCGTTGTCCTTGGTGACGGTCTCCGACGTCAGCGTGATGGACTGCGGCACCTGCTGCTCCAGCAGGTCGCTCATGCCCTTGCCCTGCGCGATGAGCCGGGCGATCTTGATCGCCGAAGCGGCCATCGTCGGGCTGTAGGTCACCGTCGCCTTCAGCACACCGCTGTCGGCCTTGATGTCACGCATCGCGTTCGCCGAACCGGCACCGCCGACCATGAAGAACTCCTCACGCCCGGCCTCCTTGATCGCCGCCAGCACACCGATGCCCTGGTCGTCGTCGTGGTTCCAGATCGCGTCGATCTTCTTGTGCGCCTGCAGCAGGTTGCTCGCCACCTGCGTGCCCGACTCCACCGTGAACTTCGCGTCCTGCTTCGCGGTCACCTTGAAACCATAGGTCTTCAGCGCGTCCTCGAAGCCCTTGCTGCGGTCCTGGGTCAGCGGCAGCGTCGCGATGCCCTGGATCTCCAGGATCACCGGGTCGGCCACCCCCTTGTCCTTCAGCGTCTTGCCGATGAAGTGACCCGCGGCCACGCCCATGCCGTAGTTGTCGCCGCCGATCCAGGTCCGGTACGACAGCTTGTCGGGGAACACCCGGTCCAGGTTGATCACCGGGA
>NZ_JABBWZ010000031.1:0-3697 GCF_014161435.1 Microbispora sp. H10949 | reverse complement strand
GGCCGGCGTACTCCCAGTGCACCAGGTCGTAGGAGCGCAGGACCGGCGCGCCGGGCGAGTAGTGCATCGTGGAGGCGGAGTAGTAGTAGGTGTCACCGACCCGGATGATGTCGATGTCGGCCAGGTCCTCCCACAGCACCGGGTTGGTGAACGTCCCCGAGGGCGCGCTCGGGGACGCCGACGGTGACACGGACGGGGACGCGGACGGAGACGCGGACGGGGAGCTGGTGCCGCCGTCGACGCGGACGAGCTGCCACTGCTGGTTGGTGCCGCCCCAGTCGGAGTACTGCACGATCTTGCCGCCGTCGGCGGTGGAGGCGTTCTGCACCTCCACGGCCTTGCCGCTGTTGCGGTTGATCAGCCGGACGTAGCCGTCCGAGGAGTCGGCCAGCCGGAACTGCTGGTTGACGCCGTTGCCGTCGCTCCACTGCACGACGGCGGCGCCGTCGGCCGTGGAGAGGTTGTAGACGTCCAGCACCTTGCCGGAGTGCCGCGACTGCACGCGGTAGTAGCCGCCGCCGGAGTCGACGAACCGCCACTGCTGGTTGTTGCCGTTGTTCCGGGTCCACTGCACGAGCGACCCGCCGTCGGCCGTGGAGAGGTTGTACACGTCCAGGGCCTTGCCGCTGTTGCGGTTGACCAGCACGTACCAGGCGTTGGTGTCGACGGTCGCGGCCGTGGCCGGCGCTATGGACACGAGCGCGCCGGCGAGCACGGTCGCGAGCGCCGCGAGCAGGCACGTCAGGACGGCCGCGGGCGATCGTCGCCGGCGCCCGGTCACGCGGGGCGGCACTGGCTGCATGTCTTCTCCTCTGGGGGGTGGAGGCGGTGGGAGACGGGCCCGCCCTCCCTCACTGGCGGAGGGGGGCGGGCCCGTCCCTGTGGCCCCCGGCTGTGGAAGGCGAAGGCCGGGGGCCGGATTCGGCGGATCGGGTGGGGCCGGTCGGCCGGTGGAGCCGGTCACAGGTCGGCGCGGTGCCGCCGGCCGTACCGGCTCCGGTCACGTCCAGGCGCGGGCCCGACCGCATGATGCTTCTCCTGTGAGTGCGAGGGGGCGGGAGCGTTCACGACCGGCGGCCGCCGTACGATCGGGCGCGGTAGTCCCGGGCAAGTTATCGCTAACATTCGGCCGCGCGAGGCACGGCACGAACACCGGCGACGGGCCGCTCCGGAGCGGGCTCCGCGGCCACGCCGGGCGCTCGCCGCGACGACACCTCGCGGAGGTCACGCCGCGCGTGGTCGTGCCGGGCCGGGGAACCGGTGGGCAGGCCCGCCCAATCCTGTGAGCGCTAACATTGCGGCGATGTGAACTCCCTTCTCACATCTGACGAATGTCGGTGGTGGTGCGGCGGAGCCAATACGACGGCGCGGAGCGTGTCAACACGCGGGCCTCTCCCAGGCGTTCACCCGCGGCCGGGAGGAGCGCCCGAACTGGGACGACCGCGAAGCTGCCGGTCCGCCCGCGGCTCGGCCCCCGGTGAAACTTTCACGGCCGCCGTCACGGCACGCGGACGCCCGAACCGCCGCGGATATCGCCCGGACAGGAGCCCTGCGGCCGGACGGCCGGCCCGGGTCCTGACGGACCGCCGCCGAGAGATCGACACAACGCCTTGACACGTTACGCCGACGTTTCCAAACTGATCCCCGGCGGCCTTCCTCCTGCCCGGTCGGTGGTGAACGGCAGGGGCCGCATGCCGGTGCCGCGGTCCGTGACGGGCCGTGTGCGACGCCGCGGGCGTCTTCCCGCGTTCATCCGCGTTCGTTTCAGCACTCGCTCTTCCCGCACCACCGTTCCGTCAGCACCACCTTCGGCAAGCACCCCGTTTCAGCAAGACCCCGTTTCAGCAAGCACCCCCGTTCATCAAGCACTGGAGGCTCAGGCATGGGCGAAACCGCCATACCTGTGAGACGAGCCCGGCGACGACTCGGCGGTTCCCGCCGGGTGCTGGCCGCCGGGGCTCTCGGCGTACTCGGGGTGGTGACGGCCCTGTCGGCCACCACCCCCGCCGACGCCGCGGCGAGCACCCTCGGGGCGGCCGCCGCGCAGAGCGGCCGCTACTTCGGCACCGCGATCGCGGCCGGCCACCTGAACGACTCGACCTACGTGGCGACGTGGGACCGGGAGTTCAACGGAGTCACCGCGGAGAACGAGATGAAATGGGGGCCGATCGAGCCGTCCCGCAACTCGTTCAACTGGGGCTCGGCCGACCAGATCGTCAACCACGCGGTCAGCAAGGGCATGAAGGTCCGCGGTCACACCCTGGTGTGGCACGCCCAGCTGCCCAGCTGGATCAACAACAACATGTCGGCCAGTGACCTGCGCTCGGCGATGACCAACCACATCACCCAGGTCATGAACCACTACAAGGGCAAGGTCTTCGCCTGGGACGTGGTCAACGAGGCGTTCGCCGACGGCGGCGCGGTCGGCACGCTGCGCGACTCGATCTTCACCCAGAAGCTCGGCAACGGCTTCATCGAGGAGGCCTTCCGCGCCGCGCGGGCCGCCGACCCGAACGTGAAGCTCTGCTACAACGACTACAACATCGACAGCGCCACCGCCGCCAAGACGCAGGGCGTCTACAACATGGTGAAGGACTTCAAGGCGCGTGGCGTGCCGATCGACTGCGTGGGCCTGCAGTCGCACTTCGGCAACCCGCCGTCGAACTACCAGCAGAACATCGCCCAGTTCGCCGCGCTCGGCGTCGACGTGCAGATCACCGAGCTCGACGTCGGCGGTTCGGGCTCCACCCAGGCCGACGCCTACCGCCGCGTCGTCCAGGCCTGCACGGCCGTGCCGCGTTGCACCGGCATCACCGTGTGGGGCATCACCGACAAGTGGTCATGGCGCAGCGGCGACACCCCGCTGCTGTTCGACGGGAACTTCAACAAGAAGCAGGCCTACACCGCCGTCCTGGACGCGCTCAACGCGGCGACCCCCAACACGAGCCCGTCGCCCTCGTCGTCGCCCACCTCTACACCGACGAACTCTCCGCCCCCCGGCGGCACGAGCTCGCTCAGGGGTGTGGCGTCGGGCCGGTGCCTGGACGTCAACGGCGCCTCGCAGACCAACGGCGCCACGGTGCTGATCTGGGACTGCAACGGCCAGAACAACCAGAAGTGGACCTCCACCAGCGCGTCCGAGCTGCGCGTCTACGGCAACAAGTGCCTGGACGTGAACGGCGCGGGCACGGCGGACGGCACCGCGGTCATCATCTGGGACTGCAACGGCCAGAACAACCAGAAGTGGCGCCTGAACTCCGACGGCACGATCACCGCCGTCGGCGCGAACAAGTGCCTGGACGTGGCGGGCAGCGGCACCGCCAACGGCACCAAGGTGCAGATCTGGTCGTGCACCGGCGCCAACAACCAGAAGTGGACCCGCGTCTGACCCTGTCCCCGGGCTGACCCACCCTGGTCCCCCACACTGGGCCCCCACCCGGGTCCCGACCACCCAGGCGTTCCCTTCCGGGAGGCGCCACGCCGAAGCCGGTCCGTCGCGCGGGCCGGCTTCCGGCTTTCCCGGGACGGCCGGCGTCTCCCCGCCCTGCCTGTGCGTCATCGGTGACGTCGCGGGTCTGTCCAATCAACGGTGTAACTCGGTCTTGATTGGTTCTATCGGGCGGTTGGGGTCAGGCGGCCTTCGAAGGTGATGGCGAAGGCGTTGAGGGCGGCCTTCCATCGGGTCACCCAGCGTTTG
>NZ_JABBWZ010000030.1:0-5187 GCF_014161435.1 Microbispora sp. H10949 | reverse complement strand
ACTCCCCCGACCGCACCGCACGCACCGCCAGATCCAACGCCACCAACGACGACGAACACGCCGTATCCACCGTCAACGCCGGACCCCGCGACCCCAGCACATACGCGATCCGCCCCGACGCCACGCTCGACTCGTTACCGGCCAGCAGCAGGCCCTCCAGCTCCTCGGGCACGACGCGCAGACGACTGCCGTAGTCGTCGTACATGGCCCCGATGAACACGCCGGTGTCACTGTCCCTGAGCGACAGCGGGTCGATGCCGGCCCGCTCCAGCGCCTCCCACGACACCTGCAGCAGCAACCGCTGCTGCGGATCGGTGGCCAGCGCCTCCCGAGGGCTCATCCCGAAGAACGCCGGATCGAACTCCCCCGCGTCGTGCAGGAAACCGCCCCGGCGCGTGTACGCGGTGCCCCGGTGGTCGGGGTCCGGGTGATAGAGGGCGTCGAGGTCCCAGCCCCGGTCGTCCGGGAAGTCACCCGTGACGTCCGCGCCACTGGCCACCACCTGCCACAGGTCCTCCGGCGAGGCCACCCCGCCCGGGAACCGGCACCCCATCCCCACGATCACCACCGGGTCGTCGTCCGCCGCCCGCACCGCGACCGCGGTGGCCGCCCTCTCCTCCACAGTGATGAGGCCGAGCAGGTGCCCGGCGAGCGCGGCGACGGTCGGGAACTCGAACACGATCGTGGCCGGGAGCGTCAGCCCGGTCAGGGCGTTCAGCCGGTTGCGCAGCTCGACCGAGGTGAGCGAGTCGAAGCCGAGTTCCTTCAACGGCCGGTCACCGGGCACCTCGGCCGGATCGTCGTGCCCGAGGACGGACGCGGCCTGCTCGCGCACGAGCCGGGTGACCAGGTTCAGGCGCTCGTGCGGACGTCCGGACAGCACCCGCCGCGCCCAGGCGCCTTCGGCCGCCCGCCGCACACGAGACGGAAAGACCACGAGGCTGGAGAACAGGGCGGGCAACCGCCCCGCCGCCGCCTCCTCACGCAGCACGGCGTCGTCGAGGGGCGACACCACGGTGTACGGCTCGCGCACCCGGTCGAGGACGTCGAGGGCGACGGCCGTGGAGAGCGTGCCCACGCCGTACCGGGCGAGCCGGGCGCGGCCGGCGTCGTCGAGGTGGCCGGTCATGGCGCTGGCCTCCTCCCACACGCCCCAGGCGACGGAGGTCGCGGGCAGCCCGAGACCGGCCCGGTGCTCGGCGAGGGCGTCGAGGAACGCGTTGGCCGCGGCGTAGTTCGCCTGCCCGGGCACTCCGAGGGCGGCCACGGCGGAGGAGAACAGCACGAAGCGCTCCAATGGAAGCTCCGCTGTCAGCTCGTGCAGATGCCAGGCGGCGTCCAGCTTCGGCCGCAGCACCGCGGCGAGCGCGCGGGCGTCCAGCTCCGTGAGGGTGGCGTCGGCCAGCACGCCCGCCGTGTGCACCACGCCGCGCAGCGGGCGGCCGGCGGGGACGGCGGCCAGCACCTCCGCCAGGGCGTCCCGGTCGGCGACGTCGCAGGCCACCAGGGTGACCTCCGCGCCCGCCTCGCGCAGGTCGCGGGCGAGGGCCTCCGCGCCGGGGGCGTCCGGCCCGGATCGGCTCACGAGCAGCAGGTGGGGCGGGCGGGCCGCCGCCGCCAGCCTGCGGGCCACGAGTGCCCCCAGGGTTCCCGTGCCGCCGGTGATGAGCACGGTGCCGCCCGTACCGAGCTCAGTGCCGTTCGTAGTGAGCTCAGTGCGGTTCGTAGTGAGCCCGGCGCCACCCGTAGCGACCTCAGTGCCGCTCGTGCCCAGCCCGGGGCCGTCTGAGCTGAGCTCGGCGCCCGGGTCGGCGCCGTCCTCGTCGCCGTGCCCGTGGCCGTACTCATGCTGGGGCTCGGTCACGGGCGCGGGCAGGTCCCGGACGGCGAGCCTCGGCGCCAGCACGACCCCGTCGCGTACGGCCACCTCGCGTTCGCCGTGCCCGGAGGCGAGCAGCGCCACGGGCGCCGGGCCGTCCACCACGGCGAGCGCGAACCGGCCGGGGTGCTCGGCGGCGGCGGTGCGCACCAGCCCGCGCAGCGGCGCGGAGGCGAGGTCCCGCCCGTCGGCCACCACCGTGAGCCTGATGCCGTCGAGCGCGGGATCGGCGGCCCATTGCTGCAGCAGGGCGAGGACGGCGGCCGTGCGGGCGTGCGCCCGCCCGGCGAGACCGGCGGAGGAGCCTTCGGGGACGGCGGCGGTTCGCGGTCCGCCCACCGGGACGAGCACCACCTCGGCCCGGGTGAGCGCCACGGCGTCCGCACCGGTGACGACCTCCACGTCGTCGGGATCGCCGAGGTCGCGGAGATTCCCGAGATCCAGCAGGTCTCCGGTGGCGCCGAAGCCCTCCAGCACCCCGACGCGGCGCGGCGCCGGGCCGAGGTCGGTCACCGGCTCCCAGACGAGGCCGTACGCCTCGGCGGCGGGCCGGACGCCCGTGAGGTCCTCACGGGTGGCCGGCCGGAAGGCCAGCGACTCTATCGTCCCGATCGTCTGCCCGCCCTCGTCCGCGAACAGGTAGCGGAACCGAGAGCCGCCGAGCGGCTCGACGCGGGCCCGCACGGTGCGCCCGGCCCGGCCGGTGAGGCGCAGGCCCTCGAACGCGAACGGCAGGAGGGGCGCGCCGGCGCCGGGGTCGGCGAGCCCGGCGAGCCCCGCCACCACCGGGTGGAGGGCCGCGTCCAGGAGCGCGGGATGCAGCGGGAAGCCCTGCGCGGAGCCGGACGGGTCCGCGTCCGAGGGGGAGGACAGCTCCGCGTAGACCGTGTCGCCGTGGCGCCATACGGCGGTGAGGCCCTGGAAGGCCGGGCCATAGTCGTAGCCGAGCCGGTACAGGCGGTCGTAGACGTCCGACACGTCGACCGCTTCGGTCCCGGCGGGGGGCCAGGCCGGGAGTTCGTCGCCATGCGGGTCGCGGAGCGCAGGTGTGTCTCCGGCCTCGGCGAGGGTGCCCGAGGCGTGCCGGGTCCACGGCCGGTCGTCACCGGCCCGGGCGTGCACCTCGACGCCGCGCCGTCCGTCCGCGCCGGGGGCGGCGACGAGCACCTGCACCTGCGCGGGCCGGTCGGCGTCCAGCGTGAGAGGAGCCTCGACGGTCAGCTCGCGCACCTCGGGGGTGCCGGTGAGCCGACCGGCGTGCGCGGCCAGTTCGGCGAACGCCGTACCGGGAAGCAGGGTGGTGCCCAGGACCCGGTGGTCGGCGAGCCAGCCCTGCGCGGCCAGGTCGATCTGCCCGGTCAGCACCGCCCCGCCGTCCGCGAGCGTGACCATCGCGCCGAGCAGGGGATGCCGGGCTGCGGCGAGACCGAGCCGGGACGCCTGGGCCGGTCCGGCGGAGGGTGTGAGCCAGTAGCGCTCGCCGCTGAACCGGTAGGTGGGCAGGTCCACCGGCGTGCCCTCGCGCGGCCAGGCGACGGGGACACCGGCGAGGTGGGCCACGGCCAGGGCTCGGCGGAAGGCGCCCGGCCCGCCCTCGCCGCGCCGGAGCGTGCCCGCGGCGAGGCACGTGATCCCCCGCTCGGCGAACGTCTCCTCCACGGCCACGGTGAGCACCGGATGCGGGCTGATCTCGACGAACCTCCGGTGGCCGCTGTCGGCGAGGCCGCCGAGGGCGGCGTCGAAGCGGACGGTCTCCCGGAGGTTGCGGAACCAGTAGCCGGCGTCCAGGGTGGTCGTGTCCAGCACGTCGCCGGTCACCGCGGAGTGGAAGGCGATCTCGGCGGGCCGGGGTCGCAGCCCCGCGAACGTCCGCAGCAGTTCCTCGCGCAGCGGCTCGACGTACCTCGTGTGGGAGGCGTAGTCCACCGGGACCCGGCGGGCGCGCACGCCGTCGTCCTCGCACCGGGCGAGCAGCTCGGCGAGCGCCGCGGCGTCCCCGGCGACGACGGTCGAGCGCGGTCCGTTGCGCACGGCGACCTCGACGGCGCCCTCCCAGCGAGCCGCGAGCTCGGCCGCCTCGGCCGCGCCCAGCGCCACCGACACCATGCCACCGTCCCCGGCGATCCGGGCGATGGCCTTGCTGCGCAGGGTGACAAGCCGCGACGCGTCGGCGAGGGACAGCGCGCCCGCGACATAAGCGGCGGCGATCTCGCCCTGGGAGTGCCCGACGACCGCGTCCGGCGTGACCCCTGCGGCGCGCCACATCGCCGCGAGCGACACCATGACCGCGAACAGCACCGGCTGCACGACGTCGACGCGGTCGAGCGAGGGCGCGCCGTCCGCGCCCCGCAGGACGTCGTGCAGGGACCAGTCGGTGTGCTCGGCGAAAGCCTCGGCGCAGGCGTCGATCCCGGCCCGGAAGACCGGGTCGGCGTCCAGGAGCGCGCGGGCCATCTCGGGCCACTGCGACCCCTGACCGGGGAAGACGAAGACCGTTCGCCCACCGATCCGCTCGCCCGTCACGACCGCGTCGTGGACCTCGCCCCGGGCGAGCGCGCGCAGGGCGGCCTGGTGGTCTCCCAGGACGGCCGCGCCGTACGGAAGCCGCGCCCGCGACAGGAGCGTCGTGGACACGTCCCGGAGGCGGAGCTCCGGGTGGTCGTGCAGGTGCCCGGCGAGCGCGGCGGCCTGCCGTCGCAGCGCCGCCGCGTCCGTTCCCGACAGCAGCAGCGGCACGCCCTCCTCGGCCGAGGGGCCCGCAGTCGTCGCGGTGACGGACGTCGTGGTGACGGACGGCGCGGTGGCGTCCTGGCCGGTGGAAGGGTCGTCGCCGGTGGCGGGTGATTGTCCGAGTGTGTCGGCGGGTGGCTGTCCGAGGGCGGTGGTGGGTGGCTGTCCGAGTGTGGTGGTGGGGGGTTGTCCGAGTCTGGTGGTGGGGGGTTGTCTGGGGGTGTCGGTGGGTGGTTGCTGGAGGATGACGTGGGCGTTGGTGCCGCTGATCCCGAACGAGGACACCCCCGCCCGCCGCGGCCGTTCCCCCTGCGGCCAGGCCACCGGCCCGGTCAGCAACGCCAGCCCCGAACCCTCCCAGTCCACATGCGGCGTCGGCTCGTCCACATGCAACGTCGCCGGCAGCACCCCATGCCGCATGGCCATCACCATCTTGATGACCCCGCCCACGCCCGCCGCCGCCTGAGCATGACCGATGTTCGACTTCAACGACCCCACCCACAACGGCGCCACCCGGCCACGCCCATAGGCCGCACCCAACGCCCGCGCCTCGATCGGATCCCCCAACCGCGTCCCCG